>CAYVPB010000007.1:0-68843 GCA_964453565.1 uncultured Halomonas sp.
AACTGTTCAAGGTGCTGTTTGCCAGCAATCGGCAGCTTGCATTGCGCCGCATGCTTGCGCGACAACTGGTGGATCAGTCCAGTCTTTTCGAGACCATTTCAGGTGATGACGGAACGACTCTGATCGAAGGCCGTAATGCGCGTGCGCTGGAGGTGATGGCGCGTGAACTGGAAGCCGGTCATACCCACCTCGCCATTTTCTACGGCGCCGGTCACATGCCGGATTTTGCGCGCCGGCTGAAAAATGATTTCGGATTTCGGCACGTCGCCACCGAGTGGCTTACGGCCTGGGACCTGCGCTGAACTCGCAGCATTGATCGTTGCGGGAACGGCGATCAGTTGCTTGCGTTTGATAGCGGTGAGCAGCTGCAGTATCAAGAACGGGTTTCTTTCTGCCATTTTTCTTCAATATATCTTACTGTTCCGCGCGTGCGCTGCTTGGTGAAATGGGGTCTGTGCAGCACTTTAATTATTCGTGAAACCGATCGAATTCACGATCCACGACAGTGATCGATCAACTCGCTGCATAACAGCGTTCGCCTGTAAAGTGACAATCACGATCTCGCCCGTGGGGCCGGGGCAGGAATTCACGGGCCAGACCACTTCGAAATGACCGCTTTGGCCGATAGATCTTTCCCCGAGGCGGCAATCTCCGGCCGTCGCTTCAAGAACAAATTGGTCGCCCGGGCCCCAAATTCGATACTCTTCGAGCGACGGCACGTATCCGCGCACGACCAGGTGTTTCGCTCCTGGTGAGCGTCTGAGTGCAATGTGTGCGTTTGGCTCCACCCAGCGCCAGCCATCGCCCTCCGGCGGGTGGAAGCCTTGGACTGACCCGTATTTCGATTCAAGAAAGTCAGCATTGCAGACGATCTGCTCTGTTTCAAATATAGGCATCGGCTGCAACTCGAATCCGCTGCTGATCTCCACGACCAATGCCCAGGGCGAGTTGTCTAGAACGGTTCGATGCTCGATGTTGCGCAACGCGCGCGTGTGCGCTTCCGCATTAACCATATTTACATCCACCAGGAGATAGTGCGGTCTGGTATCGGGTTCGATGAAGTGTTTCCAGGCACTCAGGTTGTAAGCGCGCCGCCCGGAGTACAGGGAGAATACCGGTGCTGAATACCATCCGTACCCGTAGAATCGAGCGTGCTGTGGCGAGTTTCGCATGAATTCGACTACGTTCTCGACTGCCGAGTGGCGATTGTCCAGCGAGGTGAGTTGCAAGTTGGCAAGGCCCGCGTATGCCAGCGCAACTATCGGCAACATGACGACAGATGCCTGCCCGGGATTTTCCCGCAGTGACTGCCAAGCCTGTCTTAGAACGATCGGCGCGGCGATTGCTACTAGCAGAAGACCATTGAATATACGCCGGGGCCAAGCCTTTTCAGTCGGCGTAACCAGCAGCCACCAGACAAAGTAGGCCGTGATCGAAAACGCGAGCGTGACCATCAGCAGGATTCGGTCCCGCGAGGGTTCCGGTTTTCTAAACTCGCCCAGCGTGATCAGTGCCAGGCCGACTGGCACCAACGCAAGTATCGGTAACACCCATATGGGCAGTGACAGGTTGTCGGCGAGTATTGTGGCGTGTCCGATCAACTTGTCTGTCCACACGGGGATATTCTCGAATCCATCCTGAACGCCGGCTTGAGAAAGAATCGATGAAAACTGTTCGGCCCACCAATTGAACCAGGCTGTCTTTCCCCCCAGAGATATGCCCCTCCAGATTTCGAACGCCGCGATTGGCAAAGAGAACGCGAGTGCTGTTGCAGCCAGCGCTTGCCTGCGTAGATGGAGGATCAGGGTCAAGCCGGCCAACGCCAGCACAATTCCCACCGGCATCAGCATCACGGTCTTGGTGAGAACGGCCAATCCCAGGCACAATCCGGCAGCGAGAAAATGGGATATGCGTTCGTTTTTCAGGGCGCGGCAGAATAGGCCCAGGCCGAGCAGGAACCAGACCAGTCCGGGCACTTCTCCATAGCCGTTGGCGCCAAAGCGGGAAAACCCGGGTGATATCAGCACCAGCGAGATTGCAGCCAGCGCCGCGGCAGTGCCGGCCACAGGTCGGATCAGCCAGAAAACGGCCAGGACCAGCGCAATGGCATAGGCGATGGAAACGACTTGAGCGCTGATCAGGCTAACGCCGAACAGCGCGAATACCAGACTGGCTGGCAAAACGAACGGCGCATTGGTCTGGACTTCTTCGGGGAACAGGATCCACTCGTCGTAGAAGCGCGCGTAGCCGTGACCATCGGCCAGCGATGCGGCAACCTGGAGGTTCATCGCGCCGTCGAAGGAAACGGGAGATCCGAAAACCTCGGCAATAAATAGTACAAGCAATACGGCGACAACCACCGCAAGGGTGATTGTCCAGGTTCTTGCCATCACTGGGCTTGGCTCAATTATGAATGCAGATTGCAATTTGAGATTATCCCACACTTCCCGAAACCGGTTTGCTGACAGCGAGATTGCCGGTGATGGGGCTTGATCGATTACCATATAGAAGTGTCTTTTTCCAGAAACATCGTGATCTTTCATGCGCAAGCTGATTATCCAGATCCCCTGCTACAATGAGGCTGAAACGCTGCCGGTGACACTTTCGGAGCTGCCGAAGCGAATTGACGGCTTCGACACCGTCGAGTGGCTGGTGATCGACGATGGCTCGACCGACGGGACGGCTGATGTGGCCGCCGGGCATGGGGTCCATCACATTGCCCGCCATGCGGTGAATCGGGGTCTGGCGGCGGCCTTCATGACGGGTATCGAGGCCGCGGTTGCCCAAGGTGCCGATGTCATCGTCAATACCGACGCCGATAATCAATATGAAGGTCGGGATATCGAGGCCCTGACCCGGCCGATCCTGGCCGGCGAAGCGGAGATGGTGGTCGGTGCACGGCCGATCCTGCAGACCGAACATTTCTCGTGGATCAAAAAACGCCTCCAGGTTCTGGGCACCGCGGTTGTGCGTCTGGCCAGCAACACTGAGGTGCAGGACGCGCCCAGCGGTTTTCGCGCCTTTACGCGCGATACCGCAATGCGCCTGAACGTGTTCAACACGTATACGTATACGCTGGAGACGCTGATCCAGGCCGGGCACAGCAATATTCGCGTCACCTCCGTGCCGGTGCGAACCAACCCGGATCTTCGGCCTTCGCGCCTGGTGCGCAGCATCGGGCGTTATGTTTGGCGATCGGCCAGCACCATTGTCCGGGTATTCGCTACCTATCGCCCGTTGACGTTCTTCTGGTTGACGGCCGCATTTTTCGGCCTGGCGGGGCTGGGTTTCGGTAGCTGGTATCTCTATCACAAGGCGATCGGTTTCGGTGCCGGGCACGTCCAGTCGGCGATTCTGGCGGCTTCTTGCGTCACGATCGCGCTGGTGCTTTTCATGAGCGGTTTCATCGCGGACCTGGTGGCGGTCAACCGGCGGCTGCTCCAGGACGTGGAATGGCGACTCAAGCGAATGGAACACCGTTCGGGAGGTTCGGCGGTCATCGACGAGAAGCCCGATGCAACGGTTGCAAAAAAGACCGCGAAGAAGTCGCCTAGAAAAACGGCCGCCGGAAAGGCTGCAAAAAAGATCGCCCGGTCGGGCCGAAGTGCATCATGAACGTTCGAAACACGGCCCAGCCGGCGGGTAACTATTTTGACAAGTACGGCTCGCGCAATCCGATCGTGCGCTGGATGATGGCCGGTTTTCTTGATGCCTTCAGCGCCTTGGTTGACCGGGCCGGAGTCGGCGAAGCACTGGAAATCGGTTGCGGCGAGGCCGAGCTAAGCATCCACATGGCGGGCAAGGGCATGAAAGTCCGCGGCTGCGACATCGCCCCCGAGGCAATCGCCGAGGCGCGCGAGCGGGTCGCGGCAGCCGGCGCAGAAGTGGAGTTGTGGATTCAGCGGCTGGAGGACTTCAGTAGCCGTTCCGATGCCGCGCCATTGGTGGTTTGCTGTGAAGTGCTGGAGCATCTGGACGACCCCGGCCACGGTCTGGAGATCCTTTCTGAGTTAGCCGATCCCTGGCTGCTGTGCAGCGTTCCGCGCGAGCCGCTCTGGCGGGCTCTCAATCTGGCCCGCGGACGCTATGTCAGGGATCTGGGTAATACTCCAGGGCATGTCAACCACTGGAGCAGGCGCGGCTTCATTGAGTTCGTTTCGCAACGATTCGACGTCGTGGAACGTCGCTCGCCGCTGCCCTGGACCATGCTGTTGTGCAGGAGTCGGGGTGCCTGATTCGCATCGACTCGCCGGCAAACCTGAGCCGTGATGACTTTGTCTGCCGAGAGTTCCGGGCGCCTCAAGCGAGTGATGAAATGGCTGGGTGCAGCGCTGGCCATGGCGGCGATTGCGTTCGTGGCCCACCGGCTGTGGCTGCATTTTTCGGCGCTCCCCGCGGGCGCGCTGGAGGCAGCAGGCCCCGGTCTTGTGTTGGCGTCGCTGGGCTATGCCGGTTGCGGGCTGTTTCTGGCGCTGATCTGGTGGCTGGCCTTGCGAGTGGCCGGATTCAGATCAGCCTCGCTGACCCGGGCGTCCAGCGTTTTTCTTTCCAGTCAGCTCGGTAAGTATTTGCCCGGCAATGTGGGCCATTTCGCGGCACGCCATATATTAAGTCGACGGCACGGCGTCAGCCATCGCGCGCTTGTGGCGGCCACGTTGCTCGAAGCGCTGGTGCTGGTTGCCGCAGCCGGAACGCTGGCCGTTCTGGTCATTCATCCCATGCTTTCAGGTGAGCTGGAACCGATGCTGGAGGCAGTCTGGCTGGCGCCTGTGGTCGCCACGGCCTCGCTGGCACTCGGCCTGGTGGTTGCCAGGCGCCGGGGTTGGCTGGATTCAGGACTCGGATCGGCACGACTCATCGTCGAACTGGTTGCAGGCTTTGTTCTGGCTGTGGTTTTCTTTCTCACCAGCAGCCTCTGTTTCATATTGATGTCCAGTTCACTCACCTTGGTCGATTGGTGGTCGCTGGTGCCATGGATTGCCGCGGCCTGGCTGCTCGGTTTCATTGTCCCTGGTGCGCCAGGTGGCCTGGGTATCCGTGAATTCGTGCTGGTGTTGGGACTCACGCCGCTGATCGGGGAAGCCCAGGCTGCTCTCGATGCCTTGATGTTCAGACTCGTCACCATCAGTGGCGACGTCCTGATGGCAGCGATCGGTGGGCTATGGCTGAGCAAGCAACCAATCTTGTCGTCGAAACAACGATGACTGGACGAGAGTACGTTTTCTGGCATAGGATATGCTCCCCGGGAAGTGGCCGACGCATGCTGGCCGCAAGCCCTCAATTCTGTCCCCAGGTATGGACATGCCTCACCAACTCGGTTTCATTGTGATTCCATGGGACTTGTTGCTCAAGTCGATTTCCAGATACAGTTGAGGCAGTAAAAAACGAGTCTTTCTTCCGAGAAGCGACCGGGGTTCCTTGAAACAGGAATCGACCTCCAGCGCGCGGTGAATATGAAAGTCGGGGGAAAGCGCACAAAAATAGTGGCAGACTTCCTTGCGCGAAAATTCTTTCCAGTGATGCCCATAAGTGGGCGTTTGAAGAATCTCCAGATTGTCAATCCCTGAGCCGAATCCAGCCAGAAATCTTTTCAATTGCCAAGCCCGGCCACCCTTGGCGTAGAAATTTGGCGTTGTGACAACGATGCGTGCTCCAACCTTCAGTATCCTGTAAACCGATTCCCAGAAAGCAACTGGGTTGAACGTGATGTGTTCCAGGATCTCCGTGAAAAGCAGTACATCGACGCTATCGTCGGGAATCGGATCAAACGCGTTCCCAGACGCGATTTCGCTGTAGCAAAGCAACTCAATTCCGTACGCTTTAGCGAGTGCACGAACACCTTGAAGATCGAGCGTGACCGGAAAGTCGGCTCCGGTGACCCGAAACCCAGCCTCTGCAAAAATAATGGACTGGTGAAGCCAGTGCGCACCTATATCCAGAACGTGAGCGTCGGTTGTTCCGGCCCAACTACCCGAAAACTGCCTGAATGTACCTGTAAACCGATGAAAATGGGCTCTAAGGTAGGCGGTGTCGGTGTGCCCGTGCCGTTCGATCAGGGCTTGGTAGTCAGCCAAGCTGGTTGGAATTTTGTCTGAATTCATCAGGGTATCCGATTGTACGCAGGTTGCACAGCGTATTGAAATGCGGCGCGGATCTTCTTTTCATCTTAGCTTTCGCGCGGAAAAAAGTGATCGCCGATTGGTCAACTCACCTGGCGAATGTTTGCACCGGGTTTTGATATCAAAGTCTGGCCGTAGCTACTCACGTATACAGAGGCGAGAGAGATGGGAGATGAAGTCCGCTGAAACAGTTAGACTTCGGCCTTTGATCCGATCCGGAGTCCGATGATGCTGCGCCACAACCGATTCTTTCTGCTTCCCGCCGGGCTGATTGCCGGCTTGCTTGTTTCCGCCTGTTCCGAGCAGCCGGATGAAGCGCCCCCAGCCGAAACCACTGTTCTGGAATACCCCGAAACCGTCACCGTCGAGGTGGTCGACGACTACCACGGCACTGAGGTCGCCGATCCGTATCGCTGGCTGGAAGACGATGTGCGCGAGTCGGCCGAGGTGGCGGCGTGGGTGGCGGCGCAGAACGAGGTGACGCAGGCTTATCTGCAAGCCCTGCCGATGCGCGCGCAGTTCGCCGCGCGGCTGAAGACGCTGTGGAACTACGAGCGCTTCGGGATGCCGGTCAAGCGCGGCGAGCGCTATTTCTTTACCCGAAACGACGGCTTGCAGAATCAATCGGTGCTGTTCGTGCAGGACGGACCGGACGGCGAGCCGCGCGAATTGATTGACCCCAATGGCTGGTCGGATGACGGCACGGTCAGCCTGGCGCAGTGGGTGCCCGGGCCGGACGGCGTGCGCGTGGCCTACGGCATTCAGGACGGCGGCTCGGACTGGCGCACCTGGCGCGTGCTGGACGTGGATTCCGGCGAACTGCTCAGGGACGAGCTCGAATGGCTGAAGTTCACCTCGGTGGCCTGGGATGCCGACGGCGAAGGATTCTTCTACAGCCGCTATCCGGCGCCGCAAGCGGGTGCGGAATTCCAGTCGCTGAACCTGAATCAGAAAGTGTTCTATCACCGCCTGGGCGAGGATCAGGCCGACGACCGGTTGGTTTTTGAGCGTCCGGACCAGCCGGAATGGGGTTTCTCCACCGCCGTGACCGAGGATGGGAATTACCTGGTCATCACCATCTTCCACGGCACCGATAACCGCTACCGCGTCGCCTGGAAGCGGCTGGACGAAGACGATTCCGACGTGGTCATGCTGATTGACGAGTTCACGCACGACTACAGCTTTGTCGGCAATGACGGCAAGCGGTTCTTTTTCTACACCAACGACGGCGCGCCGAAATACCGGCTTGTCGCGATCGACCTGGATGCGCCGGAGGTTCGCACCGAGCTGGTGGCCGAGCGCGAGCATGTGATGCGGGGCCTGAGCCTGGTCGGCGGGCACTTCATCGCCAGTTATCTGGAAGACGCGAAGAGCGCGGTGCGAGTGTTTGACCTGGAAGGCAAGCTGGTCCGTCAGGTCGATCTGCCTGGAATCGGATCTGCTGGTGGCTTCAACGGCTCGCCATCCGAGCGCGAGACGTTCTACAGTTTTTCGAGCTTCAATCGCCCGCCGACGCTGTATCGTTACCGGGTCGATTCGGGCGAAAGCGAAATCTGGCGCCAGGCCGAGGTCGATTTTGATCCCGAGGCCTACAGAGTGCGCCAGATGTTTTATGAATCCGGCGACGGGACCCGGGTGCCGATGTTCATCGTGCATCGGGCCGATATCTCGCTGGAGGCGGACGCGCCGACGCTGCTGTACGGTTACGGCGGTTTCAACATTTCGATCACGCCGTCGTTCTCAGTGGCCAATCTGGCCTGGATGGAGGCCGGTGGCGTCTATGCCGTGGCCAATCTCCGGGGCGGGGGCGAGTACGGCCGCGATTGGCATCAGGCCGGCACCAGAACGCGCAAGCAGAACGTGTTCGACGACTTCATCGCCGCAGCTGAGTATCTGATCGAGGAAGGAATCACGACCGCCGATCGGCTGGGCATCTATGGTCGCTCCAACGGCGGTCTGCTGGTCGGCGCGGTCGCCAACCAGAAGCCGGGCCTGTTCGCCGCCGCCTTGCCGGCGGTGGGCGTGATGGACATGCTGCGTTTCGACCGTTTCACCGCCGGGCGCTTCTGGGTCGACGATTACGGTTCGTCGTCGAGCCGGGAAGAGTTCGTGGCACTGAAGGCGTATTCGCCGTATCATAACATCGCCAACGGGCGGGATTATCCGGCCATGCTGGTGACCACGGGCGATACCGATGACCGCGTGGTCCCCGGTCATTCGTTCAAGTATGCCGCCGCGCTGCAGTCCGCCGAGACCGGCAATGCGCCGAAGCTGATCCGGATCGAAACCCGGGCCGGACACGGTGCCGGCACGCCGGTCCAGATGCTGATCGACCTGTACGCCGACCAGTGGGCGTTCCTGGCCGCGCATACTGGGTTGACGCCAGCACGTTAGCGATTACGGGCGGCGGCGTCTTTTTGGGCCTGTCCTGAAATGCCGGCTTTGGGTTGGTCGCGGCATGAACGCCGGCCCCGCGGAGGTAATTTCGGGGCGATCATGGCGAAGGAGCCGCGTCCACGCGGCGATTTACACGTGACCATTTACAACTGGCCATTTACAGTCGGTTAATTGCCACCGGGAATCTCCGGCAATTAATGCGTTGCCATGGCGCTGGCGGACACCTCCGGTAATTCGGCCAAGGCACAGTTCCATTGGCGCTGGCCGGCAATGGCGACCTGGTGCAGGCGACGCATGGCCGCGGCGGAGCCGCCGGGGGGCAGTAGTGCGCCCATGGCGTGCTCGGCGGCGAACGGGTCGTCCAGGCACATGGCTTTGAGTGCCGCGAGAAGATCGCGCTCATCACCGGTCACGCCGGGCTGATCGAAGCGTTCTATGTACAAGTGATCGGCACCGTCGCGTACCAGTTGTTCAAGCAGTCTCAGCATCGGCAATGCACACGGGCGCATTTCGGCCCGGATCAGCAGCGTGTCCACCAGGGCGATGATATTGCGCGAGTCGTCGCGATAATGCCAGATCAGCCGCAGGCTGATCAGCCACCAGTGCTCGGCACGGCTCAGCGGTTGTTCAAACATGCTTTCCTCCGAAAATTGACGTTCCTGAGTGCTGACGTTACACGAATAGTGACCGAAATGCAAATCATTTGCATTACATATCAATGGACATGAAATTCACGGTCTCTCGCTTTCCGACCATTTGCCATATTTCTGTAATGCCTTGGTCATCGGCATGAAATCTTTTTTCGATATCGTTCCCGGGCGTGTCTCGAAAGACACCCTGAGATCAAGGAGGATTCATGCAATACCAAACCTTGCGCCTGGTGGCTCTGGCCACTCTGGCGTGTTTCCTGTCCCCGGCGCTGGGCCAGGAATCGCTGGATGCACTGGCCGAAGAACTGGTTGCCCTGCGGGGTGAGGTGGAGTCGCTCAATTCCGAGCTTGGCCGGGTGCAGGAGCAGCACCGCGCCGAGATGAACTCTCTGGCTGCGCAAAAGGGAGATCTGGAAGCCACCCGCCGGCGTGAAGAATTGCGAATCCGCCAGCTCGACCAGGATCTTGCCGACAATCGCGAGCGCGCCCAGCGCGCCGGCGTGGCGGCCGAAGCCCTGATTCCAGTTGCCAGCCGGATCATGGCGGCGATGGAGCAGCAGATTGAAAACGGGTTCCCGTTCCGGGCCGAGGATCGGCAACGGGCACTGGCAGATATTCGCGCCCAGCTTGAATCCGGCGCATTGGAGCCGCCCCGCATCATCAACCGTCTGTGGCGGTTCTACGAGGATGAGTTGCGGCTTACCCGTGACAACGGCCTCTACAGTCAGGTTATCCCGCTTGCCGGAGGCAGCGTGCTGGCCGATATCGCAAAAATTGGCGCGGTCGCCGTGTACTTCCAGACCCGCGATGGCCGAAGCGGAATGGTCGAACAATCCGGTAATACCTGGCGCTACAGGCTGGTCGAGTCGCGGGCCGACCGTGATCGGATTGAAAAGCTGTTCGACTCGTTGCGCAAGCAGATTCGAACCGGTTACTTCGAGTTGCCCAACGGCAGCATTCAGCTGGAGTCGGACTCATGAGCGCCTGGTCAAGAAATGCGAGGATGATTCTCATGCTGGCGCTGATACTCCCTTGCGCCGCTCAGGCGCAGGACTCCGGGCAAGAAGAGCCGGCTACCGAAGCCGCCGATGCGTCGGCCCCGGCTGCGCCCGAACCGCAACAGCCCTCACTGGAGCAGGCCTACCAGCGGGAATTTGCCTTTCTGATGGGGCAAAAGCGCGATCTGGAACAACGTCTTGCGCAGACCCGGGCGCGCATTGAATCCGAACGCTCAGACCTGGAGGCTGAAATTCGCCGGCTGGAAAATGAGGTGGTCGAAATGCGCGGTCGTGGCGATCGCCTCGACAATCTGGTATTCGAGTCCGAGCGCGCGGTTGAAACCGCGCGCGAGAACGCCGACTTGCTTGAGGCCACCTTTATCCAGGCCGAATTCACACTGGAGGACACCTGGACCAGTACGTTGGGTGAGCAGGCACCGGGCGAGGCCGACGTCGAAGACTTGTTCGATGCTGCGATGCGCTTTCTCGCCGATGGACATCGCGTTCGACGCGAATCAGGGGAATTCTTCTTGAGCGACGGCAGTCAGGTTCAGGGCGAAATCCTGCACGTCGGCAATATCGCCGCTTTCGGCCTCAGCGACGCCGAAAGCGGGGCGCTGGCGCCTGCCGGCGATGGCGAATTCAAAATCTGGAACCAGCAATCGGCCGAAGCCGCAACACAGCTCGCCGCCGGCGAGCAACCGGATCCGCTGCCGGTGTTTCTGTTTGAATCACTCAATACCGAGGTCGAGCAGCGCCAGAGCCGGAACCTGTTCGAGTACATCAGCCAGGGTGGCGTGATCGGATGGGTGATTTTTGCCCTTGGCCTGGTCGGACTCGCGCTGGTGATTCTGCGCATCGTGTTCCTGCGTTCGGCCGGTGCTTCGACCGAGTCCGTGCTGAGTGCGGTTTCCGACCATGTCCGACGCGGCGACCGGGACGCCGCTCTGCAAGTGCTGGGAAGGCACAAGGGTGCAACCTCGCGCGTGCTTTCGGCCACCATCCGCAATCTCGATCGCGATCGAGAGCATGTCGAGGACATTGTTTCGGAATCCATCCTGCATGAAAACTCGCACCTGAACCGCTTCGGCTCGATCATCATCGTGATCGCCGCGGTATCGCCGCTACTGGGTCTGCTCGGCACCGTGACCGGCATGATCGCGACGTTCGATGTCATCACCGAATTCGGAACCGGTGATCCCAAGCTGCTTTCAGGCGGAATCTCGATCGCGCTGGTGACCACCGAGCTGGGACTCACCGTCGCGATTCCGCTGCTGTTGCTGGGCAACCTGCTTTCGGGCTGGGCTGAGCGCATCAAGGACGAGATGGAAAAGGCAGCCTTGCGGGTGATCAACCACTACAGCAACGGCCGCAATGCAGCCGCAAGCGGGGGAGTGGCCTGAAGTGCTGCCCGGTGTACTGGAGTCGCTGGGGCGTGATCTGGTGCTGTTCTACGAGGTGGGGGGCTATGTCATGCCGCCCCTGATTGCCTCGACGGTGGTGCTCTGGTTTGCCATCGGACACCGGTTCGCCCTGCTCAGGCGTGGTTCGGTTCGCTCGGCGCGCGTCCTGATCCGGCGGATCGCCGGTGAAAAGCATGTGCGCACCCCCAAGGGGTTGCTCGATGCCGCAGTATTGCGCGGCTTTGCCGTAATGCGGCGCAATCCGCCTTACCTCAGGCGTCATCTTGATGATGCATTTTCAGACCTGGAGCGGGTCACACGCAGGCACCAGAAACTGATCATGACGATCGTTGCAGTGGCGCCGCTGATGGGACTGCTGGGCACCGTTGCCGGGATGATCGAGACCTTCGACTCGCTTGGCGACATGTCGCTGTTCGCCCAGTCCGGCGGCATCGCCGGGGGCATTTCGCAGGCACTGTTTACGACTCAGATGGGACTGGCGGTTGCAATTCCCGGCCTGATCATCGGCGGCATGCTCGAACGCAGGGCGTCGATGATCCGCCACGACCTGGCGCAGATCAAGGACCTGCTCTGTGCCGGCAATTACAAGGAGCTTGTGGCATGAGATTTCGGGAACGCGTGGATACCGAGCAACAGGTCGATATCTCGCCGCTGATCGACATGGTGTTCATCCTGCTGATTTTCTTCATGGTCTCGACCACCTTTGTCAAGGACATGAAGCTGGATCTGAACCGGCCCAGCGCCTCGACCGCAACGGCTGCTTCAACCAAGGCGATCCGGCTCTACATCGATAACGCTGGTGACGTCTACATGGATGGACAGCCGGTACGGATCTGGGTGATTCAGAGTCGTCTGCGCGACCAGCTGGCGACTTCCACGACGCAGCAGGTGCTGGTCGTGACCGACGATCAGGTGCCCGCCGGCAAGCTGGTCGAGGTCGTCGACCAGGCTCGGCGCGCTGGCGCCCAGGACGTGGGCGTGGCCACCGTCGATGAAGCCGGCACCGGCTGAACATTCCTAAATTTGGAGGAGTCCACAGATGCAAGAGCAAACCCAGACCCCAAACAGGGCAGCCCGGGCCCCCGGTCGCTGGCGTGAAATCTCGATCGGACTGGCCTCAATGTTTGCCGGCACGGTGCTGGTGGTCGGCACTCTGCTGCTGATCAACCGGCTGTCCGAAACGCCCGAGCGGAACAACCCGAATGGTGAAACCTCTTTTGCCGTGCGCAAGCAGCAGCAGCCGCCGCCGCCGCCCAGACCGCGCCGGGAGCCGCCGCCGCGCAAGCGCTCCAGCGACCCGGCGCCGCCCATGGTCAGCCTGGACAGTTCGCTTTCGGGCATTGATTTCGGTCTGCCCGGATTCGACGCCGGCGATCTGAATGATCTTCAGGATCAGCTACTGGGCGACACACGTGATGTGATCATGACCGACGATTCGGTCGACAGCCCGCCGCGCCCGACTTATCAGGCGCCCATGGCCTATCCGCGCTCCGCCCGTGCACGCGGCGTGCAAGGCTACGTTGTGTTGTCACTGCTGATCAGCGCAACCGGCGAGATTGAGAAAGTTCAGGTGCTGGAAGCCAATCCCTCCGGTGTATTCGAGGAGGCCGCGCTGGAAGGTGTGCGCAACTGGAGATTCGAACCGGCCCAATACCAGGGTCGCAATGTCAAGGTCTGGGCGCGCCAGCGCGTCAGGTTTGATCTGAGCTGACCTTGTCCATGATTCCTCGTCTGCATTTGTTCGCCTTGCTGCTGCTGGCCGCGTTCGCGGTCGGGGCCCAGGACCCGGACCCGACCTCGACCCGCGAAGCCGAGGTCGATACCATGGCCTCGGACGAACTGCTGTCGCTGGCGGCAGTCCTGATCGGCGATCGCAACTATCAGCGCGCACGTACGGCACTGGCCCGGATCGACGATGCTGATGAAGAACTCGATCGGGTCCGTTACCACACGCTGTCGGGCCTGATTGCCCTCAATCTTGAAGAGTCGGCGCTGGCCGAGCGCGAATTCGAATCCGCGATCGAGGCCGGCCAGGACGAACCGGTGATCTGGCTGTACCTGGCCCAGGCGCGATTCGGGCAGCAGCAATACCAGACCACGCTGGACGCGCTGGAACGTGCCGGAAAGGCAGCGACCCGCCTGCCCTCGGTATACATGATGCGGGCCCAGGCGCACTGGGAACTGGAGCAGTTCGAGTCGGCCTGGCAAACCCTGGGTGCGGGCCGGATACTTTTTCCCGACCGTGCCGGAGAGTTTGCCCGGCGCCAGGTGTTCCTTCTGGTCGATCAGGGTCTGTATCAGGAAGCAGCCGAGCAGGGTTTGCGTTATCTCGAAACCGGCGTTGCGACCACTGACGATGCGATCGCCATCGGCAATGCGCTGCGGGAAACCGGGCAGTACCGCCAAGCCGCGTTAATCCTGGAAAAAGCGCGTCTTGGCGACCCCGATCATGCACTGCTGAGCAAAGTTCTCGCATACGTGCATCTGGATCAGGGTCGAACCCTGGCAGCGGCCGAAATCATGCGCCACGCGGCACTTTCCGATCCCGAACTGATAGTGGATGCGGCCGAACTGTTTCGCCGTGCCGGCTGGCCGGTGCAGGCGCTGACCTTCAACGCCCAGGTCATCGATCAGATCCGCAAGTTGCGCCAGCGCATGTCCATTCTGCTGGAGATGAATCGCTTCGACCAGGCCGCCGGAATGTCTTCCGATCTCGATCGCGTTGGCCTGCTTGCCGACGAAGACATGCGCTATGCCTTGGCTTATGCGCTTTTCAAGTCCGGCGAGTTTGAGCGCGCCGAGGAGCAATTGCAGCAACTGACCCGGGCCGACCTGTTCCGGCGCGCAGTTGAATTGCGACGGGCCATGGAACAGTGCGCCGAAAATCCGTGGATGTGCGGGTAGCTGCCGCAACCACAGGGCCAACAGGATTATTGAAAAGAGCATGAGAGACTCGTTGATAACACGCGCCGGAATGCTGCTGGGCCTGGGCCTGATGATTTTCGGGCTGGTGTTCTCGATCCGGGCGGTGGCCCAGCCAGAGCCCCCGTCGGGCGAGGTTTCGGCCCGGCTGGATCTGTTCGTATTCGAGCAGGGCCGACCTGTTCGCGACCTGACCGTACGTTTTGCTGATGTTGCCGGCCGCACCGACGAGGCAGGGCAATGGCGTTCCGATCTCGCACCGGCCAGTGATCGCCTGATTCTGTTCGACGGCGCCGAGGCCCTGACTGCGCTGCCGCTTCGCCTGCGTGCCGGCGAAATCGTTCAGATCATCATCACCCTGACCGGCCCGGAGCGCCGCGCCATGGTCAGTATCGAAAGTTCGCTGGGTCAGGTTGATGATCAAACCGCTCCGGTGCCGATGATGCCCGAAATAGAGGCGGGCAGCGGAAAGTTCACCGGTCGCGTGGTCTCAACCGAAGATGGCACCCCGATTTCCGGCGCGCGGGTATTTGTTTCCGGAACTCCGCTTGAACTGCGCACCGATGAAGACGGGCAATTCGAAATGGAGGTGCCGGTAGGGCAGTATTCGGTCTCGGTGCTGCACGCCGATTTTGCCACCCGCACCGTAGACGGTATTGCAATCGAGCCCGATGCCGTCACCGAGCGCGATTTCGAACTCCCGCCAGCCGGCCTGGAACTGGCCGAGTTCGTGGTCATCGAGCCGTTTATCGAAGGCAGCCTGAGCTCGGTGGTTGCCCAACGGCGCGAATCCACGGCCGTGACCGATGTCCTCAGCGCCGAGCAGATTTCGCGCGCTGGCGATTCCGATGCCGGCAGCGCACTCAGACGCGTCACTGGCCTGACCCTGGTCGATGGTTCATTCATCTTCGTTCGCGGCCTGGGCGAGCGCTATTCCAGCGTGCAGCTCAACGGCGCGATCCTGCCCAGCCCGGATCCGACCCGTCGGGTATTGCCGATGGATCTGTTTCCCACCGACATCATCAGTCAGATCGTGGTCCAGAAAACCGCCGATGCCGCGATGCCCGGTGAGTTTGGAGGGGGCAACGTTCAGCTCAAGACGGTCGAATATCCGGACTCACTTTTGTTCAGAATCTCTTCGGGTACCACCTATAACAGTGAGTCCACCGGCAAAACCGGCTTGACATCACCGGGAGGATCTCGCGACTTCACCGGCTTCGATGACGGCACCCGCGATATTCCGCCGATGCTGGCTGAGCGAACCGCAGACGGAGAATTTCTGCGCTCGTCCTCGCCATTCAATCCCGACGGTGTTTCGCCGGAAGAGCTGGAAGAGCTCGGCGAGGAGCTGGCGGAAGCGTCCAGTTACAGCGTCGAGGAAAAAAGCCTGCCGGTGGATCGCGGCTTTTCGCTTTCGCTGGGCAACTCCTTCGACCTTGGGTATGATATTCGCGCTGGATTCATTTCAGCCGTCCGTTACAGCGACAAATGGCGCCAGCGCTCGGAACAGCGCGACACCTTTCGGGCCTCTTCGTCCGGGTTGCAGCCCAACGACAGCCTGGCGTTTGAAAGAACCCTGCGCAATATCGACCTGAGCGCATTTTTCAATGCCGGTATTTCGCTGTCGGACTGGACCGAACTGGGCGTGAATGTGATGTTACTGCGCCAGACTGAATCGGAAACCACGATTTCCGAAGGCCAGCAGGACAGCCAGAATCTCCGGCGTTTTCTGCTCGAATGGACGGAAAATGAACTGTTTTCCATCCAGGGCTTCGGCGAGCACCGACTGCCCTGGACCGGCACTCTCCTGAATTGGCAATTCACCACCGCCACGGCCTCGCGTGATGATCCCAACGTCAGGCGCTTTCGTCGCGATGACGACAATTTTGACGGCACCTTCGAATTTTCCCGGCGCGCCGACAGCAATTCGCAGTCCTGGTCGGAGTTGGATGACGATCTGACCCACTTTTCGGCCGATCTGTCCCAGCCCGTTCCGCTGCCGGGACCGCTGTCGCTGAACATCAAGGGCGGCTTTTCGCAAATCGAGCGCGATCGTGACTCGGTGATTCGCACTTTCAGCTTCATCGGCGGGATTCCAGCCGGGGTGGGGCAGCGCGATCAGGACGAGATCCTGACGCCCGAGTTCATCGCTTCGCGTGGACTTCGACTCCGGGAAGGCACAAGCCCGACCGACAACTATTTTGCCGAGCAGGAGTTGACCGCTTTCTACGGCATGGCCGAACTCGATCTGTTTGAACGCCTGCTGCTGGTCGGCGGGGTGCGTGTAGAGGATAACTTTCAACTGGTCGAATCCAATGACCTGACTAACCCGCTGGCCGCGCCGACCATCGGTTTGATCGACGAGAGTGATACCCTGTTATCGGGTTCCGCGACCTGGCAGTTTTTCAGGAACGCGCAGTTGCGCCTGGGCTATTCGGAGTCTCTTTCGCGACCGGATTTCCGGGAAATCTCGCCCAGTCCGTTCATTGACCCGCTGCTCGATCTGAGAACCGTCGGCAACCCGGATCTGGTCGTAACCGAGATTACCAATCTCGACGCCCGCGTCGAATACTACTTCAACGAAATCGACAGCCTTTCTTTTGCTTACTTTTACAAGGAGCTGACCAATCCGATCGAGACCGTTTCTTCTTCAGGCGGCTCCGGCACCATTATTACCTTGCAGAATGCCCTGGGGGCGGAAATCGAGGGTTTCGAGATCGATCTCTACCGGGGGCTGGGGTTTGTCAATGAGTGGGATTGGTTGGACGCGCTGCGGGCCGGCTGGCTGCGGCGTATCGGGCTGGAAAACTTTTTCGTCGCGGCCAATTACACCGACCTGACGACCAATGTCAGCATCGACCCCTTGCTTTCGAACTCCACCAACGACGATCGCGCCCTGCAGGGCGCCTCACCCTGGGTGATCAATGCCCAGATTGGCTATAACGATCCTCGAGAACGCTTCGAGGTCACGCTGCTCTATAACAGTTCCGGCGCGCGCATCTCACGCGCCGGCACGCTTGGCCAGCCCGACATTTTTGAAGAGCCGTTTGAGCAGTTCGATTTGGTCGCCAAGTATCGCCATGGCGAGCGCTGGACAGTCAAGCTCGAACTCGAGAATCTGCTGGATTCGACGGTGGAGTTCACCCAAGGGGATGAAACCAGCCGGATTTTCAAGCCGGGGATTTCGATTGGACTGGGACTGGATTTCCGATTGTAACAAAACCGACCCGAAATTGAAAATCGGCCGAAATAAATGCCAAGTATCCTTTCGGCAGGGTCAAAACCGTTGGCTCGCATTACTGGTTTCAATTCAAACGATCTTCTGGAGGATATTTCAATGATTCGCAATATCAAGCGTGCGCTGGCTGGTACGGCGGTAATGGGCATGGCCGTTTTCGGCCAGGCCAACGCCGCCATGCAGCCCGGCGAGTATCTCAATGGTCAATGGGCAACGGTTCCGGATGGGAATCGCGGCATTACGCTTACCTATCTCGAGCGAACTGATGGTTCGGGTCTGTTGTTCGGTGCCGTCTTCAGCTACGACGATGAAGGTGAGGCGACCTGGCTGATCACCAGTACCGAATTTCTTGAGCATCAGTTTGAGGCGGTCGGTGTTGTTGCCGCGTTCGAGGGTGGTACGTTCGCCGATGTGCCTGAACCTGGCGCGGATGTGACCAGTAACCTGATCGGCAACACCACGGTTACGCTGAATTCGTGCGGTAATATCGAATTCAATTTCGACTTCGATGCCGATAGCGGTTTCGAGGATGTTTCCTGGAACTTGCAGCCCGCCGGTGCACCGTTCGGTTTTGAAAACGACGAGTGCGTCTACAAAAACGAATTCACCGGATGTCCCTCGTTTGCAACCGAGGTCACAGTAGGTATCGGACGCGCATGCGCTCTTTCGGGTGTGATCCGCAATCAGGACATCACCCTGACCAACGACACCACCTGGCAGCTCAACGGCCTGGTCCAGATCGGGGATGACAATGCCAACCAGAGCTCCGTCACGATCGAGCCCGGTACCACCCTCGTGGGCGCAGGCGGAATTGCCGATTACCTGTATGTGAACCCGGGTTCGAAAATCTTTGCCGAAGGCCGTCCGAATGCACCGATCGTGCTGACCACGGCCAACGACGGTTTCGTTGAAGGCACCCAGCCGCAGCCCGGCGATGTCGGCGGCCTTGTGGTCTCGGGCAATGCGCCGTGCAACTCCAGTCCGGACGAAAACCTGTGTTTTTCGGAATTCGACCCGACGCTTCGTTACGGTGGCGATGATCCAAACGACAGCAGTGGCATTATCAAGTACTGGCAGGTGCGCTACGGTGGGTTTGAATTCCAGCCCAATCGTGAAGTCAACGCATTTACCATGCAGGCGGTGGGCAATGGCACCGTGATCTCGCACCTGCAGTCCTACGCCAACCTCGATGACGCAATCGAATTCTTCGGCGGCACGGCGAACGCCCGCTACATTGTCGGTACCGCCGGCAACGATGACGGATTTGACTGGGACGAAGGATGGTCGGGCAAGGTGCAATACGGCCTGATGCTCTACACCGATGCCTCCAACGGCGATCACGGCTTCGAGTCGGCCAACAACCCGGATAACGACGATGCCTTGCCGCGCGCAACACCGCGCCTTTCCAACATCACCCTGATCGGCGCGGCCGGCACCGGTGACGGTATCCGCTACAAGGAAGGCACCGCGGGCCAGACCTGGAATTCGGTCGTGACCGGGTTCGAGGCCAACTGCATCCGCTTCGTCGACCTCCCGACCTATGCCGCTGCCGGCGGGTTGAATGATTTCCCGAATAACATCACGGGCGACACGGCTATTGCCGGCACCATCATCGGCAACTGCGGCAGTCTGTTCCGGACTGAAGACGGCGCGCCGTTCACGGTCGATGATTTCTTTGCTGCTTTCCCGGGCAACGAGATCATTGAGGATCTTGAACTGGTGGACGGATTCATGCCGCCGGCAGGCTCACCTGCACTCGAAGGTGGTCTGCGAGTGATCGACCTGAATAGCGGTGAACCGGACCAGTTCTTCGATTTCGTCCCCTATCGTGGCGCTTTCGATGGCGTCAACGACTGGACCGCGGGTTGGACCCACGACATACTCGGAGAAAACGCTTTCGAGACTGAATAAACCAGTCTCGCAAGCGAACAGAAGTCAGAAAAGGCGCGGCCTTGGCCGCGCCTTTTCTGTGGGAGAGCCCGCTTTCGGGGCATCCGGGAGCACATGGTTCACTTCATGGTGCGGCATTGCCTGCAATCGGCGCCAAATTTGGGGAGCGGGCTTAATGCTGCCCGGCATTGTGGCTCCTGACCAGCCCTTTTACCCCAACGTTGCAGTGCATCGTTGGGGCTTGCTGGCCTGATTGTCATCCGGAAATCGACGCTCCGGCCACCGCAAAAACCATCTGCCGACCGTCACGGACGGCTCGGATCGAGCAGCCGAACAGCCGGCTGAGGCGATGTTCGGTCAGCATTTCCGCCGTTGGTCCGAACTCCCATCGGCCTTCGCCGAACAGCATCAGCACGTCGGTGCAGTAACAGGTCGCCAGATTGACGTCGTGCAGCGCCATGATCTGTGCTCGTTGTCCCCGGTGCACGCGTTGCCAAAGGTGATCCAGGACCGCGACCTGGTGGGCCGGGTCAAGGTGATTGGTCGGTTCGTCCAGCAACAGCACCGCCGGATTCTGGGCCAGCACCGTGGCCAGTGCCAGTCGGCGCTGCTCGCCACCGGACAGCTCCCGACACGAGCGCTCGGCCAGACCGTCAAGGCCCACCGCATCCAGCGCCCCGCGTGCCAGCTCCAGGTCGCGCACTGACTCGCGGCCCAGTGTCCCAATATGTGGATGGCGGCCGCTGAGTGCCACCTGCAACACGCGCGCGTCGAAGGCGAAGCGGGTGTTTTGGGTCAGCATGCCGAGTCGTCGCGCCACATTTCTCCGGCGCATGCGCAGCAGGTCCGTTCCACCCAGGTACAGCTTGCCCGAATCGGCCACTCGCACCCCGGCCAGGGTCAGCAGCAGCGTGGTCTTGCCGGCCCCATTCGGGCCCAGAATGCCGATGGAACGGCCAGCGCTCAGACTCAGATCCAGATCCGAGGTGATCTGCAGGCCGCCAATGGAGGCCGAAAGGCTACGGGCCTCAAGGAGTGGGACCCGGGGTTCGGGACTCGGGACTCGATGGGGATCGTTCATCTGGTGTATCCCTGCTCAGGCGGATTGTTAGCGGCCGCGTCCGCTGCGGTGCAGCAACAGCAGGAACAGTGGCACGCCGATCAGTGCGGTGATCACGCCCACTGGCAACTGCCTGGGCGCGAACAGGTTGCGTGAAAGCGTGTCGGCCAACACCAGGAAAGCGCCGCCGAATAATGCTGCGGCCGGGAGCAACCGGCGGTGATCGCTGCCCACCACAAGGCGCATCAGGTGCGGCACGATCAGGCCGACAAAACCGATCGTGCCGGCGATCGAAACGGCCAGCGCGGTCAGTGCCGAGGCAAAGACATAAATTTCGGTATATCTGCGCCTTGGGTCCTCGCCCAGCAATGCGGCCTGGGTCTGGCCGGCCGACAGGATGTTCAGCGATCGTGCGCGTAGCATCAGCAGCAAAGTGGCGGCGACGGTCAGCGCCAGCCAGCCCGGCCCGGCGCGGGCGAACCCGAGATCGCCCATCAGCCAGAACAGCATGCCCCGCAGGCTTTGGTCATCGCCCAGCGCCAGCATCAGGCTGATGATCGCGCCCCAGCCGGCCGCTACCACCACGCCGGTCAGCAGCATGCGTGTGGTCGACCACGGGCCGGAACCCTGGGCGATTACGAACACGATCACCGAAGAAACCAGCGCCCCGGAAAACGCGGCGGCTTCGATCGGGACCATGCTCAGGCCGAACATCATGGTGGCCAGCACGAACGCCGCCGCGCCGCCGGAAACCCCCAGTACGTAAGGGTCGGCCAGCGGATTGCGCAACAGCACCTGCATCAGGGCGCCGGACAGCGCCAGCAAGGCGCCGGTCACGAGGGCGGCCAGTGCCCGCGGCAGCCGCAATTCAGTCACAATGCGCCAGTCCATTCCGGTCGCCGGCCAGTCCAGCCGGCCGTTTCCGGCCAGCAATGCAGCCGCCAGGGCCAGCACAACAACCGCCAGCAAAAGCACCACAACGCCCGCGATTGCGATCCGGTTCATCGAATCGGTCCAATCTGAACGTGCACGCACTGGCGCTTGTCGGATGAATTGATTAACATTCAAGTCAGTGATTTGACGCACCGGGTGCCAGCTTAACCGGCTTCACGCCGCGACCGGCAGGTCGCGGCGGACTGGCCCGGTGACAACGGGATTCTAACGATGATAGACGCTGACGGCTTTCGCCCCAACGTGGGCATTGTGCTGGCGCGCGAGGACGGACAGGTGTTCTGGGCCCGGCGTGCGGGCCAGGACGGCTGGCAATTTCCGCAGGGCGGCATGCGCTCCGATGAAACCCCGCTGGAGGCCATGTACCGGGAACTGCGCGAGGAGACGGGTTTGCAGCCCGATCATGTCGAGGTGCTCGGTTCTACGCCCGGCTGGTTGCGCTACCGCCTGCCGCGCCGGCTGCGAAGGCGAACCCAGAAACCCATGTGCATCGGGCAAAAGCAAGTCTGGTTTCTGCTGGAATTTCTGGCCGAGGACAGTGCCTTGCAACTCGACGTGACCGAACACCCGGAATTTGACTTTTATCGCTGGGTCGATTTCTGGTATCCGGTCCAAAATGTGATTCCATTCAAGCGGCGAGTGTACCATCGCGCACTCGGGCACCTGGAACCGTTGTTGCCCTCGGCACGTGAACCTCGGTCGGACTGATTCAGTCCCGACTCGAACGCAAGGTGTTAATTGATGGATTTACTGGGCGCAATCGTGTTGCTGTTCGTGGTCATGGACCCGCTGGGCAACATTCCGATTTTTCTTTCCGTGCTCAACACGGTTGCGCCTGAGCGGCGCAATCGCGTCCTGGCGCGGGAGCTGGTGCTGGCCCTGGTCATCCTGTTCGCATTTCTGTTTGGCGGCCAGTATCTGCTCGCTGCATTGCACCTGAGCCAGTATTCGATCAGCGTCGCCGGCGGCATCATCCTGTTTCTGATCGCATTGAAAATGATTTTCCCGGTGCAGCGTCAGATGCGCGAGCAAGAGCTCGAAGAGGATGACGAGCCGTTTCTGGTGCCGCTGGCCGTGCCAATGGTCGCCGGACCCAGCGCCATGGCCATCCTTTTACTGCTGGCCAGCCGCCATCCTGAAAGCCTGGGCTTGTGGTCGCTGGCGCTGTTCCTGGCCTGGTTTGCGACCGCCGCCATTCTTGCGACTGCGCCGCTGATCAAGCGATTGCTGGGCAAGCGCGGCCTGATTGCCACCGAACGTCTCATGGGGATGTTGCTGGTCGCGATCGCAGTCCAGATGTTTCTTGAAGGGGTGACTGAATTCATTGGAGAATACGCATGATCAGGATTTTTTCGGTCGTGATGCTTTTGGCCGCCACCACGGTACTGGCCAGCCCGTTTGAGGCCGAAGACCTGCAGGTCGCGCGCGAGCTTCGCCAGCAGGCGCTGGAGAGCTCGCTTGGCCACGAAATCACCGCCGACCTCACAACCCGCATCGGACATCGCCTGGCCGGGTCGGAAAACGATTCCCGCGCTGTGGCCTGGGCGGTGGAAATGCTGGAAGGGATGGGATTTGACCGGGTCTGGAAGGAACCGGCCACCTTTCCCGTCTGGGACCGTGAACATGAACGCGTCAAGATCATCGATCCGGTCGAGCAGGAAATGGTGACACTGGCAATCGGATTTTCTCCGGCCACGCCGGAAGGCGGGATCGAAGCCGAAGTGGTCATGTTCGACGATCTGGAGGCGCTGGAAGCACAACCGGAAGGTACGCTGGAAGACAAGATCGTGTTCATCCGCAATCGAATGCGGCGCGCGCGCGACGGGTCCGGCTATGGTCCGGCGGTGCAGGCGCGCAGCCAGGGATCCAGGGTGGCGGCCGAAAAGGGTGCTGTGGCACTGGTGCTCCGCTCCATCGGCACTTCCAGCAATCGCTTCGCCCACACCGGCGGCATGCGTTTCGACTTGGACAGCCGAACCGTTCCGGCGGTGGCGATTTCCAATCCGGATGCCGATCAGCTCGAACGCCTGATCGGCCTTGGCGAGCCGGTTCGGCTCAAGGTCGAGATCGGGGCGCAGATCAACGAGGCCTACACCAGTCACAACGTGATTGCCGAAATCTCCGGCACGCAGCAGCCGGAAAAGATCGTGGCGCTGGGCGCGCACCTGGATTCCTGGGACGTCGGCACTGGCGCGATCGACGACGGCGCTGGCGTCGGCATCGTCACGGCGGCGGCGAAATTGATCATGGAACACGCCGAGCCTCCCGAGCGCTCCATTCGTGTCATCCTGTTCGCCGCCGAGGAACTAGGCCTGTGGGGCGGACGCGCCTGGGCAGAGGCGCACAAGGACAATGTCGAGAACTACCAGCTCGCCGCCGAATCGGATTTCGGCGCCGGGCCGATCTATGAAATCTCGGCCCGAGTCAGTGATCAGGCCTGGGTGGTGATCAAGGCCATTCAGTCCGAGCTGGATCCGTTGGGGATCTCGCTGGGGGGACGTCAGGCCAGCGGTGGGCCGGATTTCATCCCGATGTTGCCGCATGGACTGGCGGCGGTGGACCTTCGTCAGGATGGCACGATGTATTTCGATTACCACCATACCGAGAACGACACCCTGGACAAGATTGACCCCGAGGAGATGGCCCAGAATGTCGCCGCCTATGCCGTGTTGGCCTGGCTGGCGGCACAATCTCCGGTCGATTTCGGCTCGGGGCCGGGTTTGATCGCACAGGACGACTGAACCCGGATCCGGAAACCCCGCCTCCGCAGAAGCATTCCTGCAGGCGAATAAATCGCAGGCCTGAGCAACCTGAAGTGGGCTTGCAGGCAAGCGCCTGCAGCGGACCAGGGCGCGTTGTTGCGGGAGCGGAACTCGTCCGCGACGCGGGCCGGGCAAGTGGCAAATCCAGGTTCACGCCTCGTTGATGGCCTTGACCAGTAATTCCCGGTCCAGTGTTGCACGCGCGCGATCGGGGCGCTTGACCAGCACCCGGTCGCCCGAGACCAGGCGGACATTGAATTGCCAGCCTTCGTCGTTACCGGCCTGGAACACGGCCGAGATCATCGTGATCTTGTCGCGCACGATGGTAAACCCTGCAATATCGTAGGTCTTGCTCATGCAATCAAGTCTAGCCGATGACGGAATCGTCTGGACCGGTAACGACGGAAACCGATTGCAGCACGCCAGACCCTTTTCCGGTCACTGTTGACCACGGACATCCAAAACCCGGGTATCACGCGATCAAACCCTCGCCGCGCTCCAGACGCTTGCGCAACACGCTGTTGCGGGGGAAGTGCGCGACCAGAAAGTCCATCTGGTCGGCCAGGATGCGCCGGCCCTGCAGATAGACATACTCGGCATGGGTGGGGATGAACGGGATGGCCAGCAACTGCATGCCGGCCTGCTCCGGCGTTTTCGAACCCTTGTGATTGTTGCAGCGCTTGCAGGCGGTGACCACGTTCGACCAGGTGTCCTCACCTTTCTGCGCCAGCGGTTTGACATGGTCGCGCGAGAGATCGCGATCGAGAAAATGGCCGCCGCAGTAGAGGCACAGATTCTGGTCGCGCCGGAACAGCGCGCGGTTGGAAAGCGGTGGCGTATAACTGTGGAAAAAGCTTTTGCCACCCGGATGACTGCCGTGCGTGGCCAGAATGGCGTTGACCGCAACCTCGGTGCGCTGCCCGCTGATGGCGTTGATTCCGCCGTGCAGCCGATACAGGATCGAGCCCAGCGAGTAGCTGACCTGCCCGAGAACAATCATCCGGACCGCATCCTGATAACCGATCCATTCCATCGGCATTCCGGACACGTCGGTTCTGAGGACCTGTTGGTTGAGATTCAGCATGTTGGGCTTCGATTTGCATGCCGCCACATCATCTTGTGACGCCGCCTGGTTGCCTGTTGCATATCTTTGCCGCAAACCACCCCCTTTTGCAACCCCTGAATGATTAAAGTTTGTTGAAACTTGCAGTCGCCAAGCCCGTCCAAGCGTCAGCAGCAACATCGTCACACTGGAACAGGCCTGAAAATGATCGTGCAGCAAAGCAGAAAATCGCGAATTGGAATTCACGTCGGAAACTGGATGCGAGCCGTCGTTGTCGTGTGGTTTTCGGTGGCCCTCGCCTGCCCGGCCGATGCGGCGCTGCCGGCCGAGGTCGATGGCCAGCCGCTGCCGTCGCTGGCGCCGGTGCTGGAACGAGTGACGCCGGCGGTGGTCAATGTCTACTCCGCGACCCGGGTCCAGGTGCGTACCAGCCCGTTTTTTAACGACCCGTTCTTTCGCCGCTTCTTCGATATTCCCAGCATGCCACGCGAGCGGGTGCAGCGCTCTCTGGGTTCGGGCGTGGTTGTCGATGCCGAACGCGGCCTGATCCTGACCAATAACCATGTCATTGATAACGCTGACGATATTAAGATCACACTTAACGATGGACGTGAATTCGATGCCGAATTCATCGGCGCCGACCGCGATACCGATCTGGCCGTAATCCGGATCCGGGCCGAAAACCTGACCGAACTGAAGTCCTTTGATTCCGACCGACTCAAGGTCGGTGATTTCGTCGTTGCCGTGGGCAACCCGTTCGGCCTTGGCCAGACCGTGACTTCGGGCATCGTCTCGGCTCTGGGTCGTGCCGGACTGCGGGGGCTGGAATACCAGAATTTCATTCAGACCGATGCCTCGATCAACCCGGGTAACTCCGGTGGAGCGCTGGTCAACCTCCGCGGTCAACTGGTCGGCATCAATACCGCAATTTTCACCCCCAGCGGCGGCAATGTCGGTATTGGCTTTGCCATTCCGATCTCGACTGCCGAGTACGTGATGAAGCAACTGGTGGAGTTCGGCGAAGTGCGTCGTGGCAGCCTCGGTATTGAAATCCAGGACCTGTCAGAGGAACTGCGCAACGCACTCGGGCTGGAGGCTGCCAGCGGTGCACTGATCACCAGCGTGGAACCCGATGGCTCGGCGGACCGGGCCAGCCTGCGTCCCGGCGATGTGATCGTCAGCTTCGATCGTCGGTCGGTGGATAACAGTCAGACCTTGCGTAACCTCGAAGGCCTGGTAACTGTCGGCCGTGAGCTGCAAATCGAATTTCTGCGCGACGGCAAGCCGCGCCGCAAGAAGATCACACTGGTCGAAAACCTCGACGCGAGGATCTCCGGTCAGCGCCTGGATGAAAGACTGGAGGGCGTGGTGCTGGTGCGCGTGCCGGATCGGGCCTCTTCGCGCGGTATCAGGGGGGTGGCCGTCGACGAAGTCCGGCGCAACACTCCAGCGTGGGAATCCGGACTGCGATCCGGGGATCTGATCGTTGCGGTAAACCGGCGCGAGGTGCGCAATCTCGGTGACTTCAGGCGAGAGTTTCCGGTCAGCCAGGAACGCGAGCTGGCTTTCGAGATCCGGCGCCAGGGAAGGGCGTATCTGGCAGTGATCGAATAGAGTGGCGATGGTCAATCGGACGGGCAATCGGATGGCCAATCCGATTGGCGCCGCCGCTTTTACGGCAGTACAATCGAAATTGATAAATGATTTTCTGCCGGGAGAGCAAAATGCCGATCAAAGTCGCCATCAATGGCTACGGCCGAATTGGCCGCAACGTTCTGCGTGCGCTGTATGAGTATGGCCGCACCAATGAAATTTCGATTGTCGCCGTCAACGATCTTGGCGACCCGAACACTAATGCCCACCTGACCCGTCACGATACCGCGCACGGCAGGTTCAACGCCGATGTCAGTGTTGACGGTGATGTCATGGTGGTCAACGGTAACCGCATCAAGGTGCTGGCTGAACGCGACCCGGCCAAACTTCCCTGGGGTGAACTGGGCATCGACGTGGTGATGGAGTGCACCGGGCTGTTTGCCAGCAAGGACAAGGCCTCGGCTCACCTGAGTGCAGGCGCACGCAAGGTGCTGATCTCGGCACCGGCCGGCAAGGATCTGCCGTCGGTGGTCTACGGGGTCAACCACGATATCCTGAAAGACGGCGACGATGTAATCTCGAATGCGTCTTGTACCACCAACTGTCTTTCCCCTGTCGCCAAGGTGCTCAATGACGCGATCGGCATCGAGACCGGCCTGATGACCACCATCCACGCCTACACCAACGATCAGGTGCTCACCGACGTGTTTCACAAGGACCTGCGCCGGGCGCGCTCGGCGACGATGAGCCAGATTCCGACCAAGACCGGCGCGGCGGCGATGGTCGGCATCATCCTGCCGGAACTCGACGGCCGGCTGAACGGGTTCGCGATGCGCGTGCCGACAATCAATGTCTCGGTCGTGGACCTGAGCTTCATCGCCGGGCGCGACACCTCGGTCGACGAAGTCAACGACGCGATCAAGGACGCCAGCGAAGGCGCGCTCAAGGGCATCCTCGGCTACAACGATGAACCGCTGGTATCGATCGACTTCAATCACGACCCGCGGTCATCAATTTTTGATGCTTCGCTGACCAAGGTTTCCGGCGGTCGGCTGGTCAAAGTGCTGGCCTGGTATGACAACGAATGGGGCTTTTCCAACCGCATGCTCGATACCGCGCTTGCGCTGAGCAAGGTCGGCTGACGATGAAAACCCTTGAGCAGATCGATATTTCCGGGAAACGCGTGCTGATCCGCACCGATCTGAATGTCCCGGTGTACCAGGGTCAGGTGACTTCCGACGCGCGAATCCGGGCCGCTCTGCCAACGATTCGGCAGGTGCTGGATCAGGGCGCGGCCTGTCTGGTGGCCTCACATCTGGGCCGTCCAACGGAGGGTCAGCCGGACCAGGAGCACTCGCTCGAGCCGATCGCGAACAGGCTCTGTGAACTGCTGGAGCAGCCGGTGGAACTGGCCAGGGACTGGATCGACGGCGTCGAGGTTGAACCCGGGCAGGTCAAGCTGCTGGAAAATGTTCGCTTCCTGAAAGGCGAAAAAGCCAACGACGAATCGCTGGCGAAAAAAATGGCTGCGTTGTGCGATGTGCTGGTATTCGATGCCTTCGCTACCGCCCACCGTGCCCAGGCCTCGACCGAAGGCGTGATCCGGCACGCTACAACGGCGGTCGCCGGCCCGCTGCTGGCGGCCGAGATCGCGGCGCTGGACAAGGCGCTGGCAGAACCGGCCCGGCCGCTGGTTGCGATTGTTGGCGGGGCCAAGGTTTCGGGCAAACTGCAAGTGCTCGAGACCCTGATCGACAAGGTCGACCAGCTCATCGTCGGCGGTGGTATCGCCAATACCTTTCTGGCCGCCAGCGGCAAGCGCATCGGCAACTCGCTGTATGAGGCCGACCTTGTGGATACGGCGAAACAACTCATGGCCAAGGCCGAAGCCAAGGGCGCGTCAATTCCTTTGCCAACCGACGTGCTTACCGCCGAGCGGTTCCACCAGGACGCACATCCGTCGCTGCGCGATGTCAATCGTGTCCATGCCGATGAAATGATCCTGGACATCGGCCCGGAAACCGCCGGTCGCCTTGCGACCATCATCAAATCGGCCGGTACGGTGATCTGGAATGGTCCCGTCGGCGTGTTCGAATTCGATGCCTTTCACTCCGGCACGCAGGCTGTGGCGCATGCGGTAGCTGCCTGTGAAGGATTTACGCTGGCCGGCGGCGGTGACACCATCGCCGCGATCGAAAAATTTCACGTTGCAGACCGGATTGACTACATCTCGACTGCCGGTGGAGCGTTTCTGGAGTATGTGGAAGGGAAGGAATTGCCGGCGCTGAAGGCGCTGAGGGGCTGAGGTCGCCCTCCCCTCCGCTCTTCTGGGGACAGTATACTTAATTCAAAAACAGAACTACTTTCGAGGCCTGTCACGCCCGCTGTAGCGGGGTTTCGGTTTGGACTTCGGGCCGGTCTTTGCTGGCTTCAGGTCCCGGCCGGTCAGGAGCTCGGTGCCGGAATTGAGGGCCCAGCGCGAGGGACGTGACAGGCATTGACCGGCGAAGCGAAGGTTGTCGCAGGTGATCTTGCCTACTGTGTTTGCGAGGCTGAGTGGACCGCGCACGGCCAGCAGGCGACGGGCGTTTCGTCGGGTCAGATTGAAACCTTCGTGCAACAAGCCACCATACAGGTCGGTCAGGCCCAGCACATGCCGGTGCATTGCGCTGGCAGTGTCAGCGCCGGTTTCGCTTCGGCCCAGATGGCGGGTCGTAAGGTTGAAGTGGGCCGCCAGTTCGGGATACTCGCAGGCCAGCCCTTGGATGTCGGCCAGCGGATCCTGGTGGCCATCCTTGTCGATGATCTCGGCCCAGTCGGTTTTTCTCAGAACCTGCTCGGCGCGGGCGTAGAACACCGCTTCTTCATCGCGCATATGCAAGCGGGCATGCTGGATATAGCCGTGAATGCGTGTGGCCAGACGCTCGCCCTTTCTGCCGCGAAGCTGATCGGGCGTGGCGGCGCTCAGGACTTCGGTCAGTTCGGCGGTCTCGCGCTCGCCGCTTTCATGTTCTTCAGCCAGTTTTGACAGAGTGTCGGCCAGCGCCGGCCGTCGAGCCCTGATTTTTTCGAACAGACGGTCTTCCCGTGGATGATGGTAGCCATGCTGGTAGTCAAGCAGATAGGCGAAGGCCTCGACCAGAAACGGCTGGACCGCGGCGGGTTCCGTGGTCAGGCGATCGACCATGCCATCGATGGCGCGCAGCATGCGCGAAAGCCCTGAGTGATCGTGTCTCAACCGCAGCATGAAAGCGGCAGCCGAAGCATTCTCGCCGCGGATTCCGGTCGATTTCATGGGCAACGCTCGCGAATGAAATCGGCCAGCCGGGCGATGGCGCGACCGGACTCCGGCGCAAATGACAATGCCTGCCAGCCGTGTGGCATGCGATCCCAGACTTCGACTTCGGCACTGACGTCGAATGCCCGCGCGCGTTCGGCACAGCGCCGGCTGTCGTCGAGCAGAATCTCGCTGCTGCTGACCTGAAAAAAAAGCGGCGGCAGGCCCGTAAAGTCTCCCTTGACCGGTGAAACATAGGGATGCGTGGCCAATTCGAGTTCGGAGTAACCGCCGAGATACAGGCGCCGGATCTCGTCGCCCTGCTCCAGGCTGAGCAGGGCATCGCGACTGGCATTGCCAACCCGGGAGCCCTGTTCGGCATCATCGGTCAGATCGGTCGCCGGCGACATCAATACGGCACCTGCCGGCAGCGGCAACCCCTGATCACGCAGCGACAGCAGCATGGCCAGCGCCAGGCAGCCGCCTGCCGACACGCCGCTGACGATCAGATTTTCAGGTCTCACGCCACGGTCGAGAATCTGGTGGTAGGCCTCAAGGCAATCCTCCAGGCCGGCCGGATAAGGGTTTTCGGGAGCAAGGCGATACAAAACCAGACGCCCGAGGGCATTCGCGGCACGGCACATGCGTGCCAGTAGCAGGCGCTCGGCGCGCACAAACCGGGTCATGAAGGCGCCTCCGGGCAAGTGCAGAATCATGCGCTCTGCAGGCCCCGAGGTCGGTGTCAGCCATTCGGCGTCACAATTCGTCAGCCCCGGGTCGGGATCGATGCGCACATCATCGGGGTGACCGGGGAAAAAGCGCTCCATGGCCCGAATCTGCTTGCGCATGTCTTGTATCGAAAGATCACGCTTGAGTGCCTGGCGGATGGTCAATCGACCGAGTAGCTCGGCAGTTTTCGTTTGCCAGCTGACCACGTTATTTTCCGCACGCCTGAGTGTTCATTAGCAAGGGATCATAATCCAAACGAGTCAGTGACCGGGAGTTACCCGCGCCAGCTCTCGCCAGGCCTGTTCGACCTGATCGGCAAGGGTTGGCAGGTTGCGCAGGCTCGCGCCGTTGCCGACAAAGCCGAAGTCCATGCTGCCGTTGCACGAAATCACGGTAACGTTGAGGCCTACCCCGACAGCGATCGCAGAGACCGGATAGACCCCGATCAGCGGCGCACCGTTGAGGTAGAGCTGGCGATCCCAGCCGGGAATATTGGAAATGACCAGGTTGGCCGAGGGGCGCGTGACACGATCGACATGGGTCACCGCGGTCAGTCCGGCAATACCCATCAATCCGGCGGCATAGCCCAGTGCGGTTTCCCTGGACATGGCGCGAACTTCGTCCTTGGCTTCGCTCATGGACTCCGATATCTGCACCAGCCGTTCGGCGATTGAAACCTCAGCTTCGCCCATGCGCACGAATACAGCCGAGACCTTGGTGCCACCGGAAGCATCATCGGGCTCGCGCAGTGAAACCGGGCACATGGCCACAAGTCGATGCCCGAAGGGCTGATCCTGGCCGGCCAGATACCGATGCACGCCGGCATCGATCACGGTCATGGCCACGTCATTGAGCGTGGCGCCATAGTGCTTGCCGACCCGGCACATGGCATCGAGAGATACGGACAGCGTGGCCACGGTGCGCGCATTCATTACCGGTTCATTCATCGGGCCGCGATGCGCGGCGAATGGCACGCTGCCGTGGGCGGCAAGCCCGATCCGGTTCCACAAGCCCTTGCGCACGCTGCCGAGCAGTGCCATGTACTGGCTGGTCGCGGTAGTGGACAAACCCATAAGCCGCTTGAGCAAGGCCTTGGGTGGATGCGGTTTTCGCACCGGCACATCAACCGCAAACAGAGGTTTGGGTACTCCCCGATGCCGGGTTCCGCGCAGACTGGCATTGACCCGTCGCGCCGCGCTGACGCCATCGACGATGGCATGGTGCATCTTGACGAACAGCGCGAATCGTCCACCCGGCACCTGATCGATAATCCAGACCCGAAAAAGCGGACGGCCGCGGTCGAGCATGGTCTCGTGCAGATCACCGGCCAGGTGGAGCAGGTCCTGGTAGCGGGCGCCCAAAGGCAGCGCGATGTGCTGGACATGGTAGCTTGGATCGTAATCCCGAGCCACCATCCAGCGTGGGGTATGAGTTCCGGAAAGGTCTGCTACGGCGTCGAACGGCGGCGTCGGCCGGGCGGCCCGATAGGCCTCGACAATCTCGCGCACCAGACCGCGTCGACCCCTGGGCTTGTCGAACAGCATCAGGCCGCAGACATGAATCGGGTTGGACTGCGTTTCGGCCAGCAGCCACATCAGGTCCATCAGCGGAATCAGCCTGGGCAAGAAACTTCCTGAAAGATTGAATCCGACTCCAGTATAGTAATCTTTCGTGGCCGGTTGACCCGGCCGAGCTGAGAGAGATTGCCATGTCTTCGATTCCGGGACTTTGCCTGCTGGCTTCAGCTCTGATGGTGTTGCTGACCAAGGCGCCCGTCGCCATCGCCCAGGCGCGCGAGCAAGGCGGCTATGACAATCGGCATCCGCGTGCGCAACAGGCGCGCTTGACCGGGTTTGGCGCGCGTGCATTGGCTTCGCATCAAAACATGCTCGAGGCCTTTCCGATATTTGCCGCCGGCCTTCTTCTGGCCCTGTTCGCCGAGGCCGATTCATTCTGGATCTCGGTGCTGGCAGTCGCTTTCCTGATCGCGCGCGTGGCCTACTCGATTTTCTATCTTGCCGACTATCATCTCTTGCGCAGCATGAGCTGGGGTGGAGGCTTCGGTGCTTCCGTGGCTTTGATGGCGCTGGCGCTGTGACTCACTTCGACTGATCCGTAATTGTAATCCGGTTACGACCGGACGATAACCGAAGACAACAATCGAACACCCATTCCGCGGAGAGCGCTGATGTACAGACTTTTGCTGATTCCGATTTTTCTGATGCTGGTAGCCTGCCAGCAGGTTGACGAGCCCGAGCCGACCGAACCGGTCGTGGACAGTGCCGACACTGCCGAGCCCGAGCCGGCCGGGCAGGATCGACTGGGATCGATCCTGGAAGCGCAACCCGAGGAAATTCAGGCGCGCTACGATGAGCGTCATCCGCGCGAAACGCTGGAGTTTTTCGGGATAGAACAGGGCATGACAGTGGTCGAGGCGTTGCCGGGCGGTGGCTGGTATTCGCGCATCCTGGTCCCTTATCTTGGCGTCGAGGGCGACCTGATCGCGGCCAATTACGCGCTGGAGATGTGGCCCCTGTTTCCATTTGGAACCGAGGATTTCATGGAGCGGATGCGGCAATGGCCGGGGCAGTTTCCGGCTCAGGCACAGGACTGGTGCGAGGACGACTGTGCCGGGGTGTCGACCTTCTGGCTGGGCGGTTTGCCCCAAACGCTGAGTGAAAGCGCGGACGCAGTGCTGCTGGTGCGGGCACTGCACAACCTCGCGCGGTTCAACGATGAGCACGGTTATCTGGACGCCGCGCTGGCGGATATTTATAACGTCCTCAAGCCGGGCTGTGTGGTCGGAGTGGTTCAGCACTGGGCGCGTGACGACATGCCGGACGATTGGGCCGACGGTAGCAACGGCTACCTCAAAAAGCAGTTCGTGATCGACCAGCTCACTGCGGCCGGGTTCGAGTTTGTCGACGAAAGTGACATCAATATCAACCCCAACGACCAGCCGAACACCGACGAATATGTCTGGCGCCTGCCGCCATCGCTGCGCTTGCCCGAAGATGCCGATAACCCGGAGACCATGCGCGAGCGCTATGAAGCAATCGGCGAATCGCACCGCATGACCTTGAAATTCCGCAAGCCCGACTGATGCCCTACTCGCTTCGTTCCATCCGGTCCGAGACGCCGAGCGAAACGACCCGCCCGTCGATCGTCGTGAATTCCCGCTCGCCCAGATTCCGGCGGCGGACCTGGTAGACTGTGGTGCTGCCGGAGCGCGTATCGACCACTTCGACCCGGATGATGGCGTTGGCATGCTGGTAGCGGACCCAGAACACGCCTGTGGCGGTCAGCGTGATTACGGCGGCGAAGATGAAGCCGGCCATCATCGAAGGAGAAATGCCACCGGCAGATGGTTCGGCCGAGGCTGAAGGTTTTGCAGCGTCGTCATGATTGCGCGCACGTTTCATGCGTGCAATCATGACGACGATCAACGCGACCAGCGCGGTAATGAGCAGTTGCTTGAGCATGGCATTTTCAAATATATCAGCATCGCCGAAGCGACAAGACGCCGGGGACATGCGACGTGGCCCAATGCCGGAGTCGGAATTGTCCTGATTGGGGGGCAGCTTTCTTGACCTGGCCGGCCGAGACTGACATGAAGTTGCCACCGGGACTGGGCTAGACTCGCGGCATGATGCGCAGAACCAAGATCGTTGCCACTCTGGGACCGGCTACCGATGATCCGGTGGCGATGGAAAAACTCATTCGTGCCGGCTGCGACGTGGTCCGGATCAATTTCTCACACGGCGATGCCGAGACTCACGCCCGCCGCATCCGGCTTGTGCGTTCGATTGCACGCGAACTCGATACCGATGTGGCCGTGCTGGCCGATCTGTCGGGCCCGAAGATCCGCATCGACCGTTTCCGTGAGGGCCATGTCGAACTCCAGGCCGGCCAGGAGTTCACGCTGGTGGCCGAGGATCCGGCGCCCATGGGCGACGAGCACCAGGTCGGTGTGGCCTATCTGGGCCTGGCCCGGGATGTGAAGCCCGGATCAGAGTTGCTGCTGGACGACGGCCTGATTGCGATGCAGGTACGTGATGTCCAGGGAGCCGGAATCATCTGCGAAGTGCTGACCAGCGGCCGGCTGTACGATCGCAAGGGGCTGAACCTGCGGGGCGGCGGGTTGTCTCTGCCCGGTGTCTCGGAGGCCGACGAGGCCGACATCAAGCTGGCGGCCGACTGGCAGGTGGATTATCTGGCCGTTTCGTTTCCGCGCTCGGCGGATGATATCGAGCGGGCCCGATCATTGCTGCGCGCGGCCGGAGGCGAAGCGCATCTGGTGTCCAAGATCGAACGTACAGAGGCGATCGAGAACCTGGACGCGGTGATTGAAGCTTCGGACGCCGTGCTGGTCGCCAGAGGCGACCTGGGAGTGGAGATTGGCGAGGCGGAACTGCCGGGTCTGCAAAAGCGCATCATCAATTGTTCGCTTGAACACAATCGCCCGGTGATTACCGCGACCCAGATGATGCAGTCCATGGTCGACAACCCGATCCCGACCCGGGCCGAGGTGCTGGACGTGGCCAACGCGGTCATCGACGGCACCGATGCGGTGATGCTGTCGGCCGAGACTGCCGTGGGCCGGCACCCGGCGCGCGTGATCGAAGCCATGGCGCGGATCTGCGAGGGCGCCGAGCGCCATGTGCAGGCGCACATTCCGCAGCGCCGGCTCAACATCCGGCCCGAGCGCACCGACCAGGCGATTGCAATGGCGGCGATGATCACCGCCAACAACGTGCCGGTGGCGGCCATCATCGCGTTGACCGAATCAGGATCCACGGCGCAATGGCTGTCGCGGGTGCGTTCTCCCGCGCCGATCATTGCGCTGTCGCCCAACCGCGCGAGCCTTCGCCGCATGCGTCTGTACCAGCACGTGCGACCATTGTTTTTTGCCCCCGACCAGCATCGCTACGACGAAATCAGTCAGGCCGCGATCCGGCATGTGATCGACGCCGGGCTGGTAGCGTGCGGCAAGCGCGTGATCCTGACCCTGGGCGACCAGATGGGTCTGGAAGGCGGAACCAACGTCATGAAGATCGTATCGACGGGGTGATGGGCTCGGGTCGGGGACTCGGGATTCAGGCTTCAGAGTTTGCCGCAGGCTTATGACGACCTGATTAGGTAGATGGCTCAGCCACGCCGAGACAGGAAAACCAAGGAAGCGCAGATTACGCAGATTAAATTCAATAATCTGTGTAAATCTGTGGATCGCTTCTTAGAGATGGCTGAAATACGTACGTGATCAGGTATGACTACACGCAGTCTGCAATCGTCTCCAGCAGCTACAATAGCGGCTGATTCTCTAACCCAGCACGGCACGCGATCTCATAAGGAGCCCGAAAATGACCGAGCAGCTTGAACAACTGGTATCGACCGCCCAGGCCATGGTGGCGCCGGGCAAGGGAATTCTGGCCATCGACGAATCGATGGGAACGATCAAGAAGCGTTTCGACTCGGTCGGAGTCGAAAACACCGAGGAAAACCGGCTGGACTACCGGTCGATGATGCTGACCGCGCAAGGGCTGGGTGACTGCATCTCCGGTGCGATCCTGTTCGACGAGACGATTCGCCAGAAGACCGCCGATGGCACCCGGATGGTGGAGCTGATGAACCGCGCCGGCATCCTGCCCGGCATCAAGGTCGACAAAGGCGCTAAGGACATGGCCGGATTCGAAGGTGAAAAGATCACCGAAGGCCTGGACGGGCTGCGCGAGCGGCTGGCGGAGTATTTCGAGTTGGGTGCGAAATTCTGCAAGTGGCGCGCTGTCATCACCATCGGCCCGGATTCCCCTTCGCGCACTTCGATTGATTCCAACGCCCATGCACTGGCGCGCTATGCAGCGCTGTGCCAGGAAGCCGGACTGGTGCCGATCGTCGAGCCGGAAGTGTTGATGAACGGCACCCACGACCTGGACACCAGCTTCGACATTACCGAGATGACGCTGAAAAGCCTGTTCCAGCAACTCTATGAACACAACGTTCTGCTGGAAGGTACGGTGCTCAAGGCGTCGATGGTCATTTCTGGCGATGAAGCCGGTGATCGTGCAGGCGTCGAGGAGGTTGCCGAGGCAAGCGTGGACTGTCTGCTCAACGCGGTGCCGGCGGCGATCGCAGGAGTGGTGTTCCTGTCCGGTGGCCAGGGCGATGTCGAGGCCACTGCCCATCTCAACGCCATGAATCAACTTGGCGATGTGCCGTGGCCGCTGTCATTCAGCTATGGCCGCGCGCTGCAGGCTGCCTGCCTGAGCGAATGGGCCCGGGATCCGAAAGCCAACCGCTCCAGCGCCCAGAAAACCCTTCTCCACCGCGCCCGCATGAACGGCCTGGCCGCGCAGGGCGAATGGAGCGAGGAGTTGGAGGGTTGAAAACCCGTAAGTCGGAAATCGGCAATCGGAAATGGAAAGCCCCGCCGCTCCTGGTGCGAGTTGCCTTTATCGATTCACGATTTACCATTTACGATTCACGAAAAGCGGGTTGAAGCCACCGGGCTTTACTCGCCCCGCAAACCTTCGCTGGCACTCAACCACAGGCACTGCCAAATGTCCGACAAGCTCAACGAACAGGCGCTTGAATATCACCGTTATCCGTCGCCGGGTAAGATCAAGATCACACCGACCAAGGCGTTGACCACGGCCAAGGATCTTGCGCTGGCCTACTCGCCCGGCGTTGCAGCGCCGAGCAAGGAGATTGCCGAGGACCCGCTGAAAGCGCGCGATTACACCGCCAGGGGCAACCTGGTGGCGGTAATTTCCAACGGCACTGCAGTGCTGGGGCTGGGCAATATCGGGCCGCTGGCGTCCAAGCCGGTGATGGAAGGCAAGGGGGTGTTGTTCAAGAAGTTTGCCGATATCGACGTGTTCGATATCGAGATCGACGAATCCGACCCGGAGCGCCTGATCGAGATCATCGCCAGCCTGGAGCCGACCTTCGGCGGCATCAACCTCGAAGACATCAAGGCGCCGGAGTGTTTCAAGGTCGAGGATGCGCTCAAGCAGCGCATGGGCATCCCGGTATTCCACGACGATCAGCACGGCACCGCGATCATCACTGCCGCGGCCGTAACCAATGCGCTTGAGCTGACGCGCAAGAAGATCGAAAAAGTCAGGCTAGTCGCTTCCGGCGCCGGAGCGGCCGGCATGGCCTGCCTGGATCTGCTGGTCAAGATGGGATTGAAAAAGGAAAACATTGTCGTTTGCGATCGCGAAGGCGTGGTCTATAAAGGACGCGAATCCGACATGGATGGGCGCAAGGCCGATTATGCGATCGACACCGAGGCCCGCACGCTCGATGACGTGATCGACAAAGCGGACATCTTTCTCGGAGTTTCGGCTGCGGGCGTGCTCAAGCCCGAGATGGTCAAACGCATGGCAAAAAAGCCGATCATCCTGGCGCTGGCCAACCCTGTGCCCGAGATCATGCCTGATGTCGCGCGCGAAGCCAGGTCTGATGCGTTGATCGCGACCGGGCGCTCGGACTTCCCCAACCAGGTCAACAACGTGCTGTGCTTCCCGTATATCTTCCGAGGTGCGCTGGATGTCGGGGCGACTGCCATCAATGATGAAATGAAGATGGCCTGCGTGCATGCGATTGCCGAGCTGGCGCGCATGGAAGCTTCCGACGTCGCCGCCCAGGCGTACGAGGGCCAGGAGACGAAGTTCGGACCCGACTATCTGATTCCGCAGCCATTCGATCCCCGGCTGCTGATGCAGCTTGCCCCGGCGGTAGCCCGGGCGGCAATGGATTCCGGCGTGGCCACGCGCCCGATCGAGGATCTGGATGCCTATCGCGAGCGGCTGCAGCAATACGTGTTCAGAACCGGCCTGTTGATGAAGCCGGTCTTCGATGCCGCGCGCCAGGATCCCAAGCGCGTGGTGTTCGCCGAGGGCGAGGAAGAGACGGTTCTTCGAGCCGTCCAGACGATTGTCGATGACGGGCTGGCCAAACCAATTCTGATCGGCCGGCCGTCAGTGGTCGAAATGCGGATCGAAAGGGCCGGGCTGCGCATTCGTCCCGACGAGCACTTTGAACTGGTCAATCCGGAATCGGACCCACGCTTCAAGGACTACTGGACCGCCTTCCACAAGATCACCGAACGTCGCGGCGTGACCCCGGATTCAGCCAAGGCCATTGTCCGCACGCGCAACACCGTGATCGCTGCGATCATGGTTTATCGCAGCGAGGCCGACGCGCTGATCTGCGGCGTGGTCGGCCAGTACCACAAGAAACTCAAGTATGTCACCGAGGTGCTGGGGTTGCGCGAGGACTGCAAGACCATGGGCGCGCTGTCGGCCATGACCAACGAGTCCGGTACCTACTTCGTTTGCGACACCCACGTCAACCCGGACCCGACCGCCGAACAACTGGCCGAATTGACACTGATGGCGGCCGAGAAAGTGCGCATGTTCGGCATCACGCCCAAGGTCGCTCTGTTGTCGCATTCTTCGTTCGGCAGCCATGTCAACCCGATGGCCTCGAAGATGCGCCAGGTGCTCAGGCTGGTGCGGGAAATGGCGCCGGAGCTGGAAGTCGAGGGTGAAATGCGCGCCGATGCCGCCCTGATGCCGGGCATTCGCGAGAGAATCTTTCCGAATTCCAGATTATTGGGTCAGGCCAACCTGTTCATCATGCCCGACCAGGACGCCGCCCATATCGCGTTCAACATGTCCCGCGTCATCGGCAAGGGTGTCAATGTTGGCCCCATCCTGATGGGCGTGAGCAAGCCGGCCCACGTGCTCACCCCCTCGGCCACCGTCCGGCGCGTGGTCAACATGACCGCGATTGCCGTCTATGACGCCCAGCAGCAGGCTCGGCGGGAGGGCTCCTGACGACCTTATTGGATCCTGATTACGCAGTTGACTCAGCCACACCCAAACAGGAAAACCACGGAACCGCAGATTAAGCAGATTCACTCAGATTATTGATTGTTCTCGAATGATCTTCCCGACAGCGATCCGCACTATGATTTCTGCTCTGGTTGTTGGCCCTTCCTGGAGAAACCAAGTTTTGCCCGATTCCTGGTTCTTTTCTCCGCTGCTGGCGCTGTATCTGGCGATTGCCGCGCTGCCGGCGTGGTCGCAGCAGGGCGAGGATGAAAGCCGCAATCATCAAGAGCCGGCACCGGAGCGGGCCCGGAACACGGTCGAGATCTCCTGTCGCGACGATCAGGGCCGGCCGGGGAGCTGGCTGGATCGAACGCATTCGTACCTGAGCGAACGACTGTGTGAACCTGCAGCCTGGTTCGATGGTTTCTTTGGTGATCCGCGCGCCGATGAGGAAACGCCGGTCGGCACGTTCATCCGCATGCGCAATCAGTTGCGTTGGGACCAGACTCGGGATCTGGCCTATGACCTGCGTGTTTCAGCCAACATTTCGCTGCCTGGCTTTTCGGATCGTGTGCGACTCCTGGTCACTCGCGATGATGCGCTGGAAGGTGAGCTCGATGACGGGCGGGGCGGCGAGGACGAAGAGCAGACCCGCCTGGGCCTGCGTTTGCTGATCACCGATGATCCCCGCAACAGCTTTGATCTCGACGGCACGCTCAAGGTCTCTGGCGGCGGCCTGAATCCCCGGACTGGCTTGCGCTACCGTCATACCCGGCCGATCACCGAGAGCAGTCTTGCGAGGTTGACCCAAACCACTTTCTGGGAACTCGATGACGGTTTCGGCACCAGCCTGCGTGCCGATCTGGACTGGTTGCCCAACAATTTGACCCTGGGCCGCCTGACTGGCCGCGGACTGATCGCTGAGAAGTCAGATGACCTTGAATGGCGCACAGGCATGATCTTTTTCCGTCAATTGGGACAGAAAACCGCGGTACGCAGCGAAATCGGCATGTTTGGGGAAACCAGGGCCGAACGCAACATCGAGGAATTTTTCGTCAATTTCCGCTTTCGTCGTTCGTTCCTGCGCGACTGGCTGTTCTACGAGCTTCAGCCCGAATACGCCTGGCCGGTGGATGAAGACACGCAGCAGCGCCGTTCCGACTGGCGCTTCATCTTCACCCTGGAAATCCAGTTCGAAAACCGCGCCGCCGCCGACGGCCAGATCGATCATTACCGGGGAAGATAAGCACACCGCCGGGGACGTGGCCCCGGCCTGCGCGGTTTTGCCACACTTCGAGTAGGCTGGTCTGACGCGGGCGGCACTCTCTGTTCGGGGTAGTAGACGGAAGTTGGTGGTCTTGCTGCGTTTGCCCGGACCGACGCAAGGGTTCCCCATGCGTTTTATCTGTTACCTGGATGGTGTGGTGAAAATCCCGACATATGAACGGGCCCCTAGATGCGGGGCCCGCTGGTCGTTGGTCCGACTTCCTCAGTGCTGGCGCTGACAGGCTACACGAAAACCTTTTGCAACGGCTTCAGTGATACAGGAAAGGCTGCCGCCACTTTGCGCATTGATGAAATCGAATAGTCGAAGCGCAGCCTGATCCGAGGCGCCGAAGAAGAATTCCTTGTCGGCGAAGCCGCTGATCGTGAGACGGGTTTCGCCATTTTCGTTCTGTCCTGTTATCTGCAACTTCTCCCCGTTCATATCGGTCAGCGTAATTTTTGAAAACGTTGTGGCATCCGGCGACAATTGCATCTGTATCTTTGACCCATCGGTATAATCGATTTGGATGACCAATGGCGCTATTCTGAGACCTCGGGAATGTGCACTTCCATAATTCCCGGAAATGATCCTGACGGTCCCCCCAAGTTCCGTGGAGATCGCGCTCTCCGAGGGGAAGAGACCCAGATTGACAACATGTGCCGTCACGGCGTTGAGGAAAGTGAAGAACAGGCCGCCATTACTTCCAATATCGTCAAGGCCGGAACCTGCCTGTCCTGCGCCATATTGATCAAGTTCCTCCCGGTTGATCTGCGTAAAACCCCTAGCGGCATTGGCAATCACCTGCTCGAAGGCATTTTTTTCCTGAGCCGCCATGGGCGACTCGAAGACGTGGGTCATCTGGACTACGCCATCGCTGAAATCCTCATAGGTGGTCCAGCGCTGAAATTTTCGGGTAGTGTTGGTAGAAACACTGGATACATAGATCGTTCCGTTGACAGCAATCTGAGTGGCGTGGTATCGGTAGTCTGAATCACCAATGCAGATGTCACAGAAAGACCACCAGGAGGTCTCAGCCGTAGCCTGGATGCCCTGCCCACACAGGAAAAGGACTGCGCCGAGGCGCAAGATGTTATTGATCTTCATTGTTCGAATCTCCAATCAGCCAACAAATAATTGAATCCGAGCGGATGTCCCTGCCAGGGGACAGCAATAATTTAGCCCCCCAAATGGAATGTCAAGTCCTGAATCGCAGGTTTTTGAGCCGCCAGCATTCCCGGCCGGATTCTGGATCTGCGGGAGTGGAATCCGTTCGCGAGTCGATGCCCGGGTCGTCGCGAATCAGAGTTCGCTCCCACAGCAGGTTGCCCGTCGACGGGCGCGGGCTCAGGCTACTTCAGGTTTTTTGCCAGGCCGCCACGCCCAGCGTGCGGGCGATGGAACTGGCGGCTTCGCGGCCTTCGAATACGGCGGTGACGACCAGGTCGGCGCCCCGGACCATGTCGCCGCCGGCAAAGACCTTCTCATTGGCGGTCTGGTGCGCCAGGCGGCTGTTGCCGCCGACGACGATGCGGCCGTCTTCGTGCATCGACACGCCGTGTTCGGCCAGCCATTCGGGCGGGTCGGGGCGGAAACCGAAGGCGATGATGACGGTGTCGGCCGGCAGCGTCTGTTCGCTGCCCGGCACCGGCTCGGGCCGGCGGCGGCCGTTTTCGTCCGGCGCGCCCAGGCGGGTTCCGACCAGCTTCACGCCTTCGATCTGGTCGTCGCCGAGGATCTCCACCGGCTGGCGGTTGAACAGAAACTCCACGCCTTCGTCCATGGCATTGCGGACCTCCTTGCGGCTGCCGGGCATGTTGGCCTCGTCGCGGCGATAGGCGCAGGTGACCGAGAACGCGCCCTGGCGGATCGAGGTGCGCACACAGTCCATCGCGGTGTCGCCGCCGCCCAGCACCACCACGCGCTTGCCGTCGACGTTGACGTACGGGTAGCGCGCGTCGCGGCTGCCGAGCACGCGGTGTACGTTGCCGATCAGAAACGGCAGCGATTCAACCACGCCAGGCAGGTTCTCGCCGGGGAAGTTGCCACGCACATAGTGATAAGTCCCCAAGCCCAGAAACACCGCATCAAAGTCATCGACCAGCTTGTCAAACGGCATGTCGGTGCCGATTTCCACCCCGAGGCGAAATTCCACACCCATGCCTTCGAGAATCTCGCGCCGGGTCTCGATCACCTGTTTTTCGAGCTTGAATGGCGGGATGCCCCAGGTCAGCAGTCCACCGATTCTGGGATAGCGGTCGAACACGACTGCCTGAATCCCATGCCGGGCCAGTACATCAGCACATGCAAGACCCGCGGGGCCGGCGCCGACGATGGCAACCTTGTGGCCGCTCGGCCGGACGTGTGACAGGTCCGGTCGCCAGCCTTGTTTCAGCGCCTCGTCGGTGATGTATTTTTCGATCGAACCGATAGTGACCGCACCCAGGCCGTCGTTGAGCGTGCATGCCCCTTCGCAGAGTCTGTCCTGCGGGCAGATGCGGCCGCAGATTTCGGGCAGCGAGTTGGTCTGGTGTGACAGCTCGGCGGCCTCGAACAGCCGCCCCTGTTTGACCAGACGCAGCCAGTCGGGAATGAAGTTGTGTACCGGACAATCCCACTCGCAATAGGGATTGCCGCAGTCGATGCAGCGCGCCGACTGATCGGCCGCGGATTCGGACTGGTACTGACCATAGATCTCGTGCCAGTCGCGCACGCGGATTGCCACCGGCACCTCGGTGGGGTCCTTGCGCGGGCTTTCGATGAAATGGAGGTTGGAGTATTCGGTCACGGTGATTGCTGCTCCCGGAAAAGCGTTGGTCCACAGATGAACACAGATGAACACGGATGGAATGGAAAGCTTGAACCATGAAGAACACCAAGGAAAAGCGCGCACAGAAGGGTGGCCATGGAAAATAAGTAGCGCAGTGAGCTTCGGTCCGCGTGCCGGATGCTCCTCGCCCGAACAGAAGGTTTTTCCCTTCGTGTCTTTCGGGCTCTTCCTGTTTGATGCTTTTGAACCGCTTTCATCCGTGTTCATCTGTGTGCATATGTGGACTCATTATCCTTTACGCCGCCTCGCGCAAGCGCGAGATCAGCTCATCCAGGCTGGCCGCCTTGGGCTTGACCAGCCAGAATTTCGGCAGCATGCGACGGAAGTTCTCGAGGATCTCGACGCCCCATTCGCTGCCGGTCAGTTCGACGTGGCGCTGGATCAGGCCGCGCAGGTGGTGGACGTGGTTTTCCATCGACTCGGCGCCGATGTGGTGGATGTCTATGAGTTCGTGATTGTAGCGGTCGACGAAATCGCGCTCGACGTCCAGCACATAGGCGAAGCCGCCGGTCATGCCGGCACCGAAGTTGATGCCCGTGGATCCGAGGATCAATGCCACCCCGCCGGTCATGTATTCGCAGGCATGGTCGCCGACACCATCGACCACGGCGATGGCACCGGACGCGCGGACCATGAAGCGCTCTCCAGCGGTGCCGGCGGCGAACAGCTCGCCTCCGGTTGCCCCGTACAGGCAGGTGTTGCCCATGATGGGGGTCTCGCACGCGCGGTAGCGGATGCCCTCGCGCGGGCGCAGCACGATCCGGCCGCCGGCCATGCCCTTGCCGACGTAGTCATTGGCCTCGCCGGTCAGCGTAATCTCCAGTCCGTTGGCGTTGAACGCGCCCAGGCTCTGGCCGGCGGTGCCGTGCAGGTCCAGCGCCAGCGGGTTTTCGCTTAACCCGTCGGCGCCGTGGGTGCGCGCGATGCGGCCCGAAAGCCGCGCGCCGATGGAGCGGTCATGGTTGCGGATCTTGAATTCGAAGCGGCCGCCGGCGCCGCTGGATACGGCCTCTGCCGTGGCCCGCCCGATTTCCTCGGCCAGCCGGCCCGGGTCGTGCGGCGGATTGCATTCGACCTCGCAGAAGCGCGCGCTGTCTTCGGCCAGCCCGGTCCGGGCCAGCAGCGGTGCGAAATCCAGCTTGTTCTGGCGCTCGGTCAGGCCGTCGATGCGCTGCAGATACTCGGTGCGCCCGATGATGTCGTCCAGTCGCCGTACGCCAAGCCCGGCGAGAATCTCGCGCACTTCGTGTGCCACGCCCATGAAGTAGTTGACCACCATGTCGGGCAGGCCGATGAAGTGGTGTTTTCTCAGCGTCTCGTTCTGCGTGGCCACGCCGGTGGCGCAGTTGTTCAGGTGACAGATGCGCAGGTACTTGCAGCCCAGGGCGATCATCGGGGCGGTGCCGAAGCCGAAACTTTCAGCACCCAGCACCGCGGCCTTGACCACGTCCAGCCCGGTTTTCAGCCCGCCGTCGGCCTGGATGCGCACCTGGCCTCTCAGATCGTTCTGCATCAGCACCTGGCGGACTTCGCTCAGGCCGAGTTCCCATGGCGCGCCGGCGTACTTGACCGAAGTCAGCGGGCTGGCGCCGGTGCCGCCGTCGTAGCCGGACACGGTAATCAGGTCGGCGTAAGCCTTGACCACACCCGCGGCAATCGTTCCTATACCCGGCTCGGAGACCAGCTTCACCGACACCAGTGCGTCCGGATTGACCTGCTTGAGATCGTAGATCAACTGGGCGAGGTCTTCGATCGAATAGATGTCGTGGTGCGGCGGTGGCGAGATCAGGCCCACGCCGGGGGTGGCGAAGCGCAGCCTGGCGATCAGCTTGTCGACCTTGTGGCCGGGCAGTTGCCCGCCCTCTCCGGGTTTGGCGCCCTGGGCGATCTTGATCTGGATGACTTCGGCGTTGACCAGGTAGTCGGGGGTGACACCGAAGCGCCCCGAGGCGATCTGCTTGATCTTCGAGGACTTATTGGTGCCGTAGCGGACCGGGTCCTCGCCGCCTTCGCCCGAGTTCGAGCGCGCGCCCAGCCGGTTCATCGCGATCGCCAGGGCCTCGTGGGCCTCCGGTGACAGGGCGCCTAAGCTCATGCCGGCCGAATCGAAGCGCTTGACGATGGCATCTTCAGGCTCGACATCTTCGACCGGGATCGGGTCGTGATCCGAGCGTAATTGCAGAAGATCGCGGATCATCGATGGTTCGCGCTCGTTGACCAGCCCGGCATAGCGCTGGTAGTCGGTCCATTCGCCGGACTGGGCGGCGGCGCGCAGCGCGGTGGTCACGTCCGGGTTCCAGGCGTGAAATTCGCCGCCGTGGACGTAGCGGTATAGCCCGCCGTGCTCGATCGGTACCTGCTTTTCCCAGGCCCAGCGCGCCAGCGATTTCTGATCGCGCCACAGGTCGTCGAAATCGGCGCCCTGGATGCGGCTGACCGCGCCAGCGAAGCACTTTTCCACCACCGCATCTGCCAGGCCCACGAGTTCGAACAGTTGCGCGCCGCGATAGCTGGCGACGGTCGAGATGCCCATCTTCGACAGGATCTTGAACAATCCTTTGCGAATGCCGCGGCGGTAGGCGCGCCCGAGTTCCAGCGCCTGGTCGCGAGCGCGCTCGATCTCGCCCGATTCGGCCATAGCGTGCAGTGTCTGGTAGACCAGGTAGGGGTAGACGGCCGTTGCGCCGACGCCGATCAGGCAGGCGAAGTGGTGCGGGTCGCGCGCCGTGCCGGTCTCCACGATCAGGTTGCACAGCGGCCGCTGGCCGGTCTCCAGCAGGTGTTGATGCACCGCACCGGTGGCCAGCAGCGCGTGTACCGGAACCTTGCCGGCCTCCAGATAGCGATCGGAAAGGATCAACAACTGAGTGCCGTCGTCGACTGCCTTTGATGCGCGCCGGCACAGATCGTCCAGTGCGACGTCCAGCGGCCGGTCTTCGGGGTAATTGAGGTTCAGCAGCACCGAGTCCAGGTTGAACTGCGGCGTGTTGACAAGCTGGCGCAGCTTGCGCTGCGACAGCACCGGCGAGTTCAGCACCACGCGCTCGGCCAGTTCCGGTCCCGGCGCGAACACGTTGCCTTTGCGCCCCAGCCCGGTTTCCAGCGACATCACGATGCGCTCGCGCAACGAATCAATGGGCGGGTTGGTGACCTGGGCGAACTGCTGCCGGCAGCAGTCGAACAGCGAACGGATGCGCGTCGACAGCACCGGCATGGGCGTGTCGTCGCCCATCGAGCCGATCGCCTCGCTTTGAGTTTCGGACAGCACGCGGATGACCTCGCGGCGCTCCTCGCGCGAGAGGTTGAACATCTTCTGGTAGGTCGCCAGCGTATCCGAATCAAAAGGCTCGGCGGCAATGTGCACGTCGACCAGTTCCGAGTCCAGGTAACGCACGCCCTGCTTGAGCCAGTCCTGCCACGGTTGGAGATTCTTGAGTCTGTCGTCGATTTCGCGGCCGTCGAGCAGCGTGCCGTCGGCAAGGTCGGCGGCCAGCAACTCGCCCGGGCCCAGCCGGCCTCGCGCGACCACCTGGTCGGTCGGCACGTCGACCACGCCGGTCTCCGAGGCCACGATCAGACGGCGGTCCCCGGTCAGCGTCCAGCGTGCCGGCCTGAGGCCGTTGCGGTCCAGTCCGCAGACCACCCAGCGCCCGTCGGTCATGACCAGGCCGGCCGGCCCGTCCCAGCCCTCCTGGTGGAAGGCGAAGTATTCGTGGAAGGCTCTTAGGTCGGCGTCCAGGTTCTCGTCGGTTTGCCAGGCCGGCGGCACCAGCAATCGCAGCGCCTGTGGCAACGGCATGCCCCCGATAACGAGCAGTTCCAGCATGTTGTCCAGTGACGAAGAGTCCGAGCCGGTCATGGCGATCGGCGGATCGATCTCGGCCAGTTCGGGCAACTGCGGTGACGAAAGCAGCGCACGGCGCGCCCGGGTCCAGTTACGGTTGCCGCGAATGGTGTTGATCTCGCCGTTGTGGGCCAGCATCCGGAACGGCTGGGCCAGCTCCCAGCGCGGCAGCGTATTGGTCGAAAAGCGCTGGTGGAACAGCGCCATTGGCGATGTCAGGCGCGGGTCGGCAAGATCGGGATAGAACTGCGCCAGGTACTCGGGCATCACCATGCCTTTGTATGACAGCGTGGTTGCCGAAAGACTGGCAATGTAGAACGTCTTGTCGTCGGTTGCGGTTTCGGCCAGGCGACGGGCCAGGAACAGCTTCCGACCGAAAGTCTCGTCGTCCATTCCGGCTTCGGCCGATATAAATACCTGCTCGATCCGCGGCAGGCTCTGGCGGGCGCGATCGCCCAACGCATTCTGATCCAGCGGTACCGTTCTCCAGCCGGCCACGGCAAGCCCCTGGGCTTCGATCTGCGCGACCAGACATGCGCGCTGACGCGCGGCGATTTCCCGGTCGCGATCGAGAAATACGGCGCCGGCGGTGAAGCGCTCACCCAACTCGATGCTGTTGTCGTTGGCGACTGCGCGCAGAAACGCTGTCGGCAGGCCGATCAGCAGGCCGCAGCCGTCGCCGGTCTTGCCGTCCGGAGCCACCGCGCCACGGTGGGTCAGGCGCTCCAGCGCCTGTATCGCGTCGGCCAGGACCTGATGTTCCGCACGGCCATCAAGCCGGGCGATCAGCCCGAAGCCGCAGGAATCATGTTCAAAATCAGGATGATAGAGCGTCTTCAACGGCCGTACTCATGCGTATGGACGGCCTTTAGTGTACCCCGTCGCAAGGTTCGCGATTTGCGGCGCGGACCCCCGGCGATGAAACCACATCGCCCGGTCTGTGCGATCGCTCGCTCAGTCCGGGCGTGACTGATTTAGTCCCAGCGCCATGGCCAGCGATGTCAGGTCGTCGTCGCGTGCCGGATGCGTGGCCGAAGGCGCCTGTACCGCAGCCCGCGCGGTGTCGCGGTGAATATCCCAGTACAGGTTGATCCAGCCCTGCGGCAACAGGTTTTCAAACAGTTCGGCGAAGTCCGACTTTGAAGTGGTCCGGAAGCCGGTGAAGTAATCGGCATAGGCCAGCGGCGGCATGTGGCTCTGTTGACCGGCGTAGCTGGCGCGCGAGACATCGGCCAGTGTGGTCCCGTCGGGCAGCCCGGCATGGCACAGCACATCGAACAATACGGCCAGCCCGCTGCCGGAGGCCTGGAACAGCGCATCGTAGGTTTCACGGATGCCGTTGAAAAACCGGATCGGGTCGACGTAACGCGTGTACTCGGAAACGATCAGGGCAAGAATGTATTCGTTGTGCAGAACGAATCGCGGCGGCAGGTTGTGGATGCGGTAGGCGTCGTAGTTGTCGACCAGTTCCGAACGCAGCCGGCTGCGCAACCCGGCCGGAACCGTGACGGGTGTTACGCCGGCGGCAGTCAGTTGACGATCCAGCCGCGCGTTCGGGTGAATGCCCGAACCGGCCGGGGGTTGGGCCCTTTCCACCCACAGGAAATCATTGTTGGCAACCAGGTTGAAGTAGCGCCGGCTCGCGCTGCTTGCGCATCTGCACGGCCACGAAGTTGATGTAGTCGCCGAAGTCGTTGGCATTCATGTCGTCGAGAAACACCGAGATCTCGCGCTGGCGGTAGAGCGGATCGTCGAGGTTGACCTGGCGGAAGTGGGATTCGTCGCCCAGGAAACGGCGCAGATCGCCGATGTTCTCGTTAAAGCGCAGGGTCAATGAGTCGGCGGTGTACTTGTTCAAGTCGATGCGCCAACTGCCGCGTTGGCGGATGCGTTTCATCTCGTAGCTGGCCACGATGGCGAAGGCCGGTACCGTCTCTTCTTCCTGAAGTTGTGGTGAATCGGCGGCGTCCGTGCCTGCCATGCGTTGCTCCGGGTCGGCCGGTGGGGCTCGCGAATAGCGTTCGGCAGGGCGTTGTTCGCCGTCTTCGTCGTCGCCGGAAGAAGATCCGCCGCTATCGCCATCACCACGGCCATCGCGACCGCCATCCCCCCCCCCGGCTCGGGGCTGTTGCGCATCGCGAGCTTCGCGTTCGCGTCGCGCGCGTTCCTCGGCCTCGCGGTTCTCGCTGCGGATGCGTTCGTTTTCCTGCCGGGCTTCCTGGCGCGAATTTGTCAGCATGGTGGTGGCGCGATCGAGCATGCTTTGCTGGCCGCCGGCGGCCGAGGCCAGACTGGACAGCGAGGGCGAGTTGCTGCTGACCGGCTCGAACATCGCCTCGGTGAGCTTGCGGTAGGCGATGTCGAGCAATTCCTCGATCTTGGAATCGTCGCCGACCTGGGTGACCTTGATCGCGCCGGTGCGCGTCAAATCCTCGAAGGTGCCCTTGATTTCGCCCGACAGATAAGTCGAAGCCAGACCGACGTTGAACGCCTCGTGCTCGTAGATCTGTTCGAAGTTCGCCTCGATGACGCCCTGCTGGGGCGAGCGGTAGCCGTCCATTTCCATCTCGAAGCTGAACGAAATGTCCGGCGTCGGGGTGTGGAACGATTGCCACAGGATGCGCGAGCCCTGTTGTGTGAGCAACATCGATACGGCGGCTTTCTGGCCGCGAGTATGGGTGCGTTGCCCACACCCAGCACGCGCTCGGACAGTTCGCCTTCGCCGTCGCGGAGCTGGTCGAAATGCACTTTGATGACACCCTGCTCGCGCAGAAAATCGTACTCGTTGCGTATTTCTTCATACGAGCGCGAATAGATCGGTCTTTCCGACCTGGCGATGGTGATGCCCAGGAATTTGGTTGTCTTGACCTTCTTGCCCGACTGCCATTTTTTGAACTCGGCTTCCAGAGATTCCGACTGGGTCTGGACCTTTTACCAGTCGAGTTCGACGTATCCGCGTGCCGCCGGGTTGAGCAGCAGGTAGCTGTAGTCGAACACCAATGACAGATCGGCAATTGAGGAGGTGTCGGTGAAGCTGGACTTCATTAGTCCTATTTGGGAAACCCCCCAGCTATGCCGGGGAGACCTTCGCAGTTTGACGGATACGGAAATCTCGTGGCAAGTCCCAAGCGTGAGCCGCCAAGCATCACGCAAAGGAGAAACCATGAGACGAGGAAACAGTCTAAATCATACCCGATGGGAGTGTAAGTATCATTTTGTATCTATTTCGAAATATCGCAGGAAGCGGTTATTCGGAGCCATCCGCAAGGAGCTTGTCGAAGTGTTCCGGAGGTTGGCGAGGCAAAAGGAATGCGAGATCGAGGAAGGTCATTTGATGCCGGATCATGTGCATATGATGATTTCGATTCCGCCGAAATATGCGGTCGCGCAGGTGGTGGGGTCTTTAAAGGGAAAAATTGCCATCCACATTGCACGAGTTCACGCCGGTTGGCGAAGGAATTTCACAGGTCAGCACTTCTGGGCGAGAGGCTACTTCGTATCGACAGTGGGCAGAGATGAGCAGACGATCCGGGAGTACATCCGGAATCAGGAAGCCGAAATTTGTCGACTTGAGCAGCTGAACTTGATGTAGTTGCCCCCTTCGGGGGCGCAAGGAGCCGATAGGCTCCGTTTATTCGCCGCTTTGAGCGGCTCACAATTTAAAGCCCCCGGCTTTGCCGGGGGCTATTTAGTGACGGGGTACACTAGCTTTGGGGTCGAGTATGGGCCGGGGCCGGCCGAAATAGAATCCCTGAAACAGATCGATGCCGATGTCGCGACAGGCCTCGGCAGTTGCCCGATCCTCGATACCTTCGGCCAGAGTGCAGATCCCGAAATCACGCATCATCCGGTTCAGTGTTTCCAGCATCTTCAAGCGCGGCGAGCGCGGCTCGGTGATGCCCCTGACGAGAGAAATATCGAACTTGAGATAATTTGGAGGTACCTCGGTAAGTTCTCTCAGTCTGGCCTGTCCAGCGCCGAAATCATCGTAGGCCAGGCCGATCCCGAGTCGGTCGAGTTCGGCCCGGATTTCCGCCATCTGGCCGAGGTTGGTTACGGCCGATTCGTGGACTTCGAATATCAGCTCCAAATCGGGGTGCCGGGCGGCCAGCCGCCTGAGCCCCTGGAGCAGCCGCCCCGCATCAGCGCTTTCGGCCGGGTGGGTATTGAAAAACAGTGGCTCGCGGATACCGGCTTCGGCGGCCTCGCGGAAACAGCACTCGCGCAAGACTTCACTGAGACGTATTTCCTCACCCAGCGCGCGCGCCACTTTGAACAAAGCTCCAGGCGATTCGCCGAGTGCCGTGTGATTTCCGCGACCCAGCAGCTCATGGCCGAAAACACTGCCGGTCTGGTCGACAATGATCTGGCGAAAACCGCGCACCATGGATTGGTCCAGCAGTTCGTTGAATTCACGCGCAGTAAGTGGAAATTCGTGCGGCAGGGTCTCGAAACCGAACTGAGTCGCGGCATCGGGTCTGGGCGACTGCTCGACCCTGATTTCAAGCAATCTCAATTCCACGTCGCCGATGTGAATCACATCTCCGTGCCGGATTGGGGTTGTGCCCGCGACCGCTTTGCCGTTGACGAAAGTGCCGTTGGTGCTACCCAGATCCCGGATTGTCAGTTGTTCCGTGCGTTCCAGATCGATTTCGGCGTGTGTTCGAGACACCCTGTCGGCGACGAGCTGGATTCCGGCGTCGGGCTGCCTGCCGATGATCAGTGGAAAATGGTGTACTGGATAGCGACGGCTTCCGCCGACACTGGACGACTCAAGAAATCTCTCGATCACCGTGACCTCCCCAGGGCTTACCGAGACATGCATAGGTATTTCTTCTGGACAAGTATGCGCCTGAAAAGTAAGCTGGGTGGAGTGTATTGACCAGACGAACCAACACGGCTTCCGGGAACGCCTTGCTGCAAGATGTCCCACGTGTCGATACTTTGGAGTTCGATCTGCGAGTTTGCTCGAGGTGAGGGATTGAAAACAACCAGTCGGATCAGGAAACGCTACAGGGCTGATTACCAGTTCGCGATGATCATGCTGTTCGGCCTGCTGGCCAGCATCGTGATCATCGGTTTTTCGATATATCGCTTCACAACCGGTTTTACGCTGGGTGGCTTTGTGAACGCGGCCATTGCCGCAAGTGTGCTGCTGGTCATGATCTATGCCGCGCGCGCTGACGATACGAGCCGTGCCGGACATCTTTTTGCAATTGTCACGGTAGCCGGCTGCATGACTTCGACCGCGCTGTTTGGGAGTACCGGGATTTTCTGGGGATATGTGGTGCTGTGGATTAATTTTCTGCTCACCGGGCGCCAGTTTGCGCTGGCTGCCAATCTGATATTGATCCTGGCCATGGTATTCGGATTTCGTCAATTCGATTCGTTGTTCGAGACGATCACCTATACGGTTACGGCCTCGATGGTAACCATCTTCGGATATATATTCGCGCAGCGGCTGTCCCGCTACCAGTCCGAGCTCGAGGAGCTTGCGTTGCTGGATCCGCTGACCTACGCGGGCAATCGCCGCATGATGATCCGTGATCTCAAGGCGGCAATTGCCGCCCACAGGCGCAGCGGAACCGATTTCATGCTGGTCCTGATCGATCTTGACAATTTCAAGGAGATCAATGATGCCCTCGGTCATGATGTCGGCGATGATGCGTTGCGCAGGTTTGCCGATCTGCTCCGGGCCCATACCCGCGCCGGGGATGGGCTGTATCGTTTCGGTGGCGAAGAATTCGTGTTGCTGATTTCGGTCCACAGTCGCAAGGAAGACCGTGAACTGGTTCGAAAACTGCATCTGCGCACTACCGGCAGGCTGAAATATGATGGCATGCCTGTACGCTATTCTGCAGGCGCAGCCGTGCTGTGCGATGGCGAAGACTGGCCGGCATGGCTGAGAAGGGCTGATCGGGCCATGTATCAGGCCAAGCGGGTCGGTCGCAACCAAGTGGTGTTTGGTGAAAATGATGCGACCCCTGATTCTCGATGATTTGCTGCACGCAACCCTTCCTTGTAGTCGATATTGATTTACAGCGGAAAAGGAGAAACGGATGACGATTCAACTTGTGATCGGCGATATCAGCGATCAGCCCGGTCTGGATGCAGTGGTCAATGCCGCCAACGCTGAATTGATGCCGGGTGGCGGGGTGGCTGGCGCCATTCATACCACGGCCGGGCCGGAATTGGCCCGGGCCTGTCGGCCGCTGGCGCCGATCCGACCGGGAGAAGCGGTGATTACCGAGGCTTTTGGTCTGCCCAATCGACATGTCATCCATGCATTGGGGCCGCGCCATGGAATCGACGAGCCCGGCGCTGAGCTGCTCGCGGCGGCTTACCGCAACGCCCTCAGGTTGTGTGCCGAAAACAGCATCACCTCGGTCGGTTTTCCCGCGATCTCGGCCGGTGCATTCGGTTATCCATTGACCGAGGCGGCGCTTATCGCCTTGACAACAACAAACAAGAAAGCCGCAACGGACCTGGAGGTGACCTTCGTGCTTTTCGACCAGGCCGCTTTCGACACCTTCGAGGCCGTACTTTCGCGCCTTTAGCCCCAATACTGGTTAGTGCACTTGCGGCCTGATTCCGGCAGCCGGGGAGTTGGTTGACTCCAGTTGTGGTCGCAAGAGCGTGTTGTTCAGCGTATTTTTTATCTTGAAATCAGATCTGCATCAAATGGTTCAGACTCTGGTTCATAACTTGCATCTTCTGTTCTGAACACAGTTTTCCGGTTCGGTCTGTCGATGAGCCAACTCGTCGCCCGCCATGCCGGAGCTTTGATCCCCGAACAGCGAGTCGGGCCGTGCGAAAACCCGAGTGACCAGAACGAATGAAGATGCCACACCAAGATCAGCACAATACCTGCAACGCTGTCGACCATCCGTCGGAAGGGACGGTGGTGCGAGCGGGTTCTTGCGTGCTAAGAATGCTGATGTTGTGCATTGCACTCGCAGGTTCCGGCGGGACCGCGGCTGCGCGGGAGCTGCATCAGTTCAGTCATTTCGGTATCGATTCTGGGCTTCCACAAAGCCAGATTTACGCACTGGGCGTGGATGCTCCCGGATATCTGTGGGTTGGCACACTTGCCGGCATGGCGCGCTATAACGGTCGGGAATTTCGGCATTTGACCACGGCCGATGGCCTGGCCGGCAATCAGATCGAGTTCATCGCGGGCGATTCGACCGGTCATGTCTGGGCCGCGGGTACGGGAGGACTTTGTCGTTTAAGCCACGCCGATGAGGAAGTTGCCTGCATTTCCGCACCGCTGACTGCCGGTTCGACAATTGCCGCGCTGGCGGTCGATGAGCAGAATGTGTGGGTCGGTACCGACAAGGGCCTGGTGCGTATAGATTCGAAAACACTGAAGCTTGAAGATGCCGGAGATCCCGGATTCGTCGTTACCGCACTGCACTTGAGTGCGCGCGGTCTGTGGATTGGAACCGAACAGGGCCATTTGATCCTCAAGCCATCCGGCAATGCGCCGGCGGAGATTGAAACCTACCTGCCTGGAGAAAACGCGGTTACGTCCATTCTGGCCGAAGACGGACGTGTTTGGCTGGGAACCCGCGATGGGCTCTGGATACACCATGATGGTGTGAAAGATTCTTCAGGCACTGACGGCGAAATTCCGGCCTCGACTGTGACCGGCCTGGTCAGGCTGAACGCAAGGGAGTTGCTCGTTTCGACCCTGGATGGTTTGTATCGGGTGGTCCACGATGCTGCCGAGCCCCGGTCATTTTCAGCGGTTCGTCTGCGCGGTCTGCAAAACGAGCTAATTCGCAGCATGATCCGGGATCGCGAAGGCGCAGTCTGGCTGGGGCTGGATAATGGTCTTGCGAGGTTTGTGCCAACCCGCTTCGACGGGTTCGACCGGCGATCCGGCCTGCATGACGATTTTGTTCGCGCAGTTACGCTCGATCAGAAACGGCGCTTGTGGCTGGGAACCCGAACCGGCCTGCAGGTCGTGCCAATGGACAGCGGACATCCGATTTTCAGCCAGGCGCAGGCAGTCACCACCGAGCACGGTCTGCCCGATGATCGGATTTATGCCATCGAGACGCTTGCCGGGGACGAAGCGCTGCTTGCCACCAACGCTGGCTTGGTGCACTGGAACCTGCTTGATGGCCTGGTTCGGGTCTGGAACAAGACCGATGGTCTGCCCAGCGACAATGTCCGGGCGCTTCGCCGGGCCAGCGACGGCACGCTCTGGGTGGCCACCGATCGCGGTGTGATGAAGTTGCTGGACGGTCGCCTGGAGGCGCCCGAGCAATCGCTGTTGCGCGCCATTTATGCAATCAACCTCAGGATCGACCAACAGGGCAGGATCTGGTTCGCCACGGTCGACCATGGGCTGGTCATCCTGCAGCCTGACGGGCGCGTGGTTCAGGTATCGGGCAATGAAAGCGGAGATCGGGCTGTCTGGGATCTCTTTCCGGCAGCCGTCGGAAGTGAAATGTGGATCGGGACCAATGGTGATGGATTGCTCCGGGTCGACCCGAGGGGTAACATCGTCAAGCGCCTGACCACCCGAGACGGGCTGGCCGATGACTTTGTCTGGAGTGTCCTGGTCGATGGTCATGGTGATGTCTGGGCATATACCACACGGGGCCTGAGTCGGCTGCGCGACGGGACGATCGTCAATCATGACCGCGCTGACGGACTGTTGCATCTGGAGGGGGTTTCCACCGCAACCCTGGAAGATCCGGACGGGCAGCTCTGGTTCGGGTCGGTCGGCGGCCTGATGCGTTTTCGGCGCGAACACCAGCCGGCTGTGCCCGAATCGCCCGCGACCCTGATCGAGCGTGCCGAGGTGGATGGCAGAGCCTTGCAGGAGCGGGAAATCCTGCCGCCGGATTTCGAGGACGTCAGCTTTGCCTATGCCACCTTGAGTTTTCGTGATGAAACGGCGCTGCGTTATCGCCACCGTCTGCTGGGCATCGGAGATTCCTGGTCAGAGCCGGCGCCCTACCGGCCGATTACCTACGGACGACTGCCGGCCGGAGACTATCGATTCGAAGTCATCGGCAGAAACGCCGTCGGGATCTGGAGTGAACGCCCCGCTAGTTTCCAGTTCAGTGTCTCCGAGCCGGTTTGGCGGCGCGCCTGGTTCTTGATGCTGGTGGGGATCGCAATCGCATTCGTGGCGGTCTTGGGCGTGCGCTTTCACGCGCGTCGACTTCGCGCGCATGCGCACGCGCTGGAATTGATGGTGCGCGAACGAACCGAAGATCTGGAAAAAGCCAATCTGCGCCTGCTGGAGGCCGCCACCAGTGATCCCCTGACCGGACTCAGGAATCGCCGCTTTCTGGCCGAGCAGATTCAGCATGACATCGCCTGGCAACGGCGCCTGCATGATGATCCCGACGCCGACGACTCCGCGGCGCTGGTGTTTCTGCTGATCGATCTGGACGATTTCAAGAACGTCAATGATCGCTATGGACATCAGTCCGGTGACGAGGTGCTGGTGCAGGTCGCCGGAATCCTGACCCGGCAGGTCCGCCAGTCCGATTATGTGGTGCGATGGGGCGGTGACGAATTCCTGGTCGTGGCCCGAAGTGGTGATGGCGATGACGGCATGGAGGTTGCGATCCGAATCCGCAAGGCGCTGGGCGAAGCGCAGTTCCGCATCGACGACCAGCACTCCCTGTCGGGCCTTGACTGCTCCATCGGAATGTGCCGTTTTCCTTTCGACCCGGATGCGAGAATCGACTGGGAGCAGGTCGTCGAGATCGCCGATGTGGCGGTTTATCGGATCAAGCACCAAGGTGGTGGCCGGTGTCTCGAAATTACTGCCGATAAACAGGTCGCGATTTCCGCCAATGAGGATTTCGTGCTCGATCTCAGACGGAATTTCGAGGATTTCTTAAACGCCGGGCTGATTCACGTGCGACCCGACGATGCGATATGAACCAGCAGCGGTGGGTTGAACGGTTGCGCTCGAAGTCAGGTGGAATCGACCAGTGACTGCGATCTTCGACCACGAATCGATCGCCGATGGAGGAATTCAGCCGGAAGCCTTTCAGATTGTTCGAAAATACCAGTGTTCCGTTTTTTTCCAGGCATTGCATGCACTGCTCGATCAAGCGGGCGTGGTCGCGCTGGATATCCATCGATGAAGACATTTTTTTCGAGTTCGAAAAGCTCGGCGGGTCGAGGAATATGATGTCGAATCGATTACGGCAGGTCTTGAGCCAGTGCAATGCGTCGGCGCGACATCGCCGACGATCCACGCAGCTTCAATCGCCAGTGTGCCGGAACCGGCCATCGGATCGACGAAGCCGCCGACCGCGGTCGCCAGCGCGGGCCATTCGCCGCGCATCAGCATGGCCGCGGCCAGATTTTCCTTCAACGGCGCCGGATTGCCGGATTCGCGATAGCTGCGCCGGTGAAGGCTTTCGCCGGACAGGTCAATGGCAATCTGAACCTGGCTGCGGGCCATGAAGACGTTGATGCGCAGATCCGGAGTTCGGATGACCACCGACGGCCGCAAATTATTTGCTGGCGCTAGTAGTATCCTGCAGGCTTTCGGGTTGCAACATGCGCCAAATGGGCTCCCAATCGATCGACGTCAAGTCTCGCTGATCATAAATATAAACGTCCCTGTAGCCGCCAACACGACGTTCTTCCCCGGAACCGTCTGGATCTTCTTCGATCAAGAGGCCGCCACCAACGACAACGAAGTAGAACTCGCCACCTTTGTAGAACGTGATGTCGTATAGATAATACGGCTGGCTATCTTTGAACAGTCGGACCTGCCGATTAATTGATCTTTCCCAGCGCTGGGTGAAGAATGAACAGGCTTCTGCATCCTCGGCATCTGTCAGCACTTTGATGTTCGTCATGGATGCAGGCGCCGCGTCCGGGAAAACTTCTCGAAACCGCCCAATCCAGTGATCCATCCGCATGAAAGCCTCCATGAAGGAACGCGTCTCCGGATATTCTGGCGGACAAATCCTGTCGATATACCTGGGTTCGTAGATCACGCTATCCCATTTACTCCCGAACTGCTGAGCGGATGAACCCGACATGAACAGAAGTGCTGACAGTGCGCAACTCAGATACAGGCTGATCGTATTCATGATTCTATCCTCGAGTAGTCAATTTTCGGGATAGCAGACACCCACAGCAGGCATCCTTTGCTTTTTCGGTTAATTCCAGAAGGGCACCGGGGAAAAATCATCTCTCAGATAGATCCCAACCGGGGGGACCTTGCTAATGTGACTAAAGGAGCCTGTGCATTCCGACCGCTCAGGATCGTCCTCCGTCAGTCCTCCGCCGCTTCTGACAACAAAGTAGAAGGCTTCGCTCTTGTAGTATGTGTAGTCCCACTGGTAATAAGCAATACCGTCCTCGCAAAATCTATACTGAACGTTGATGTTTTCTTCAAAGCGATTATTGAAATACCGGCACGCCTCGAGATCTTCCTTTTCATTGAGTAACTCCACATCCGATATAGAGTCTGGAATGGGCGCCCCATACTTCTGGCGAAAGTTTGCTGGTGATTTCCCGGTGAAAAATTTTTCCATACGGGCTCGATTCCCGGGGTATTCCGGCGGGCAAGCCTGGTCCACATAGCGAGATTGATATAGTCTCTCTATCCTGACATTCTCATCTTCGAAGACAACCTCAGCATCCTGAGACCACGCAATTCTCGAAATTAGAACAGTTAAAATCAACAACGCAAGGTGGCTATTTGAAGGTTTCATGGTCGATCTTCCTTGTTCGCTAAATCCATTATCGAGTAACGCCGCATTTTGCATCTTCGTCACCATCATGATCGCCCTTATGGTGGACTTCAGGAGAGTCGAGGCCATCCTCAGGCTCGTAGTTGGGCGTAAAGATAGTGATTCCATCAGCGTCGATGATCAGGCCGAGATCTGCGGCCTTTTGGTTGAGGAAATCAACGTCTCTCTGGCTTGGACGATTTCCATAAGTGCGGCCTTGAGATTCTTCGCAGTTTGAAATCTCCCCGCGGCGCATGGGGTGGGTATGGCCTAAGATTGCACCGGTATCGAATAAAGTCGGAAAGGACGCCACGTTCGCGCCACAAACAGTGCTGTTGGAAACAGCAATTCACTCCGTCGAGCCGTTGGGATAACCCACCCCCACCTGCTCCATTCGACCTGTCATGACACCAGGCTGGTAGTTGCTCTCATCCCACATGTTCTGAGCCATTTGTGAGTTCATGTACGCTGCAACCATCTGTTGCTTCTCGGGCGTGTCGAGAAGCCCGCCCATATCGCCGATCTTCGCGGCCGTACACATTTGAGCCAGTTCCTCATGTGTGGGCAGCTCTACAATGAGGCGGCCAATGCCGATCGACGTACCGACGACGGGGCCACTGCCGATTCTGATGAGAACCATGGGTCTTCCGGGAGGCCTTTGTCCAGGCACCCTGATCCGGTCCTCAATCTCGTCGAAGTCTTCCTCGTCATCACCATCGCCATTCATGGTTTGAAACATGTCGCTGCTCATGGCGTCGAGAGTGGGTTCATCAGTGGCAAGCGAGCAGAACTGCGGATCAGCCAGCGGATCGTCTGCACAGCCGCCGCCCTCCGACCCGCCCCACGAGACGATGATGTCGCCGTCAAGCGTCGGCTCGTCTTCGGCGCCCTCGACGTACAGGCTGTGCACCAGCCGGTACGTTGTGTACTCGCCGTCGTAGGATTCCCACTCGTAGTAACCGACATTGTGAGTTTGCGCAAGCAGGGCGGACGATTTGAGCATCATCGCCAGCAGCGAAACGAAACCCCAGTATCCTCTTTGCATTATTCTGCCCTCACTGCACGGACCAATTTGATTTCAACAGCCCCGTGCGACCGCACCTATCAAATATGGAATTGTCAGTCAAGACAATAGCAGAAATTAATGCCAGTCGTCCTGATTGAAGGATTTGGGGAAGTTGGGAGTCGTGCGGGTTTCCTCGAGACTTCACGGCTTGGCGAAGAAGCTGATCGTTCCTGGGCGAACTCCGCGCCCCGGCCGGCCCGAAGCCCCCGACATCCCCCGCTGCACCAATGTTCGAGTCCTGCGGCGGGCGAGTGCAGCGCGTTGCACGAAACTGTCAGCGGGGAGTGGTGTTGCCTGGTGGCGAGTCGTGGGTCGCGGGTCGGATGGCGATCTTTCGGCATCCATCCGCATCTGTTGGGTTTCAAGGACGGCATTCAGGTTCGGATGCCCTCAAACCAAGTCCAGTGGCACCAGGGCTCCACTGAACCCTGCCCTTTCCGCGATGCCGATTGACCCACGACTCGCCAGCAGGCAATGCCGCTTCCCGCCTGCCCCCGCAGCCGGCTCCCTCCCGCCGAAGGTCGAGGCATATACGTAATCAAAAAAACATGGCCCTGGGTTTATCCGTGTTCATCTGTGGACAAACATAAGCTTCCTGGCCAGGCCGATCCCGGCGGGTCAGGGTCGGTGGGTGATGAACCAGCAGCGGTGGATGGCCTTGCCGCGTTCGAAATCCTTGGGTATCGACCAGGTGCTGCGGTCTTCGGCCCGGTACTCCTCTCCAATCGATGCGGCCAGTCGGAAGCCGCGCAGATTGGTGGAGAAGATCAGCGTGCCGCCCGGCGTCAGGCAGCGCATGGCGTGGCAGATCAATTGTTCGTGGTCGCGCTGAATATCCAGCGTCGTGGATATTTTCTTCGAATTCGAAAAGCTGGGTGGGTCGAGGAAGATCAGATCGAATCGCTGACTGCAACGGCTCAGCCAGTCCATGGCATCAGCCCGAACCGTGCGGTGGTCTGGCCCGGAAACCCCGTTCAGTTCCAGGTTGCGCTGTAGCCACTCCAGGTAAGTGCGCGACAGATCGACGCTGGTGGTCCGGTCTGCCCCGCCTGTTGCCGCCTGCACCGTCGCCGTGCCGGTATAGCTAAACAGGTTCAGCAGGCTCTTGCCGGATGCGTTTTCGTGCAGCCACTGGCGCACCCGGCGGTGATCCAGAAACAGTCCGGTATCGAGGTAGTCAGTCAGGTTGACCAGCAGGCGGCAGGCTCCCTCGCGCACTTCCAGGAAGCACCCCTGTTCGGCCTGCTTGCGGTACTGCGCATCACCGCGCTGGCGCCGGCGCATCTTGAACACCAGGCGTTCGGGGGCGATGCCCAGCGCTTCGGGCAAGGCGCTCAGCGCGGCACGCCTGCGATGGGCGGCACGACGTTCGTCGACGCTGGAGGGTGCGGCGTATTCCTGCACATGCAGCCAGTCGCCTTGGCTGGTGCCGTAGACATCGATCGCCATGGCGTATTCGGGGATGTCGGCATCGTAGACGCGGTAGCAGGTCACGCCTTCACGCGCCCGCCATTTGTCCAACCGTTTCCGGTTCTTGTGCACCCGGTTGACCAGGTCTTGGGCCGGCGCCTTATGCCGGGCATCCGGTGTTGCCGAGATCTCGAAGCGCTCCAGGGCGCATTCCAGCGGCCCGTTGCGCATCTGCCACACGCGCGCGGGCTTGAGCCCCAGCTCGCAGCCGGCGCCATTGAGCACCAGCGCGCGCCAGCCGCCGAAATGGCGCTTCAGGGTCTCGCCCAGACGCAGATACAGCGGCAGCAGTTCGTGCTGTGCACCCAGCCGCTCGCCGTAGGGTGGATTGGTCGCGACCATGCCCGCGCTCACGCCCTCCGGCGGCCGTGCCTGGGCTAGCTCGCATTGCCTGATCTCGACGATGCCGGCCAGCCCGGCGCGGCGCAGGTTGGATTCGGCCAGCCGCACCTGAGCGGCATCGCGGTCCAGGGCATGAATCGGCGGAATGCGCTTCCGGCCCAATTCCTGGCGCTCCAGCGCCTCGTCGATCAGGGTTTTCCAGATCGCATCATCGTGGCCGCGCCAGCCGAGAAAGCCGAACCGGGTGCGCAACAGGCCCGGCGCAACATCGCCGGCCATCCACGCAGCTTCAATCGCCAGTGTGCCGGAACCGGCCATCGGATCGACGAAGCCGCCGACCGCGGTCGCCAGCGCGGGCCATTCGCCGCGCATCAGCATGGCCGCGGCCAGATTTTCCTTCAACGGCGCCGGATTGCCGGATTCGCGGTAGCCCCGACGATGCAGGCTTGGTCCGGAAAGGTCGATGGCTATCCGGACCCGATTGGCGTGCATGAATGCGTTGACCCGCACATCCGGATCACGCAGATCCACCGACGGACGCTCGCCGGTCTCGGCGCGCAGCCGGTCGACAATTGCGTCCTTGATTTTCTGTTCGGCGAATCGCCCGTGTGTGACGGCGGCGCGAATACCGGTGAAATCCACCGCCAGAGTCTCGTTCGGGCCCAGATGCAGGGACCACTGAACGCGATGAGCCCCGGCATAAAGCTGGTCGGCGTTATCGGCTTCGAAATCGGTCAGCGGCAGAAGAATCCGGTTGGCTAGGCGTGACCACAGGCAGGCGCGATAGGCTGCAGCGATGCCGCCGCGAAAGAACACACCCCCGCGCTGTACCTGAACGTCGGTCAATTCCAGGGCGCGCAATTCGGCGGCCAGCAACTCTTCCATGCCATGCGGGGCGGTGGCGAACAGATCGTGTATTGCGGCCATGACGGCAAGCCCGCGGGCAGATAGAAGCTCTATTGTATGGGTAGTCAGGTCGGGCAGTTTTGTTGCTGGTGCGGCGGCTGTAATCGATTGGCCCCACGCGGGTATCATCGCTGTCAGACATGCCCCCTGATCTGCAACCATGACCCGAGCCCAAATCGAACCAAAAGACCGCCTGATCTTTGCCCTGGACGTGCCCGATGCGGCGCGTGCGCGAGCGCTGATCGAAACGCTGGGTGATGAAGTCACGTTCTACAAGCTCGGCCTGGAGCTGTTTCTTTCGGGCGGGTATTTCGAGCTCGTCGACGAACTCAAAGTGTCCGGCAAGAAAGTGTTTGCCGATCTCAAGCTGTTCGACGTGCCGGCTACGGTCGGGCGTGCCGTGGCGCAGCTTGCGCGCCAGCAGGTCAACTTTCTAACCGTGCATGGTCAGGACGCGATGCTCAAAGCGGCAGCCGAGAACAAGGCTGCCAGCCAGGTGCTGGCGGTGACTGCACTGACCAGCCTGGACCAGGGCGATCTCGATGGCCTGGGTTTTCAATGCGATGTCGCCGCACTGGTGCTGTCGCGCGCCCGACGGGCGCTTGATCTGGGCTGCGATGGCGTGATCTCGTCTGGCCTGGAGGTGCCTGCTTTGCGCGCCGGGGTGGATCCGGCTTTGCTGGTTGTCTGCCCGGGCATTCGTCCGGTAGCCAATGTCGATGACCAGAAACGGACGCTGAGCGTTGCCCGGGCATTCGAAAACGGCGCCGACTATATCGTTGTCGGACGTCCGATTCGCGACGCCGCCGATCCGGCCGAAGCAGCACGCGCGATCCAGGAGCAGATCTTGGGCGCAACTTTATAAATTAAAACAATCGGTTATGATTTTTTAGCAAGGTGTTGCATTAGAAAGCTGTTTCAGGTTATTATTTTATCGACGTGTTCAAGCCGGGTTCAAGGCCTGCCCCTGACCTGATCACGCGATCAGAAAACAGAAGTAATGGCCGCGGTGAAGTCATGAGCGCCCCGGCGATTTCGGGGCGGAGCCATCCGCCCCTTTTTTCAGCAGGTGATTCATGAGCGATCCTGCCTCGACCCCCGGATCATGATAATCCGGGGCCGGGATGCCGGGTGGTAGACTTGCATCCCTTGTCCTGTCAGCATCTTCGATGCCCGAAGCCCCTTTTCATCGCCGACTCTCTGGAAGATTCCTGCATGCGCTCCACTGGCGCTGGCTGGCGTTGTGGCGTCGTGTGCTGAATTTGTGGGTGCGCACCACCCTGTTGCCCGAGGACCTGGACGACTTCCGGATCGGTCAGGACGGGCCGGTTTTTTACGTACTCGATACGCATGCGTTCAGCTCGTTGCTGATCCTGGATCAGATCTGTCGCAACAAGACCTGGCCGTTGCCGACCGAGCAGTTTGTCGTCGGCGAGCTGGATCTGGCGCGATCTTACGGCGCCAGCCGCCGCTATCACGGCTTTTTCATGCGTCGTCCGGAAAAACGACGCCATTCACCGATGGTCGAGCGCCTGCTGGACGCGGTGCATGAGGGCCACCTTGAAGACGTGCGCATCGTGCCGGTCACCGTTCTGATCGGTCGCGCACCGGACAAGGAGCAATCGATCGCCAAGATCCTGTTTTCCGAAAACTGGGAACTGGGCGGTCGAATCAGGCGTTTGGTCACCACGCTGGTCAATGGACGTGCCACGTTCGTGCAATTCGGCCAGCCGGTTTCGCTGGCCGAAGTCGTGTCCGGGGGCGCAGGCGCGGAAAAGGACCTGCGGCGGGTCAGTCGACTGCTGCGGGTTCATTTCAAGCGTGTGCGTACTGCTGCGATCGGTCCGGACCGTTCCCACCGGCGCACGCTGATTGACCGGGTGGTGCATTCCGAACCGGTACGCCAGGCAGTCGCGGCCAAGGCCAGGCGAGACAAGATCGAAATCTACAAGGCCGAGGCGCAGGCGCGCAAGTACGCCTGGGAAATCGCGGCCGATTATTCCTATTCGTTTGTGCGCATTCTCGAGATTCTGCTCGGCTGGTTCTGGAATCGAATCTATCGCGGCGTCGAGGTGTTCCATTTCGGACGGTTTCGAGAAGCCCAGTCCGGCTACGAGATCGTCTATGTACCATGCCACCGCAGCCATATCGACTACATGCTGCTGTCGTTTATTCTCTATCGCAGGGGTTTCGTCCCGCCACATATCGCCGCCGGCATCAATCTCAACATGCCGGTTGTGGGACGTCTGTTGCGCTTTGGTGGCGCTTTCTATCTGCGCCGGTCATTTCGCGCCCAGCCGTTGTATTCGGCTGTGTTCAACGAGTATGTGCGCACCATCATCGACAAGGGCGTGGCGCTTGAGTACTTTGTCGAGGGGACGCGCTCACGCACCGGCCGTTCGCTGCCGCCGCGCGCCGGCATGCTATCGATTACCGTGCGCGCGTTTCTGCGTGATCGAAACCGGCCAGTGCTGTTCCAGCCGGTGCACATTGCCTATGAGCGTCTGGCCGAGGGCAACTCCTATATTTCCGAGCTTTCCGGGCAGAAGAAAAAGCAGGAGTCACTTTCCGACTTTCGTAATGTCATCAATATCATCCGCAAGAACTATGGCCAGGTTCAGGTGAGTTTCGGCGAGCCGGTCCGGCTCAATGACCTGCTCGACCGGCATGCTCCGGATTGGGCGGAACAGTCGCTGGCGCCCCAGGAGAAACCGGCCTGGCTGTCACCACTGGTCGAGGAACTGGCCGAGCGCATCATCGTCAACATTAATCGTGCCGCGCATGTCAATCCGGTCAATCTGCTGGCCGCCGCGCTGCTGTCCACACGCAAGCAGGCGCTGGATGAAGAGGATCTGGCGGCCATGATCGGGTTGTATCAGCGCCTGATCCGGATGAGTGCCTACTCCGATCGCGTTTCGATCACCGAAATGACACCGCGGCAGATCATCGACTACGCACTGGAGCTGGACATCGTCGAGCGCCAGCGTCATCGCCTGGGCGACATCATCCGGGTCGACCGCAATAACGCGGTGCTGCTGACCTACTTCCGCAACAACATTTCACACCTGTTGGCGATGCCGGCCTGGATCGCGTGCTGTTTCCTCAACAATCAGCGCGTGCGCAAGGTTCGCGTCAAGCGTCTGGCCGAGGCCATTTATCCTTTCCTGAAAAAGGAGCTGTTCCTGCCATGGCCGCAGGAAGAGGTTCCCGTGGTCATCCAGCGCTGCACCGACGCGCTGGTGCGCCTGGGGCTTCTGGGCGTGAGCGGTGAATACCTGCAGCGCACGCCGGGCGGCTCGGACCAGACTTACTATCTGCGCCTGCTCGGAAATGCAATGCTGCAGACATTCGAGCGCTATTACATCACCATCGCGGTACTGGCCAAGAACGGTTCAGGCCGTCTGAGCCGGCAGCAACTGGAGCAACTTTGCACCCAGGGGGCAGAGCGGATTTCAATGCTGCACGAGTTCGATGCGCCGGAGTTTTCGGACCGGACCCTGTTTCGCCAGTTCATCGAATCGCTTCAGGAAATCGGTGTGCTGGGGCGCAACGACGACAGTAACCTGACATTCGATAAACGCCTGGAAGCGTTTGCCCGCGATGCCAAGCTGGTGCTGGACCGTGAAGTGCGCCATACGATCATCCAGATTGCGCCGCGCATCCGCGATCTTGACATGCAGGAGGATTCCTGAATTCCGGCCGGCCTGAATCAGTACACCAGCCGCACTGACTCCAGAGCGCTCGGGGCTGATAGAATCCCGTGAATGAGTGTTGTCGATCCAGTCGTTGCAAGTCCGGAAAAGTCCACGCTGTCGGCAGCGGACTGGGAAAAAGCCGCCCTGGACCTGATTGCGGAGAAGGGCGTATCGGCGCTTGCCGTGGAACCGCTGGCGCGTCGACTTGGGATTACCAAGGGTAGTTTCTACTGGCATTTCGCCAGCCGCAACGAACTTCTGGCTCAGGCGCTCAGGCGCTGGGAAACGCGTGACCGGGAGCATTTGTCCCGATCGCTGGACTCCGATCAGCCCGCCGCGCAGCGTCTGTCGGAATTCATCGTCCGCACCAGCCGCCAGAATCGCAGTCACCAGATTCATGCCGCGCTGTGCGCGGCCAGCGATCATCCGCTGGTCAGCCCGGTGCTGGAACGGATTACCCGACGACGCCTCGAGCATCTCTCTCGCGCGTTTCGCGAACTGGGTCTGGACGAAGAATCCGCACGACACCGCGCCCGGCTGACCTACACCAGTTATGTCGGCTACATTCAGTTGCAGTTGCGCGGCATGACGCCGGAGCGCGACAGCGAGGAATTCGAAGCCTATGTGCGCCACGCCATCGCCACGCTGCTGCGCGGCGAGGATGGGGCTCAGATCTCCTCGGGCAGACCATCCTGATTCACTTCCGCGGGCCTTTCCACGCGCTCGGTCGGACACCAAGACGGCTCGCGTCCAGACGCGCCATGATAGTGGTAGCGCTGATTGTCGGCGACCAGTTCGATCCGATAGCCCGGAACCAGCGCCTGGGTATACATCATTTCCGGATCAGGGCAACCCAATGCCCCGCTGCGCCAGGTGACATGTTCGAGGCGACTGACCGTAATCTCTTCGAGACGATGCCCGGTTTTTTCCGACAGGTCATTTCTGGCGGCCTGTAGCCCTTCCTCCAGGTCCTGCGGAATCTGCATTTGCGTTTCTCCGCTTGAATGTGCCGCTTCCGACGAGGCTTCCGGCGATGCCGGGGACGCCTGACCGGAGTTGTCGGCCGGTTCGGGTTCCGCCATGCAACCGGCCAGCATCAGGCTTCCGGTTAACAGCATCATTGTTTTCACGATAAAACTCCTGCTAATTTTTGTTTACAAAGGTTTGTAAAGCGCCAGCGCGGCAATTGCGACAAACACCGTGAGCGCGGTCAGGTACAGCAACGTGGCCGGCCCGGTGCTTGCGTGACGAAACGCGGTGATGCCGAGAACGATGTAGACCACAATCAGGAGCAGCTTCAGTCCGAACCACCCGGCCACCGCCGGCGACAAGCCGAGAATCACCCAAAGCGCGATTCCCGAGGCCAGCAGCACGGTATCGATCAGGTGCGGACCGAAGCGGATCAGTGGATGGGCCAGAGGACGATTCAACACCAGCCGGATAAATCCACGCAACGCGAAACCCAGACCGCTGATCAGCGCCAGGGCGATATGCAGCATTTTCAGCAGCGCGTAAACGCTCATCGGGCCGACCTTCGTTTCCTCTCCTGCCAGCGATTCTACCGCAGGCCGCGGCTGTTTCAGCCGGAGTGGGGCCGGCCCGTTTATTTGCAGCAGAATTCTTTCGTAATCGAGTGCTGGGGGTATCGTGAATCGTCGCTTGCTCCCACAATTGATGGTGTATGCCGAAGGAGCCTGCTTTCAGGCGAACAACTCGCGGGCCGTGTCCATTTACCCATCAGTTGCATAAATTTCCGAGTGCGAGAGCCCGGAGAGTAGTGTTTC
>CAYVPB010000008.1:0-67885 GCA_964453565.1 uncultured Halomonas sp.
CTGACCGCTTGGCGACTCGCTCATATCACCAATTAATACCAGACAGCACACTAGGGAGCACCATGACGCAAATAGCCGGCCAAAAGACCTTCAATCTCCTGGATGCCCTGCACCGCTACAGCGTGCGCTATCCGGATGAATCGGCTGCTGTCGCTCAATTCCGCGCTTTGCTGTCAAGCCATACCGAATGCTACGACCGCGACAGTTTCCAGCCGGGTCATGTGACCGGATCGGCCTGGCTGGTGGATGACCCGGGCGAACACGTACTGCTCACTCACCACCGCAAGCTTGATGTCTGGCTGCAGCTTGGTGGCCACAGTGACGGCGATTCGGACACCGCCGCGGTGGCAAAGCGCGAAGCCGCGGAAGAATCGGGCCTGGTCGTGGAATTACTTTCAAGCGAGATCCTGGACATCGACGTGCACGAGATTCCGGCGCGCAAGTCCGACCCGACGCATTTACATTTTGATGTCCGCTTCGCGATCGTCAGTCGCTCGGGTCGAAAATATCTCGTCAGTGAAGAGTCGCACGACCTGGCCTGGGTGCCGGTCGATGCAATTCAGGAATTCACCACCGAGGAATCGATATTGCGCATGGCGCGCAAGTGGAAAGTGCTTCGCGGACCTGCCTGATGAGACTCTACCTCGGCTGGCTGTGCCAGGCCACCGGCAACTGCTGATGCCGATCATGGTAAATTTTCTGCACGACTAGATACTGGTTGCCTGGTATCTCCGCAGCCCACCGAGGTCTCGCTGCACGAACGGTTCAGGCGGCGGGCTCGATTGCCTCAGCGTGGTTGTATGCAGGAACAAGATCTGAAGCGCCAAACGCGACCGACCTATCGCGAAGCCAGCACTACGCGCTGCCGAGGGGCTTCCAGCCGGGCCAGCCAGTTGCCGAAGATTCTCTCGGCCAGCCCCAGCGTTGCAGGCAGATGCTCATGTGTCGCACTGCGGATCTCATCGGGAGTGCGCTTCAGCCCCGATCCGGCCAGATCGGCGCGATAGAAATCCAGCGTCAGCCAGCGCCCGATCAGGCGTTCGTCGAGCTCGAGGTGAAACTGCAACGCCCATGCGTTGGAACCGGCGCGAAATGCCTGGCAACCGCTGTCGCTGCTGTGGGCGAGGTTGGCTGCGCCGGTCGGGCAATCGAAGTCCCAGTGGTGCCACTGGAAAACGAAGCGCGGCCGGTCAAGCGGACACATCACCGGATCATCTTGCGTGTTGTCGGACGGGTTCAGCTTGTACCAACCAATCTCCGGCGCTAGACAGGGGCCGACGCGGGCGCCAAGCACATGGGCAAGCAACTGCCCACCGAGACAGATGCCCAGCGTCGGGATCTGTCGTTTCAGGGCCTGTTCGAGCAGCCGGCATTCCACGGCCAGGTGCGGTGACGGGTCGCCGACCTGCATTGGGCCGCCAAGAACGATCAGTGCCTGGTAGCGGTCCAGGCGGGGCTTGGCGATCGGGTCGCGGGCGAAGTTGACATAGCGGATCCGGTGACCGGCCCGGCGCAGCATTGGGTCGAGAACGCCCAGCGGTTCGGCCGCAACGTGTTGTAGTACCAGAACGCGTGCCATGGCAAAAGCATACCCGATTGTCTGGTGGCTTCCGGTGCTCTGAAACCAGCACGGGCCAGCGGACATGGGTGCCTGTCGAACGGGCAGGGCCGCGCTTGAAGTACTGCGTCGGGAAGAGTAGAGTCGATTCTGGAAAGGCAGGGGCAAGTCGCAATCCGGGTCGCCGATCCAGTGGACCCGGCAGTCGAATCCATCAATCAGACAGCACACTAGATGACCATCCGAATCCTTTGCTTGTTGCTGACACTGGCCCTGGTCGGGTGCGACCGTCAGGGCGCAGACTGGGAAGAAGCCCAGCACGAACTTGAGCTGGAGCGTGAACGTGAACGCGAGGCCCGGCGCGAAGCCGAGCAAGGCACCCATCGCGTGCAGCTTGCGGCAGTCCGCAGCCGGGACCAGGCCAGCCAAAGTATCGAGCTGCTCGAACAGCGACTCGGACAAGTGCTGGGTAACGTGGGCCTGGAATCGGAGCGGACCAATGGTCTGTATCGACTGGTGACCCAACCGGTGAGCCGAGACCAGGCAAGCGAGCTGTGCGAGACCCTCAAGCAGCGCGGCCAGGATTGCCTCGTGCGCCGGCGCTGAAGCGGTCCGACTTCGGCCTGAGTCGCGGGCGCGAGTCGCGATGACCGGTGACCTCTACCAGTCTATTCCCGCCCCGGGCGTGTGAACTGATCTGATTCTGGTCTTGCATGCATTGATCGTATGTATTGTGATCGCTGGCCAGTTGCTGATTCTGGCAGGCTGGTGGCGGGGCTGGTTCTGGGTCAGGAACACCTGGTTCCGGTTTGTCCATCTGGCCACGAATGTCGTGGTGGTGCTGCTGGCTTGGTTGGGTCGGCCGTGTCCGCTGACGATCTGGGAGCGGGATCTGCGGCGCGCGGCGGGACAGGCCTTGCATGAGCAGAGCTTCATTGAATACTGGGTCGCCGTATATTTGTAACTGATACTCAGCCCTGCATACCCACCTCTCTTCAGGCCTGAATGACCGCGCCGGACGGGCTCGGCATTTTCGGGAACGGTCAGGTCGGCTCGAGGGACGGGGCCAAGGCGAGAAAATTCATCCTGTAGTAGATAGAATCTGGTCCTCGGGTGCCATTGCGTTCGGCAGCCCCCGATCAATGAGTGTCTTCTTGGGGACTGTAGCCACTGAAGCTGAGGTTATCTTGCACGAAACGGTCGAGCACAACAGGCAATCACCCGCCGGTCAGCCACCTTTGGTGCTGGTATTCGGCGCGAGTGGTTACATCGGCACCTGGCTTATTCCCAGGCTACTCGATGAGCCGGTGCGTATTCGCGCCGTGTCGCGTGACCAGCGCGTGCTTCGGGCCCGGCAGTGGGACGGGGTAGACCTGGCCGAGGCTGATGTGCTGGATCCCGGCTCTCTTCCCGCCGTGCTGGAGGGGGTGGATATTGCTTATTACCTCGTACATTCCATGGGTGCCGGCAAGGGCTTTGGCGCACTGGACTTCAGGGCGGCGGACAACTTTGCGGCGGCGGCAGCAGCCGCTGGCGTGCAGCGCATCGTCTACCTGGGCGGGCTTGTGCCGCAAGGCTCGGACAGCGAGCATATCCTGTCCCGGGCCGAGACCGGAGAACGGCTGCGGCGCGGATCCGTGCCGGTGACAGAGCTGCGAGCGGGCATCATCATCGGGCCGGGCTCGGCGGCATTCGAAGTCATGCGGGACCTCACCTTGCACCTGCCGGTCATGACCACGCCGCGATGGGTGCGTGCCAAGTCGCCCCCGATTGCACTGGATAACCTGCTTGAGTACCTCGTGCGCGTGCCCTTCCTCGAAGCGGCTGCCGGGCGAATCCTGGATGCTGGTGGCCCGGAGCGGGTGAGCTATGAGCAGCTAATGCAGGAACTCGCCGTCGCGGCGGGCAAGCGGCCGCCGCTGATCATTCCCGTGCCGGTACTGACCCCCGGACTTTCCGCCTACTGGCTGGGTCTGGTGACAGCAGTGCCAACCAGCGTGGCGAAAGCCCTGATCGGCGGACTGAAAAGCGATTTCCAGGCCGATGATGGCGAGCTCAGAGCTCTCGTCCCCCAGCGGCTTCTGGGCGTTGCCGAGGCCATTGAAGCCGCGTTTGCCGCCGAACGCGAGCATCGCGTGGTAGCGCGCTGGAGCGAAGGCGCCTTTCCCCTGCGTAACTACGACCATGACGTGGCGTACTACGCAAAAAAAGCGACCGGGGAGGCCTGCACCAGCGCAAGCCCCGAGACAGTTTGGGCACAGCTTGCATCCATTGGTGGGCGCAACCGCTATTACTTCGCCAACTGGCTTTGGACGATTCGCGAGTTTCTGGACTGGTGTGTCGGCGGTCGTGGCTTGTCCCGCGGACGCCGCGACCCGAATACGCTGCGCCTCGGGGACAAGGTCGACAGCTGGACCGTGCTGGGCATGGAAAAGCCGCGCCGGCTGACGCTCAAGATGGGCATGAAAGCTCCGGGCTCGGGAATACTGGAGTTCGAAATCATCCCGGAGGCAGGCGGTGGTTCGCGGATTCGCGCAACCGGTTACTGGCACCCCAAAGGGTTCTGGGGTCTGTGCTACTGGTATGCGTTGGTGCCCGCGCACCTGTTCCTGTTCCGCGGATGGACCCGTGCCATTGCTGCCCGCGTCGAGGCCGCCGGGCGGGACGGGTCGGAAGCCAGGCGTTAGTGATCGTCCAGAGCCGCTGCGCAAACTTTGCGCACATCGTGCTTCTGGCCGAGAGCCTCGAGATTAAGATACAGGGTAATCAAGTAGAAGCCGACAAAGACGAAGTCGCTGTGGAGCCGGTAATCGTGGGCGAGAAAGAAATCGAACAGCCGGTCGAAAGAAGCCTTGAATTCGTCGATGGAAAACCGTTGTGCGCCGCTCTCCATACCGAAATGCCGGGTCAGCAGTTCGAGAAGCTGGTTTTCTCCGGCGCTCCCTAGCCCCGGTCGCAGCATGCCCATTCGGGCCAGCGCATCGCGCAGCGACTCCTCGTCGTCAGCGTAGAAGGACCGGTACAGACTCACCATGCCTTCACGAAATTCCGGGCGCAGCTTGAGCCACAAGCCGTTTGGCGAAAAGTACAGCTCCCGCTCCGACCAAGCAAAACGACCCGGTCGGAGATCGAGAAACAGACCATCCTCAACCAGCCACTGGCGAAAGTACAAGTGCAAAACCCGATCACCCGCGCTGCGCCGCTGGGCGGTGTGGTCCAGGTCTTCCAGGGCCAAGGCGTCACGCGGTGGCCGATCGACCGTGACGCGCTGTACCAGTTTCCCGGTTAGTTGTCGCTGACGCTTCAAACCGGAGCCACTGACAAATCGCCAGCTAAGGCTGCGCAGCGAGGCCAGCATGGGACGCCACTCCACCGCGTCCCAGCCGCGGGCCGGGACAAAGCGGGCGAGTTGACGCAGTTCCTCGGGAAGAAAGCCCGGCAGTTGCATGCCTGTCAGAACCTGGCTGACTTCAGCGGCCAGCATTTCTCCCAGACGCTACTTGTCGCCACATCGGGGATCCCGGTTCTGGTCATGATGGAAGTCACGTCAATCACAAGCTGATCTCGCAAGGTAATAATTCTCGGATTTTACAAGCCAACTCCGGAGTTGGATGTCGATGATTTTGCTTTCCCCCCTCCGGAGGGGGCTATTCGCGTCGCCCGTAAAGACCTCCCTCGCTGTCATCGCCGCGCGTCAGCGGGGCAAATTGCTTGTGGTCGGCCGTTTGGCGGAAATGCGCCAGCGTCCAGTAACGTCAAGTTCGTTGAATTGGTTGGTCTGGCTGCCGTGCCTATGATGCTGCGGGATCAGTCTTGATCACCGGTGCCGGGTCTGGGTTATCATGCCGGTCCGACCGACTTTGCATGCTGCATGAGCGACAAAAAGCAGACCGATCCGGCCGCCTTTCCGGCCCAGCAGCGCGAATTCTATCTGACCGGCCCGGCTGGCCGGCTGGAGTGCATCTCCGACGCGCCTGAAGCAGACAAGGCGCGCCCGGTCACCGCGGTGTTGTGCCATCCGCATCCCCAGCATGGCGGCACCATGCGCAACAAGGTGGTCACGATCATGGAACGTGCGCTGCGCGAGAGCGGGCTGCGCACGGTCCGATTCAATTTCCGCGGTACCGGTGGCAGTGTCGGCGAATTCGACAACGGCAATGGCGAGCTCGACGACCTGCAGGCCGTGGTCGAATGGGTGCGCAAAACGAGACCGGAAGATGACCTGTGGCTGGGAGGGTTTTCGTTCGGCGCCTGGATTTCGCTGCGCGCGGCGCAGGACCTGCCGGTGCGCATGCTGATTTCCGTGGCACCCCCGGTAGAACGTTACGGCTTCGACAAGCTGGTCGCCCCCAACTGCCCGTGGTTGGTGGTCCAGGGTGACGAGGACGAGGTCGTTTCTCCGCGCGCGGTGTTCGACTGGATCGACAGTCTCGATCGCAGGCCCGAGCTGGTGGTCATGGAGGGCAGCGATCATTTCTTTCACCGCCGGTTGATGGACTTGCGCGGATTGATCCGGAATGCGGTCCAGAATCATTTGCCTTGAAATCCGGCGCAAAACATCGCGGCGCTGACGGGCCGCTTGCCCGCTACTGTGGGCTGATCGAATCCGGCAAGCTTGTGGCCGACGACGCGCAGCGGCGGGTGGCCGGTGAACTGCAGCGCAGCTACAATGAACTTGTGCACAAGCGGGGTGGCTGGTTCCGGCGCGCGCCGCGGGTCGAAGGGGTCTACATTCATGGCGGGGTCGGGCGCGGCAAGACCCTGCTCATGGACTTGTTTGTGGCAGCGCTGCAACAAGCCGGAATCCAGGTCGAGCGGGCCCATTTCCACCGGTTCATGGATGGCGTGCATACGCAACTCAAGTCGCATCGGCAGCATGAGGATCCACTGGCCCGGATCGGCATGGCGTTGCGCAAGCGGGCACGGGTGATGTGCTTTGATGAGTTTCATGTCGAGGACATTGCCGATGCCATGATTCTTGGCGAATTGACCCGGCACTGGTTCGATCAGGACATGACGCTGGTCACGACCAGCAACCAGGCGCCGCACGGATTGTATGCCGGCGGCCTGCAGCGCCGGCGCTTCGAGCCGGCGATCGAAAATATCGAAGGTCATTGCCGGGTCGTGGCGCTTGAGGCGGCCACCGACTTCCGCTTGCGCGAACTGGAGTGCCATCCCACCTGGTACACCCCTTGCGGGGATGAAACCGAGCGCGGGCTGGAAGCGGAATTTCGCGCGCTCAGCGCCGATCAGCCCCGCCTGCCCGGTCCACTCAAAATCCGCGGCCGGAAGCTGCCGATCAGATGTCGCTCGGGTTCGCTGCTTTGGGCGGATTTTGACCAGCTCTGCGAAGGCCCGCGTTCGGCCGCTGATTACATCGAGCTGGCATACCGCTTTTCCACCCTGTTCATCTCGAACATTCCGCAAATGAACGATGATCGTAACAATGCCGCCCGGCGTTTTGTGCATCTGATCGACGAGTGCTACGACCGTTCGGTCAAGGTCATCGCTTCCAGCGGTGTGGCCATTGAACAGCTTTATCAGGGGAAAAAACTGGCAGGACCCTTCCAGCGCACGGTCTCGCGGCTGGTGGAGATGCAAAGCCAGGAGTATCTGGCTCGCCCGCATCAATAAAAAGGCCCCGGGAGAGGGAGGAACCCGGGGCCTGGAGTTGGATCCGGTTTGGGGACGAAGACCGAATCCGGTGGGGCCCGCTCAGGGAGGAAAGCGAAACCCCGCCCCTGCGCAGGGCACTTCTTGGGACCGGCCACTGGTGCGAAAAGTTTCAGAGAATGGCCAAATTTTTTCCAGGCCGCGTCCCCGGCGGGTAATTGACCTTGTAACGCAACGCCGCTTGGTTCATCATATGCAGTGGACGCTGTCGGGTGTCGCGACGGCGCGAACATCGTTCCCTTCAAATTGTGGAGTATGTCAATGAATTTCCGGAATCGCAATGCATTGCTCAAGAGCGCTGCGGCAGCATTCATGCTGGCGCTGGCGGCTGGTTGTGCCACCACGGCCCAGGTTGAACAGGCGCAGGCCGAAGCGGCCGAGGCCAAGCGGATGGCCCAGGAGGCCCAGAGCATGGTTGAAAATGCTCGCAGCATGATGCAGCAGGCCATGGAAGCCGCGCGCGCCGCCCGGGCTGCCGCCGACGCTTCGCAGAACTGCTGCAACGACCTTGAGCGCAAGCTTGATCGTGCCCTGCAGGATATGCAGCGCAAGTAAATCCGCGGTTTTACGCACTGAAACAGGCGCCGGGCTCCGCCCGGCGTTTTTGATGGCGAGGCGAGTTCGGGCTGGGTCGGTCAGCGCGGTCCCCGGGCGATGGTTATGGCAATCGCCACGGCAACCCCGTCTGCTCGTTCGAACGCCGCGCGGGCGGCCTCCAGGTCCGGCTCGGCCCGGCGCTGGCCGGCTCTGGTCTCGATGCGCTGGAGCAGGTCCTGCCACAGGTGTTCGGCATGCCGATCCCCCGGTTCCTCCCCAGCCGGGTCGATCTGCAGGTAAAGCCTGTCTCCGCGCCACCCCAGTCTGGCGGGCTGGTCGATGATGCGCACCCGGGTGCCCACCGGAACCTGATGTATCAGACTGGCGATGCTTTCCGGATACAGGCGAATGCAACCCTGGCTGACCTGCATGCCGACGCCGGTGGGGCGGTGGGTGCCGTGAATGACCAGGCCGTCGGCATCCAGGACCAGGGCGTGAGCGCCAAGCGGATTTTCCGGGCCGGCAGGCACCACTGACGGCAAAGTCTGGCCCAGTTCGCGCCGATACCATTCCCGAACCAGTGGTGGCGGGTACCAAGCCGGATTCTCAACCCGGGCCGTGACTCGGGTATCGACCACGGGCGTGGCTCGATCAACCAGCCCCACGCCGACCGGGTGGGTGATGATGCGACGCAAGTCCGAATCTCCCTGCCGGTTGTCGAAATAGTAAAGTCTGCGATCGCTCAGATTGACCACCACACCCTGGTGGCTGATTTTCGGCAGTACGTGCAGTTGCGGAATGGTGATTTCTCGACCCGGATATTCCAGCCAGGGATCCATCCCGGGGTTTGCCGCGCGGATCTCGAAATGGCCCAGGCTGTGCATACGCGCCATGTCAACCAGCGTGTCGCCGGGTCGCATGCGGTCGGCGGTCAGTTCACCGATGACTTCGTCACCTTCTGCCAGCGGCCAATCCACGGCCCGCGCCGGTCCCGGCAATCCCATCAGCAGTAGCCAGAGGGTCAGCCATGTGCAAGCGGCGATCCCTGCGACGAGGCTGCTGCGGATTCGGCATTGCCCGTAGGAGCCGCGTCCACGCGGCGATAACAAGGCGGGAGGAATCGGCTGGCGACAATCGGCTGGCGAGAATCGCGATGTGGACGTCGCTGCTGCGCGGGGGGTGGCAAGGAGGGTTCGGGATCGTCCGCTGGTCCCGCGGACCTCGCAGCCGGCGGCCGGATCGCTTCTATAATGCTCCATAAATTTCAACGCTTGGCAACCCGTCATGGATTTCAATCAGATCAGTCCCGGGATCAATCCGCCGGATGATTTCAACGTCATCATCGAGATTCCGACCGATGGCCAGCCGATCAAGTATGAAGTCGACAAGTCCAGCGGCGCGATCATGGTCAACCGGCTTCTTGCGACCTCGATGCGCTATCCGTGCAATTATGGCTTCATTCCCAACACGCTTGCCGAGGACGGTGACCCGCTGGACGTGATGGTGCTGATCCGGCCCGGTCTGATTCCCGGGTCCGTGATTCGATGCCGGCCGATCGGCTATCTCGAAATGACCGACGAGGAGGGCCGCGACAACAAGATCGCCGCGCTTCCGGTCGAGAAGATCAGCCCGCTGCACGAGGATATTCGTGACGTCAAGGACCTGGCCACCTTCAGCCGCCGCCAGATCCGCCACTTCTTCGCCCATTACAAAGACCTGGAAATCGGCAAGTGGGTCGAGGTGCTGGGCTGGCATGGCCCCGATGATGCCCGAACCGAGATCATGGATGCGATCGAGCGGTTCAAGTCCAGTCAGAGCTGATGCTCCCGATCGAAATAGGGCGCAATTACCGGCCACAGATACCACTGTTCGGGATGATTTGCGATCAGCTCCGAGGTCCAGTTCGAGTAGCGTTCGGCCAGTTCATTGGCACGACATGAAAGCAGTCGTACCCTGACCTTTCCGCAGGTCAGATCCATGATCGGCTGAAACACGATCACATCTGCTTTGGCCTGCTGAACCAGATCGCGACCGCCCGTGGGAAGCCGCATGTGCCGTGCGCCCACCTGTAGGGTCCATTCGGCCGATCCGGTTTGCGTCGGAGTATCGAAATGGATGACCGGCACGCAATCTCCTGATTCCAGCATGCTTTCGATCTGGGAGCGGGATCCACCAGTTGCCACGCATCCGCCGGGGCATAGTCTGAGAATCAGGCGGTATCTAAGCAAATTCCATACATAGCCGGCCGGACGACGCCATAGCCAGGCACGAGTCGGCGGCCGGAATATCAGGCGTGGGTCCAGCCCGGCCTCCCTCAAGCTCCACAGGACGACAATGCCGGCGCCGAAGTGGGCACCGACGGCTACAAACCCCGGGGTGTCAGGCCATTGGCCTTCCATTTCCATTACCGGTGCACGGCCCATCCACACGCGCCAGGCCACCGCCGCTTCCATCAGCACCGCCCACCGCAATTCGCGCGCGCTCATGCTCCGGTCCGGCCAGCATGATTTGTAAGTTCCGACCGACTGCGGGTCATCGGGGTGGAAATTCACAAGCCTGGCCACTAGCCACAACAGTCGAGTGCCTAGGGAAGGTGGCAACAAGGCGGCCAGAAAAGCGGCCACCCAGATTCCGGTCAGGTCATGAGCCAGCAGTCTCAGGAAGCGCACGGAAGAAATCCCGGCAAAACTGATGATTGGTCGATGAACGTACAATCCTGCAAATGAACCATCCTGTCCGACATTTGAAAACCCGGATACCGGTGCTGACTTACCACGGCGTCCAGGTCGATGGAGACGAATATTGCCTGAATGATCATATCGCGCTTGCGGCTGACCTGGAACTGATCCACTCGCTGGGCTGGACCATAATCCCGGCTACCCGCCTGGTGGCATTCCTGACAGGCCGCGACGATACCATGCTTGCGGAAAAATCACTGGTCGTTACGTTCGATGACGGTAGCTGGTTCGATTGGCATGACCTGATTCACCCCGTTTTTGGTGTGCAGCGCGGTTTTGCCGGCATTCTTCGGGATTTCCGCAGCCGATACGGTGCCGCGGCTCAGCCTTTACTGCATGCGACCAGTTTTGTTGTGGCCTCGCCGGCTGCGCGCGACATTCTTGATCGCACTTGCCTGATCGGGGAAGGGTGGTGGGCCGATGGTTGGTGGCCCGAGGCGCAACGTGAGGGCGTGATCGGTATTGCCAACCATTCTTGGGATCATCGTCATTGCACGATTCCGCCGCAAATGAGGTACGGGCAGGACTACGGCCACTTCCGGACGGTGGACGGGGACCGGGAGTGTGATTTTCAGATCCGACAGGCCATGGACTTCCTGCGTGAATGTCTGGGCGCGGCGCCGGAGCCCCTGTTTGCCTATCCCTATGGCGATGTGCCGGCATACCTGGCCGAGCACTATTTGCCGACCCGGGGCGAGTCAATGGGCCTGGTAGCCGCATTCGCGGCTGATCCAGCGCCGGTGAGCGAGACCAGTGATCGCTGGAGGCTGCCGCGATTCGTATTTCGTCGGGACTGGCGCACGCCTGGACAACTTCGCGCTTTGCTTTCCGAGTGCGAATGACCAAGCCGCAAATTTCGTTTTTGCCGCGCTCGTTGTACTGCTGCGTCAGACATCGGTCGGCCAGTTCTGCCAGCGCCGGAACGCCGGGTGAATCGCACCCATATCGCGCAGCAAATGAGAGAGCCGAGCCGTGTCGGTTCGCAATTCATCGGCCACCAGGCGCAGCGTGTGACGATCGATCAGTTGTACCATCTCGGTGTTGTCCAGGCGCCGCCTGGATCTGTCCTCCGGTGGGGTGACAAGACTGGCAGCATTGACCCAGATTCCCTCGTTGTCGATATTTCGTGGCACGCCGGGAAAAACTGCCTTGTTATCGAGGGACGAAGCTTTGCCGGGCCGGATACCTGATTTCTGACAGAACAACTCAAGGATCCTGCGTCCTGGAATTTCATCGGGCGAAGGCAATAAATGTATGCGTTGCGCTGGAAAGTGCGCCAGCCAGTTCTCGAGATGTGTCCCGTAGCGACTCATGGCCAGGATACCAAGGTTGTCGGGAGCATCGAGAATTCCGGTTCGTGCCGAGATGGCACCGAATGTAATGTGATGCAGATAGGCGGAAATCGCACGAGTGACTGGGTCGCGCAAAAGCACGAAGATATCGACAGCATCCCCCAGCGCTTGCAGAACTGTACCGGGGATGTCGCGATTGAAGTGAGGATTGTCCCGGCCGAAATCGGCAGTCCAGAAATAACTGGCGCATACATCGCCGGTCAGTTGGTTTTCGGCCGCATTGCTGAATCGCTGCCAGAATGCCTGCTTGTCAATTCCGTCAGGATAGGCAAAGAACTCGAAATCCTTGTCTTCGGGCACGAACACCGAAGAATGTTCACGAAGCCTTGCGTGCAGCCAGCTGGTGCCGGCCTTCTGAGCCCCGATGACAAGAAAATGTGGATGCTTGGTGATTCCTGCGTTCATCAATCCGGATCGTTCAGCGTTTTATTCGGTGGGAGGGGAACTGCATTGCTCACAGCATGATCCATTCTGCTGATTCATTCTGAAGTAACGTGACATGCTCAATGGCATTTGCTGAGCACCAGTCGGACCCAGTGTTCGCGATCGGCCCGTTCGATCTCGCTCGTGTGGCCGGCGTAGGCCGCGCTCACATCACCGGCTTGCTCGGCAAGAATTCCGGAAAGTACCAGCCGGCCGCCGGCTGCGACCACGGCGCTCAGACGGGGCGCCAGCTCGATCAGCGTGCCGGCCAGGATATTGGCCACGAGCAGATCGGCCCGGGTCTCGAGCATCCGGGCGGGCGTGAAGGTTTCGATTATCGCGCTGACGCCGTTGCGATCGGCATTGTCCCGGGTCGCGATCAGGGCCTGGTCATCATGATCGACAGCCAGCACCCGTGCTGCCCCCTTGAGCGCGGCTGCTATCGCCAGCACACCCGAACCGCAGCCGTAGTCGACCACGACCTGATTGCTCAGATCCCGATCGTCCAGCCATTCCAGGCACAGCGCGGTGGTTGGATGAGTTCCGCTGCCAAAGGCCAGTCCCGGATCGAGCCGGATGACCAGCGGCCATTCGGGTGCCGGCTCGATGTGGTTGGGGCAGATCCAGATCGATTCACCGAACTGCATCGGCCTGAAGCGATCCATCCAGGCACGTTCCCAGTCACGCCGCGGGAGGTCGTTCACGCGGGTTGCCGATGGATCGCGAATCAGACCGCGGGCGGTCAGTGCCACCACGATGGCGACCGCGTCGCAATCGGCCGGCAACAGCGCTTCCAGCGTGACTTCCCGCCACAGCGGCATTTCTCCGGGCGCCGGTTCCAGCAGCGGCTGGTCGGCGGCATCGAGCAGCGTGATGGCTTGCGCGCCCTCGTTCCACAGCATTTCCTCGCAGGCTTCCAGCATACCCGGCTCGGGCCGGAGCCTGAGCGATTTTGTCGTTGCCATCAGTTAGGGAACCTCAGAAACGCGCTCCGCGCGGGGTTGTTCAGAGGTTCCTTGCATATTCCTTGCAATCGCATTTTGTTTCCCCAATGTCTCATGACTGGAACATCAATCACTTTTCAACTCATGACCCCGAATCCCGAAACACAGGAACTGAAGTTCGATACCGACAATCTATGGCGGGTCGAAATCTTCACCGACCAGCGTACCGGATCGATCCGGCGCATGACCCCGGTTGACCGGGACGGCAACCCGGATTCGTCGCGCCCGGTGCGCTACGTCGGTGAGGCTTCCGCGATGACGCCGGCCGGCAGCCTGCCGCTTTCGTTTGAACTTGAGGGCACCAGTCTGTCCGAAGCCGCCGAGCAGTTTGCCGGACAGGCCGAGCAGGCGCTGACCGAAACCATCGAGGAGCTCAAGCGGATGCATCGCGAGCAGCAAAGCTCGATCATGGTTCCCGGTCAGGGCGGTATGCCCGGCGGCGGCAACAGCGGTGGCGTGCCCGGCGGCGGCAAGTTTCAGCTTTGACTCCTGACAGCGCATTCCGTGAATCGAAAATCGCGAATCGTGAACGTAAAAGTCAAATTTTTCGATTTCCGATTTACGATTCACGACCTCTCGCCAGCCCGGCCAGCAGCTTTTCCAGGTAGTGAATGTTGGTGCCGCCGGCGCGGAAGCCGGAATCCAGCAACAGCTTCTGATGCAGCGGAATATTGGTCTCGATGCCGGTCAGCACGATTTCCTGCAACGCGACCCGCATTCGCGCAATTGCATGTTCGCGAGTCTCGCCGTGGCAGATCAGCTTGCCGATCATCGAATCGTAGTTGGGCGGAATCGTGTAGCCGTCATAGATATGCGAGTCGACCCGAACGCCGGGTCCGCCCGGAGCGTGGAATGCCTCGACCGTACCCGGTTGCGGGATGAATTTTTCAGGATCTTCGGCGTTGATCCGGCACTCCACGGCATGGCCGCGAATCCGGATGTCGTCCTGGTCAAATGGTAAAGACTCGCCGGCGGCTACCAGAATCTGGGCCTGGACCAGATCGATGCCGGTAATCATCTCGGTCACCGGGTGCTCGACCTGGATTCGGGTGTTCATTTCGATGAAATAGAACTCACCGTTCTCGTACAGAAATTCGAAAGTCCCGGCGCCCAGGTAACCGATGCGCTTGCAGGCATCGGTGCAGATCCTGCCGATCTTTTCGCGCTTTTCCGGGGTGATGCCGGGCGCGGGTGCTTCCTCGATGACCTTCTGGTGACGGCGCTGCATCGAGCAGTCGCGCTCGCCCAGATGGACCGCGTTGCCGTGGCTGTCGGCCATGACCTGCACTTCGACATGACGCGGATTCTGCAGATATTTTTCCATGTACACGGTTGAATCACCGAACCCGATCCGGGCTTCCTCGCGCGTGAGCTGAATCGACTTGATCAGATCCATCGGGTTGTGAACCACCCGCATGCCGCGCCCGCCGCCGCCGGCCGCAGCCTTGATCAGGACCGGATAGCCGATGTCCTCGGCCAGTCGCCGGGTGCGCCGCTCGTCGGTGTCCAGGGGGCCGTTGGAGCCCGGGACGCAGGGCACGCCGGCCTGGCGCATAGCGTTGATGGCGGAGACCTTGTCGCCCATCAGCCGGATGGTTTCGGCCTTGGGTCCGATGAAGGTGAAGCCCGACTCCTCGATGCGTTCGGCGAAGTCGGCATTTTCGGCCAGAAATCCGTAACCGGGGTGGACCGCGTCGGCGTCGGTCACCTCCATCGCCGAGATGATCGCCGGCGTGTTGAGGTAGCTGCCGCCGGCCGCAGCCGAACCGATGCAGACCGACTCGTCGGCCATTCCGACATGTTTGAGATTGCGGTCCACGGTGGAGTGGACGGCCACCGTGCGGATTCCCATGGTCTGGCAGGCGCGCAGGATGCGCAGCGCGATCTCGCCGCGGTTGGCGATGACGATCTTCCGGAATGCGCTCATGTCAGGACCGGATCACGAACAGAGGCTGATCGAATTCCACCGGCTGGCCGGAATCGACCAGAACCGCGACCACGGTGCCATCGTATTCGGAGTCGATCTGATTGAACATTTTCATTGCTTCAATCAGGCACAGCGTGTCGCCGCTGGACACCCGCTGGCCCTCGCGGACAAATGGCTCGGAATCCGGGTTCGGGGCATCGTAAAACGTTCCGACCATGGGCGAGCGCATGATTTCACCGGCCGGCAAAGAGCCGGTGTCGTCTTCGTCGCTGTCTGTTGTCGTGGCTCCGGCGGGCCGGCCCGCGGCCACTTCGGGCGCGGGGCCCGCAATCGGCGCCAGGGCCTGGGCGGGCGCTGCCTGAACGCCTCCACGGCTCAGTCGCACCGATTCCTCGCCTTCGTGAATCTCGAGTTCGGTCAGATTGGATTCTTCAAGCAGTTCGATCAGTTTTTTTATTTTTCTCAAGTCCATGCGGTCACCCCGAAGCAGCCTTGTTCAAATGGGCGATCAGTCCCTGAAGGCCCAGCAGATAGGAATCCGAACCAAACCCGGCCACCCGTCCGGCAGCCAGGTCCGCCACCAGCGAGCGATGCCGGAACGGCTCGCGAGCGTCCGGATTGGACAGATGCACTTCGACGAATGGAAGCGCGGCGGCGGCCAGTGCATCGCGCAATACCACCGAGGTATGGGTCAGGCCGGCCGGGTTGATGAGAATGCCGGCAAAACCTTCGCTCGGGGCACGCTGGATGTGTTCGACCAGCGCATGCTCCGCGTTGCTCTGGTATGCGGTAACCCTGACTCCCAGCTCCGAGGCCTGCTGCTCGATTCTGGAATTGATCTGTTCCAGGGTCTCACGGCCGTAGACCTGCGGCTCGCGAGTGCCCAGCAGATTCAGATTTGGCCCATGCAGCAACAGAATGTGCAAAAGTACGTATCCGGTTCCAAGTCAGGTTGCGCAGTTTGCCGCATTTTGCGCGTGATTTCCACACCCATTTACAGACAATCACTTCACGTTCGCCGAAAATTTCCTGTTGACAATAGGAACCTCCAAAGGCGATCCACGCATTACACAGATTTTCACTGATTATTGAATTTGTAAATCTATGCAATCTGTGGCCTGCTTTTGACTCTCGATTATTCCTGGCCGGGCAATGTGGCAAGTGCCTGTTCGATCAGGGCATGGTCGAGTTCGCCCAGGTGGCGCCAGCGTACGATCCCATCGGCGTCGACCAGAACGGAATAAGGCAGGAGGCCGGAGGGGTTGCCGTAGCGGTTGCGCGTGGCCTGGACATCGTCATTGCCGATCAGGATCGGGTAGGCGATGCCGAGATTTTCGACGAATGGGGCGACTTTGCGCGGCTCGTCGACGGCGATGCCGATTACTTGCAGTCGCGCCGACTCACGCTCGCTGACTTCATCCAGCAGGGGCATCTCGCGAACACAAGGTTGGCACCAGGTTGCCCAGAAATTGATCAGCAGTGGCGAGCCATCGAAGTCGGAAATCCGCCAGAGCTCGCCGTCCAGTCCGGCGTGCACGAAATCGGGACGTCGCTGACCGATTTCGATTCCGGGTTCGGGATTCTCCACTTGTGCGCCATCTTCCGGGCCGGTCAACCAGGCCAGCCCGATGCCGGCGGAAATTCCGATTGCAGCGGCAGCCAGCAGAATGACCAGCCATCTCATTGGGTAGCCTGCCTGACCCGATCCAGGTGCGAGACAAAATCATCCGGAGCCATGAAACCGAACATCCGGTAGCGGTCCAGTTCCCGCCCGGCGGAAAAGAACAGATACGCGGGCGGACCGTGCAGCCTGAAGTGATTGAGGACCTGCTGGTGCTCGTTGTTGAAGTCGGTCATGTCGATCTTGACCAGATCGAAGCCGCCCATAGCCCGCGCCACGGCCGGCTCGGGGAAGGTGCGTCTTTCCATGCGCTTGCAGTCCACGCACCAGTCGGCGTAGAAATCGAGAAAGACCGGCTGTTGCGCGGCGGCAACGAATTGTTGGAGTTCGTTCAGCGAAGAGACCTCGGCAAATACCGGTTGCGACACACGCGCCTCGGCACTGCCGCGCGCACCGGCGAAGGGTTCCAGCGGACGTAGCCAGTCTCGGCCGCCGGCAGCCGCGCCGACAAATTGCAGGATGCCGAACACCAGCAGCATCACGCCCAGTGCCTGCCATAGTTTCCGCCATCCGCTGACCTCGGGTTCCAGGCGGCTCAGCGCGCCGAGATATACGCCACTGGCCACCGCCAGCGCACCCCACAGCAGCATGGTGATGCCGCCTGGAAGGATCCGCTCCAGCATCCAGATTGCGAGCGCCAGCAGGCCGACGCCGAACACCGCCTTGACCGACTCCATCCATCCGCCGGCGCGAGGCAGCCAGTGGCCCAGGCCGACGCCGATGGCCAGCAGCGGAATGCCCATGCCGATCGAAAGCGCGAACAGCACGCTGCCGCCGAGCACCGCATCACCGGTTTGCGAGATGAAGATCAGGATACCGATCAGCGGGGCGGTCACGCACGGGCCGACGATCAGGGCCGAGAAAAAGCCCATGATCCCGGCTCCGGCAAGGCTGCCACCGGACTGGCGGTTGCTGATTTCGGTCAGTCTGGCCTGCCAGGCGGCCGGTAGCTGCAGATTGTAAAAGCCGAACATGGCCAGCGACAGCACGACGAAGATCGCGGCAAACACACTCAACACCCAGGAATTCTGGAACACCGCCTGCAGATTGTAGCCGGCCAGAGCGGCAATCACGCCGACTGCGGTGTAGGTCAGCGCCATGGCCAGTACGTAGGCCAGCGACAGCATGAAGGCCTTGCCGCGGGTAATGTTCTCGCCTTCGCCGGCGATGATGCCCGACAGGATGGGCACCATTGGAAACACGCACGGGGTGAACGCCAAGCCAATGCCGAGCAGGACGAACAGCAGCATGGTCACGGCCAGCGGTTGCTCCTCGATCATCCGGGCCAGCCGGTCCTGATCGCTTTCCGGCGGGGCCGGCGTGCCGCTCGCATCAGCCGCCGCTTCGTTTTCTTCAATCGCTTCACCGGCCGCCGGCAGGGCAACATTCAATTGCCGTTGCATCGGCGGATAACAGATGCCGTCGGTCTGACAGCCCTGGAAACCGACCTTCAGTGCCAGATCCATCGCCGGGCCGGCCGGACGTTCCAGCCGTATCGGAATTTCGACTTCGTTGTAATAAACCTGAGTCTGACCAAAAAATTCGTCGTTAATCTCGCGTGTTTCCGGCAATTCGACCGAGGCGACCGATACGGGCGGGGTTTCGGAGACGAATTCGATGGTATGCCGATACAGGTAGTAATCCGGGTGGGCGGTCATGCGTGCCAGCAGCCGGCGCTCGTCAAGCGCGATGACCTCAACGCCGAAAGCCTGCTCGGCCGGGAGTGGCTCGCTGCGTCCAGTCAGTTCGCCCGTGCCACTGGAAATGCCGAGCCGCGATGCAAGGTCGGTCGATTCGGACCCGGCAGTTGCTCCGGTGGTGGAAGCCGCTGGCTCGGCCGCACTCCAGGCAAGCTCGATTTGCTGCCGGTGCGGGGGATAGCACACGCCGAGGTCGGCACAGCCTTGAAAGCCGACCGTCATCACCACGCTACCTTCGGCCGGTGGTTCGACGATGGGAATGACTGCGCGCGCCCGGCCGCGGTAAATTTCCACGTCGCCGAAGAATTCGTCCTGATAGGCCTTGCCGGGATCGATCCGCGGCGATCCAAGTTCCAGGCCGTGGGCGTTTGTATCGAAGCTGAATGCATGGCGATACATGTAGTAGCCGTCGGCGACTCGCCAGTGCAGTTCGACAGCGCGATTGTCTTCGGTCAGTTCCGCCGATAGCACGAACGCTTCCTCGACCGGCAGAAGATCGTCGGGATTGATTTGCGCCGCAAGCGCCGCCGGCAGCACAAGCAGTGCCAGCAACCAGCCATTAATGCCGCGGATGTGGTGGCTCCGGTTCAATTTGATTCCCCTTCGGGTTCGACCCAGTTTCGCAACCAGCGGGCATAGTCCGGACCGGCTTCGACCACCGGCGTTGCCAGCAGCTCGGGCACTTCATAGCTGTGCAAGGAGGTTATGCGCTTGTGCAGTGCAGCGAACTTCGCCCGCGTGGTCTTGAGCGTGAGCGGGATTTCGGTTTCCGTTTCGATCCGCCCCTGCCAGGGGTAGATTGAATACAGAGGCTGGCCGATCGTTGCGCAGGCGGCCAGATGCTCCCCGACCAGCGCGGAGGCAAGGCTTTGCGCTTCATTTTGACTGCCGCAGGTCGTCTGGGCAAGGATCAGGTCATCGGATTGCATGGCTGGGTTCCGTAGTCTGTCGGGGTTACTTATCGAAACTTGTGAGTTTTCGCCGGGCGATGATCCAGGCGGCGTTATCCGGACCCGGATCCGGCCCGAAAACTTGCAGACATTGTACGCTGGGTAACGAAATCGGCTCTGCTTGCATCGCGGCTCTTGAAATGGGATCGGCCGGGCACAATGTGCCGAACCAAGCAGGTCGTTTGCGTCCCTGGTCTGCCTGACCGGGGCGGGCGGCCCGAATTGGTCCCGATGGGCCGGACCGGCCCATCGGGGAAATGGTTTTTGACAACGTTTAAATGAGCTAGGGAGAAAATTCCATGAACCTTCGTCCTTTGCATGATCGCGTCATCGTCAAGCGAGTCGAGGAAGAACGGACTACGCCGGGCGGAATCGTGATTCCTGACAGTGCGACTGAAAAGCCGATCAAGGGAGAAGTCCTGGCCGTCGGCAACGGCAAGATTCTCGAAGACGGCAGCAAGCGCGAGCTGGATATCAAGGTCGGCGACAAGGTGCTGTTCGGCAAGTATTCCGGCACTGAAGTCAAGGTCGACGACCAGGAGCTGCTGGTGATGCGTGAAGACGACATCATGGCGGTGATTGAGTCCTGATTTCGCCCCGTCCCGATATCGAACAACAGATTTGACAGAGGAATAGCAACTATGAGTGCCAAAGAAATCCGTTTTTCAGAAGACGCCCGGAGCCGCATGGTCAAGGGTGTCGAAATCCTGGCGCGCGCCGTCAGTGTGACGCTGGGTCCTAAGGGCCGCAATGTCGTGCTCGAAAAGAGTTTCGGCTCACCCACCGTCACCAAGGATGGCGTGTCGGTGGCCAAGGAAATCGAGCTTGAAAACAAGTTCGAGAATATGGGTGCGCAGATGGTCAAGGAAGTCGCGTCACAGACCTCTGATGCCGCCGGCGACGGGACCACCACCGCCACCGTGCTGGCCCACGCAATGCTGCGCGAAGGCATGAAGGCGGTTACCGCCGGCATGAACCCGATGGACCTCAAGCGCGGTCTGGACAAGGCGGTACGTGCCGCGGTCGAAGAACTCAAGAAGCTTTCGATCCCGTGCACCGACGACAAGTCGATCGCCCAGGTTGGAACCATTTCGGCCAATTCCGATGAGGAAGTCGGCAAGATCATCGCCGAGGCGATGGGCAAGGTCGGCAAGGAAGGTGTGATCACGGTCGAGGAAGGCCAGTCGCTGGATAACGAGCTGGATGTGGTCGAAGGCATGCAGTTCGATCGCGGTTACCTGTCACCGTATTTCGTCACCGATCAGCAGGCCATGCAGGTCGAGCTGGAAAACCCCTACATCCTGCTGCACGACAAGAAGATCTCCAACGTGCGTGAAATGCTGCCGGTGCTCGAAGCCGTGGCCAAGCAGTCCAGAAGCCTGCTGATCGTCGCCGAAGACATCGAGGGCGAGGCGCTGGCAACACTGGTGGTCAACAATCTCAGGGGTATTGTCAAGGTCGCGGCAGTCAAGGCGCCGGGCTTCGGTGATCGTCGCAAGGCGATGCTTGAAGACATGGCGATCCTGACCGGTGGCCAGGTCATCTCCGAGGAGGTCGGCCTGAGTCTGGAAAAGGCCAGCATCGACCAGCTTGGCTCGGCCAAGAAGATCCAAATCGACAAGGAAAACACCACCATCATCGATGGTGCCGGCGACGCATCAGCGATCGAATCCCGGGTCGGCCAGATCCGTGCCCAGGCCGAGGATGCGACTTCCGACTACGATCGCGAAAAGCTGCAGGAACGCGTGGCCAAGCTGGCCGGCGGAGTTGCCGTGATCAAGGTCGGCGCCGCGACCGAAGTCGAGATGAAAGAAAAGAAGGCTCGCGTCGAAGATGCGTTGCATGCCACGCGTGCGGCGGTCGAGGAAGGCGTGGTCCCCGGCGGTGGCACCGCGCTGGTGCGGGCGCTGACTGCCATTACCGAGCTCAAGAGTGACAACGAAGAGCAGCATCTCGGCATCAAGATCGCATTGCGGGCAATGGAAGAACCACTGCGCAAGATCGTTGCCAACGCCGGTGGTGAACCTTCGGTCATTCTGAATGCGGTCCGTGACGGTAAGGGCAACTATGGCTTCAACGCCGCTACCGGTGAGTTTGTCGACATGATCGAAGCCGGGATCTTGGACCCGACCAAGGTCACGCGCACCGCGCTGCAGAATGCCGCTTCGGTCGCCGGCCTGATGATCACCACCGAGGCCATGATTGCCGAAATGCCGAAGGACGACGAAGGCGGAGCCGGGCCGGATATGGGTGGTATGGGTGGTATGGGCGGAATGGGCGGAATGATGTAGGACGCGCCCGCGTCTTGAGGCTCGTGGCGGCGCTTCGCCACGGCTCGCGATGCTCATGTACACAAAACGTGTACTGCGCTCGCTCTGCCGCGGCTCATCACCGCCCTGAACCGCAAGCCGCTAATGCACTTGCTCATTGCCCATGGCAAGATCGACAAGAACCCCGGCTTCGGCCGGGGTTTTTGTTGGGGCGCACTGCGCTTGCTCGCTCAAGGCTCATCACCGCCCTGAACCGGAATCTGCCTCGCCCGCTTGGGGACGATTTTCAGACCCGGTTGCCGGTGCAGGTATTTTTGGGGGCCGGCGGCGGGCGGCGTTGCCTGCTGGCGAGTCGTGGGTCGACCGGCGTTGCGCTTGAAGCAGGCTTCAAGGGAGCTCTGGTGCCAGTCGAATAGGTTCAGGGGCATCAGAAGTTGAACACCTTCCTGAAACGCAACAGACGCGGATGGATGCTGAAAGCTCGTCTTTTGATCCGCGACCCCCGAATCGCCATCAGGCCGATCGCCCCGGCCGGCCCGAAGCGGCCGGCATCACCGGACGCTCCAAGCCATCTACCGGCGGTTCCTTCTTTGCTACTGAACTTGTACATGCTCCTGGCGGGCGCGGGATAATGGGGAAATCAATCCAGCAGGGGATTTCCTTGACGGCGTTCGAAGCATTGCCCTGGACAGATAATCATGACGGTCAGCCCCGGCAGGTCGGGGTGGAGATGGAAATGGCCGGGGTCGAGGTGGATGTCATGGCCGAGGCGGTCATGGCCGAGGTTGGCGGGCATTGGGATCAGGAAAGTGCGTTCTCCGGCCACGTGCGCGATGCCGCGCATGGCGATTACCGAATCGAACTCGATGCCAGCATCCTGACTACGCGCGGCTATCTGGACTCGTTGAAAAAACTGGGCATCGAGCTGGAACCCGGTGAACTGCGCGACAATCTGGAGTCGGTGCTGTCGCGTCTGGCCGGCGTGGTGGTGCCGCACGAGCTGGTCTGTCCGCCATTGCCGGTCAGTGAACTACCGGCCATCGAGTCGATTCGAGCGCGGCTTCACCGGGCCGGAGCGCGCGGTACGCAGTCGTCGGCGCTTTACGCGTTCGGTCTTCAGTTCAATATTGAAATTCATGAGCGTTCGGCATCGGCGCTACTGGACGTTCTGCGGGCATTCTTCCTGCGTTATCCGGGGATTGTCGAACGAGAGGGGATCGATCTTTCGCGCAAGCTCACGCCGTTTGTCCAGCCTTTTCCGGAAGATTACGTCGTTCGCGTGCTGGACCTGGAATACGCCCCCGACCTCAATGGGTTGATCGATGACTATCTGCGTTTCACCCCGACCCGCAACCGGCCGCTTGATCTGTTGCCGCTTTTTGCCTGGCTCGACGAGCGGCTTGTGGCCGCCGCGCCGGTCGAGCATCATCTGATCAAGCCCCGACCGACCTGGCACTATCGATTGCCGAATTGCCTGATTGATGATCCCGACTGGTCGTTGCACGGACCGTGGGCGGAGTGGGTGGCAGTCGAGCGGCTGGCGATCGATTCCGGGCGGCTGCGACGCGTGGCGGCCGACCGGCTGCGGGAATCCAGCGCATTCCGGCGCTGGCTGTCGGGCGCGCTGCGGCGTCTTTCCGGCAAATCGGATTCGGCTTCGGATTGATGGGACGGCCGAGGATCGGCATTACCGGCCCCGATCGCGGCGGTCTGGCCGCGTGGTGGTTCAGCGCGCGTGCGGTGCGCCGTGCCGGAGGACGCGCGGTGCGTATTCGGCCCGGTCGCCCGCATTCGGGTCGTGGCCTGTGCGGGCTGATCATCGGCGGCGGCGCCGATGTTACCCCTTCGCTGTATGGTCAGACGCGCAGCCTGCCGCTCAGGGAGCTGACCGACCGCGGGGTCGCGGACTGGCGACGTTTTCTCGGCATCTTGCTGTTCCCGCTGCTGTGGTTGCTGAGACGCCTGCTAACCAAGAAAAAGGGTGGTCTCGATCCGGCGCGTGATGCCCTGGAAACAAACCTGATCGAGCATGCCCTGGCCGAAAACAAGCCAATGCTGGGGATTTGTCGCGGCATGCAGTTGATCAACGTCGTGTGCGGCGGATCGCTGCACCAGTCGCTGGAGGGCTTTTACGACGAGTACCCGCATATCCGCTCGGTTCTGCCGCGCAAGCGCGTGTTGCTGGCTCCGGGTTCCAGGTTGCAACGGATCCTCGGTTCCGGGGAATGCCGGGTCAATGCCCTGCATCGTCAGGCCATAGACACTGTCGGCGAAGGTCTGGTCGCGGTTGCGCGTGAGCCCAGCGGGGTAATCCAGGGCTACGAGGCCGAGGACCGTCGCTGGTTGATCGGTGTTCAGTGGCATCCTGAATACCTGCCTCAACGGGCCAGCCAGCACGCGCTGTTCGCGTCGCTGGTCGAGGCCGCACACGCCGCGCAATCCGGACAGCAATCAATGAGTGGCGGGGTAGACTGGTGAGGCTATGACGCCGGAAGATTTTGCAGCAGATTGCCGTTATGCGGGCGAAGCGCTACGTTGCTGGCGACTGCAGCCCAACTGGCTGGAAGGAGGGCAACCGGCCGATGACGGGCAACTGGCGATTGAGCCGAGGCTGCGAAGGTTGCGCCAGCTCGGCGCGCTGCGCGTCCTGTGGCAGGAGGCATCAGGAAAGCACGACGTCGAGGAGACCGGCAAGCAGCTCTCGGCGCTGGCATGCGAGTGCCTGCGACTCGGGCTGCTGGAAGCCGAGCAGCGAGTGGCCCGGCGGCACGGTGCGCTGTTCGATGAAAATGGCGATCCGGCGGGGCTTGCCGTTCTGGCCCTGGGCAAGCTTGGCGGCGATGAGCTGAATTTCAATTCCGACCTGGATCTGGTGTTCTGTCACGCGGCCGTCGGCCAAAGCGACGGCCGTCGGCCGCTGGAGCCGCGCGATTATTTCAGCCGCGTGATCCGGGAACTCTCCTGCCTGTTCGAACAGGTCAGTGCCGAGGGGCGGGTCTGGGTGCTGGATACGCGGCTCAGGCCGTTCGGCCAGGCCGGAGCGCTGGTCTGGTCGGTCTCGGCAATGGAGCAGTATTTTGTCGCCGAAGGTCGTGCCTGGGAGCGTTACGCATGGCTCAAGGCTCGATCCGTGGCCGGAGACCTGGTGTGCGGGGAGAGACTGATCGAGAGCCTGCGGCCGTTCGTATTTCGTCGTTATCTCGACTACGGTCTTTTCGACAGTCTGCGCGAATTGCACGCCGACATCGATCGCCGTTCGCGTCGGGAAGACCTGGCTCAGGATATCAAGCGCGGGCCGGGTGGCATTCGTGAGCTGGAGTTTCTGATCCAGAGCCAGCAGCTATTGCGTGGTGGGACCGAACCGGCGCTGCGTCGACCCGGATTTCTGCCGGCGTTGCGCGCGGCCCGCCGCGTGCATCTGCTCGAAGCCCAGGAAGCTCGCGAAATTGATCGTGATTACCGGTTTCTGCGTCGGCTGGAAAACATGCTGCAATGCGTGACCGGGCGCCAAACCCATGAGTTGCCCGAGACAGATGCCGCGCGAGCGGCCCTGAAGCGGGTTATGGGCCTGCCGGACCGTGGCGAGCTTGACCGCGTCATCGAGCAGACCCGACGTCGTGTACGCGAGCGCTTCCGGGCCCGTTTCGAGGCCCGCTCGGAAAGCGCCGGACCCGGTCAGTCACTGTGGCCACCCGGGCCGGATCTGCAACAAAAGCTTTTGCAGCAGGGGTTCAGCGACGGCGATGCCGCCGCCCGGCGACTCGAGCGTCTGCAGTCGCGGTTGAAGCGCAGACCTTTGACCGCCGAGGCGTGGCGCAGGCTGGATCGACTAATGCCGGAATTGCTCGATCAGGTGCTGCGGCATGATCCGCCCGATACCGGCCTGGACGAGTTGCTGGACCTGATCGAAACGATCGCCCGGAGGTCGGCCTACCTGGCCTTGCTGCATGAGCGCCCGGGCACGCTGGATCATTGTGTGCGGGTGTTTCGCCAGTCACGGCGCGTGGCCAGCTGGATCATCTCCAGCCCGCAACTTCTGGATGATCTGCTGGCCCCCGATGCCGACCAGATTCTGCCACCACCCCCGCGTTTGCCGCGCGACGATGCCGAGGCGGCGATGAACGCGCTCGCGCGCTTCCGCCAGGCAGGATTTGTCCATGTCGCGCTGGCTCAACTTAACGGCAGCCTCTACCGGGGCGGTGCGCGCAGGTGTCTGACCCGGCTTGCTGAGCAGGTGCTGGCACTCATGGCCGAGCACTTCATTTCAGGCGATGCCGAAGTGGCGATCATCGGTTACGGCAACCTGGGCGCCGGCGAGCTTCACTATACTTCGGACCTGGATCTGGTGTTCCTGCATGGCGAAGGCCAGCCGCCAGTGCGTGCCGTGCGACGACTGATCAGCGCGATGCAACTGCCGCAGGTGGGCGGCAAGCTTTATGAAATCGATACCCGGCTCAGGCCCAATGGCAACGCCGGCATGCTGGTCTCGTCACTCGACAATTTCGCCGACTATCAGACCCGCCACGCCTGGACCTGGGAGCATCAGGCGCTGATTCGCGCGCGTTGCGTGTTCGGCGGCCCGCACATCAGTGCCGGATTCGAGCAGCTCCGGCGCAAGGTGCTGGCACAGCAACGCGAGAACGGGGAAGTGATCCGGGCACTGGCTGAAATGCGACAGCGTCAACTTCGGCAGCGCCGCGAGTCCCCCGAAAAGCGGCTGCTGGGGGACATTCAGTTCATTGCAGAACTGGGAGTGCTACTCAACGCAGCGCGCCAGCCGGTTTTACTGGATGCGCGTTCAACCCTGGAGCAACTGGCCCTGCACGCCGAAAGCGGCTGGTTGTCGGGCGATCAGGCCCAGGCGCTGAGGGACGCTTTCGATCACGCGGCCGAATTGCGCGATCGACTCTATCTTGAACGCGATCGCGAGGAATCGCTTGATCCAGACGACAAGCAAGCCGTGCAGGTCATATGGCAACGCTGCTTTGAATCCTGACAACCCGTAATTACGGATAGACCGGCCGGGAGTTTCGTGGGTACCGGCCGGGTACAATAGAATACTGTTACTGTCGCAAATGCCGAGATCGTCGTGAACCCCAGTATTGAATCCACATCCCGGAAACAGCCCGCCAATACCGAGCGCGAGTACAAGGTCAGGCGCGCCGATCTGCCACTGAGCTGCCCGACACCTGAAATGGAACTGTGGAATTCTCATCCGCGCGTTTATCTGCCGATCGAGAAGACCGGCAAGGCGCTATGTCCGTATTGCGGAGCCCGCTACGAGCTTGAGGACTGAAGCCCCGGACGTGGAGCCGGTCGTGTCCGAGCCGCGTGGGGGGCGTGTGGTCGAGGCTGAGTCGGTCCTGGCACAGGCAGTCCGGCTGATCCTGTTTATGGGTCTGGCGCTGGGCCTGATCGTGCCGAAGGTGGCCGGCGGTGCATTTCTGCTTTTGGCGCTACTGGCCGTGATCTGGCTGGAAACGGGTGTCTTTCGCCGCAGTTTTCAACTGGATCGTCACGAACGTCTGATGATTCTGGCCGTGTTGCTATTTGTCGGCTGGTGGCTGTTGGCGTGGGCCATCCACGGGTTCGGCGAAGTCGGACGCGACGATGCCAGTCGCATCCTGCGACTGTTGCTGATCATTCCTTTGATGATTTTTCTGGCGCGGGTCGATGGACTGGAGCGTGGCTGGTGGAGTGGGCTGGCCGCGGGCGCGGCGCTGGCCGGACTGTTTGCGCTGTGGTTTTCACTGACCGGGCATCAGGGCGATTGGGCCGAACGCGTAGGAGGGCCGACCAATCCGATTCACTTCGGCGGCGTGGTGCTGGCATTTTCATTGATGCTGTTGCCGCGCCTGGCCGATACCAGCATTTCCTGGCAGACGCGCACGCTGGCCGCCCTGGCCGTGGTGCTGGGCCTGATTGCCAGCGGCTTGTCCGGTTCGCGCGGTGCCTGGCTTGCGCTGCTCCCGTTGTTGGTGTTGTACTGGTTCACGCTGGGAACCCGTCAGTCCGGTCGCTGGCGACTGGGTCTGCCGCTGGGTATTGTTGTTTTTGCATTTTTGCTGGCCTTGATGCCGGGGGTGCCGATCGGGCCGCGCCTGGCCGAAGGCGTGGCAGCGATTGCGACCCTGGACGGGGAAATTGCGCGCGACGATACCCTGGCGATCCGGATTGCCTTGTGGCAGATCGGCCTGGACGCGTTGTCCGGAAACTGGTGGACCGGCACCGGACCTGGCGGTTTTCGCGCCGCGCTGGAGAATGCGGTCGCAACCGGGACACTGCAGGACTGGTTTCTCGAATATCAGCATCCGCACAGCCAATATCTTTCAGCGCTGGTAATCGGTGGTTTGCCCGGGTTGTTCAGCCTGCTGCTGTTGTTCGGCGTACCGGCCTGGCGCTTTGCGAGGTTATGGCACACTGGGTTGGAACGTGCGCGCCTGGTCGGCTGGAGCGGGCTGGTTGCAGTCACGGTGCTCGCGGTCATGGCCTTGACAGAATCAATTTTTCAGCGCAACAGCGGGATCGTCTGGTTTGCGCTATTGACTGCCTCGGCGCTTGCTTTGGTGCGCATTCGGCAGCGCCAGGAAATTTCCAGTCGTCCGGCGCGTCGCCACAGTCTGAGCGTGATCATGATCTGTCGCGACGAAGCCGACCGGATTGAGCCCGCGTTGCGATCCGTGGCTGGCTGGGCCGACGAAATCATCGTGCTTGACTCCGGCAGCACCGATCGGACTGTTGAGATCTGCCGTCGTTATACCGACAAGGTGGAAGTGACCGACTGGCCCGGCTTCGGCCGCCAGAAACAGCGCGCGCTTGAGCGGGCACAAGGCGACTGGGTGCTCAGCCTGGATGCCGACGAACAACTCAGCAACGCCCTCAGGGCCGAAATCGACCAGGTGCTGTCCCGGCCAGATCCCCATTACGCCGGGTATCAACTGCCCTGGCGAACGATCGCGTTCGGTCGTGAACTGCATTTCGGTCACTGGGCACGTGCACCGCTGCGTCTGGTGCGCCGTGATCGGGCACGCTTTACCGATGTCCAGGTGCATGAAAAGCTGCTCGTGGACGAGGGCCGTGCGCGGCTTGGCCGGCTGGAAGGAGTGCTGCTGCACCGGGTGTTTCGCAACCTCGAGCACGCGCGGCAAAAGCTGTCCGGCTACGCACGGCTCCAGGCTGCGCAGCGCCATGCCGCGGGTCGCCGCACCACGCTCATCGGGGCTTGGTTGCGCGCTGCCCTCAATCTGCTCGACAATTTCGTGCTGCGGGTTGCCTTTCTCGACGGCCGCGCTGGTTGGCGCATGAGCTGGCTGAACGCACGTTATACATTGCTCAAGTATCGGGAGCTGGCGCGGCTTTCGCATTCGTAGCTGGCGCGCACACGCGGCGATTCAGGTGACCGGGCCGATGGTGGGATCGGAATTGGCCCGGCCATTGTCTCGCGGACGGATTCCGCTCCTACGGTCGGGTGGGGTATCGCGGTGGATCGCCTTCCGGCGCGGTCTTGAAGCGACGGTGCAGCCACCAGTACTGGGCCGGGTTAGGGCGCAGGTGGCGTTCGAGAAATTCATGGTAGCGGGTCAGGTCCACGACCGGATCCTGCGATGGAAAATTCTCGAAAGCCGGTTCCAGGTGAACCGTGATCCGGCCTGTTTGGGCGTTCTTGACCGGAAGCATCGGCAACACCCGCGCCCGGCCCATTCTGGCCAGATCCAGCATGCCGGTCGCGGTCGCGGCCGCGACCCCGAAAAAGGGTATGAAACAGCCGCTTCCCGGACCGGGATCCTGATCCGGGGCATACCATAACACCCCGCCGCCTCGCAGGTGGCGAACCATGGCGCGCACATCGCGATGAGCGATCATGCCCTCGGCATATCGTTTTCGGCCCTCGCGCTGGGCTCTCTCGATGACCGGATTGCGCGCGGGCCTGTAAATGCAATGCCCGGAAACATGCTGGCCCAGCACACGCGCGCCCAGTTCCAGCGCAGTGACATGGGCGGTCACCAGCAACAGCCCGCGGCCATCGGCGCGGGCCCTTTCAAAATGCTCGACACCAGTTACCCGCCCGATTTCCTCGCCAAGCCGACCTGGATGTCGCCATGCGAACGCGGTCTCTCCCACCATCTCGGCGAGATAGCGAAAGTGCGCCTGCTGTATTTCGTGTCGCACCCTGGCATCGATTTCGGGAAAGCAAAGTTCGAGATTGCGCTGGACAATCCTGGCGCGGCGGCGCATCGCTGCATGCAATGGTCTGGCGAGCCAGCGCGTACCATGGCGTGCGCTGGCCAGCGAGAGCTTGCCGGTAGCCAGCAGGGGAGCCATCGCGGCGTGTGTGACGAGGTTGCCAATGGAACTCATGCGGGCCGGCGCGACGGTCCCGGGCGATGAATGGGATATTCTTGTGGTGATGTCTTCATTCTGGTTCCAAGTGTACCGCCTGGCCGTCTTGGCGCTGGCGCCCCTGGCCCTGCGACGGCTGGCGACTCCGGTCGGGCGCCGGGGCGAGCGACGCGGTCATGTGCCAGAACGTTCCGGCGAGCTGTGGTTGCATGCCGCGTCGGTAGGTGAGTTCAATGCCGCGGTCGGGCTGATCGAGAGACTGCTGAAAATCCGGCCCGGGCTGCATATCGTGGTGAGCACAATCACGCAGACTGCCGCCGAAGAGGTTCAGCGCCGTTTTGTTAGTCAAGCCGGCAATGGGGCCGGTTCCAGGCTGCGGCATGTATTCGCCCCGCTGGATACGCCGCGCGCGGTGCACCGCTGGCTCACGCGAACGGCACCGGTCGCGCTGGTGCTGGTGGAGACCGAACTGTGGCCGGAAATGCTCACTCAATGCAAGCTGCGCGATATTCCGGTGGCCATGGTCAACGCCCGGCTGTCCGATCGGGCATTGAAGCGCTACATGCGTTTAGGTGGTCTGTTCCGCGATCTGGTGAGCGAAATTGATCTGGTGCTGGCCCAGGACGATGTCGCCCGGAAAAATTTCAAACGACTGTGCGTACCAGACGAGCGGCTATTTGTCACCGGCAACCTGAAACACGAGCCGGCCCGTCTTCCCGAGGTTAGTCCAGAGGTATGCAACTGGCAGCGGTTGTGGGAGGGGCGCCCTGCCTGGCTGGCCGGTAGCACCCATGCAGGCGAGGAGACATTGCTGGCCCGGGCGCAGTTGCGGATACTCGAGCAGCATCCGGATGCCCTGCTGGTGGTTGTGCCCCGGCATCCAGAACGTGCCTCCCGAGCCATGCAGGCGCTGATCGCCGGGGGTGTCAATGCCTGCGATATCGAGCATTGGACCGAAAATTCCGAAGCATCTGCCGTGGTCATCGGCCGAATGGGGGTGCTGGGCATGCTGTATCGCTGCATACCGGTCTGCCTGGTCGGCGGCAGTCTGGTGCCGGGTATCGGCGGCCACAATCTGATCGAGCCGGCACTGGCCTCACGCCCTGTGCTGGTCGGGGCATGGGTCGATGCGCAACGTGAAAGCGCCGAAGGACTGGAAAGGGCCGGTGCACTATTCCGGGTTGCCGACGCCGCCTCCCTGTCCGACGCGGTTCGGGCATGGATGACAGAGCCGGCAGACGCCGTCGAAGCCGGTAAACGAGCCCAGGCCTGGGCCCAGTCTCGCAAAGGATCGCTGGCAGCATCGCTGGAAAGGATGCTGCCCTGGCTCAATCATCAGGGACTCTGATCAACCGCGCAGCGGTTCAGCCGCGTTCTTCGCCCGAAAGAAGCCGGTTGGCGGCTTCCAGATCTTCCGGGGCCAGGGTACCGGCGGCGCGGCGCAGGGTCAGGTTATCGACGATGAACTGGTGGCGGGCACGCGAATGGTCGCGCTGGGCCTGGAAGAAGCGCTGTTCGGCCAGCAACACGTCGACGATGGTGCGGGTGCCGACTTCGAATCCGGCATTGGTCGCCTCCAGCGCGCTCTCGGCCGAAATCAGCGCCTGCTCCAGCGCTTCCACCTGGCGGATGCCGGCCATGATGGCGCGATAGGCATTCTCGGTCCGGCGCACCACCTGGCGCTGGTTGAAGTCCAGTTCCTGGGTGGCAACCCGGCGGTTGGCACGCGCCTGGCGCGATTGCGACTGAACTGCCAGTCCCGAGAAAATCGGCACATTGAGTTGTAGCTGAACCTGCCAGGTATCGACTTCGCTGGTAGTCAATGTCTGAAATTGTTCGCCCACAGTCAGGGTTTGCCTGTTGTTGACGTTTCTGTTCAGGGAGCCAGTCAAATCGAGTGTGGGCAGATGGCCGGAGCGGGCGATGCGCACGTCGGCATCGGCGACTTCCACCGACTGACGCGCGGCCAGCAGCTCGGGATTGCTGTCCAGCGCCTGACGTACCCAATCCTGTGGATCGGCCGGACTGGGCGGGTTCAAAGGAAGCTCCTGCTCCAGCGGGCGGAAGGCCTCGAACATTGTGCCGGTCAGCTCGCGCAGTGCCTCACGCGCGTCTTCCAGCGCATTGTCAGCCACGATCACACGCGCCCGCGCTCCATCCCAGGCCGCCTGGGCTTCAAGAAAATCGGTGACCGCCGACAGGCCAACCTCGAAACGCTGTTCGGCCTGTTCAAACTGGCGGCGTAGCGCGGTCTCCTCGGCTTGGGCAAAGCGCAGGGAATCGATCGCAGTGAGCATTTCGAAATAGCGCTGTGCCGTGCGCAGAAGAAAATCCTGCCAGGCGACATCAAACTGTGCGTTGGCTCGCGCAATGGTTGCTCTCGCTCGATTCATCCGCCCGAAATTGGCATCGTCGTAGATACTTTGATTGATTCGGACGCCGTAGTTTTCTGTGTCGATTCTTCGGTCGGGCTGTGGCGGCAATCCCGCGATGTCCACGCGCGTATTCCCCCGACTCAGAGTGCCACTGCCGGATATGGTCGGTAGCAGGCTTGCCCGGGCGATCGCGCGTTCGAATTCGCTCGCCTCCAGCCGTTGCTCGGCGGCCTTGAATTCGGCATCGTTGCGCGAGGCCATTTCGAACACGCCCATCAGATCGACGGCGACGGCGGGGGGCGATAGCAACGCCAGTGCCAGGGCAAGGCCAGTCGGGAATTTATTGATCATTTGATTACTCCGTTGTACCGAAATACTTGCCCGGCAGAGGCGTGAGGCCATGACTGGCCGAAGGATACGGCGAAAAAAATATTAAAATGCCACGTGGCCGCGATTGGACCGTGAAGCGCTGCCGACATAGATTCAAAACTCGAACTTCGGCGCTTCTTCAGTACCCAACAGTCTCGGCAGATCGGTATCGAAAAGGCTCTCTTCGGAGAGTTTGCCAGATTCGCTTCGCCGGATCAGCAATGCCTCCATGGCGGGCGAATGGCCGCGCACGATGAACAACCGGCCGCCGGGCCTGAGCCACCGGGTCAGGTTTTCCGGCACCGCGGACACCGAGGCGGTGACCATGATGGCGTCGTACGAGGCATCCCGGAACGGCTGGGCAAAGACGTCCCCCGACAGCAGTTCAATGTTTTCACGATCGACCTGCCCCAGGTTGTCACGAGCGGTTGCCGCCAGTTCCTCAATCCGCTCCAGGCTGGTGACCTTGCCGGCCAGTTGAGCCAGACAGGCGGTCAGATATCCTGAACCCGTGCCGATTTCGAGGACGTGTTCAGAGCCGGTCAGGGCCAGACTCTGCAGGGCCCGACCCTGTTCGATGGGCTTCATCATGATCTGGTCGTGCCCCAGCGGAATACGCAGATCGGAAAATGCCAGCTTGCGATGCCGGGCGGGGACGAAATTTTCGCGCGGTACGCTTTCCAGCACATCCAGCACCAAGTTGTCGAGCACTTCCCAGGTTCGCACCTGCTGTTTGATCATGTTGCTGCGTGCCTGATCCAGATTCACCGCATTACTCCACGCATTGGGCCAAAGTTTTTGTTAGTTTGAATTGTACCGCCGCGACAGACACAGTGAACGTGCCAGTCGTCATGTCATCAGGGTCTGCTACCATTTCATAAAATGTATCCACGGCAACCGGTATCCGGCTGTATCGTGTGCCCGCGCCGATAGACATTTTTTACCCGGCCCGCCACTGGCCGCGACCGGGATTGCGGAAATTTTGCTTCCGGCTCAATGGCAGTTCAACCGCAGTATCGCCGAACGACGCCACGCACGTTGCCTGTGCACTGTCAGGTTCGCCATTTTCCAGAGTTCAAGAATTGTTGATGAAACCGCAATGAAATATCAAGGTTCCCGGTCATGAAAGATGCGGAACGCAAAAGGCGCTTTGATGCGCTGGCTCGGCAGTATGCTGATGATCTGTTTCGCTTTGGTGTCTGGTTGTGCGGCGACCACGCGCTTGCCAGCGATCTGGTGCAGGAGACGTTCCTGCGTGCCTGGAAGGCGCTGGACAGCCTCAAAGATGCAAAGGCGGCCAAAAGCTGGCTGATTACCATTCTCAGACGTGAATATGCCCGCACCTTCGAGCGCAAGGTGCCGCCAATCACCGACATTGATAACGTCGTGGTCGCCGAGGAATCGGAATTGACCCCGGAAGACCGGACCGAGCGCGATCTGCTGCGCGAGGCCATGCTGGAACTGGAAGAAAAATATCGCGAACCGTTGATTCTCCAGACTGTGATGGGTTTGTCGATTGCCGAGATTGCCGGCCAGCTTGAATTGACCGAAAGCGCGGTGATGACCCGGGTGTTTCGCGCACGCGAAAAACTGAAGGAAAAGGTGCAGCCATCGGGACGCAAAGGAAACGTGCATGAACTTACTTGAATTCAAAAGACAGTTGATGATCGCGCCGCGCGAGCGGGCCGCGGACATGCGCCAGGCGCGTGCCCAGGGCGGGGGATTTGCGCTTGCAGCGGCCGAGTCCGACCACTTCGAGGCATTGCTCGAAGGCGCCTTCAACGTGCCCGTGCCGAAGGGCCTGGCCGATTCGATCATTCTCGAGCAGTCCCTGAGCGAACCGCCAGGCTGGAAGCGCTGGCCGCAGCTCAGCGCGGTTGCCGCATCAATGGCCCTGGCCGTGGCGCTGGTCACGTTTCTTATGGTCGGTGACCCGGGCTCGGATCACCTTGATATCAGGGCCTATCTGACCGGACATTGGGAGCATGATGGCCCGCAGGTCATGGCCGTGGCCGATAGCCAGCCTTCCAGCATGGAACGGATCGAATACGTATTTGCCGAGCTCGGCGTGCAGATCAGCCCGGAGTTGATGGACCAGATCCGGGTGAGCAAATTCTGCCCGACGCCAGATGGCGCCGGGGCGCATGTGGTTCTGGCAACCGAGCAGGGCCCGGTGACCATGTACTACATGCCCAGGACGCATATTCCCGGGGCGCCGACCAGTTTCCCGCTGGATGGTGGCATGGAGTCCACCGTGGTCAATCTCGAGCGCGGCAGCCTGGCGTTGGTGGCTCAGTCCGGAATCAAGACCCCGGAACTTGTGCGCGAAATCTCGCGCCAGCTTTCCTTCGTCCCCGGTTCGACCATCTGACCCGGGGGTAGCCTTCAGATCAATTCATGGTTGATCGATTCAGGGCCCGCCTGAGCGGGCCTTCTTAGTCGAACAAAAATTTCCTGATTAGGTAGGAGTCTCAGCCAAAGAACGCGGTCTCTGATTGGAGCTGTTTTTATGATTGAGACCGCAAATGAACGCAAATTTCTGGTGAGCTGGGAGAGCGATCTGATTGACCCTGGTCGCTCTGTTTTCCGCCAACAACCTCGATCCGATTCGGGGTTCAGGGATTTATTTGCGTTTATTCACGTTCATTTGCGCTTGGAAACAGTTTCCCCGGCCTCCCTGAACTGCCGGCGACCGCAGCCAGCGATTCCTGCTCTACCATAGGGGCTGATGCCCCAAGTCTGACGGAGATCGCGGCCATGCAAATATTTCGGATATTGCTGATGCTGGTGGCCGGCATGTTGATTGTCGGCAGCGCCGACGCGCAGCGCCTGACCCTGGATAACGCGCGTGTGGTCGATGTTGCCGCGGGGCAGGTGTTCGAACCGCGCACGCTCGAGATCCAGTCTGGCTGGATTGTCGATCCGGGCAGTTCCGAGACTCAATCCGGCCGGCGCATCGATTTGCAAGGTGCATTCGTGATGCCGGGACTGGCTGAAATGCATGCACATGTCCCGCCCATGAATGAGCCGCAACGGGTCCAAGATGTGCTCGATCTGTTCCTGGCCCACGGAATCACGACCATTCGCGGCATGCTGGGGGAGCCGGGACACCTGACCTTGCGCCGCGAACTGGCGCTGGGCCAGCGCCGCGGACCGCGCCTGATGACCTCCGGCCCTTCCCTGAACGGCAACTCGGTTGCCGATGCGGCGCGCGCCCGGCACATGGTGCGCGCGCAGTTCGAAGCCGGCTATGACTTTCTGAAACTGCATCCCGGATTGCGGCCGGACACGTTCGCCGCCATCGTGCGTGCCGCAGATTCGCTTGGCATGCCTTACGCTGGCCATGTGTCACTGGGGGTTGGCATTGAACGGGCGCTGGATGCTCACCAGGCGACGGTCGATCATCTGGACGGCTATGCCGGAGTCCTGGTGCCGCAGGATCATCCGGCCCGTCAGCGCGAACCGGCACTGTTCGGCTTCAATCTGGGTGATGCGATGGAGACGGACCGGGTCACGGCCTGGGCTGAACGTACGGCCCGGGCCGGCGTCTGGAACGTTCCCACCCAGACCCTGATCGAAAACCTGGCGCTGGCCGATCCCGATGATTTGCTGAAGCGTGCGGCCATGCGTTTCGTCGATGCCGCGACCCGTGACCAGTGGGCGGCGCGCGTGCAACAGATGCGTCAATCACAATCGGCCGATGCGCTGGCGCGTTTTGTCGAGGTGCGGCGCCGGTTGATTCAGGCCCTGCATGAGGCCGGCGCCGGCCTGCTTCTGGGAGCTGATGCCCCGCAGATCATGAATGTTCCGGGGGATGCGCTGCATCATGAGCTCGAGATTTATGTCGAGGCCGGATTGAGCCCGGCCGCGGCGCTGGCGACCGGCACAATAAATGTCGCCCGCTTCCTCGACCAGTCCGCGCATGGTTGTCTGGACCCCGGATGCGTGGCGGACCTGGTGGTGCTGGAAGCCGATCCCCTGGTCGATATTTCCAACATCCGCCGGATTCGCGCTGTGATGCGCGCAGGCGAATGGTACGGCCGCGATCGTCTCGATGCGATGCTGGACGGGATCGCCGAACGTGCAAATCCGGAAGCGCCGGATTGAAAGGAAGTGGTCGAGATCAACCAGCGCCCGTTATCGTATGCTGATCGGCTGACGCCACGCGCGGTGTCGGGCATCCAGCGCGTGGTCATCCATGCCACTGAGCTGCCGGATCTGGAAACGGCACGCGAATACGGCGAACGCATTCACTATCCGGAATCGGTGACCGGCAACAGCGGTCACTTCTATATCGACCGCGATGGCTCGGTTGAACAATGGGTGCCGTTGGACCGGGTCGCCCATCATGTCGCCGATCACAATGGGGATTCGATCGGGATCGAACTGGTCAATCAGGGACGCTGGCCCGACTGGCACGACAGTCGCCGGCAGCACTGGCCGCAACCCTACAGCGAACGACAACTGACGGCTTTGATTGCCTTATTGCGGGAACTCAACCGGAGTTTGCCGGAGCTGAAATGCATGGTGGGTCACGATCAACTTGACAGGCGCATGGTTCCGGCCAGTGATAATCCGGCAGCATGGGTCCGACGCAAGACCGACCCCGGGCCGCGGTTCCCCTGGCAGCGGGTTGCCGAAGCCGTTGCGCTGAAATGCTCAAACGGGGAGGCAACTGATGAGTGAAGTGCCGGATCGCGCATCGATGACATGGGTCGGCGTCGACACCGGCGGCACTTTCACGGATTTCGTGGTACTGAAAAATGATCGGTTGCGCACGGCCAAAGTGCTGTCCACCCCGGATGATCCGGCCCGCGCGATCGTTGAAGGATTGGGCCAGCTCGGGTTGACCGACAAGCCGGTGGAGCTGGTCCACGGCACCACTGTTGGCACCAATGCGGTCCTGGAAGATAAGGGTGCCCGGACAGTCCTGATCACCTCGAACGGATTTGCCGATCTGCTTTCGATTGCGCGTCAGAACCGCGACCACCTGTATCGGTTGGAACAGCCCGTCGTTGATGATCCGGTGCCCGGTGATTGTTGTCTCGGGGTCGAGGCCCGCGTGGACCGCGACGGGCAAGTGCTGGAACGGCCGGATCCCGAACAGCTCCGGGACCTGCGCGACAGAATCCGCAAACTCCAGCCGGAGGCAGTGGCGGTCTGCCTGCTGTTTTCGTGGGTCAATCCCGAACTCGAACAGCAACTCGCCGGGAGCGTGCCGGACGACATTCCGGTTTCGCTTTCATCCGCGGTGCTGCCCGAAATTTGCGAATATGAGCGCGCCGTCGCGACTTGGCTTAATGCTTCGGTCGGGCCGAAACTGGCCGGCTATCTGGATCGCCTGGGCCAGGCGCTGGCGGTCGGTCGGCTGGCGGTCATGCAATCCAGTGGATTAACGGTTTCGGCCGATCAGGCGGTGACCCGAGCGGTTCACCTGCTGCTTTCCGGTCCCGCTGGCGGTCTGGCCGCAGCCGCGCATGTCGGGCGTGAAATCGGCTGCGAGCGGCTGCTCAGTTTCGATATGGGCGGGACTTCCACCGACGTGGCTATGCTGCAAGGCAAGCCCACCTTGACGCGCGAAGGGCGAATCGGGCGTTATCCGGTTGCGGTGCCGATGGTCGACATGCATACCATCGGCGCCGGCGGCGGGTCGATTGCGCGCGTCGACGCCGGCGGCCTGCTGCGAGTCGGACCGCAGTCGGCGGGAGCCGATCCGGGTCCGGCCTGTTATGGTCGCGGTGGCCGCGAAGTGACCGTCACCGATGCCAATCTCATTCTCGGTCGGCTGCCGGAAAAAACCCGCCTGGGTGGTGATCACGCGCTGGATTTCGATGCCGCGGAAAGCGCGATGCGCGAGCTGGGCGAACAGGCCGACCTTTCCATGACCGAAGCCGCACACGCCGTGATCCGGATTGCAAACGAGCACATGAGCCGGGCGTTGCGGGTGATGTCGGCCGAGCGTGGCGTCGATCCGAAGTCGGCCATTTTGATGTGTTTCGGCGGCGCCGGTGGCTTGCATGTGTGCGAACTGGCCGAAAGTCTGGGCATGACCCGGGCCGTGGTTCCGGCCCGTTCGGGCGTGCTTTCCGCACTCGGCATGCTGGTGGCCGAATCAGGTCGTCAGGCCACTGCCAGCCTGCTCAAGACGGCTGATGCACTCGATGCACAGGAGCTTCAGTCGGCACTCGATCCTCTTGTTGCGCAGGCACGTGACGAACTGATTGCTGAAGGTGTAGCGGCCGGCCAACTGAAGATTGTCAAACTGGTGGCCTGCCGTTACGCCGGTCAGAGCGCAACGCTGGAATTGCGCGTTCAGTCACCGGATCAACTGGCCGCCGCGTTTCACGAAGCGCATCAACAGGCCTGGGGACATCGCCTGGATCTGCCGGTGGAACTGGTTACTCTGCGCGTCGAGGCACGTGGACCGGCCCGACTGAAAAACGTTCCAGCGCTTGGCGAACATGTCGACAGCATTCCGCAAGGCGGCGACATCCCGGTTCACGCACGCGGCGCCCTGGCCGATCGTTCGGTCGCCGGGCCAGCGATTGTGATCGATCCGGACGCCACCACCTGGGTGGCGAAGAAGTGGCATGCCCGGCTGGATGAACACGGTCACCTGCTGCTGAGGCGTTGCTGATTCATCAGTCACTTCCGGCGAGGTCCGAACAAATCCAATCCTAGATGCCGACGGAATTGACGTCCTCAGCGGGCCCAGACCCGCAAGCGGTATCCGACCGCGGCCACATCAGGGGACCGGCCGCGTGTATAACCAACTGCTCCCGGCACGATTTGCAAAAAATGCAAATTACAATTTATGCATGCCGCGCCCCCGAAAATTCGAAGTGGTGCTACGCGAGCTGGCGAGCCAGTATGCGTCGCTGACCGTGACCGAGCCGCGGCAATCGGGGAAGACCACGCTTTGCCGATCGGTGTGTCCCGATCACGGTTATGTCAACCTCGAGCCTGTGGACCAGCGTGAGTTCGCGTGCGAAGAACCGCGCGGCCTGAATGGGATGTTGACTACGGACTGGAATATGCACGCCTCCCTCCGATGGATGAATTTGACATGGCGGTCGTTCTCTGACCGCGATCAATCCGGAAACAGTCGCCGACGGATTCAGCTGCTACAGCGGGTCGCCCGGTCGTTGCGGTTTCGGATCGCGAATGAATTCAACTCTGATCACCGGTGGTCCGGGCCCTGCCATCTGGCCGTTCTTGGTTCTATGCGCTGAAACAGGGGTGCTTGATGTGGCTCAACTCACAACGCTTCAGAATCGTTGATCATGAAGTCGCCACTGAAGGAGCGAACACATATGGGCAGGCGCATCGTCGTTTTCCAGGGCCATCCCGATCCGGCCGGTGGCCATTTTGGCCACGCGCTGGCCGAGGCCTATATCAAAGGCGCGCGCGTGGCCGGCCATGAGGTCAGCCGGATCGACATCGCCCGGCTCGATTTCCCGTGGCTGCGGCGGCCCGAGGATTTCGAGCAGGGCGAGCCGCCGGCCGTCATTGGCGAGGCCCAGCGCGCTATCGAACAGGCCGACCACCTGATGTTCATTTACCCGCTGTGGCTGGGGGACATGCCCGCCATCGTGAAGGCCTTTCTCGAACAGACCTTTCGCCCTGGTTTCGTCACGCACAGCGAGGCCGGCATCAGCAGCTTCGGGTCGCGCCGGCTGGAGGGCAAGTCGGCGCGCCTGGTGGTCACCATGGGCATGCCTGGATTTTTCTACCGGCTGTTCTATCGTGCCCATAGCGTGAAGAGCTTCCGCCGCAACATCCTGCGTTTCTGCGGCTTCAAACCGGTCCGCGTCACCCTGATCGGTGTCTCGGTCGGCGGCGAGAGGGCTCGCGCAAAATGGCTGCGGTGCCTGCAGACGATGGGCAGCGCTGGACGGTAACTACAGCCCGGCGCTTCCATCAGCCCGACCGTGTCAATAGGGGAAATCGCCAGCACCAGCTCGATTACCAGGTGCGATCAGGAGGACGGGCGCGTCCTTACGCCCGGCAAGATCTTCACGGGCAATGCAAGATTTTACGATTCGGATTTGGAACCCTTGCCGAGTGGTCGTGTGCCGCACGGGCCTTCAAGGCGGCTGCCTTTCGGACCGGGGCGCGCCCCGGTCCGAAAGGTCATGCCGTCAGATGATCCCGAGCAGCGCAGCCATCACGAACAGGATGAGAATGGGCGTGACCACGCGGGTGAGCCACAGCCAGGCCTGGAAGGCCCAGTTCGGCATTTTCTCGTCCAGCTCCTCGCGCGTGATGCGGTTTGAGAGCACCCAGCCGGCGAAGATTGCAGTCAGCAGGCCACCGATCGGCAGGATGATGTCGGCGGCGACGTACTCAACCGCGCCCATGATGTCCTTGCCGCCGATCTTGACTTCGGACCAGATGTTGAGGCCGAACACGGACAGCAATCCGAACGCCCAGGTGGCCAGCGCCACGAAGGTGGCCACCTGCCTGCGTGAGTAATTGGTGGTCTCGACAAAATAGGCCGTGGGCGGCTCCATCAGCGAGATCGAGCTGGTCCACGCCGCGACTGCCAGCAGCACGAAGAACGCCATGCCGTATGCGATGCCGTAGGGCATTGAGTTGAACGCATGCGGCAGCGAGGTGAAGATGAAGCCGGCGCCACCGCCTTCCGGGTCCAGACCGAAGGCCAGTACGATCGGGAAGATTGCCATACCGGCGATCAGCGCCACGGCAGTGTCGGCGAATGCCACCGAAATGCCGACTTTGGGCACGTTGATATGCGAGGGCAGATAGGCGCCGTAGGCCATGATTGCGCACATGCCCAGGCTCAGGGTGAAGAATGCCTGGCCCATTGCGGTGATGATCATCTTGCCTGAGACCTGCGACCAGTCGGGGCGGAACAGAAAGCCCATCGCCTCTTGAAAGTGGCCGGTGTTCATGCCGTAGCCCAGCAGCAGCACCAGCAGTGCGAACAGGGTCGGCATCAGTACCGAAACGGCGCGTTCCAGGCCCCTCTCCACACCCAGCCCGACCACGCCGACGGTCAGGATCATGAACAGCGCATGCCAGAAAATCAGGCGCGCGGGATTGCCGATCAGGGCATCGAAGGCGGCTCCGGGATTTTCAATGCCGGGCCCGATCATGATGAGTTGCTTGAAGTATTCGAACCCGTAGGCCAGCGTCCATCCGGCGACCACCGAGTAAAAGCTCAGCACCAGAAAACCGGCCACCAGACCCAGCCAGCCCAGCCCCATCCAGGCACGCGTGGCGCCGGCGTCGTCGGCCAGTTCGCGCAACGAGTTGATCGGACTCATGCGGCCGCGCCGGCCGACCACGATCTCGGAAAACAGGATCGGCAGGCCGACCAGCGCGATACAGCCCAGATAGACGAGCACGAACGCGCCGCCGCCGTTTTCAGAGGTGATGTAGGGAAAGCGCCAGATGTTGCCCAGCCCGACGGCCGAGCCGGTTGCGGCGAGAACGAACATGAGTCGCGACGACCACATGCCATGGACGGAGGTAGTCTGCATAATCCGGGGTGCCCTAACTTGTTATTCGTGAGGCGGAATTGTCCACCATGCCGGGCCGTGACGCAAATGCAGTTTATTCGGGAGATGAACTGCGGCCCGGGCAGGGTGGCAAATGACGCAGATTGACGATGTGAGCGGCGGCGACCAGCAACCCGCCCGCCAGGGCGAGAACACTGACCCACGCCGAGCTACCGTGCACAGGAGAGACGATGGCCACCGTCATAATCAGCAATCCGGTGGCCGCCATGACCGGCGCTGCCCAGCGCCGTTTGTCAAAGATGGCCGGAATCATCGTGATGGCCACCAGCAGCCAAGCCATTGCCAGAAAGACCCATTCAGCGTAGAACAGCCACAGGAACAACCCGCTGTGGCGAAACGAGCGGCTCATCCACAGCGCCGGATACAGCATCAGCAAAACGCTGAACATGGCACAATGAATTCCGCAGCCGATGGCCGCGACCATGCCCAGCCTGTCGCCCAGCCCGCGCCAGCGAATCATCCGATTTCCACAAAATCAAGGATGTTATAATATAACACTTTCTGATCCGGGAGATTATCGATGAACTGGAACCGACCTCTTCCCCGGGCTTGTGCCGCAAGCCTGCTTTCGTTGGTGGCCATGCCGGTTTTCGCGCAGCAACTGGAGGCTCATGAGCATGGCCAGGCAACCGGGCAGCTTGCGGTGGATATTGGCGAGGTCTCGCTCAGATTGCGGATGCCGGGGTTTAATCTGGTCGGCTTCGAGCATCCTCCGCGCAATGAGGGGCAGCAGCTTCGCTTCGACCGCGCGCTCAAGCGTCTCGAGGAGGGCGCCTGGCTGCGCAGCCCGGCCACCGCCCAGTGTGTCACGACTCGGCTTGAGATTCATACGCCTGGATTTGGAGTGGCTTCGCCGGACCAGCATGACCACGATCATGAGCATGACCACGACCACAATCAGGAACATGAGCACGATCATGAACATCAGCACGATCAGGAAAATGAGCACCATAATCAAGACCGGCATAACGATTACCACGATGATGGGCATGAACACGAACATAACCATCATGATGATGGGCGCCATGCCGAATTTGAAATCGAGGTGGAACTCGAATGCGCGCAACCGGCCCGGCTTGCATGGATCGAGTTGGACCTGTTCGAAGGCTGGTACGACAACTCGCGACTGCGCCTGGATGTGTTGACCGCGACCATGGTCCGGCAATTTGATCTGCGTGCTGGTACCGGGCGGGTCGACTTGCAATGAGCAAGGCGTTGCTGGAGCTTGAGCAACTCGAATTCCGCTGGCCAGCCGACCCGGTGCCGGTCATCGCCGGGCTGGATCTGGGCATTGCAGTCGGGGAGCGCGTGTTCCTGGTCGGTGCGTCGGGTTCGGGCAAATCCACGCTGCTGGCGTTGATCGGTGGTTTGATCGTGCCGGATCGCGGTTCGATCCGCCTGGCCGGCCAGGCGTTGGAATCGATTGGCGCGGCGGCACGTGATCGTTTTCGCGCCGATCACGTCGGCATCATCTTTCAGCAGCTCAACCTGCTGCCCTGGCTGGATGCTATCGGCAATATCGGGCTGGGCATAAGGTTCTCGGCCCGAAGACGCGGGCGCGTAGCCGATCCCGAGGTGGATGCGGCGCAACTGCTGGAGGCCATGGAACTGCCGCGCGACCGCTGGCAAAGGCCGGCCAATGAGCTGAGCATTGGCCAGCAGCAAAGGGTGGCCGCGGCCCGGGCATTGTTCGGCCGGCCCGATCTGATTCTGGCCGACGAGCCGACCTCTGCGCTGGATAGCGATCGGCGCGACCGTTTTATAGAGTTGCTGTTCGACCAGGCCGAACAGGCCGGCAGCGCGATTCTGTTCGTCAGTCATGATCGCAGCCTGGCCAGGCGGTTCGACCGCCAGATCGAACTGGCCGACATCAATCGAGCAGAGGCTTTGCCGTGCTCCTGAAACTGGCGCGTGGATCGCTGTTCAATCGTCGTGCCGCGGTGTCGCTGACCGTGGCTACGATAGCCATTTCAATTGCGCTGCTGGTGCTGGTCGAGCAGATGCGCGGCCAGGTGCGCGAGGGCTTTTACCGTTCCGTTTCGGGCACCGACCTGATTGTCGGCGCACCTACCGCGCCGGTGCAGTTACTGCTGTATTCGGTCTTCGGCCTGGGTGATCCGACGCGCAATGTCAGCATGGAAAGTTACCGCGAAATCGCCTCGCATCCCATGGTTGCGTGGACAATTCCGATTTCGCTGGGCGATTCCTGGCGCGGCAACCGCGTGATCGGCACCACTTCGGCGATGTTCGAGCATTACCGTTATGGTGATCGCCAGGCGCTGGAGTTTCGTGACGGAGGCCGGTTCGAAGCGCTCTACGATGTAGTTGTCGGCGCAGCAGTGGCGCGACAGCACGGGCTCTCAGTGGGTGATGAGTTGACTCTCGCCCACGGCACTGGTCGGGTCAGTCTGCAGCATCACGACGACAATCCGTTCAGCGTCAGCGGTGTGCTGGCCGCGAGCGGCACGCCGGTCGATCAGTCGCTGTATATCAGCCTGGCTGCGCACACGGCCATTCATATCGGCTGGGAAAGCGGCGCGGCGCCGCGTCCCGGCAGCCGGCCTGCCGCCGCGGCTGCGAATTCTGGCGAAGAACTTGAACCCGATCAGATCACGGCCTTTTTCGCCGGTCTGAAAACGCGCGCCGCGGTGTTCGGGCTGCAGTATGAAATCAACCGGCGCGACGGTGAGCCACTGCTGGCGGTTCTCCCCGGCATCGCGTTGCAGGAGTTGTGGCGTATCACCGGCCTGGCCGAGCAGATCCTGCGTGTGGTCGCCGCGATGGTAGTGTTGGCCGGCCTGCTCGGCATGCTCACGGCACTTCTGAGCACGCTCAACGAGCGCCGCCGCGAAATGGCCATCCTGCGCGCCTGCGGGGCACGACCCTGGCAGGTCAGCGGACTGCTGTTGCTGGAGGCTATGTCGATAGTGGTTGCTGGGATCGTCTCGGGGGTGTTGCTGGCCGGCTTGAGCTTGTGGTTCAGCGCGCCAATGCTGCTGGATCGACTGGGCATCGCGGTCGGCTTCAATGCCTTCGAGCCCTGGCAATGGCTGGTGCTGGCCATGATCGCCGTGGCCGGCGTGCTGGTCGCGCTGGTCCCGGCCATAATGGCCTACCGGCGCACGCTCAGCGACGGCATGCAGGTCAGGTTGTAAATAATTGCCCGAACTTCACGGCCGCTATTTCATCCAATACAGCGACTCCGAAACTCTTATCTGCGAGAACCTTCCATGTACAGAGTGATTTTCAGCGTGGTCTGCCTGATTCTGGCCTTGCCGGCTGCCGCCGAGGTGCGCGAGATCGAGTGGCTGGACCTGATGCCGCAATCCGAGGCCGACAACTGGCTGAACGGCCAGGGCAGCGTCGATCACAGCGGCTTCGGTCCGATTGATGCATTTCAGTCCTGGACCACGGTCGGTGAACTGGACGGACAGGAGGTGCGGCTGCCCGGTTTTGTTGTTCCGGTCGAGACCACCCGTGACGGCAAGCTCAAAGAGTTCTTTCTGGTGCCGTACTTTGGCGCCTGCATCCATGTTCCGCCGCCGCCGGCGAATCAGATCATCTACGGCCGTCTGGAAGAACCGATTCCGATGGTCAATATCTGGGACGCGTTCTGGATGGAGGGCACGCTGAATGTCGAGGAAATCAGCAACGACACTGCCGATTCCGCCTACACCATGGATGTGGATGCGCTGACACTTTATTGAGGCTGGCGCAATGCCTAGCATTCCGCAGAAGCTTGCTTGCAATTATGGTGTTGCGGCCAGCGAGATTCGCCTGCAAGCAGGCTCTTACGGATCTGGGCTCGGCTGATTTTTTGTAGAAGCAAATTCCAATTCGCGATTGTTCCTGTACTGAGCCGGCCGCGTTTATCGAGGGGCGGGTGCATTATCATCAGTGATTAAAAATTCTGGAGCCAGATTCATGAAACCGCTTGCTTTTCTCTCTTGCCTGATTTTCCTGTTGCCCTCGGCCGGGGCCGAAGATTCGCCCAACTTGCTGTCAGCCGAGGTGCTGTGGAAGATGGATCGGCTGGGTTCGCCGGTGATCTCGCCGGAAGGCGGTCATGTGGTGGTGCCGGTGACGAGCTACGACACCGAGTCCGACGAGTCCGAGACCCGGCTGTGGCTGCTGGCTGCGGTGGACGGGGAGGTTCAGCGGCCGCTGACCGGCAGCGGCATGAGCGCTTCCAGCCCGGTGTTTGCGCCGGACGGGTCGAAACTGGCCTTTGCCAGCAAGCGCGACAAGGACGATGCCGGGCAGATCTACATTCTGCCGATGGACGAACCCGGGGAGGCCGTGCGTCTGGGCGAAGTCCCGACCGGTGTTGCGGCGCTGAAGTGGGTCGGCGGGCACATCTACTTCATCTCCAGCGTGTGGCCGGACAAGAGTTTTGAAGAGATGGCCGAACACCTCAAGGCCGAAAAGGACAACAAGGTTTCGGCGCATGTCTGGGATGATCTGCCGTATTCATTCTTCGACCGCTGGCTGGATCAGGATCGTGAAAATCACCTGTTCCGGATTCCGGCCGCCGGAGGCGAGATCGAGGCATTGACGCAGCCGGCCGGCCTGGCGCTTTCGCCGGCCAGTCCCGGCACCGGCGACTATGGCGTTGCACCGGGTGAAAGCCTGATCGCTTTCGTCGCCGACAGCAGCGAGGAAGGCATTTACCCCGATCCCGATATCTTTCTGCTGCGGCCCGGAACACAGCAGGCGCGCAATCTGACCCGTGGCAATACCGCGCCGGATACCAATCCGCTGTTCTCGCCCGACGGACAATTGCTGGCCTTCACGCGCCAGCATATCGCGGGTTTCTATGCCGATCAGCGCAAGTTGATGATCCATGAACTGGCCACCGACCGGACCCGGCTTGTGCATGGCGACTGGGACCGGTCCGCGTCCGGCCTGGTCTGGTCGCCGGACTCGGCCGGGCTGTTCGGTGCCATTGATGATCAGGCCCTGACCCGTATCCACTTCCTGCCGCTAAGCGATGCCGCACCGGTGCCGATTACCGGCCAGACCGACTTCGACAGCCTGTCGATTGCCAGCGACGGCACCCTGATCGCGCGCAACCAGAGCTTTTTGTATCCGCCCAGGATCGTGCGCCTGGATCCTGAAAGCGGCGAAGCGACCCGGCTGGAGACCTTCAACGACGGGGTGCTGGCCGACATCGACCTCGGCAGTTACGAATCGGTGACCTATACCGGCGCGGAAGGCGCCGAGATCCAGATGTGGGTGCACTATCCGCCCGGCTTCGACCCGGAACAGCGCTACCCGCTGTTCCTGTTGATTCACGGCGGGCCACACGGCGCAATCACTGACCAGTTCCACTTTCGCTGGAATGCCCAGACCTTTGCGTCCTGGGGCTATGTCACGGCCTGGCACAACTTTCACGGCTCGACCGGCTTCGGCCAGGGTTTCGCCGATGCCATCAATCCGGACTGGATCAGCAAGCCATACGAAGACACGATCGCGGCCACCGACTGGTTCATGCAGCAACCGTGGATCGATCCAGAACGGGTGGTTGCCGGAGGCGGCAGCTACGGCGGTTATCTTTCGGCCATCCTGCTCGGCCGCGAGCATCCATTCAATGCGCTGGTCATCCATGCCGCGGTCTACGACCTGTATGCCCAGACTTCGGCCGACTTTGCCGTCCACGAGCAGCGCTTCGGGCCTTACTGGCAGAACCCGGATCTGTATCGGGCCATCTCGCCGCACTATTTCGCCGACCAGTTTCAGACCCCCAGCCTTATCATTCACGGCCAGAAGGACCTGCGGGTGCCGGTCGGCCAGTCGTTCGAGCTGTTCAGAACCCTGCGCGGGCGCGATATCGAATCCAGACTAGTCTACTATCCAGACGAAAACCACTGGATCCTCAAACCGAACAATTCGCTGCACTGGTATGGCGAGGTCCGCGACTGGGTCAAGCGCTTCGCCGAGCCGGGGCCGCGGGTTTCCCCGCTGGCTGAGGATGAAGCGGTCACCAACACCCAACCGGAATCGTCGCCAGGCGCGCCGTAATAGGGGGTCGAATAGCTGAGTCATCTAACCAATCAGGAAAAGAAAGCCGGCTACTGATCCGGGCGCTGGTAGCCCCAGCGCGCGAGATATTCGCCCCAGGCACTTTCGACCTTGTCCAGCGTGTCCGGGTCGAATCGGTGCGGGTTTTTCTGATAGCCACGGATGCTTTCGAGATAGCGCTCGAAATCGTGGCGCAGCGTATCGAAGCCTTCGAGTCCGAGCTGGCCGTATATGCGCTCCAGGCATTCGATCGGCGTCTGGTCCAGGTCGCGGTAGCTGACTTCTATGAACTGTCCGGGCGCAAGCGGGTGAGTGTCGGTATACATCCGTTCAAGCATGCGCGGATAGGTCGAGAGAATCAGCGGCTCGACCGCTTCGGGGTCATAGGCTTGCAGTGCATACTGCGGCAGCAGCTTGCGATAGAAATTGCGCGTCGACTCGAACACCGTGTACGGGTTGCGGTGGATGTGGATGAAACGCGCGTCTGGCCACAATTTCAGGAGAGCGGCGACCTGGCCGGTGTAAACCGGATTCTTGACCAGCAGTGTGTTGCCCGCCGATTGCAGCAACAGCTTGCGGCAGTAATGCAGAAACATCCGCTCGCGCCGGGCCCGCCGGACCGCATCGACCGCGCCCGGATCGGGAAATACACCGGTCTCGAAATGCTCAACAAACGCTTCGGGGAAATACAGCGCGTGGTAGTACGACAGCGTTTGCATCGAGGCCAGCGCAATCTCGTCTTCCTGCGGCGAGTCGGCCTCGACGGCGACGTTGTCGATGAACCGGCTCTCCGGCAGTGCACGCCTGAGCAGTGGCCTGAGCGCCCGGCCCAGCAGCAGAAAATCCCACGGCATGCCGGTGGCGAACGGGTCGGGCCAGGCAAAACGCGGGTCGCGACTCATCAGGTTGAACAGGTGCGTGGTCCCGCTTCGCCAGTGACCGAGTATGAATACCGGCGGCGGCATGTCGCGAAGTGGATCGGGTCGGGCCGCGACCATCGCGCGTTCGGCCAGCGATAGCGGCCAGCGCCCCAGCGCCGCCCCGCAGAACGCAAGCATGCGCGGCAACATGGACGCCGGGACCCGCTGCTCGCACAGCAAGCGCAGCACTGTGGCCGGGTTGGCGCCCATAAGCGGATGGGTCCAGGTCGCGCTGGGCTTGCGCACTGAATTTCGATTCGGTCCGGTAACAGACATTGGATGGGAAGATTCTGGAAGCTGGTGGCAGACTACACCGGTCCGTGATTGCTTTGGCTTTTGCAATTCATCATCGATTCAACGGTATCTCCCATGCTCAATCTGATTACCGGCGGCGCCGGGTTTATCGGCACCCATCTGGCGCGGCTGTTGCTGGAGCAGGGCGAACAGGTGCGCGTTCTGGATCTCAAGCAGCCGCAGGCCGGGTTGGCCGGCGTCGATTATCGCCAGGGCTCGATTATCGACGAGGCCGCGGTAGCCGACGCGGTGGCCGGCTGTGGCCGGGTTTTCCACATGGCCGCGCTGGCCGGCCTGTGGGCGCCGGACAAGCGTGACTTCGTCGCCGTCAACGCTCGCGGCACCCGGATCGTGCTGGATAACGCGCGCGCGGCCCAGGTTGAGACGGTGGTCCACACTTCCACCGAATCGATCCTGATCGATGCGCGCTTGCGGCGACAACGCCAGGTCGTCAATGAACACACCGAGCTCGGGCCCGAGGCGATGGCCGGACCTTACTGCGAAGGCAAGCGCATTGCCGAACAGGAGGCTCTGCGGGCCTGGACAGAGCACGGCCAGCGCGTGATCGTATGTAATCCGACGGTGCCGGCCGGCCCGGGCGATCCGTGGCTGACGCCGCCGTCGAAAATGATGCTGGGATTTCTCACTCGCAGGTTCCCGGCTTGGCTGCCGACGACCCTGAATCTGGTCGACGCGCGCGATGCTGCACTCGGGCACTGGCTGGCGGCAACCCGAGGCGAGCCGGGACAGCGTTATATTCTGGGCGCGCATGACGTGCAAATGGGTGATCTGCTGGCGCTGTTGGAACGTCATTCCGGGGTTGCAATGCCGCGCCGGCGGGTGCCCTACGCGCTCGCTTACTCAGTTGCCGCCGTGCAGGAATTCATCGCCGACCGCGTGACCGGAAAGCCGCCGTCCGCGCCCCTGACCGGGGTCCGGCTGGCTGGGGTCCGGGTCGAATTCGACAATCGTCGCACCCGCGCGCGACTGGGCTGGAGCCCCAGGCCACTGGATCAGACCATTGTCGATGCAATTGCCGACTATCGCGCGCGCGGCCTGCTGGCGGCCTGAGATCGGGTCAGGGGCGATCCGGAGCGGGCGCCAGGCGGCGCGCCTCCATCCATTGCCATAGCAGCAGGCCAGCGCCGCCGGCCAAGACTTCGCGAGTGCGTTTGAACAGGGCGATCAGCAACAAGCCTTCGGCCGGTAGTCCGAGCAGCATGCCGGCACCGATCAGTGCGCCTTCCTGCGCGCCCAGCCCGGCCGGGATGAAGAACGCCATTGCGCGCGCGCCCTGGGCCAGGCTTTCCAGAACAATGGCCGAGGCCAGCAGCATCGGCAGGGTCGAATCCTTCGGCCCCAGCCACCACAGCACCATTATGATTTCGCCGGCCATCAATACGCGAAACGCCATTCGCAGCAAAGTGGCGTTTAACAATGCCCCGCGTCGACTGTAGACGCGCCGGATCGCGGCGTCGACCCGCCGGGTTCCGGCGCCCGGCCCCAGCCGCCCGCCGCTGATTCCGGTTAGCGCCCGGGCCATGCCGGAAAACATCCCGGTGCGCTGGGCGCGGAAGAACACCGCCACGCAGGCGGCGAACCCGGCCAGCCAGATGACGCCGCTTAGTTCCCAATCCAGTTTGCCGGTCAGGGTCAGCAGCAGCCCGGCACCGATCAGCAGGTACAGAATCTGGGTCGCAACCTGCAGGGTCTTGTCAGCGACCAGGCTGGCAGCCAGCCGCGTCCCCGGCCAGCCGGCGATCAGACCGAGCCGGAATTTGACCACTTCGCCACCGATGGCCGCGACCGGCAACAGCCAGTTGACGCCGAAGCCGATCCAGGTCAGGCACAGCGCCGAGGCTGCGGGTGGCCGGCCATGGTTCGGAAACAGCAGCCGCCAGGACTGGGAGGCGGCCAGCAACGGCAAGGTAAACCAGACGGTAACTGCCAGCGCCAGCGGCCAGTGCCGAGCGAGTGTGGCAAAGTCCAGGCTGGCGCCGGAGCGGCGGACGACACAGACCAGGAGCGCGCAACCGGCAACCAGACCGAGCGCGGCCCCGAGCCGGAACAAGGTCTTTTTCATTGCCCTCATGTATCGCGCCGCCCCAGCAGGGCTGGAACAAATACCAGCGTGGCCATGACCATCAGGGCCAAGCCGCAGGCCAGGATCAGGCCCAGACTCGCGGTGCCGGCGTGCGGCGAGAATGCCAGATTGCCGAAGCCGCCGGCGGTGATCATCGCGCCGAACACGATTGCCCGCGCGGTCGCCGATTCGAGCACGTTTCCGTTCGCCAGAATTCCCGCGCGGTGGCGCAGCACCAGGTGAATGCCGTTGTCGACCGCCACGCCCAGCAACAGCGGCAAAGCCACGACGTTGGCGAAATTGAATGGAATTCCGAGCAACACCATGACCCCGGCCGTCAGCAGACCGCCGAGTACCAGCGGCGCCAGAACCCTGGCAGTGTCGGACAGGCTTCGCAGCGCCAGCAGCAAGACCAGGCTGATGCCGATGGCCGCCCACGCCAGCGCCTGGCGGAAAGCCCGGGTGATCGCCTCTCCGGCGGCAAGCTGGATCACCGGTGCGCCGGTTGCCCGGTCACCGGCGACAGCCAGAACCTGGTCGAAGAAGCGTCTTTGCTCCCGGGCGTCACGCGGGTCCCCGGCCGGAAATACCTGGATCAGGCGCGTGCCGTCGCTGCCCCGAAACTGGGACACCAGCCATTCCGGCAGCGCAGTTTCACTGACCGGGGTGCTTGCATTGAGCCCGTCGCTCAAGCGGCCCAATGTCGGCTGCATGCCGCCGATCAGCAGCCGATTGACCCGATCGGCGAGCTCCGTGCCGTGGGCCTGTTGCAGTTGCCGGGCGAGCTTGCCCAGGGCCGCGGCCAGCGGCGTATCGGCTTCCATGACTTCGGCGAGCCCGGTGGCGACCACGGCCAGATCGGCCGGCTGCTGGGGCGAGCGTTGCCAGTCGGCATCAATGATGTCCGGCCCCAGTAACCAGCCCAGGTCCTCGATCAGCATTAGCTTGGCGTCCTGATCGGCTGGCATGAAGCTCTCCAGCGTGACCGCGCGCTGGACCGAATCCAGCGCTGCAAGCCGTTCGCGTATCGGTGTGATCGCCGCATCCTCCTCGAGCAGCACCTGGATGTTGCGATGACCGCCATCGCCGCTGTCGAAAAGCCGCCGGATCGTGACCACCGACTCCGAATCGGCATCGCGCAAGTTGAGTGGATCGGCGTCGAACTTCACCTGGAATGCCAGTGGCAGTGAGGCGGCAACCAGCAACCCTCCGAGTGCGATCAGCCAGCGGCGGAACTCGATCGGCCAGGCCAGCGACCGACGCCAGCCCTGGCGAGTGTTTAGAACCTGGTGGCTGGGGTCGGGCGTGAACAGTGCCAGCATCGCCGGCAACGTGGTGTAGCTTAGCGCCAAGGTCACCAGCATCGCCACCCCGGCGATCAAACCGAGCTGGGCGATGCCGGAAAACGCGGTCGGAACAAACGCAAAAAAGCCCAGCGCGGTGGTGGCCGCGCTCAGGGTCAGGGGCCGCACCAGAAATCGACCGGCGGCGATCACGGCTGAAACCCGGTTGCGTTCGATCTGGCCGATTTCGCGGTACCGCAGCAGATAATGCACCGCATAGTTGACGCCAAGTCCGATGTAGAGCACGACAAAGGCCACCGAAATCAGGTTGACCCGGCCGATGGCCAGCGCGGCAAATCCGGCCGTGATCGCCAGCCCGAAGATCAGATTGACCAGCGCGATCAGGCTCAGACTCACCGAACGCAATCCAGCCAGCATGATAACCGTGACGAAGATCAGGGCCAGGATTCCGGTCAGACGCGCACCATCGATCACGCTGGTCATTTCCTCGTAACCGAGTGCCACGCTGCCGGTCAGATACAGTCGGGTCGGGCCTTGCTCCAGTCCCAGATCGGAGCGGATCCGGTCGAGCTCCTGCATCACCGGCCGGCCGGCCAGTACGCGTTCATGATCCAGTAACGGGTCGATGATCAGGGTTTCGCGGTATGCCTGTGGTGCGCCGTCCTGGTCCGGTTCCAGCAATTGGCGCCAGGACAGCCAGTGCTCGCGTCCGGCCAGCGCATGCTCGATGGTTTCGGCGATCTGATGGTGCAGCCGATCGCGGTCGATTGGTGGGTCCTGATCCCCGGCCCGGATTTCAACTTCACGCAGCAGATCGAGCAGAACGTCCGCGCGCGTCTGGCGCGCCAGGCGACCAAGCAGCGGTTGCGCCTCGGTCAGTCGGTTGGCCAGCGTTTCGAGTTGTTCCAGATCCAGATACAGCAGGCCGTGTCGGGCGAAGAATTCGCTGCCTGTCGCCCAACTGAAGCCAAGCACCCGCGGCGACTCGGCCAGCGCATGCGTCAGTCGTTCGGCGGCCGTCGCGGCCTGTTCCGGAGTCGGTGCCTCGATGACGCCAAGCACGGTATTGTCGAGTTGCGGAAATTGTTGTTGGAAACGCGAGTAAGCCTGGCGAAACGGCAGATCCTCGTCCAGCATTGCCACGGTGTCGGAATCGACTCCCAGCCGGGTGGCGGCAAGCCACAGACAAACGGCCGCGACCAGCGCGGCGACCAGCAGCACCGCCAGCGGATGGCGCGTGACGCGGGTCAGCCAGGTCTCGAAAAATCGCGTCTCCGGACTCGCCTCAACCACTGCGTTGGTTGTCGATGGCTTCGCGGATACGGGTGATTACGGCCTCGAAATCGTCGCTTTCCAGAATTCTTCGGTACTGGCTGCGCTTGAGTGCCAGATCGCTCACGCCGTCGGTGACGATGGTCACGATTCGCCACTGGTCATGTTCGCGGGTCAGCAGGTAATCGAACGCGACATGCTTGCCGCTGCCGGTGGTCAGATTGCGCCGCACCAGGGCGCGATCTTCGGCCTGGCGCTGAACTTCCACCGCGCTGAACCGTTCGCCCTTGTATTGGCCAAACCGGCTGGCGAACGTGGCCGCGCTGAGATCCAGGAACGCCTCGTTGAACTGGTCGCGCAGTCCGGTATCGAATTGCCGCCAGTCACGCCCGAACAGAAAGCGCGCCATGCGCTCCACCGCCATGATTTCGCCGATCAGCGGGCGCAACCTTTCATACCGGGCCTCGAACTCAAGCCCGGTCGATGCGCGCATGTTGTCCATCAACATCTCTTCCAACCGCTCCACGGGCCGCTCCGGCGCTTGCTCCCCCGAGGTGGGTTCAGCCACGGCTTCAGTCTCCTCGGCATGCGAGTTGGTCAGCGGCAGCAAGGTTGCGAAAACAAGCGCCAACAGGGATCGATGTTTTCGCCCGGCGAGTGTCTTGTGCTTATTTGGACGTGCTGAGACAATTCCTGCCATGACATTGCCCTGCGCTGGGAGATGTTGAATAGACCCGAAAGACGCGGTAATGATTCCATTCCGCCGCGTGCTCGATCGGGCCCGGAATTCATGCCGCCTGCGAGACTGACCGCACTGGTGTCTCGGCCACCGCATTGCCCAGAATCAGGTCGGCGGCCTTTTCGGCAATCATGATTGTTGGTGCATTGGTGTTGCCGCCCACAAGGGTCGGCATAATCGAGGCATCGATGACTCGCAGGCCGTCGATCCCGCGCACCCGTAACTGGGGATCGACCACCGCTTCGGCATCATTGCCCATGCGACAGGTGCCGACCGGATGGTAAATCGATTCGGCCTTGTTGCGGACGAATTCCAGCAATCCGTCCCGATCGGTGACCTCATTTCCGGGATGGATTTCGTGCGCGCGAAACGGCCGGAACGCCGGCTGGGAAAGGATTTCCCGAGATGCGTGGATGCACGCTAGCATCATTTCCTCATCTTCGGCGGTCGCCAGGTAGTTGGCATGAATGGCCGGCGGCTGGCGTGGATCACTGGAGCGGATTTTCAGCCGGCCGCGGCTTTCCGGCCTGAGGTTGCAGGCGTGCAGTGTGTAGCCGTCGCCGGGCAGCCGATTCCGGCCATGATCGTCGAGCAGCGCCGGTACGAAGTGCATCTGGATGTCCGGTCTTGATCGCTTGCCGCGGCCGCTGGCGATAAAGCCGCCGGCCTCGGCGATATTGGAAGTGCCTATGCCTTCGCCATAAAGATAGTACTTCAGCCCGACCGCCAGTTCGTTCAGGTGGTCATAAGTAACCGGCTGCAAGCATCGCGTCAGTGTCATGACATCCAGGTGGTCTTGCAGATTCCCGCCCACGCCCGGCAGATCGTGAGCGATCTGGATCCCGGCCGCCTCGAGATCGCCTGCCGGGCCGATCCCGGAGAGCATCAGAAGATGCGGCGAGTTAATCGAGCCGCCGGCCAGCAAAACCTCACGTTCGGCGTGCACGGGGCGGCTGACGCCGCGTCTGCGGTATTCAACGCCGTATGCGCGAGAACCATCGAGCAGCAGCCGGGTGGCCATGGCTCGAGTGCGCACGACCAGATTGAGGCGCGAGCGAACCGGACGCAGATAGCCCGATGCGGTACTGCAACGCTGGCCCCGGCGCTGGGTGACCTGGTAGAGACCGAAGCCGCGTTGGACCGGACCGTTGAAGTCGCGATTGCGGAAAAATTCGGCCTGCTCGGCGGCCTGGATGAAGACCTGGCTGAGATCATTGACATGCTGCAGATCAGCCACGCCCAGAGGTCCGGCCACGCCATGGTGCTCGGAAGCTCCGCGCTGCTGATCCTCGGCGCGGGTGAAATAAGGCAGGACGTCGTCGAATCCCCAGCCCGGATTGCCCATGTCTCGCCAGTCGTCGTAGTCCGACCCGTGGCCGCGGATATAGCACATCGCATTGATCGAGCTGGAACCGCCCAGCACTCGTCCGCGCGGCCAATACAGACGGCGATCGTTCAGATTGGGTTCCGGTTCGGTCTCGTAGCCCCAGTTGATGGACTTGAAGCTGACCAGGCGCGCCAGTCCGGCCGGCATGTGGATGAACGGATTCCAATCGCGCGGGCCGGCTTCCAGCAACAGCACCCGACAATCCGGGTCCGCGGACAGGCGACTGGCCAGTACGCAGCCCGCCGAACCGGCACCGACAATGACGTAATCGAAGTTTTCAGCCATCTGGACTCCTGTACCCGGGCGGGTTGATTCGGTTTGCAAACAGCATCGGCGTCATGGCCGAATCGGACCTTGACTCTGATCACGAATCGAAAAATTGCAAGCTCCACCCCGAAGCACAGCGTAAATACGATACCGCAATCGCATGAGTTAGGTGCGATTTTGGTGCTAAAAACCATCTCGATCACGTAGATGACCCAGTCATTGGTGTCGCGATTACACGCCGGAATTCCAGTGCAGGTTCATGCCGGTAGATGTCTTCGAGCATCCGGTGATGCTGGCGGCTGCAGGCGAGTTCAGCGCGTTGCGCGAAGCTCTCAGTAGTCAACGCCGCTCCCCGCCGGCCCCCGCAACCTGCCCCATTGGCCGTTGGCTGAGACATATCCTTGATCAGGAACCCTTTGTGCTCGCTTGGGCACCATATCGCGATTTGAGAGTCATATAGGAAATTTCCCGATTTGACAGCGCCTTGACGCGCCATCGGTCAACATTCACAAATGTCAACTGGAATCTCAACGTGCCTCTAACTCGATTAGGATTGAGTAACCCGGTCGCCGTGGCGGTCGGCTGCATTCTGCTGGTGATCTTCGGGCTGCTCAGCCTGTTGCGCCTGCCGGTGCAGATGACGCCGAACATCGACCGGCCGACGATATCGATTTCCACTGGATGGCGTGCAGCCGCGCCGGCCGAGATCGAATCAGAAATCGTCGAGCCGCAGGAAGAGCAGCTCCGGGACGTGCCCGGGCTCAAGCGCATGAATTCCACGGCCAGCCAGGGGCGGGGCTCCATCACGCTGGAGTTCGATGTCGGCGCCGATCTCAATCGCGCGCTGATCGCCGTGATCACGCGACTCAACCAGGTCTCGAGTTATCCCGTTGACGTCACCGAACCCAGCGTTCGCGTGGGCACCGACCAGTTCGGCGATACCATGGCCTGGTTTGGCATCATTCCCAAGGCCGGCAACAGCCGGCCGATCATCGAGTACCAGGATTTCGTTCAGGACGTGGTTCAGGAGCGCATCGAGCGAATCGCCGGTGTGGCCTCGGCCACCCCGCGCGGCGGTCGGCCGTTCGAGGTGCGTATCGAGTTCGATCCGTTTCAAGCCGCTTCGATCGGCATCGACCTGGCCCGGATCGGCCGCCAGCTCGGCCAGAACGCCGACGTATCGGCGGGGTTCGAAGAAGTCGGCAAACGCCGGTACACCTTGCGATTCGCCGGGCAGTACGAAATTCCCGATCTCGAGAGCCTGGTGCTGGAATGGCGTGACGGTCGGCCGGTGTTTCTGGGCGATGTCGCAACCATCGAGCGGGTCATGCGCGACTCGTCCGGCGGCATGACCCAGAACACCCAGCCGGCGATCATGATGAACGTCGTGGCCGAGCCGGGCGTGAACATCCTGAACGTCATGAACGAGGTCAAGGCGGCGGTCGCCGAACTGCAGCAAACGCGCCTGGACCCGGCCGGCCTGCAGATGAACCAGTCCTCCGACGACACCATCTACATCAAGCAATCGGTGCGCATGGTCGTGACCAATCTCATGATCGGCATGTTGCTGGCCGTTGGCGTTCTCTGGTGGTTCTTCCGCCGCTACCGCGCGACCATGATGGTGGCCCTGGCCATCCCGCTGTGCTTGTGCTTCTCGTTCATGGTGCTCGATGGGCTCGGCATGTCGCTGAACGTCATCTCGATGGCGGGCCTGGCGTTTGCCACCGGCATGGTGCTGGACGCCGCCATCGTGGTGCTCGAGAACATCGTCCGCCAGCGCGAGCAGGGCCGCGACGGTTTTGAGGCCGCCGACCGGGGCGCCAGTCAGGTCTGGGGCGCGCTGGTGGCGTCGACGGCCACCACGGTCGCGATCTTCCTGCCGGTGTTTTTCCTTCAGGACGAGGCCGGCCAGTTATTCGGCGACCTGGCCGTGGTGATCTCGGCGGCCATCATCTGCTCGCTGTTCGTTGCCATCATCGTGCTTCCGGCGGCGAGTTGGCGCTTGCTGGGTGACCGTGCCATGGACGATCGACACGTGCACTGGTGGCGCAACGCTGCCGGTTACTTGATGAAGCTGACCGATACGCGCAAGCGTCGAATCGGCTGGATCACCGGCCTGATCGGCGTGCCGCTGGCGATCGGAATATTCCTGCTGCCGCCGGCCGACTATCTGCCCGAAGGCCAGCGTAATCTTGTTTCGGCGTTCGTGCTGGCGCCGCCCGGCATGGGCCCGGATACCGTGCAGGCGGAGCTGGTCGACGTAATTAACGAGCGAATCAAGCCTTACCTGGACGGCGAAAAGGAACCGAAGCTCAAAAATACGTTCCTGGGTACGTTCGGTTCAGGTGCATTCATAGGTGTGAGAACCGCGGACGAGGAGAGGTCCGGGGAGATGATTCAGGTGCTCAACAGCGAGATCCTGGCCGGCTTCCCTGACACCTTCGGCCGGGCGACGCGGCGCGCGATTTTCGGCGGGCGCGGCGGACGGCGGATCGACGTCGACCTGCAGGCCGGTGATTTCGAAGGCCTGCTGGAAGCCGGCCGGGTCGGGTACGAAAAGATTTCCGAATTGATGCCCAACGCGAACGTGCGGCCCCAGCCCAGCCTCGAACTGGCCGAACCGGAACTGCGCATGAAGCCCGACGACCGGCGCATCGCCGAGCTTGGCTGGACCCGCAGCGATGTCGCGACCATGATCCGGGCGATGGGCAGCGGCGCCTTCCTGGGCGAATACTTCGACGGCGAAAAGCGCCTCGACGTGATCCTGCGCAGCGAGCGCTGGGAAAACCCCGAGCAGCTTATGGCGACGCCGCTGGCCTCGCCTACCGGCGAAATTGTCACGCTGGGCGAACTGGTGACGCTGGAGCGCACCGCCGGGCCCAACGAAATCAGGCGCGTCGACCGCAGCCGCACCCTGACGCTGCAGGTCACGCCGCCATCGGGCATGCCGATGGAAACGGCCATCGATCTGCTGCGCACGGAGGCCGAGCCGGCCATGCGCGCGGTTCTGCCCCCTGACGGCATCGTCACCTACAGAGGCACGGCCGAGGCGCTGGGCGAAACGCTCAGGAGTCTGGCCGGCAGCTTCGTGCTGGCGATCTTGATCCTGTACCTGCTGATCTCCGCGCTGTTCCGCTCGTTCAAGGATTCGCTGCTGGTGGTGCTGACTTTGCCCATGGCCACCGTCGGCGGCGTGCTCGGCCTGCGCGTGGTCGACCTGATCTACGGCCAGGCCATGGACATGCTGACGATGATCGGCTTCGTGATCCTGCTCGGGCTGGTGGTCAACAACGCCATTCTGCTTGTCTACCGCGCGCGTGACGAGGAGCGGGCGGGCAGAGACCGGCGCGAAGCGGTGCGCCAGGCCGTGGGCTTGCGGCTGCGTCCGATCCTGATGAGCACGTTCACCAGCCTGTTCGGCATGCTGCCGCTGCTGCTGCTTCCGGGCGCGGGCACCGAGTTGTATCGCGGGCTGGCCGCGGTGATCGTCGGTGGCATGGCAATCAGTACTTTATTCACATTGATTCTGCTGCCCAGTCTGCTCAGAATGAACGAAGAAAAGAGTCCGGCCCGCGCCACGCGCGATCTGCCGGCGGAGGGACAATTCGCATGAACATGAAATTTCTGGTCCTGCTTTGCGGGCTATCGGCATTCAGCGGCGTCCAGGCCCAGTTCGGTCAAGCCGCCCCGGTGGAAATCGATCAGGCCCAGATGATTGCCATGGCGCCGACCATGCAAGTCGCCGGAACCGTACTGTCCAGGTCCGACGCCCTGCTTTCGGCTGAAGTCGAAGGTCGTGTGCTGGAAATCGTCGAGCCCGGGCAGCGCTTCGATGCCGGGGATGTGCTGGCACGGATTGACGATACCGCGCTCAGGCTCAGGGCCGACGAACTGGCCGCCGAGATCGATAGCGTGGAAGCACGTCTGGCGTTCCTCGAAGCCGAACTGAACCGCTACCAGAGTCTGGCCCAGAGTAACCTGGCTTCGCGCACACAGATTGATCAGACCCGCTCCGAGCGCGATATCGCGCTCGGCAATCTGCGGGTCGCCAGAAGCCGGCTGGCGCAGCTTGAAGACCAGATCGAGCGCACCCGCGTGCGCGCACCTTTCGACGGTGTGGTTGCCCGCCGCCTGGTCCAGGCCGGCGAGCGGGTCTCTCAGGGCACGCAGATCATGCGTGTCTACAACCCGGCCGATCTGGAAGTGGTCGCGCGCGCGCCGCTTTCCTATTATCGCTATCTGCAGCCCGGTGACGAATTGGCCGTAAGGCTCAACGACGAGGTGATTGCGGCACCACTGCGAGCACTGGTCAGCCAGGGCAGCGAGTCGGTGCATGTGTTCGAACTTCGACTCGATCTGGAGCAGCCCCTGCCGGTCGGTCAGACCGTCCGAGTCACCATCCCCACCGCCGACGTGCGCGAAGTCCTTGCGGTACCGCGTGACGCCCTGGTGTTGCGCGGCGATGGCGCCTCGGTCTACATCGTCGACGAGCAGAACACAGCCCGCCAGATCCGGGTCGGCGTCGGCATCGGCTCGGAAAACATGATCGAGGTGCGCGGGCCGATCAAACCCGGCGACCGCGTCGTCACCCGCGGCAACGAACGCCTCAGATCCGGCCAGGAAGTCCAGGTCATCGGCCAGGCCGAAGTTGGCCCGGCCTGAGCATGACGCAGGAGCGGAAATCCGTCCGCGATTTGGTGGCTGATCCTTTCGCGGTCGGATACCGCTCCCACGGAATTCTGAAAGATCCGGAGTGAGCCGTAGGACCGGAGTCTGTCCGCGATTTGGTGCCTGATTCCTTCGCGGTCAGATACCGCTCCCACAGAGTTCTGCAAGACCGGGGGTTGCCCGCGCGGGAGGGGGTTTCTGCTGTGGGAGCGGAATCTGTCCGCGATAGCCTGGCCGAAGAATTTCGAATCTGACCGAAAATTCCGACCCGTTCCGAGATAAGCAGTGTCGAAGGCATCCGGGGGGATGGAAAGACAGCACCTCGCTCGGCGCCGTTCGGCATTTATCCAATCCATGAACGGGAGAAAAAGGCAATGAAAAGCGTGATGGCAAATCAGTATCCTGCGGCGGAAGTCGGAAGTCGGAAGTCGGAAGTCGGAAGTCGGAAGTCGGAAGTCGGAAGTAATCGACTCAAATTGCTAACCACGGGGTTCGTTCCCGGACCAATCCGCAGTCTTGCTACACTGATTCTTGTGGCCGGGTTGCTGGCTGTCTGCACTCAGCTCTACGCAACAACTGCGATCGTGTGCGTCGGCGAGGGCGAGGACCGCCAGTGCTGGGAGCAGACCATACAGCCTAAACACGGCTTCTCGCCAGGATCTCCAGGTCACCCCGGGAGTGGGGGAGGAGTTGGTGGGGATGACGGATTTGGTGGTGACGGAGGAGGTGCGCTCGAGATTCCACCTCTTGCTGCCGAGAATCCCGATAACAATAACGCCGACGCTGACTGTTCCTCGCTGGTGGAAGTCAGGATGGCGTATGCTGCCGGGGAGGTATCTTTCAATAGGGTCGTTACCGGAGGACAACCAGCGCCCGGCCAACTCTATCTGTTATCGTACCGAAACGGTCAAAGCGAGGTGTTTCAAGCGGGTCCGATTGCTTCAAGTATCGCTGGAGGACAACCAGCGCCCGGGTCTCCTTGCGGCTAGTGGATGTGATCATGTCAGAGATCAAAGATATAAAACCTCGGCTTGTCCTGGCGGTAGCTGCGATTCTGATTTTGTTTCTTGGCCTGATATTCCTTGCTCGATATGCGGGAAGTGGAAGCGGGGAGGGTCAATCATCAGCCATTGGAAACGCGCCCCAGGAGCGATCTGGCACCAAGCCAGTTGGCGAGCGGCCGGGGGCCATTGCCATATCACCCGAAACATTTGCCCGGGGGATTTCTCCCGGGCAACTTCAGAAAGCATTGTCCGAGGCTGAAACAGTTCACCGGGCAGAAATGAGATTCCATGACGCCCGGACCGCCAATGAGGCGTCTCAGGCGATTGAGCTGGCCGAATCCGAAAATTTGCCGGTTGCCAAGGATTGGCTGGCGGCCCTTGAAGGCTTTTGCTTTGACACATCGGAAGTAAAAGAGTATACATCTGGCCGGCAATGGCTGGATGATCGTCAAAGTAAATTTTGTGCCGGCTATCTCACTAAACGCTTGTTTGGCGACGCCCTTCCATTAAATGATCTTTATGCTGATACATTTGCAAGGCAAATCCAGGGGGAAGTCACAGAAAGTCTGCGTGAAGTTAGCGCTTCCGATCAATCCGATTATATAACCATGCGGCTGAAGAACGCTCGATGGCCAGAGGAAGTGCAAGCAATTCAGCAGGCACTGGCGCAGTATAGAGAGCAATCAAGTACGGGCGTGAGCCCGTGGAACCCGCTGGAGCGGGCTCCTGAAGACTGGAGGAAACGGTATTCTCCTACATATGCGCAGAGTCAAGACCTGGCCTTGCATATGTATCGCTGCTACAAATTCAGGTCATGCGCCCCTGACAGTATCGACTTTATGAATACCTGTAGCGTGCTGCCGGAGTGTGAGGACTGGTGGACTATTGACGATTACTTCTACTACACTTCTACTCCTCTGGAGATTCAGACAGCATACGAGATTCTGCAGAAGCTTCAATAGTCACGGTGGAATCGCCGAAATTGAGTTATTCCTGGCGGCATGAGCTGCCTTATACTAATGCCTTCATAAATCGCGCCTCATAGTTTATAATATGAGGCATGGAAAAGCCACCTGCATTGGATACGAGAAAGCTTCCTCGCAAAGCCATGGAACAGCTGAGAATGGCGGCTGTCAGGCGAGTTGAGGATGGCGAAAGCCCGGAGGATGTTGCTGCTGCCCTGGGCATTAACCGACGCACAATCTATCGTTGGCTTTCGGCTTATCACTACGGTGGTGTCGATGCGTTGCGGCGAAAGAAAGCAACAGGTCGCCCGGGAAAGCTTTCGGGAAAGCAAATGGAGAAGTTGGTCAGAATTCTTCGCACCAAGAACCCGCTGCAATTGAAGTTCGAATACGCGCTGTGGACCATTGCGATGATTCGTCGACTGATTCGGGACCAGTTTGGTGTTGCTCTGAGTGACGTATCGGTGGGTCGTCTGCTGAAGCGGCTCGGCTTTTCGCCGCAACGTCCGATGTATCGCGCCTGGCAACAGGATGCCGAGCTGGTGGAGGCGTGGCGAGACAGGGAGTTTCCGGCGTTGGTGCGACGCGCCAGGCGCGAGAAGGCCTTGATTTTCTTTGCCGACGAGTCGGGAATTCGATCGGATTACCATGCCGGCACGACCCGGGCGCCCAAAGGGCAGACTCCATTGGTCAAATCTACGGGCGCGCGATACTCGATGAACCTGATATCGGCTATCAATAATCAAGGACATTTTCGGTTCATGACCGTTGAAGGCTCGGTGACGGCACGCGTTTTCCGTGATTTCCTCAAACGACTGATCGCCGGTGCCGAGCGCAAGATCATATTGGTTGTTGATGGCCATCCTGCTCATCGTGCAAAGCTAGTGACAAACTTCGTCAAGGACAACAAGGGCGCGATCGAGCTGGTGTTCTTGCCGCCATATTCACCTGAGCTCAATCCAGACGAGTTGGTGTGGGCGCATCTCAAGACACGTGTAGCCAGGAAGGCTGCCAAGACGAAGGATGAAATGATGACAGCGGTCAAGAGCGTCATGCGCAGTCTCCAGAAGTCACCCGTTACAGTTGCTGGATTCTTCAGAACCCCAACATGTGCCTATGCGAGTTTATGAGGCACGATTTATGACGGTATTAGTATCTGTCATTTGTCGATCAGATTGAAACGCTGATCCGTCAGCATCGGTAGGCGGTATCCGGGTAGTGTTCCGCGATCTTCTGAACTGCGTTTTTTCAGCGTCATGATGAGTGGATGAAAGGTGAATGAGGTGTCGATAACCTTTCTGACCGGATTTGTTCTGTTCGTGGTCATCGCTGCTCACGGTTGCACAAGATCGGGACGTTTTTCCAGCAATCGCTGTGCGCGCGTTCGCTGCTCGTCGCTCAGTTCCGCGGTCATCAGTTCGCGAAACCATCGGGCGGCCTGTTTGTTCAAGTTATTCGGTGCATCGGCCAGTTGCTCGCAGCCGGTCAGCCGGACTTCGTTGCATTTTTTTGAATTGGGGAATTGCGAAAGGTAATTGGCGCATAGCTGGGCGAGCATATGCGGGTGGCCATGTTCGGCTGCGGACTGGATCAGCGCCAGCATGGAGCGCGGATGGGCCAGGCAGAAACCTGAATCGCCATGCAGAAGACGATCGGTGTGGTCAATGGCCGCCAGGGGGTCCTCGAACGCCATCAACAGCGCTTCGACATGGATCTTTCCGTGCTCGAGTCGCCGCGCAGTATCGCCCGAGCGCTGAAGCTGGCGAGCCAGTTCGGCATGCATTTCGCGGGTCCCGCCATGCTGCCGGATCTCGTCCCAGAGTGCTTCGGGGTCACGCGTGAAGCGTTCCGACGGACGTTCGGAGGCCTCGACTTCCGCGGTGAGGTTGAGTTCGTGGCGGTGATGCCAGAGCACTTCGCCGCCAAGCTGGAACCACGCAAATACCGCCCAGAGCCAAAGGCCGAACATCAGGCTGAAGCGAACAGGTGCTGGAAGTCCGAGCCAGTTCAGAACGGTATTGAGGACGATGTAGGCGAGTGCGCCAAGCGTAATCAGCATGATCAGAAGCGTGTAGTCACGTCGGCCGACGCGCGCGATCAGCTGCATGATCCGGGGCGGATACAGCGCTTCAAGGAACGCGTTGGTCAGTACGAGAATCAACGTGATTGCCGGCAGAACCACCGCCAGGATGGCAGCGGCGATCAACAGCCCGGCGTATCCTGCGGCCTGCATGCCGGCGGCAAGTGCGATGCTGGCGATGATCCAGAGAATGATCAGCCGCGCGGCCAGCCAGTCCGACTCCCCGCTGATGGATCGGCGAGCACTCCGCGCGCCGGGCCCGGCGGCGGCCAAGCGCAGTTGTTCCACGGCTGCATTGAAGCCGGCGCCGGCCAGCAGCAGCATTGCAATCAGGCCGGCCAGACCGAAGATCAGCCCCAGCACACCGCCGCTCTGGCCGGGCAGAGCGCCAGCCAGGCCGCGCACGAAGGCCAATATCGAGTGCACCAGCAACATGATCCCGGCCAGACCGAGAATCCACTCCCGGCGGCCGGGCTCCAGCGGCGCCAGAATGGCCAGGCTCAGTCGAGGTGGCTCGGACTCGCGTTCTGATTGCACGGGTTCGTTCATGAGGTCAGGACACTTCGGCACCGCTTCTGGACCATGCCTGTATCGTAATTCATGCAGGTCGATCAGGTTGCCGTCATCAATCGCGGCGAGTTTATCGCGGTCGGATACCGCTCCTGCAGAAGTTTGATTGGGCGCAAAGTCACTAAACTGGCAAGTATAATAGCGCCACCGGAGCGCGTGCGCCGATTTTTCGATAATTTCTGTATTGAGACAAATATGAATTGCTCAAAGAACTGGTTTTTTGTGCTCTTCCTGGCGAGTCAACCCTCATTCTCTCAGCAAACTGATTTCAATGAGCTGGTTAATCAGTACCAACGGGAATCGAATGTCTTGAAGATCGATGCCGCGGTGTGGTCGAAAGACGGGATATGCTCGACCGCATCGAGTGCAGCGAATAGCGTTACAGGGATACCACGTTATCATGGGGCCTCGGTTTCCAAATTGTTTACTGCGGTCGTCATCATGCAACTGCGCGACGAAGGGAAGCTGAAATTGAATGAACCACTGAATACCTATTTACCGGAATTCAAAAACAGTGATGTGAAAATCCTTCACTTGCTGACCCACACATCGGGTATTCGAGATCGACGGGCGGATAAGCGTTTGAGTTTCGATGAAGTAGACAAGTATTTCTGGGAACTTGCTTCTCGACGTTCAAATAAGCCCGGTGAGCGCTGGCGCTATGCTGATGCAAACTTCAATATTCTGGGCCGGGTGATCGAAGTTGTAAGTGGAAACGCATACTCGGATGTGATGTGGGAAAGATTGCTGGGACCATTGGAAATGTCCGATAGTAGTTTCGAAATCGCTCAGATACCGAAAAGTGACAGAGTTGTGGCGTATAACAAAAGAGAAAGGGCCGAGGAGCATCCCTGGCATTCATCGTTCCTGGCGAGCGCTGGCTTGCAGACAACTGCAATCGACCTCACGAAGTTTGGCAAGGCCGTTCTCGATGTCGTGTCTGATGCAACAAGCAATCTATTAGCCAAAGATTCGCTGCTTGAAATGGTAGAGCCACGGTTGGAAACTGACTACCGAGGTGTTGGTCAGGCGCTGGCCTGGCAAATAGGGCGGACGGAAATTGGAGTTCAGTGGCGTCATGCTGGTGGAGAGGACGGCTTCGAGGGCTTGATCACGATTTATCCTGATGTTGGTGCCACTATCGCAGTACTTGCAAATCAGGAAGACTGGCTTCGCTTTGAGCTTGAAAGGGATTTGCGAAACGCCGTGCATGCAAATCAATTGAATTGTTCATGATTATGTATATGGCTCAGCCATCGGCCAGCAAGGCTGGATGCTGGCGGCGAGAGGCGTTGCCTGCTGGCGACTCGTGGCTTCATCGGCATTGCGATTGGGCAAGGTTCAAGGGAGCTGTGGTGCCTGTTGAACAGGTGCCAGGGCTCCCGAAGTTCAATTACTTCCTTCAAACCCGGCAAATGCCAATGGATGCTGAACGATCATAATCTACCCCGTGACCCACGCCCCGCCCCGGCATCACCGGATGCTCGAAGCTATCTACTTGCACGAAAACCTGCACTGCAACCAACAGATCGTGATTGCGGTGCCGATGGCTGGGTCGTCTAAGTAATCAGGTATGGTTTTGTTCGTAAATTTCTTGCGAACGTTTACCCATCAGTTGCATAAATTTCCGAGTGCGAGAGCCCGGAGAGTAGTGTTTCCGGGGCGTGCGCGGATATTTTCCAACCGGAACATAGCTCACTCTATGTGAGGATTGGAAAATTGAGCACGCGCCCCGGAAACGCTGCTATACCGGGCAGTGCAACGGTCTCTCGCCGCAAATTTATGCAACAGATGGGTTTATACTCCCTGTATACGTAGCGCTGCGGATGTTGGATGAAGCGGAAGATTCTCTTTCTGGTATTGCCCCTG
>CAYVPB010000009.1:0-63938 GCA_964453565.1 uncultured Halomonas sp.
TGTAGAAGACCGCTATGGTATCGACAGCCAGGTCTGAGGAAAGTAAATAGGAAATAGTGAATGGTAAATAGGAAATAGTGAATAGTAAATAGAAGGCGGGAAATAGTGAAATCGTGTTGCTATCTCATGGCAGTCACAATGCCTGAAGATCAAATGTCCTCGCCTGGCGTGCGCGGAAGCTGATATTGGTATTTCTATTTCTATTCACTATTCAGCAAGCGGATTATTTGCGCGTTGCAAACACCCGTATCGTTAATGGATCCAAACAACCTCAATCAGAAGATCAAAGATGACCAAGACCCGAATTGAATCCGACAGCATGGGCGAGCTGGAAGTGCCGGCTGATGCCCTGTGGGGTGCGCAGACCCAGCGTGCCATCAACAACTTTCCGATTTCCGGCAAGCCGATGCCGGCGGCTTTCATTCATTCCCTGGGACGGGTCAAGCTGGCCTGTGTTCGCGCCAATCTCAAACTGGGCCTGATCGAGCGTGACAAGGCCGAGGCGATTGTTGCTGCAGCCGAAAAAGTCGTTGCCGGCGAAGTCGACGATCAGTTTCCAATCGATATCTACCAGACCGGCTCCGGCACCAGTTCCAATATGAATGCCAATGAGGTGATTGCTCATTTGGCAGCGCGCGCGAGTGATGCCGATATCCACCCCAACGATCACGTCAACATGTCGCAAAGCTCGAATGACGTAATCCCCACGACCATCCAGGTTTCAGCCTGTCTGGGTGTGCATGGCGCGCTGCTGCCGGCACTGGAACACCTGCACCGCAATTTGCGTGAGCGCGCGGCCGAGCTGAATGAAGTGGTCAAGACCGGCCGCACCCACCTGATGGATGCCATGCCGGTGACCTTCGGCCAGGAACTGAACGCCTGGGCTGCCCAGATCGCATCGTGCAAGGCGCGCCTGAACAGTGCGCTGGAACGCATGAGATATTTACCCCAGGGCGGTACCGCGGTCGGTACCGGGATCAACGCTCCGGCCGATTTCGGCGAGCGGGTGGCTGCGGAGTTGCGGGCACTGACCGGGTTCGATTTCCGTTCTGCTGACAACAAGTTCGAAGGCATCACCACCCAGGATGCCGCAGTCGAGCTGTCCGGCCAGCTCAAGACCCTGGCAGTGGCGCTGACCAAGATTGCCAATGACCTGCGCTGGATGAACTCCGGCCCGCTGGCCGGTCTCGGCGATATCGAGCTCGAAGCGCTGCAGCCGGGCAGCTCGATCATGCCGGGCAAGGTCAACCCGGTGATTCCCGAAGCCGCCTGCATGGTGGCCGCGCGCGTGATTGGCAACGACACCACGATTACCGTCGGTGGACAGGCCGGCAACTTCCAGTTGAACGTGATGCTGCCGGTCATTGGTGCGACGTTGCTTGAAAGCATCGAATTACTGACCAGTATCAGCCGGCTGATGGCCGACAAGGCGATTGCCACGTTCAAGGTTCGCGAGGAAAACATTCGCCGGGCACTGGATCGCAACCCCATTCTGGTCACCGCGCTGAATCGCGTGATCGGTTATGAGAAAGGTGCCGCCACGGCCAAACAGGCCTACCGCGAGGGCCGGCCGATCATCGATGTGGCGATGGAGACCACCGGGATGAGCCGCGAGGAGCTGGAGAAGCTGCTTGATCCGCTGAAACTGGCACGCGGCGGCGTGCAGGAATAGTGATAAAAGCCTATTGAAACCGCAAATTAACGCAAATGTTGAAGTGCAGAAACTTTGATTCGGTCAATCCAGCTGTTGTTGCGCTCACCACCAATCGGTGTCTGATTCGGAATTATTCGTGTCCATTTGCGTCTATTTGCGGTTCAATCGATTTTTTGGGGTAACCGGATATGGAATTGCCACAGGGAAAAGGCCTGCAGGAAACCTTCGCCCCTCACAACGCCTGTTTTGGCTGCGGCCCGGCCAATGAGAGAGGGCTGCGCATCCGTTCGATTCCAGCAGGCGACAAGGTGGTCTGCCACTGGCGTCCGGAGCCGCATCACGAGGCGTTCCCGGGGGTGCTCAACGGCGGCATTATTGGAGCCATTCTCGACTGCCACTGCAATTGGACTGCCGCCTGGCACCTGATGCAGGCGCGCGGACTGGACACGCCGCCATGTACCGTGACCATGGAATTCACCGTCAAGCTGCGCCGCCCCACGCCTTCGGAGGGGACGCTGGAACTGGTTGCACGACCGGTCGAGATCGACGGTGACATCGTCACCGTGGAGTCCGAGCTGCACGCCGGAGGCAGGTTGTGCGATCAATGTACCGGAAGGTTTGTCGCAGTCAGGCCGGGTCATCCGGCTTATCACCGCTGGTGATGGCTGTGAGCGCGATGAACGTCGGGCAATGGAAAGCGCTGATCAAAGCGCAAATCGACGAGTTGCGCGAGATCAGCGAACAATCCAGCGAGTCGCGCAAGCCGGTCGAGCTCGACCAGACCGTTCAGGGCCGACTGTCGCGCATGGACGCGATGCAGGGTCAGGCCATGGCCCAGGCCACCGAGGCGCGCCGGCGCCAGCAGATTCAGGCGCTGCAGGGCGCGCTCAAGCGCATCGATCGGGGAGAGTTCGGAGAATGCCTGGAATGCGGCGAACCGATTGCCGAAAAACGTCTGCACTCCAACCCGGCAATCATGCTTTGCATCGAGTGCGCAAGCGCTCGTGAATGAACGGCGCACGGATTGACCGGATTTTCGTGCGCGGTCAAGCTGGGCGTGGTGACGCACGAAGAATTTCCGCGGTCCAGGTCAACAGGTCTTCGTCGAAGTCGAAGCTCGGGTTATGGTGTCCGCCGCGGCTGTCGCAGCCAATCAGCAGGCCAGTGCCTGGCCGCCGTTTTTCTGGACCACGCGCGACAGGCTGATCGCGTCCTCGCTCGCCGGTACCCGGCGCGAGGTGCGAGGTGCGGATTGCCGCCTCGGGGACGCCGGCGCGGCAGAGCGTTTCGCGCAGGCTCTCCACCAGTGCCGGATGGTTGTCGCGGACTTCGAACCGGCTCGTTTCGCGCACACTCGTGCGGCAGCACTGCATGCCGGCGGCGCCTTCAATGCACTGTGCCGCGCGCCCAAGAAGTTCATCGCAGACCCGGTCGTTGCCGCCGCGCACCTCGAATCCGAACCTGGCACGATCGCTGATGACGTTCTGCGCGTTATCGCTGGTGCACTCGACTATTTCCAGTACGCCCCAAGGGTGGCTGGCGCGATGACCGTGCTGTGCCTGTTCGTTGACCTGGCTGAAACTGCTGCTCTCGAATTCGTCAACGCACTCGCCGGTGTACGGATTGAGTGTTCTAATCTTATTCATTATTTTACATGACCTGTTGTTATTGGCGTGACTTTCCCCTGCCAAGAGTGCGCCAGAGATATTGGTTCCTTCATGTCTTCCTGTTTTGTCATATTTGTGAAACCTGTAACAGGTAGATTTCAATGAAGTCGGCATGGTTTGATGCCGAACTCGTCAATGTGAGGAAATTGCAATGTTCAAAAGACTATTTATAGCGACATCCCTTCTGGTCGCAGCCCCCTTCGGCAATATTCTGGCGCAGGTCGAAGTCGATCCTGCCTTGCCGGACTACGAGCCGGTTTCCGGGATCTCCGGTAACCTGTCGTCGATCGGCTCGGACACGCTGAATAACCTGATGACGCTGTGGGCCGAGGAGTTCCAGAATTTCTACCCCAATGTCAATATCCAGATCCAGGGTGCCGGCTCATCTACAGCACCGCCCGCGGTGACCGAGGGTACGGCCAACTTCGGTCCCATGAGCCGTCTGATGCGCTCATCTGAAATTCAGGCGTTCGAGGATCGTCACGGTTACCCGCCGACTGCGGTCGGCACCTCCATCGATGTGCTGGCGGTCTACGTCAACAAGGACAACCCGGTCCAGTGCATGACCTTGGAACAGGTCGATGCGGTGTTCTCGGTGGGTCGTCGTTGCGGCGGGGCCGAGGACATCACCCGTTGGGGGCAGCTGGGACTCTCTGGCGCCTGGGTCAATCGTGATTTCGCGCTTTACAGTCGCAATGCCGTGTCCGGCACCTACGGGTATTTCAAGGACAATGCGCTGTGCGGTGGCGACTTCAAGCCCTCAATCAACGAGCAGCCCGGGTCGGCTTCGGTTGTTCAGGGCGTGACTGAGTCACTCAACGGGATCGGCTATTCCGGGATCGGCTACATCACCTCGGGCGTGAAGGCGATCGAGCTGACCGCGGTTGGTGATGACACCTGTTATGAGCCGTCCGCGGAAAATGCCGCTTCTGGCAATTACCCGCTGGCGCGTCTGCTGTATGTCTATGTCAACAAGAATCCCAACCGGGATTTGCCGCCGCTGGAGCGGGAGTTTTTCCGCATGGTGCTGTCCCGCCAGGGCCAGGAAGTGGTGGTTCGTGACGGCTACATTCCGCTGCCAGCGAGCGTTGCCGCCCGGATTCGCGGCGAATTTGGAATCTGAATCGGGCCTGACACGATATACTTGCAGTGTTCGGTTCCCAGCCCCGGTTTCGCCGGGGCTGGTTCTTTGAAGGCCAGTCCAATAGTGATTCGGCAGTCGAAAACACGTTGACGGCAGGAGCATGAAAAAAACACCAGACAATCCCGGCGAGCTTCGCCTGGGCGGTTCCTATCTGCCTCCGAAGGAAATCATGGCCCGCCGCCGTCGCCAGCGCTATCTGGCCGATGGCGCGGCCCGATGGATTGTGCGCGCCGGCGGGGGGGGTGTGGTGATCGCGCTGGCACTGATCTTTGTCTATCTGTTCGCAGAAGTCTTTCCGATGCTGCGCGGGGCTTCCATTGATCCCGAACATGCCTACCAGGCGCCTGGTATGGGCGGCTCGGATTCCAGGCTGCTCGGCCTGGAGCGCTATGGTGAAATCGGCATGCGCTATACCGACACCGGTCAGCTGATTTATTTCAATCTGGAGACTGGCGAACTTCTGAAAACAGTGCAGCTTCGAATTCCGCCCGACGTGCGGGTCACCAGTTTTGGAAATGGGGAACCAAGATCGCGACGTACCGTGTTCGGCCTGTCCGATGGCTCCGCGATTGTCGTTGATCACCAATACGAACTGCAGTTTCCGGAAGAGGGTGTGCGCGTGGTTGTCCCGGCGCCCGAGTTTCCGGTCGGAGAGGATCCGGTGGCCGTGGATGTCCAGGGGCTGCCGATCATGACCATCGCCGTGCAGAGTTCGCGTGATGACACCGGCGTGGCGGCGCGCACCGCGGACGGGCGAATGATGCTTGTGCGCTATCGTGTGCGCACGGATTTCATGAGCGGTGAAGAGCAGGTCAGTCGTCAAGCTTGGGATCTTCCGGCGCTGCTGGAACCGGTCTCCCACCTTCAGCTCAGCGCAAATCTGTGGAACCTGATCGGCGCCGATCTTGATGGGAACCTGATTTACTGGGATATTGCCGATCCCGCCAATCCGATCCTGCGCGACCGGCAAATGGCTACCGCCGAAGATGAAGAGATCACGGCGCTGCAATTTCTCAATGGAACCTTTTCGTTCGTCATCGGGACTTCGCAAGGCCGGCTGGCGCAGTGGTTTCTGGTCCGGGACGAGACCGAGGATGCCGGCGACAATGTTTTCTTCCTCGAGGAAGTGCGGCAATTCAAACAGCATCCGGGCGCGATCACTGCCATCCAGCCCGAGTACACCCGCAAGGGCTTTGTCGTTGTAGACGATACCGGTACACTGGGGATTCACTACGGCACCTCGGCGCGAACACTGCTGATGCGCGATGTCAGCGATCGCCCCCTGGTCAGCGTCGGCGTCTCCCCGGTCAACAACTACATCCTGGTTCAGGATGACCAGGGGAACATGCGCGGATTCGAGTTGTGGAACGAGCATCCGGAGTATTCTCTTCGAGCGCTGTGGGGCAAGGTCTGGTACGAGGGGCGTTCGGACCCGGAATACGTCTGGCAGGCGTCATCGGGCGCTGACAGCTTCGAGCCCAAGTACTCGATGGTCCCGCTGACTGTCGGCACCCTCAAGGCGGCGTTGTTCGCCATGTTGTTCGCCATGCCGCTGGCAATTGCCGGAGCGATATACACGGCATACTTCATGTCGCCCAGACTCCGGGGCTTCGTCAAACCAACAATCGAGGTCATGGAAGCATTGCCGACGGTCATCCTCGGCTTTCTGGCCGGGCTGTGGCTGGCGCCGTTTTTCGAAAACCATATCCCCGTGGTTTTCACCGTTCTGATCGGTTTGCCGCTGTCGTTTCTGATCGTCGCCTGGCTGTTCTCGCAGGTACCGCGTTCGCTCAGGAACCAGATTCCGTCGGGCTGGGAGGCTGTTTTTCTGCTGCCTGTGATTGCCGTGGTGGTCTGGGGGCTGGTGGCCTTGTCGCCGTTGATCGAGATCTGGTTCTTCGATGGTTCAATGCGACAGTGGTTTACTGATATTGGCATTACTTATGACCAGCGCAATGCGCTGGTGGTCGGGGTCGCAATGGGTTTTGCAGTGATCCCGACAATCTTTTCGATCGCCGAGGATGCGGTATTCACCGTGCCCAGGCATCTCACCCAGGGTTCACTGGCACTTGGCGCCACGCCATGGCAGACCGTGATCATGGTGGTGTTGCTGACGGCCAGCCCGGGCATCTTCTCGGCCGTGATGATCGGTTTTGGTCGCGCCGTGGGCGAGACCATGATCGTGCTGATGGCGACCGGTAACAGTCCGGTGGTCAACTTCAATATTTTCGAGGGCATGCGCACGTTGTCGGCCAATATCGCGGTGGAGCTTCCCGAAACCGCAGTCGGCTCGACCCATTTTCGCATCCTGTTCCTGGCGGGTCTGGTGCTGTTTGCCATGACCTTCATAGTTAACACCATCGCCGAAATCGTGCGTCAGCGGTTGCGCGCACGCTACAGTAACCTGTGAGGACGGGCATGGGCAAGTGGTTCAAATCCGGAGATCCATGGATCTGGATGATTGGAGGTGCGCTGGGCATTTCGGTGATCATGGTGGTCGGGCTTTTGTTGCTGATCGCCTTACGCGGTTTCGCCCATTTCTGGCCCGCGCCGCTGATCGAAACCAGTGCAGTCTTCGAAGGTGAGGAAATCAGGGTCCTCGGAGAAATCACCAATTCCGAGACCCTGCCGGCCGATCGCATTCGCGAGGCGGGCCAGATTGTCGATGACGATGCTCTGGTCGTGACCCGTTATCTTTTCAAGGTCGGCAATCGCGACCTGGTCGGCCGGGATTTTCGCTGGTTCCTGCAAGACACGCTTGGCGAGTGGAGCTATCCGGAAGAGGCGATGATGGTCGAGCGCCGTGAATGGGGCAACTTCTATGGCTACGCGGTTCGCCTGAAAGAAGCGGGCGAAATCATTGCCGAGGGCGATGAGCTCTGGGCTGTGCTTGCGCAACGTATCGAGCGCGCCAATGCGCTTCATGACAGGATCCGGCGCATCGAACGCTATGAAATTGGTCGGGTCAACAGCGATATCGAACGCATTCGTCTGGAGGAGCGCGGGCTTGAACACCGCGGTGTAACCGGTGCTGAACGCGAGGCCATCCAGGCCGATCTGGCTGCGCGTCGTGAGGTGCTTGACGCGGAGTACGAACAACTGCGACAGCAGCGCGAACAGCTTCAGCAACAGGCCCAGCGCGACGTGCTGATTGCTGAAACCGCCGAACGCCGCGAAGTGGATATTTCGCTGTCCGATATCGTCATGGTTTCGCGCAATAATGCACTCAGTCTGGGCGGAAAGCTTTCTTTCTACTGGAATCGGGTGGCGGGTTTCCTGAGCGGTTATCCGCGCGAGGCCAATACCGAAGGTGGCATATTTCCGGCAATTTTCGGCACGGTGACCATGGTCCTGATCATGTCGGTGTTTGTGACGCCTTTTGGCGTACTGGCGGCGATTTATCTGCGTGAGTATGCCCGCCAGGGTCCGATCCTCAGAATGATCCGAGTGTCCGTTTATAACCTGGCCGGAGTGCCTTCGATCGTGTTCGGTGTATTCGGCCTGGGCTTTTTTGTCTACCTGGTGGGAGGGTCCATCGACAATCTGTTGTTCCCGGAAAGATTGCCCGCACCCACCTTTGGCACGCCGGGTCTGTTCTGGGCCTCTCTGACCCTGGCGCTGCTCACGCTTCCGGTGGTCATTGTCTCGACTGAAGAAGGTTTGGCGCGCATTCCGAAAACCATTCGTGAAGGCTCACTGGCACTGGGCGCGACCAAATGGGAGACGCTGTGGAAGGTGGTGGTGCCGCTGTCCGCGCCGGCCATGATGACCGGTCTGATTCTGGCGGTGGCGCGCGCGGCCGGTGAAGTAGCGCCGCTGATGCTGGTCGGGGTGGTCAAACTAGCGCCCAGCCTGCCGGTGGATGGCGAGTTTCCGTTTATCCACCTGGAGCGCAAGATCATGCATTTGGGCTTCCATATATACGATGTTGGTTTTCAAAGTCCCAATGTGGAGGCGGCCCGGCCGCTGGTGTATGCCACCGCCCTGACTCTGGTTGCGTTGATTCTGATCCTGAACCTGACAGCGATCTCGATTCGCAACCGCCTGCGCGAAAAATATCGTGAAGAAAGCGACTAAACCGGGATTCCGAAAAAATGGTTGAATCAAGCAAGATTGAAGACAAAGTGACGGTTGGCGCCGGCCAGTTCGACAGCAATCGACGTACGCTGAATATCGAGCGCGAAAACATCTGTATCGAGGTCAGTGGTCTGAATCTCTGGTATGGTCCCGAGCATGCGCTGAAAAACGTCAACATGAAGATTGCCCGCAATCGGGTGACGGCATTCATTGGTCCAAGCGGCTGCGGAAAATCAACATTGCTGCGCTGCTTCAATCGCATGAACGATCTGATCGATATCTGTCGGATCGAAGGACAGATCCGGATCGATGGTCAGGATGTTTACGATCGGGATCTGGACGTGGCCGAGCACCGACGAAGGGTCGGGATGGTGTTTCAGAAGCCGAATCCATTTCCGAAGTCGATTTTTGAAAATGTTGCCTACGGTCTTCGTCTGCAAGGGGTCAATGACAAGCGCAAGCTGAGCGAGGTGGTCGAGCAGGCGTTAACGGCCGCGGCCTTATGGGATGAGGTCAAGGACCGGCTTGATGACAATGCCTTCAGCCTTTCCGGAGGCCAGCAGCAGCGCCTGGTCATTGCGCGCGCAATCGCAATCGAACCGGAAGTGATACTGCTCGACGAGCCATGCTCGGCGCTTGACCCGATCTCGACCGCAAAGGTTGAGGAACTGATCGTGGAATTAAAGCGAAAATATACAATCATCATTGTTACGCACAACATGCAGCAGGCTGCTCGCGTCTCGGATTTTACCGCCTATATGTACATGGGTGAGCTGATCGAATTTGACGATACTGCAAAACTGTTCACGAATCCCAGGCGCAAAACCACGGAAGATTACATCACGGGCCGTTATGGCTGATGATTCAGTGGGATCTCTGGTATTGTCAGGTATTGCCGTTTTAAGGATAGAGTCATGGAAAAGCACTACGATCAGCATATTTCACGTCAATTCAATCAGGAACTGGAGGAGCTGCGCCATTCCATGATGAATATGGGCGGCATGGTCGAGTCGATGGTCAACGATGCCGTCAAGGCGATTGTTGATGCCGACATCGCACTGGCGGAGCGTGTCATCGCAGCCGATGATCAAGTCAACCAGCTTGAAAAGCAGATCGATAGTGAATGCAACCTGGTGATTGCCCGGCGGCAACCTACAGCCAGTGACCTTCGACTGATATTTTCCATTATCAAGGCGATCTCCGATCTCGAGCGTATCGGTGACGAAGCCGAAAAAATTGCCCGCTTTGCCATCGACCTGGCCGACTACGAGCGGCCCCGAAATCACTATCGCGAGCTTGGCATGATGGGGCAAGACGTTATGGGCATGCTGCGTAAGGGTCTTGACGGCTTTGCCCGGCTCTCTCCCGAAGTGGCGGTGGAAATTTTCCGCGATGACAAGAAGGTCGATGACGACTACGAAACGATATTCCGGCAGTATTACTCATACATGATGGAAGATGCGCGCAGCATCCGGCGGGTGCTGGACGCCTTGCTGGTTGCCAAGGCCCTGGAGCGTATCGGCGACCACTGCAAGAATCTGGGTGAATATACCGTTTACATGGTGGAAGGCCTGGACCTGCGACATGAGCCGGCAAGCGAATACGAAAAGCACCTGGGCAAGAGTGACGACGAGAGCGGGGCATGACCGCGGTGGCTGGCGGGCGATACAAAAAAGGTGGCCCCCGACCGCCCGATCCCGTCACCCACGCCTCCGCTGCCGCTGCTCCCTTCCGGGCCTGACGGGGTTCACGGGTTAGTGGTGCGGGGAGACCGACGAGAGCCACCGGTGGGTATTGTCGCAAAAATCCGGAGCATTAGGGGCACGATCGGTGGTCAGACCCGCCTTGCCATTGTTATACTAACGAGCTTGCCGAGGCCGATCCGGACTCAGGCGCGGGCCGGCAGATCAAATGGAGAGGTGGCCGAGTGGCTGAAGGCGCTCCCCTGCTAAGGGAGTATGGGGTCAAAAGCCCCATCGAGGGTTCGAATCCCTCCCTCTCCGCCAGACATGAAAAACCCCGCCCTTGCGCGGGGTTTTTCATGTCTGGCGGAGAGGGAGGTCCTGAATCCCTCAGTCTATCTCCAGCGCGACTGCCGTGGCCTCGCCACCTCCCAGACAGATACCGGCCACCCCGCGTTGGCTGCCGGTTGCATGCAGGGCATGGATCAACGTGACCAAGATGCGCGCACCGCTGCAGCCGATTGGGTGGCCCAGGGCGCAGGCGCCGCCGTGGATGTTGACCTTTTCATGCGGCAGGCCGAGTTCATGCATGGCAGCCATGGTCACGGCGGCAAAGGCTTCGTTGATTTCAAACAGGTCGACGTCGTCCACACTCCAGCCTGCTTTGTCCATGACCTTGCGCACCGCCCCGACGGGTGCGGTGGTGAACCACTCGGGTGCCTGGGCATGCGTGGCGTGAGTGACAATCCTTGCCAGTGGTTTCAGTCCCCGGGACTGGGCCTGATCAGCGCGCATCAGCATAAGAGCGGCTGCGCCATCGGAGATCTTGGACGAACTTGCCGCGGTAATCGTGCCGTCTTTGGCAAATGCCGGCCGCAGCGACGGAATCTTGCTGATATCGATTCGGCCGGGTTCCTCGTCGATCGAGAATTCCGTCTCGCCCTTGCGCGACGTGACTTTCACCGGGGCAATCTCATTCTGGAACAGGCCATCGGAAATGGCCCGGTTGGCTCGCTTGACCGACGCACTGGAAAATCCATCCTGCTGCTCGCGCGAGAACTCGTACCTGTTCGCACACATTTCGCCGAAACTGCCCATCATCCGGCCATCGAACGGACTCTGGAGTCCATCCAGAAACATGTGGTCGGTAAGCTGCTCGTGTCCCATGCGCAGACTGCGTTTGACCAGGTAGGGAGCGTTGCTCATGGACTCCATGCCGCCGGCGACCACCAGCTCTGCCGAGCCGGCCTGGATCGCATCATGAGCGATCATGACCGCTTTCATGCCAGATCCACAGACCTTGTTCAGGGTGGTGCAGGCGGTGGATTGTGGCAAACCAGCAGCCAGCGAAGCCTGCCTGGCGGGAGCCTGGCCGGCACCGGCTGGCAGCACGCAGCCCATCAGGACTTCAGAGATATCGTTGCCATCGATACCCGAATCACCAACCGCGGCCCGAATCGCCGCGGCACCCAGTTGAGGCGAGGGCACGGAGGCAAACTGGCCCTGGAAAGATCCGATCGCGGTGCGTCGGGCGGCGGTGATGACAATGGAATAGTTCATGGGGAAACTCCGTTTGCTTGATACTCAAATTATCACAGGTTGCCGGGGCAGGCGGGGAGCGGCGGGGCCTGCCGGCGAGTCGTGGGTTGATCTGCCTTGCGGTTGGGCCAGGGTTCAAGGGTGCCCTGGTGCCAGTTGAACCCCGACGTTGCATAACAATCGCAGATGCAAGCCTGGAGAGTAGTATTTCCGGGGCTCGCACGCAGTGTTGCCAACCCGAGCGTAGCTTCACGCCTGAATCGGCCAGAATCTGACCACGGCCAGACTGGTGACCACCATCAGAATCAGGTTCAGCGGCGCGCCAACGCGCGGAAAATCGGAAAATCGCAGCACGCCGGTGCCGTAGATCATGGTGTTGGTCTGATATCCCACCGGCGTCAGGAAACTGTTGGAGGCAGCGAACATGACGGCGATCGTCAGCGGGATTGGATTCAGGCCGAGCATTTCTGCAAGCGAAATTGCAACCGGCACCAGAATCACCACCGCGGCGTTGTTGCTGAGTACGCTGGTCAGGACTGCCGTTGCAGTATAGAGCGCCATGACCACGTACACCGGTTCCCAATTGACTGCATATACCGCGAGCAGTGAACTCAGCCATGCGGCGGCGCCTGATTTGGTCATTGCGATTCCCAGGGGAATAATGCCGGCGAGCAGAAAGATCACGTCCCAGGAAACATCGTCATACATCTCCTGCTTGCCGATACAACCGGTCGCGAACATCGCGATCACACCGGCAATGGCCAGCAGTACGATCGGCATCGGCGTCAGTGCTGCCAGCAGCACTACTGCGGCCACGATGCCTCCGGCCACCATCATCCGGCGTGTATCGAAGTCATCTTCATACTCATCCATTACCACCACGTCACTTCGCTTGTGCAGCCGGGCGAGCGCGGTCTTGGAGATCTCCAGCAAAACGATTTCTCCGACATGCAGCTTCTCGCCAGCAAGGCGGCGTGAGCGAACCGTCTTTGTATCCAGGCCGATCAGCCGTGCCTGATAACGTTTCCAGAAGTCCACCGCGCGTGCGGTGCGGCCGTTGAAAAGACCGCGGTTGCGCAACAGAACCGGCACCAGTTGGCCGTCGGGCCGTGCCTTGCGCGTGTCGCCGAAATCGGACAGCACGTCGACCTGATTTTCCTTGATCAAGTCCATGATCTGACGCACGGTGGCGTTGACCATGACAATATCGCCGGCCTGGATCTCGATCGTGTGCGCCCGCTTGATCCAGGTTTTGTCATGTCGGATCAGCTTGATGATATCGCTTCCCGAATGAGCCTCGAATCTGGATTCCTGCAGGGTCTTGCCGATCAGCGGGCTCTCGGACGGAACGTTCAATTCGATCGCGAATGATTCCTCGTTGGTCGCCTGCAGGGGGCGTGCATCGCTCGACGGCAGCAACCAGCGGCCAATTGTCAGGAAGAAAATGATGCCGACTCCGAGCACGATCAAGCCGACGTGGGCGAACTCGAACATCGACAGTTCGCGACCCACGCGTGGATCATCGGCCAGAATTGCCGAAGCCAGGATATTGGTCGAGGTCCCGATCAGGGTCAGAGTTCCGCCCAGCATGCCGAAAAAGCTGACCGGCATCAGCACGCGCGAGGCAAGCAAGCCGCTGCGTCTGGCCATGTCGAGGACCAGCGGAATCGAGATCGCCACCGCCGCGGTGTTGTTGATGAAGCCCGAGACCAGACCTACCATGACTCCGATCACGATGATCTGGCGGACTTCGGAATTGCCGACCAGCGGGAAAAGCCGCTTGCCGAGCAGGTGAATCAGGCCCGAACGCTGAATCCCCCCGGAAAGGATGAACATGCACAAGACCGTTACCGTGGCAGTGTTCGAGAGGCCGGAAAGGCTCTCGGATACATCCGGAAAGGCCGCTTCCAGATCGACCCCGCGTTCGAGCAGCCAGTCCGAATGGAACAGGATCGGAATGGCCATGACCGTTACCAGGATGCCCAGTGCGGTCACATCCACCGGCAGTTTCTCGGTCGCGAACAGGTATAGTGCAACGGCGATGATGATGAACACCAACGCGATTTCGACGGTCATTCGAATGTAGCCCGCAATCGAAAGTGCCAAGCTTACCGGTTTTGGATGCTGCTGTGGCGACTATTCCTTAATGCTGCTTTTGAACTTAAATAATTTTATTTTCAATGAGTTGCGGGATGCACCAGAGTTCAGCGACGCTCGTATACCAGCTCGCGCCCGATCAGCATGCGGCGGATTTCATTGGTGCCGGCGCCGATGTCGTAGAGCTTGGCATCGCGAAGCAGGCGGCCGGTGGGGTATTCATTGATATAGCCGTTTCCACCCAGCGCCTGGATGGCTTCCAGCGCCACCTGCACGGCGCTAGTCGAAGCGTGCAGCAGGCAGGCTGCCGCATCGATGCGTGACTTGTCGCCGCCGTCATAATCGGCCGCGACCTGATAGGCGAAGCCGCGGGAAGACTGCAGAGCCGCGTACATGTCACCGATCTTGGCCTGCATCAAACCGAAATCGCCGAGGATGCGGCCGAACTGTTTGCGTTCGCGCACATACGGCAGTACCTGATCGAGGCAGGCCTGCATGATGCCGATCGGGCCGCCCGAGAGTACCAGACGCTCGGAATTGAGCCCCGACATCAGGATCTTCACGCCCTCGTTGACTTTGCCGAGAACATTCTCGTCGGGAATTTCGCAATTGTCGAACACCAGTTCGCAGGTATTCGAGCCGCGCATGCCGAATTTGTCCAGTTTTTGCGCCTTACCGAAGCCGGGCATGTCTTTTTCGACCACGAATGCCGTCATGCACTTTGAGCCCGCTTGCTTGCCGGCGGTGCGCATATAGACCACAGCGACATCACACTCCGGTCCGTTGGTGATCCACATCTTTGAACCGTTGGCGACCCAGACATCGCCGTGTTTTTGGGCCTTGCACGCCATCGAGCCGACCACATCCGAGCCGGCGCCCGATTCGGACATGGCAAGAGCGCCCCTGAATTCGCCCGCAACCAGCTTGGGCACGAATTTCTCACGCTGGGCCTCATTGCCGTTGCGGTAGAGATTGTCCAGGCACAGGTTGGAGTGCGCGCCATACGACAGCCCGACGGATGCGGAAGCGCGCGAGATTTCCTCCATTGCCACCAGATGCGCCAGATAGCCCATTTCAGAGCCACCGAACTCTTCCGGAATGCTGATGCCTAGCAGGCCCATGTCACCCAGCTCGGTCCACAGTTCCTGGGGGAATTCGTTGTTCTCGTCAATTTTGGCCGCGCGCGGCGCAATGGAGTCTTCGGCAAACCGCCGGGTCGTCTCGCGCAACAGTTCGATATCTTCGGGTAGTTTCATCTTGAAATTCCTCGAGGCGCTGTTGGGCCGATGCTGGCGAAACCGGTTCCGTGCCGGTTGGTTTCTTTCGTGAATCGTAAATCGTGAAGGGAAAACAGCCCCAAACCGCGGTCCAGAGGCCGGCTTTAATCTGAGCATTTCCGCCAACCTACATCGTTTATCTATTCACGATTCACGATTTACCATATACGAAAGATCTCAAATATCCCGAAATCTGAACGTGGCGACGGCGTTAGAAGGATTCGCCGGATTTGACGCCAGGCTCAATGATTGCCACGCTCGCGGCCCGGAAAGCGGTGTGAACGGCCCATGAAGGGCAGTTTGAGCTTGCCGATCGTGGCGATACGCTCCTCGGCCATGCGATCGGCGGCTTTCCAGCTCGGGATGCCGTCACGTTCGGCGATCTGGAAGATCTTGGAGACGTTGTAGTAGATCGTGCGCATCATGCGTTTGGCGCGCTCTCGATTATAGCCCTCGAACTCGATCGAAACGTTCATCAGGCCACCGGCATTGACTGCGTAATCCGGGGCGTAAAGAATGTTGCGCCGTTCCAGCTCGTCGCCGCAATCATCCGTGGCGAGTTGATTATTGGCTGCACCGCACACAATCCTGAACTTCAGGCGAGGAATGGTCTGCTCGTTGATCACGGCGCCAAGTGCCGTCGGGCAGAAGACATCGGCGTCAACTTCATAGATGTCATCCAGTCCGACCGCTTCGCAACCAAGCTCGACCGCGGCGGCCACAGCTTTCTCATTGATGTCGGTCACGAATACCTTGGCACCTTCATTGCGCAGAAGCTTGACCAGTTCGAAACCGACATGCCCGACGCCCTGCACGGCATAGGCATAGTTGCCGAAGTCCTCGTTGCCGAACTTGCGCTGCAGACTCGCACGAATGCCCTGTAATGTACCGTAGGCGGTAAACGGCGAAGGGTCGCCTGAACCGCCATGGACCTGATGGACACCAACGCAGTTATCGGTCTGCTGAAAGACATATTCCATGTCATTTACATCGATGCCGACGTCTTCGGCAGTGATGTAACGACCATTGAGAGAATCGATGAAGCGACCGAAAGCGCGGAACAGGGCTTCCGACTTGTCGGTGCGCGGGTCGCCGATCAGCACCGACTTGCCGCCACCCAGGTTCAGGCCGGCAACCGCAGCCTTGTAGGTCATTCCGCGCGATAGACGCAAAACGTCTTCCAGGGCCTCCTGCTCAGAGGCATAGGGCCACATTCGCAAACCACCCAGCGCCGGTCCCAGCGTAGTGTTGTGAATGGCAATGATGCCTTTGAGGCCTGCATCCTTGTTGTGGCAAAAAATGACCTGCTCGTGGCCGGTCGTGTGAATCGTTTCGAAGAGATTCATTCGGTCCTCCAGACTCCGCGCTTCTCGCGGCGCGGATGGTAAAAAAGGGGCCGGCCCCCGAGAACCGGCACAGGATAGGGTGCTGTGATCAAGCGTGCGGTCCGACTGATCACGGCGCCTTATTTTAGCGGATTTGGCCGGCTGGGGTTATCGACTGTTCGTTCCTTGCGCAACGGCGAAGCGAAACGTCACCCGCCGGTGTCCGGGGGCGAGTAATCATGGCCGACAATATGGCACACTCTCCGCTGGAGAATCCGGCTTAATTAACCCATCTGTTGCATAAATTTGCGGCGAGAGACCGTTGCACTGCCCGGTATAGCAGCGTTTCCGGGGCGCGTGCTCAATTTTCCAATCCTCACATAGAGTGAGCTATGTTCCGGTTGGAAAATATCCGCGCACGCCCCGGAAACACTACTCTCCGGGCTCTCGCACTCGGAAATTTATGCAACTGATGGGTTAATCCGGCGCAGGTGTCAAGATTCCTTGATGCGCCGGAAAGATTAGAAAGCTATAATATGGTTCAGTCTCAAGCGAGCATCCGCCATGGAACTTGATCCGCTCTGGTTATCCCGCGTTCAATTTGCGTTCGTGGTTTCCTTTCATGCCATTTTTCCGGTCTTCACAATCGGGCTGGCGGCCTGGATTGCACTGCTGGAATTTCTCAATTTCCGCGATCCCGATCCGGTTCGTCAGAAACTCAGTCAGTTCTGGATCAAGATCTTCGCGCTGGTGTTCGGCATGGGCGTGGTTTCTGGCATCGTTATGGCCTTTCAGTTCGGTACCAACTGGTCGAATTTCTCCTACGCGTCCTCCAATTTCATGGGGCCGGTGCTCAGCTATGAGGTGGTGACCGCTTTCTTCCTTGAAGCCACTTTTCTCGGAGTGCTGCTATTCGGCCGCGACAGGGTGCCGCGCGGCGTCCACCTGCTGGCGGCATGCATGGTGGCGCTGGGCACCTTCATCTCGTCTTTCTGGATTCTTTCGGCCAATAGCTGGTTCCACACGCCGGCCGGCGTGGAACTGATCGATGGACATTTTCATGTGCGATCCTGGGTCGAGGCAATTTTCAATCCCTCGTTGCCGTACCGATTCGCACACATGGCACTTGCCTCTTTCATCACCGGCGGATTCGTGGTCGCGGGGATCAGTTCCTGGTACCTGCTGCGCGGAAGAAATCCGCGCTCCAGCCGCATGGCGCTGAAAATGACCGTGGTCATGCTGGCGGTGGCCACGCCACTTCAGCTCGTAATGGGCGACCTGCACGGACTGAATACGCTGGAACACCAGCCGGTCAAGGTCGCGGCGATGGAAGGTCACTGGGAAACGCGCAAAGGCGCGCCGCTGATCCTGTTTGCCTGGCCGGATTCAAGTGCCGAAACGAACCGTTTCGAAATCGGGATTCCCTACCTCGGCAGCCTGATCCTGACCCACAGCCTCGATGGCGAGGTTCAGGGCCTGAAATCCGTTCCGGCCGAGGACCGGCCGCCGGTCGGCATCGTGTTCTGGAGCTTCCGCGTCATGGTCGCCATAGGCGTGTTTTTCATCCTGCTGTCCTGGACTGCACTGGTTCAGATTCTGCGTGGCCGGCTGTTCGAATCCAGACGACTTTTGACCGCGTTTTATTATTCATGGCCGCTGCCGTTCGTCGCGGTTCTGGCCGGCTGGTTCGTCACCGAAGTCGGTCGCCAGCCGTGGATCGTGTACGGCATGATGAGGCTCTCCGAAGGCGTCACGCCGTCCTTGAGCGGCTGGATGGCGCTGACCACGTTGATTGGCTACATCGCTGTCTACGCCGTTGTCTTCGGCGCCGGGATGTACTACCTGCGCAAAGTCATTCTCGGCGGGCTGGACCCGGTCGAGAACACCAAGGAGGGAGGCCGTCCGAAGCGGCCCTGGTCAGCGGTCGGCGATCACTTCGACACTCGCATGCAACCGACACGGAGCTGAAGCCATGGAGAACATCGATCTGACTCTGATCTGGGTCGCCATCATCGGTCTGGGCGTCTTCATGTATGTATTGATGGATGGCTTCGATCTCGGTGTCGGCATCCTGTTTCCATTCGCCCCGGACGATGAGTCTCGGGACCTGATGATGAATTCGGTCGCACCGGTCTGGGACGGCAACGAAACCTGGTTGATTCTCGGTGGCGCCGGGCTGTTGGCTGCCTTCCCGATGATTTACTCGGTATTTCTGCCGGCCTTGTACATCGGCGTATTTCTGATGCTCGCGGGCCTGATCTTCCGCGGGATTGCGTTCGAGTTTCGTTTCAAGTCGAACGAATCGCGACATTGGTGGGACAAGAGTTTCGCGATCGGCTCCACGATCGCGGCATTCGCGCAGGGTGCGGTTATTGGCGCCTATATCCAGGGTTTCGAAGTTGTCGACGGCGCTTATGTCGGTGGCGCGTTCGACTGGTTGTCGCCGTTTACCGTGATGACCGGGCTGGGCGTGGTGGCCGGATATGCCTTGCTGGGTTCAACCTGGACGGTCCTCAAGACCACCGGCAACGCCCAGAAATGGGCATTTCGGGTCAGCAGGAAACTGTTACTGGCAGTGTTTGGGTTTTTTATCATCGTCAGCTTGTGGACGCCGTTGACCAAGCCGTTCGTGCAGGAACGCTGGCTGGAAAATGCCGAGTGGCTGTGGATCTTTCCGCTGCTGACTGCGCTCACGATGTACGGCGTCTGGCGGGCTATTGATCATCGCCGGGAGGCCTTGCCATTTGTTGGTTCCATGGTGCTGTTCGGGCTGTTCTACGGTGGCATCCTGATCTCGATGTGGCCGCTGGCCGTGCCGCCGGACTACACTTTCTGGGATGCGGCCTCCGATCCGGGCAGCCAGTTGTTCCTGCTGCTGGGCGTGCTTTTTCTGATTCCCGTGATCCTGTTCTACACTGCGTTCAATTATTGGGTGTTCCGCGGCAAGGTCCAGCCGGGTGCTGGTTACCACTGATTCCCCACCGGCACCTTCGGCGTGGCTGAAAAAGCAGACTCCGGGCTGGTGGACGCCGACACTTGGGGTGTTGTCACTGGCCGAAGCACTGGCCGTTGTTGCGCAGGCCTGGCTGGTTGCCGGGATCGTCTCTCGGGTCGTGATCGATCAGGCTGGTGTGTCGGCCGTCGCGAGTTCCATGGCCTGGCTGCTTGTGGCCCTGACAGTGCGGGCGCTGATTGCGGCATTTCGCCGATGGCTCGCGGCCGATGCGTCCTCACATGCCCGGCAAACCATCCGCAAGAATCTGATTGAAGCGATTGCCTCGGCCGGACCGGCGGCATTTGCCGTCTCTGGCCGGCGCGTGTCGGTGTTCGATGAGCAGGTCGAAACGCTGGACCGCTTTTATACCGGGTTCGTGCCGCAACTGATCGCGGTGATGGTGATTCCCCCGGTTCTGTTGTTGTTTGTGTTCGCCAACGATTGGCTGGCCGGGATGCTGCTGTTGCTGACCGCTCCGGTGATTCCGGTGTTCATGGCCCTGGCCGGATTGGGTGCCGAGCAGGCGGCGGCTCGACAGCAACGGCAATTGTCAATGTTGAGCGGCTGGTTCCTGGACCGGGTCCGGGGCAGTGTGACTTTGCGGCTGTTTCGGGCCGAGCAGCGCACCGAGGTGGATGTCCAGCAACGCACCGATGCCCTGCGACATGCGACGATGAAAGTGTTGCGCATGGCGTTCCTGTCCTCGGCGGTGCTGGAATTCTTCGCGGCCGTCGCGATCGCCAGCGTGGCAATTTATGTCGGGCTGGGACTGTTCGGCGCAATTGAATTTGGTCCTGCCCCTTCGCTGACGTTGCAGTCCGGGCTGTTCGTGCTGCTTTTGGCGCCGGAGTTCTTCCAGCCCCTTCGCGGCCTTTCCCAAAGCTGGCACGACCGGGCCGATGCGCGGGCCAGCGCCGTGGACATCGGCAAGGTGTTATCACTGCCGCCAGCGCGGCCGTTCGCCGAGCCTGGATTCGAGCCGGCGCCCGGGGACGTGACCCGGGTCGAATTGCGACAGGTTGATTTCGCCTGGCCAGCCAAGGCGCCGTTATTCACGACACTGGATCTGGTGATTCCGGCCGGCCAACGGGTGGTGCTCAGCGGGCCCAGCGGTGGCGGCAAGAGTACGATTCTGGGATTGATGGCGGGCTTTGTCGAGCCCGGGCAGGGACAGATTCTGCTCGATGGTAGGGAACTTCGCAGATTCAGCGAAAGTGCGCGCGCGGCCCATATCGGCTGGCTTGGCCAGCAACCATGGCTGTTTGAAGGCAGCATTCGCGAAAACATCGCGTTGGGTCGGCCGGCAGCGACATCCGCGCAGATCGTCGAGGCTGCGCGCCGGGCGCGTGTGACCGACTTTGCACGGTTGTTGCCGGACGGCCTCGATACCATTGTCGGGGAGAAGGGAATGGGGCTGTCGGGCGGTCAGGCCCAGCGCGTGGCGCTGGCGCGGACATTGATCTCCAGCCGACCCCTGCTGCTGCTGGACGAGCCGACCGCCAGTCTCGATCCGGCGGGCGAGGCCGAGGTGCTCGAAGCGCTGGCGGATGTCCTGTTCAACACCCACGCCACGGTTGTCTGCGCCAGCCATCGGCCCGGTGTTCTGAGCTGGGCCGAGCGTGTAATCGAGGTGGATCAATTGCGGGTTCGGGAGAAAACATCTTGAACACGCTCAGGCGGATTTTTCTGCCCGGAAAGGAAACACGCAAGGCAGTGTTGCTGGCCTTGACACAGGGGGTCATCGCGATAGTCGCCTCCGTGCTGCTGCTGGCACTGTCAGGCTGGCTGATTACGGCGACGGCGCTGGCCGGCCTGGGTCTGATCGCAATGCTGGATATCTTTGCGCCGGGCGCCGGCATCCGGGCGGCGGCCGTGGGGCGCACGGTCAGCCGCTACCTGGAGCGCCTGATCGGCCACGATGCCACGTTTCGGCAGCTTTCCGAATTGCGCGTGGCCGCCGCGCGCGGGCTGCTGGCCCGGCCGATTGCCGAGCTTGAACGCTTGCGTTCGGGAGATACCTTCAATCGCCTGACTCGTGATATCGATGAACTTGACCATTTCCTGCCAAGGTTGATTCTGCCCGGCGGGGCAGCGCTGATATCGGGGCTGCTATTGGTCGTCGCCGCGGCCGCGGCATTCAGTGCATCCGTGTCGCTGCTGCTGGCCTCCATCCTGTTCGGTCTGGGCGGGGGGGTGCTGGCGAGCGGGGCTTTGCTGAGCCGACGCCCCGGTCAGCGCGGGTCGGAATCCGGAGCCAGAATGCGAAGCGCGCTGGCCGACTGGCTGGACGGATTGGCCGTCCTGACCAGTCTGAATCAGGCCCGGGCACAGTCGCAATCAATCCTGCAAGCCGGTCGTGTCCGGCTCGATGCCCAGCGGCGGGTGCGCAGGATCGAAGCCGGGATGCACGGAGGGCTGTTGCTGGCGGTCTATCTGTCATTCTGGCTGGTGTTGCTGTTCGGAATTCAGTCCTATTCCGGCGAGCATCTCGGCGGGCCGTTGATGGTCGGTCTGGCCCTGGCCGTGTTGGCACTGGCCGAATCCTGGCTGCCGCTGGCCGGCGGCGTCAGTTTTTTCGAGAGTGCCCGACGTTCGGCCTTGCGCGTCGATGAACTGTCGTGGATCGCATCAGAGCCGGAGCGACAACTGTTCGATCCGGATCTGAACAGCGCGTCGCTGCGTCCATGTGCATCATTGCTCGAGACCAGGCGACTGAGATTTCGCTACGCGCCGCACCTGCCTGAACTTTTCCACCGGCTGCAGTTTCACCTGTCCCCGGGACAAAGGCTGCTGGTGCAAGGTCCAAGCGGCTGCGGCAAGTCGACGTTGGGAAGATTGCTGGCGGGAATCCTGCAACCGTGCAGCGGCGAGGTCAGGCTGGGCGGTGTGTCGCTGGACCGGGTGGCTCCCGATCACCTGCGCACATGCATCGGCTGGATGCCGCAGAATCTGACGCTGTTTCACGACACCCTGGCGGCCAATCTGCGACTGGCCGCACCCACCGCGAGCAACCAGCGACTGATCGAAGCGCTGGAGGCGGTGGAGCTGACTGATTGGCTGGAAAGCCTGCCGGATGGACTCCAAACATGGCTGGGAGAACAGGGCAAGGATGTGTCCGGAGGCCAGGCGCGCAGGATCGCGCTGGCGCGCATGGTGCTGGCTGAATTCCCGGTACTGATTCTGGATGAAGCCACCCAGGGGCTTGATCAGGTTACGGCCACGGCCATGTGGCGCAATCTTGAAACCTGGTGGCGACCGCGCACGCTGGTGTTTCTTTCACACGATGCGAGTCTGTTGCCCGAAGTCGACCAGGTCATCAATCTGACTGCGGTGTTGTCTCCAGTTCAATCCAGGCGGTGAAGGCGCCGCGCATCTGCCCGAGTTCGAATCCGGTGGCTTGATCTTCGGGATACAGCGTCCGGATTTCTGTCATCAACGAAGGGTCGACCGCAGTCCCGTGGCAGATGGTACAGGCCTGCCCGGTCGTGATGGGTTTGATCCAGCGCCCCATCATTCGCCCATCGTGCATTTCGGTTGACCATGATTCCAGCGGTTCGGGGGAGGCGCCGGATTTGATGCGGGCATCGAATTCTTCCAGCCACCGGCGTTCCCAGTCGTCCGGCTGATTTTCGGGGTTGCGCGCACGTAATGCTGTGCGGCCGATTTCGATACGGTCGGTGGAAACGGTCTTGGCGATTTTCGGGGCGCGTGAATGGCAGACCTCAATGGCCTGGGTCGGTCCGCCTTCAGTCAATGCGCTAGACAGTTCCATGCCCAGGCTGGTCTGAAGCTGCTGTGCCGCGGTGCGTGCGTGTTCAACCCAGCCGGGCGGGTCCTGGTCGGCGGACAGGTAGGCGGTGGTTGCGCTCAGCGCCAGTATGCTCAAGCGAAACCGAAATTTCATTTGAAGGCAGCTCCGGGACGCTGGCCCAGGGATGCGAGAATTTTGGCCAGTGGGCAAAATCCGGTAAAGGCGGCCTGGAGCATGTTGGCGCCGACAAAGGCCGACAGCCATAGCCAGTGGACGCTGTGGAGCTGGGAAAGAATCAGGCTCAGCAAAATCATCAGGCCTGCGAATGCGAAAACGAGTCTGTCAATATTCACTTGAGTGTCCTTTAAAGGTCGATTAGTAGATCATATATTAGAAAAATCAAATATCATTGTCAAGCGGCTCTGAGTCGGCGTTTCAAGACCAATCCTGGTTGCGTATCTGATTCAGCCATGTTTCGGGATTTCCGAAAAAGCCATGGCGTAGTTGCACAGAAGATACGCCAGCAGTGCGAACAGGGCGCAAAGGTGATGAAAAGGACCCTGCAATCCGGGGTTGCGCGGTTTTCCTGCGCTGCCGTGGAGTGGCTCAACAGCAAAGCCGAAATAGATTAGACTATGCTAATGTTCAACGGTAGCCGCGACAGCCTGACAACGCCGCGCCATTGTGCCAACAGTAAAAAGGACTTCAGACAATGCAGCCTGACCCGTTGATCAATCGCCTGGCCGACGCAACCACCGATTTTACGATCCGCCGACGGGCTCCGGTCACCTGGATCATGTCGTTGATGACTCTGGTGCTGGTGACGCTTGCAGTATTGCCCAGTGTCTGGCCGGAACGATTCCCGTTGCTTCATCCGGTTGCGATCGATACCGATCCGGAAAACATGCTGGCGCATGATGAGCCGGTGCGCGTATTCCATGACCGGGCCAAACAGGAATTTGATCTCTACGACATGGTCGTGATCGGGGTCGTCAATGAAAGCGACCCCGACGGCGTATTCAACCCTGAAACGCTAGCTCGTGTTCATGCCCTGACTGAACACGTTCGCGGCTTGCGAGACCCGCGCGCCCCTGAAGGCGAGATACACGGTGTGGTGGGAGTGGACGTCATCGCGCCGTCGAATGTCGATGACATCCGTCAGGCGGGAACGGGGCAGGTGGCCTTTTCATGGCTGATGGACCAGCCGTCGTCGACTCGCGAACAGGCGCGGAAAATCCGCGAACGCGCAATGCGCATTCCGATGCTGCGCGAGACCATGGTCGCCGGCGATGGCCAGGCGATTGCCCTTTACCTGCCATTGACACACAAGAATTTTTCGTGGAACGTTCGCCGGTCGGTGCTCGAATTCACCGCCGACTGGCCGGACGACGATCAGGTCCATATCACCGGGCTGCCGGTCGCCGAGGACACGTTTGGCGTGGAAATGTTTTACCAGATGGCGATCTCGGCACCGCTGGCCATGCTGGTGATCTTTGTCCTGATGTGGTGGTTTTTCCGGAATCTGACCCTGGTCATCGCGCCGATGATCGTGGCTTTGGTCACCTCGCTTTCGGCAATGGCGCTGCTGGTCATCAGCGGCAATACCATTCACATCATGAGTTCGATGATCCCGATCTTCATCATGCCGATCGCGGTCCTCGATTCGGTCCATATTCTCTCGGAATGTTTCGACTGCTACCGCAACTACAACGATCGCAGGAAGACCATGATGGTGGTCATGCGACAACTATACCGTCCGATGCTGTTTACCTCGCTGACGACCACCGCCGGCTTCGCATCCCTGGCGCTGACGCCGATTCCGCCGGTTCAGGTATTCGGTATATTCGTTGCCATTGGCGTGATGCTGGCATGGTTGTGGAGCATCGTGTTCATTCCAGCCTGGTTCATGATGATTCCGGAGCATCGGCTGCAAAACTTCGGGCATGCTGAAGATCACGGACACGACAAGCCTCTGGCCCGTACGCTGCAAAGTGTCGGGATGGCCACACTCGGCGGCCGCCATATCATCGCGGTGTGCGCATTGCTTCTGGTTGTCGTGGCTGGCTGGGGAATCAGCCAGATCCGGATCAACGATAATCCGACCAAATGGTTTGAGCCCGCGCACCCGATCCGGGTGGCCGACCGGGTACTGAACGAACATTTTGCCGGAACCTATACCGCGTTTCTCGAACTCGAGCATGTTGGCACCACGAGTCCCGACGATTTGAACGCATCGGTGCGCGATGCCTTGGTGGCGGAAGCCGAACAGGCTCGAGAGGCCGGAGATGTTGCCGCGGCCGATGTCTTCGTGCAGGCGTCACAAATAATCGAGGGCATTGCCGCCAGGGATGCGCGGCAATGGTTCGAACAGGCGCAGGCAAGACTTGAGCAAAAGGCCGTAAATTCGCAAGATCCATTCATATGGGATGACGCCTGGCTGACGGTTGATCGCAAGCGCGTTCTGCTGGAAACTTTCAAGCAGCCCGATGTGCTGGAATGGATGATCGAGCTGCAGGAACATCTGCTGCAAGATCGGTTGGTCGGCAAGGTCAATGGCCTGCCGGATATCGTGCGTGTGGTCCATCGCGAATTATTTGGTGGCAAGGCATCTGAATTCCTCATCCCCGAGCGCGCCGATACCGTCGCCCAGACGCTCATGACCTATCAGAACAGCCACCGGCCACAGGATCTGTGGCGCTTCGTCACGCCTGATTACCGCAAGGCCAATTTGTGGATCCAGATGGTCTCCGGTGATAATCGCGACATGGAGCAGGTCATGGACACACTTGGGCAATTTCTCGAGCAGCGCCCGGCACCGGTGACGATCGAGGCGAACTGGTTCGGTCTGACCTACATCAATGTGGTCTGGCAGGAAAAGATGGTGCAGGGCATGCTGGTCGCCTTCCTCAGCTCGTTTATGGTGGTTCTGGCGATGATGATCATGCTGTTTCGATCATTGTTTTGGGGGCTGCTGGCGATGATTCCGCTGACACTCACCGTGGCCTTGATCTATGGCGTGATCGGCCTGATCGGCAAAGACTACGACATGCCGGTAGCGGTCCTTAGCGCGCTCAGCCTGGGGCTTGCAGTCGACTTTGCGATCCATTTTCTGACCCGAAGCAGGCAGTTTTATGCCGAAACCGGAAGTTGGAGCGAGACCGCGCGCAGGGTTTTCGGCGAGCCGGCGTGCGCGATCAGCCGTAACGTCATCATCCTCGGGGCCGGATTCCTGCCGCTGCTGGCGGCACCATTGGTACCGTACCAGACGGTCGGCATCTTCATTGCTGCGATCATCTTCGCCGCTGGCGTCATCACCCTGATCCTGATGCCCGCATTGGTCACTTTTTTCCACAAGCCGCTATTTCGCAAGTTGCGCAAGGAGGTTTGAAATGATTCATTCAACACGACATCCGACACCTTGTTCCTGGTTTGTATTTCTTTCCTGCACACTTTTCGGTCTGACTGCAATCATGCCCGCGTTCGCCCAGGAAGCACCGCGGTTGACGGTGGAAGAGATCATCCATCAGGCCAATCTGGCCGCCTACTATCAGGGCAAGGACGGACGGGCTCAGGTGCAGATGACCATCACCGACCGCCAGGGCCGTGAACGGGAACGGCGCCTGACCATTCTCCGCCGCGATGATGCCGGGACCGATTCGCTGCAAGACAGCGCTTACTGGAGTGAGCAGCAGTATTACGTCTACTTCCAGCGCCCCTCGGACCTCAATCGCACCGTGTTCATGGTCCACAAGTACCTCGACACCGATGACGATCGCTGGTTGTATTTGCCGTCCCTGGATCTGGTGCGGCGAATTTCAGCCACCGACAAACGCAACAGTTTTGTCGGCTCGGATTTTTTCTACGAAGATGTTTCCGGACGCAATCTCGAACTGGATGAACATGAACTGATCGATACGACCGACCAGTTCCATGTTGTCAAGTCGACACCCCGGGATGCCGGCGCGGTCGAATTTGCCTGGTATGAAAGCTTTATCCATCGCGACAGTTTCATTCCCGTGCAGACCAGTTACTACAAGTCCGACGGTAAAAAATATCGCGAAGCCAGGGCGCTTGAGGTCGAGACCATTGACGGCTATCCGACTGTGACCAGGGCCCAGATGAAATCACTTGAAACCGGCTCTACGACAGTGATGGAATATCTCAGCGTCGAATACGATATTGAGTTGCCGGAAGATATCTTCGCCGAACGCTATCTGCGCCGTGCGCCGCGTGAATACTTGCGTTAAACCGGCTTATTGATTCAGCAAAGGTGACCCGAAAAAAACACCAGATGACACTTTGCGTGAAAAGCACCTTGTCGATGATTTTCTTGCTGTGCCTGTCCAGCGTTGCTCAGGCCTCGCCGGTCGGGCAGGAGCGTGATGAACCGACGTTGCCTTCGGGGCTGGGCAATCAGCCGCCTCCGTTGCCGACCGGGCTGGGGTCGGAGGAAGATGATCGGGGTGAGCGCGAAGATCGGCCCGATCAGCCCGAAGCGCCGGTTCTGGAGCGGCTGTTGTCGCCGTTCACCGGCTTCTGGGAAGCTCGGGCCGGAATCCGCCTGCGCGGGGATGCCAATCAGCGCGATACCTCGTTGGCCGAAACCCGGCTGCAGCTTTCCCGGGACCAGTATTTTGGTGAGGCGATGCTGCGCCTGACCGCCGATTTCATCTACGACGATGTCATCGATTCTCATCGGATCCGGTTGGAGCGGGGCAGGGGCTGGCTGGATCTTCGCGAAGCATTCCTTTCGACCTCATTGGGGGAGCGGGTCGATCTCCGACTGGGTCGGCAGGCGCTGACCTGGGGGGTGGGCGATCTGCTGTTTCTCAATGACCTCTTTCCCAAGGACTGGAATTCCTTTTTCGCCGGTCGTGATGTCGAGTATCTCAAGGCGCCCTCAGACGCAGTGCGCGCTTCGATCTTTCTGCCGGCATTCAACATCGATCTGGTATTCACGCCGCGTTTTGATCCCGATCGTTATCTGTATTCAGGTCGTCTCAGTCTTTTCGATCCACGTATCGGCGAGGTGGTGGGCGGAAATGCCGATTTCGACCCGCTGGTGCCGGACAATCCATTTGCCGATGCCGAGTGGGCCCTGCGCGCGCAACGGCTGGTTGGAAGCTGGGAATTGGCCGCCTACGGCTATCGGGGATACTGGAAAAGCCCGGAGGGCTTTGATCCCGCCACCGGGCGCCCCGTATTTCCGAAGCTCGCGGTCTGGGGGGGCAGTATCCGGGGCCCACTCCACACCGGCATTCTGTCGGCCGAAACCGCCTGGTACCGTTCTCGCGAGGAGCAGGACGGTACCAGTCCATTCCTGCCCAACAGCCAGTTCCGCTTTCTGGCCGGTTACGAGCAGGAACTGGTCAAGGACCTCACCTTGGGTGCGCAATACTATCTTGAGCGCACACTCAATCATCATGCGTTGCGGCTCAATCTCCCCGAAGGCATTCCCTTGCCGGATGAAAACCGCCATCTGTTGACGCTGCGCTTGACCTGGCTGACCCATGCCCAGAACGTCATCTGGTCACTGTTTACTTTCGCCTCGCCATCGGATGAGGATGTCTATGTACGCGGTCAGTGGTCGTGGAAGGCCACCGACGCCTGGACACTGTCAGCCGGATTCAACCTGTTCGAAGGGCGCGACCGCGACAGCTTCTTCGGCCAGTTCGAAACGAATTCGAATGCTTATCTCGGCGTTCGCTACGGCTTCTGACCGGATCTCAGCCGGCATCGACGCGCGCTCGCAGTACCTCGGTCAGGTGCGGCTCGATTGCCTTTCGCATCGCTGTAATCATCTTGAAGGGTGCGGCGATGATGTGGCCGGATTTCAGCCAGTTGTCGCCGCCGGCGATGTCCATGACCACGCCACCGGCTTCCTGCACCAGCAGTGCACCTGCGGCCGTATCCCAGGGTTTGAGAGCCAGTTCCCAGTAACCGTCGAGCCGACCGCAGGCGACATAGGCCAGGTCCAGCGAGGCCGCTCCGGCGCGCCGAACGTCCTCGCATTGCTCGAACAGCGTATTGAACATGTTCATGTAAGCTGACATCAGGCGCCGGCTGCGGAACGGAAAGGCCGCGCCCAGCACCGCGGTGCCCAGATCGATTCGACCGGAAACCCGGATGCGACGATTGTTGAGGGTGGCACCGGTACCGCGACTGGCGGCAAACAACTCATCGCGGGTCGGGTCGTAGACCACGCCCTGTTCGATCCGGCCCTTGACCGAAAGCGCGATTGAAATCGCGTAATGCGGGATGCCGCGCAGATAATTGCTGGTGCCATCGATTGGATCGATCAGCCACACATGCTCGTTGTCGCCGCTGTTGCCGTGCTCCTCGCCAAGAATCTGATGGTCGGGATAGCGACGCTTCAATTCGGTGCGAATGACCTCTTCGCAGGCCTTGTCTATGTCGCTGGCGTAATCGCCGCGCGCCTTGCGCTCGACCGGGATGGAATCGACCCGGTCGCGATATCTCATGATCAGGTCGCCGCCCTTGTGTGCGGCCTCAATGGCGGTGTTCAGGAAAGGATGGGTCAAGTTTCAATAGCCGGAAATCGTGTTCCGGCAATGGTAGCAGATCAATCGATTCAAGCCTCTGAAAAAACCGGCCCGGGACAGACTGGAGCTGCATACACGGGGCGATCCGGAGTCGATTCTCAATGAAAAATCGGTGTTGAACTGTGTAATCTGTTGATTGGTATTCAACGGAACTCAAATGAATCCACTCAGCCACATCCGCATTGTCCTCGACCGGACCTCACACCCGGGGAATATCGGCTCCGCGGCACGGGCGATGAAGGTGATGGGCCTGTCCCGTCTGCATCTGGTCGCGCCTGACCGGTTTCCCGATTCGCGCGCCACGGCACTGGCTTCCAGCGCCGACGACCTGCTTGACCGGGCCGTGGTGCACTCGGATCTGATCGGGTCGATTGGCGACTGCACCCTGGTGCTGGGCACTAGTGCGCGCTTGCGCTCGGTGCGCCAGGAAATGTTCACCCCGCGTCAGGCGGCTGCGCGCATGGTGGCTTGCGGCGGGCCCGTGGCGCTGCTGTTTGGCACCGAGAAGAGCGGACTGGACAATGAAGCCCTTGATCGCTGCCATGCGCTGGTCAGCATCCCCACCAGCGATGAGTACATGTCACTTAACCTGGCCCAGGCGGTTCAGGTGCTCTGCTACGAGCTGCATCTGGCCGCGATTGCAGGGAAGCCTGCCGGAGTGGAGGCTCAGGCGGATTCCGGAGCGCGGGAAATCCCGGCCCAGCCGGCCAGCACCGAGCGAATGGAGGTCTTTTTCCGGCGTCTGGAGCGGACCCTCCGCGCAATCCGCTTTAGCACCCCCGGGCAGAGCGAGACGCTGCATCGGCGACTGCGCCGCTTGTACCTGCGCGCCCGGCCGGATAACGATGAACTCAACATGCTCAATGGTATCCTCTCGCGCACATTGAAGATTGCAGCAGCCGATGAACCAGACCCGTCAGAATCCGAGCCATGAACCGGAAGACCGCTACCAGCGAATCTGGGAAGTGGTTGCCGGAATTCCACCCGGTTGCGTTCTCAACTATGGTGAAGTCGCCCGTCTGGCCGGTCTTCCGGGGCGTGCAAGGCTGGTCGGCCGGGCGCTGGGGCTTGCGCCGAAATCGATCAAATTGCCCTGGCACCGGGTGGTCAACGCCCAGGGCGGGATCAGCTTTCGTCCCGATGGTGCCAAGTATCGCCGCCAGCGGGAGCTGCTCGAAGGCGAGGGGGTCGAGTTCATCGGAGAGACCATCGATCTCGACAAACACGCCCCGTCGGCTGCCGTTGACCGCATGCTCTGGGGGCCTGAGCCGTAGGGGCGTTTTCCCAACCGCGATCCGACGCCGAAAAGATCGCGAATCGGAATTCGCTCCTGCAAAATCTGTCCCGCTGTGCGCGACGCCGGGTTCAGGCGGCGCCGTCGGCGGATTCGACTGAATGCAGGTGGACATGCCGCTGCGGAAACGGGATCGAGCAACCGGCCGATTCCAGGGCTGCCTTGATCTGCTCCATCAGCTCGCCACGCACGACCCAGTAATCCGCTGCCGCCACCCAGGGGCGGACGGCAAAATCAACACTGGAGTCGCCCAGATTCATCAACAGAATCACGGGTTCAGGGTCATCCATTACCTTCTCATGGCTGCGAATCACCCGTTCGATGGCATCGCGAACGGTGTTCAGATCGTCGCCGTAATCGACCCCGATCACCAAGTCGATCCGCCGGGTGTCGTGGGCGGAATAATTTGTGATGACCGCGGATGTGATCTGCCCGTTGGGGACGATGACGCGGCGGTTGTCCGGGGTGTTCAGCACGGTGGTGAAGATGCCGACTTCCTGCACGGTACCTGAGGTGCCACCGGCCTCGACGAAATCCCCCTTGGTGAAGGGCCGGAACAGCACCAGCATGACACCTGCGGCAAAATTGCTCAGCGAGTTCTGCATCGCCAGGCCGACGGCCAGGCCGGCGGCACCGAGGACGGCGACCAGCGGGGTAGTCTGGATCCCGAGTTGGCCCACGGCGGCAATGATGACCGCAATCAGCAGGATCGAATACAGGATTGCCCCGAGAAAATCGACCAGCATCGCGTCCAGGCCGCGCCCGGACATCATGCGCTTGAGGAGATCGCGCACGCCGCGCGCGACCGAGCGGCCGATCATGAAGATCAGAAGCGCGGCCAGCAGGTTCAATCCCCACGACACCAGCATGCCGATATCCAGCTGCTGCAGATAGGTTTTAATGCTTTCCACGGTGATAGTCTCCTATTGTCAATGCGCAAAAACGCTTCAGCCCACCTTTATGGCGGGGGTTTAAAACCAGTCTCCCCCGTTCATCAGCATTTGCTCGATCTGATCTCCCAATTGAGCTACCTGTCGGATATCATCAATCAGCATCTGCTCATTCAGATAGCGGTAGGCGTTGTTCTTGCAAAGCTTCAGAAAAGGCAGGCTTTCAAGATCGCCGACTGCAAGATAGCCGACCCGAAGCATCAGGTTGATGCGCAAAAGCTTGACCGGGTCGTTGCTTCCCAATGGCGCCACCGCCGTTTCAAGGCGGAGGTAGCGTCGATCGTCGTCATCCATAAGTTCGGCGAGAAACACCGTCTGGTGCCTTCCCGCGCCGGTATTGAGTTCGACTCCGAGCACGAACTTGTCGCGATGCACGACCTTGAAATGGCGTTCCGCGCATTCGGCGATATTGGCAAAAGTTTCCATTACTTCGGTTCCAGGCGGATGGCGCCGTCGAGCCGGATCGAGGCACCGTTGAAATACGCGTTTTCGACGAGATGCACGCACAGTGAAGCGAATTCTCCGGGTTTGCCCAGGCGCTTTGGAAAGGGTACGGAATCCCCCAGCGCCTGCTGGACTTCAGGCGGCATGATGTCAACCATGGGGGTGCGAAATACGCCTGGAGCGATGGTGTTGACGCGAATGCCGAAGCGCGTCAATTCACGCGCCATCGGCAGGGTCATAGCGACCACGCCGCCTTTTGAGGCCGAATAGGCGGCCTGTCCGATCTGCCCCTCCCAAGCGGCGACCGAGGCGGTGTTGATGATCACGCCGCGCTCGCCGTCGTCTTTGGGCGGATTGTGCTGCATCCGGTCCGCCACTGCCTTGGCGACATTGAAACTGCCGACCAGATTGACCATCACGGTCGACTCAAACCGCTCCAGTGGCATCGGTCCGTGCCTGCCCAGCACCCGGCCGGCACCAAGTATTCCGGCGCAGTTGACCAGGACATCGATTCGGCCCAGAAATGTTTCGGCCGCGGCCACCGAGTCCACGACTCCGTCCTCGCTGGTGACATCGGTACGAAAGAACCGGGCGAGATCCTCTCCCAGCTCGGTCACTACCTGATCCGACTCATCGGCGTTGACATCGAACAGAGCGACCCTGGCACCTCTGGCGGCGAATTCACGAGCCACGGCCAGACCAAGACCGGAAACTCCCCCGGTGATGATTGCGTTGATACTTTCGAATTTCATGTTGATACGGATTCCTAGTCTGCGAAACACTTGTTGTAGACGGCGGTTCCGGCACGGCTGCCGGGGCGTCCGAGTTTGCCGGCGATCCAGTTGCCGACTCGCGACAGGGCTTTCAGTTCAACGCCGGTCTCCATCCCCATTCCTTCAAGCATGTAGACCACGTCTTCGGTCGCGACGTTACCGGTTGCGCCCCTGGCATACGGGCAACCTCCCAGCCCGGCCACGGAACTGTCCACCACTCGCAGACCCTTGTCCAGGGCGACCAGAATATTGGCCAGCGCCTGGCCATAAGTATCGTGCAAATGGACCGCCAGTCGTTCGGCGGGGACTACTCCGAGGACCGCATCCAGCATCGGCCCGGTGCTTGCCGGAGTTCCGATCCCGATGGTATCGCCGAGTGAGATCTCATTGCATCCAGATGTCTGCAACGCCTCGGCGACCCGCACCACATCCGATATCGGAACCTTGCCCTGGTAAGGGCAGCCCAGCACGCAGGAAATATATCCGCGCACCCGCACATTGTCGGCTCTGGCCCGCTCCAGAACCGGTCTGAATCGATCAAATGACTCCTCGATCGAGCAATTGATATTGCGCCGGTTGAATTCCTCGGAGGCGGCTGAAAACACCGCGACTTCATCCGCACCGGCCGCGAGCGCCCGCTCGTAGCCTTTTTCATTGGGTACCAGAACCGGATAATGTACGCCGGGCGTGCGCTTCAGCCCTGTCATCAGGTCCTCGGCATCGGCCAGTTGCGGGACCCACCGCGGCGACACGAAGCTGGTGGCCTCGATCACTGGTAAACCGCACTCGGCCAGACGATGGATCAATCGCAGTTTTGTTTCTACCGGGACATACCGGGACTCATCCTGCAAGCCGTCTCGAGGCCCGACTTCAACGATTTTGACAAAATCCGCAGACATCCTCTGCCCACCAAAAGGGATTTGATAAGACTGGATTGCAGTTTAACGAGTTTAAGTCGAGCCGGGTGTCAGGGTCGGCTTCAGCAGAAATACCCTTTCAAAATATTGATGATTGCCGGCTATGACATGCCGTGGCCGGGGGCGGTGGGCACCACAGTACGGTGATGCTTCAGGTATTGGGCTCGATTTCGATCAGAATCGCCTCGGCTTCGACCAGTTGCTGCTCGGTGACATGTATCTTTTTCACCGTGCCTCCGATTTCGGCGCGGATGGAAAGCTCCATCTTCATTGCCTCCATCAGCGCCACCAGGTCGCCCGGTTCGACAGCTTGTCCGTCCTTGACCGAGACTTGAATGACTTTGCCGGGCATGGGTGCGGCGACCCGGCCTGAACCTTCCAGGCTGGATGTGACGGATTCGAATCGTCGATGCAGAATCACCGGCCAGCGACGATGCTGGAACACGATTTCAAGTTGGTCGCCAGCTTCGTGGAGATGGATGCGGTGGCCTGCATCGTTGAGGATCAGTGAACAGATCGGGGGACTGCCAGCGCTGATTGCAGTCTTGTAAAGGTGTCCATCGTGGGCGAATTCATAGCCGCTCGCATGATCGCCGCGACACTCAAGCATAATTCTTTTTCCACTTATTTCCATATCGACAAGACGCGATTCGCGCTCGCCGACGCGCCAGCCGTCCGGCATGGCCCATGGTGAGGCATCCTTGCTGCGCATCGCGGTTTCCTGGCATCCAAGCCACCAGGCGGCGGCGGTTGCAGCAACCTCAAGCGGAATTTCGGCGTCGCGCTGAAGGATCTTGTCCAGGGCCCGATCGAGCAGACCGGTATCGATCGCGGCATCGGCAAACTCGGGTCGGTCGGCCAATTGCAACAGAAATCCGAGATTGGTGGTCAGACCGCCGACGTGACTGGATGCCAGCGCCTGCTTCAGCCGAGAAAGCGCAACTGTACGGTTTTCGCCGGCGACGACAAGTTTCGCGATCATTGGATCGTAATGAACACTGACCACGTCACCGGCTTCGACGCCGGTGTCGATACGTGCCCAATCTGTGATTGGAAACTCCAGTGCCGTTACCCGTCCCGAGCCGGGGAGAAAGCCCCTGTCGGCATCCTCGGCATAAATTCGAGCCTCCATGGCATGCCCGGTGCATGTGATCGAGGCCTGATCCAGCGGCAAGGCCTCGCCGGCGGCGACCCGAAGCTGCCATTCGACCAGATCCAGGCCGGTGACGCATTCGGTAACCGGATGCTCGACCTGTAAGCGGGTGTTCATCTCGAGAAAATACAGGCCCTCATCATCCACCAGAAATTCGACCGTCCCGGCGCCGACATAATCCACGGCCTGGGCAGCACGAACCGCGGCGTCCAGCAGTTGCTCGCGGATCCTGCCATCGAGTCCGGCCGCGGGAGCTTCCTCAATGACCTTCTGGTGCCGCCGCTGGCTGGAGCAGTCGCGTTCAAACAAGTGCACTACATTGCCGTGAAAGTCGCCGAAAATCTGCGCCTCGATATGTCTCGGATGCTCGACGTAGCGCTCCAGAATCATGCGTTCATCGCCAAAGGCCGCGGATGCCTCGCGTCGGGCCGCCCCCAGCGCATCGGCAAACTCATCGCTACAGCGCACGATTCGCATGCCCTTGCCGCCGCCACCAGCCGCGGCCTTGAGCATCAGCGGAAAACCGATATTGTTCGCTTCCAGGGCAAGGGTGGAATCGGCCTGATCATTGCCATGATATCCCGGTACCAGCGGCACGCCGGCCTGATCCATGATTGCCTTGGCGCGCGCCTTGGAACCCATTGCCTCAATGGTTTCCGGCCGAGGTCCGATCAAACTGATCCCAGCCTTGTTCAGTGCGCGCGCGAAATCGGCATTTTCAGACAGAAAGCCATAGCCCGGATGGACCGCCTGCGCACCTGACTCCCGCGCAACTTCAATGATCATGTCGATCAGCAGATAGGATTTCGAGGCCTCCGCCGGCCCGATCCCGACCGCCCGGTCGGCCATTCTCACGTGCCGTGCTCCGGCATCGGCCTGCGAATAAACCGCCACTGTCTCAACCCCGAGTCGACGGCAGGTTTCGATGATCCGGCAGGCAATCTCGCCGCGGTTGGCGATCAGGAGTCGTTCAAACATTGGGCTTCCGGTTGAAATAGGTCGTGTCTAGTGCATCGTCAAAATACATTTAATCACGAAGAGCAAGAAGGACCCGAAGAAAATCACAAATCTGTGTAGTCTTCGGTTTAATGTTCGCTCGGATCAGACCACGACGGCCTGCGTTTCTCCAGGAATGCGCGCAGGCCTTCCTGGCCTTCTTCGCCGACGCGCAGACGTGCGATCCACCGGGAGGTGACGGCATCGGTTTCCCCCGGTTGGCTTGCCATGCTGGAGATTCGTCGGATCAATTGCTTGCATTCGCGCACGGCTTCGGGACCACCTGAAGTCAGGGCCTCCACAATGCGGCGGACATGTGCATCGAGTTGGTCGTTTTCGCAGTGCTCCTGGATCAGGCCGATTCGTTGAGCGATCACGGCGTCGAAGTGCTCCCCGGTCAGCATGTAGCGGCGCGCATGGGTGGTCCCGATTCGGGCAATCACGAATGGTGCGATGGTTGCAGGAATCAGGCCCAGCCGGATTTCGGTCAGCCCGAACTTCGCGTGGTCGGCCGCAATCGCAATATCGCAGCATGAAATTAGCCCGACCCCGCCGCCGAAGGCCGCACCGTTGATGCGAGCAAGGGTCGGGCAGGGCAACTCATCCAGCTTGCGGAACATTGACGCCAGCCGCCTGGAATCGGCTTGATTTGAGGCCTCGCTGGCCTCGGCCATTGATTTCATCCAGCCCAGATCGGCCCCAGCCGAAAACGACTTGCCGGCTCCGGTCAGCACCAGCACCCGTGGCGGTTGCGTGGCCAGCTCGTCGAATGCCCGTGACAATTCACTGACCAATTCCGCGTTGAAGGCATTGTGAACGTCCGGCCGATTCAGCGTCAGCGTCGCGATGTTTCGGTTGTCGATTTCTCGCTTCAGTGAGTGGTTCATGAAAGTTCTATTTGAATCCTACATTCGGAACACGCCGAAGCGGTCGCGTTCGATCGGCGCGTTTAGCGAGGCGGCGATGGCCAGGCCCAGGACTCTTCGGGTATCGACAGGGTCGATGACTCCATCATCCCACAGGCGGGCGGTGGCATAGTACGGGTGGCCACGGGTTTCGTACTGTTCGCGGATCGGTGCCTTGAATTCTTCCTCGTCCTCTTCGCTCCATTCCTTGCCGGCGGCCTCCAGGCCATCGCGCTTGACCGTGGCCAGCACGCTGGCGGCCTGCTCGCCGCCCATGACCGAGATGCGCGCGTTCGGCCAGGTCCACAGAAACCGTGCGCCGTAGGCGCGCCCGCACATGGCGTAGTTGCCGGCGCCGAACGAGCCGCCAATGATGATGGTGAACTTGGGCACATGCGAGCAGGCCACGGCCGTGACCATCTTTGCGCCATCCTTGGCAATGCCGGCTTGCTCATACTTCTTGCCGACCATGAACCCCGTAATATTCTGGAGGAATATCAGCGGGATATTGCGCTGATTGCACAATTCAATGAAGTGTGCGCCCTTGAGTGCCGATTCTGAAAAAAGGATGCCGTTATTGGCCACGATGCCGACCGGACAGCCGTGGACATGAGCAAAGCCGGTGACCAGTGTGGTGCCGTAACGGGCCTTGAATTCCTGGAATTCCGAGCCATCGACGATGCGTGAGATGATCTCGCGCACCTCGAACGGGTAGCGCGTATCTTCGGGCAGAATTCCATACAGGTCCTCGGCTGGGTAGTGCGGCTCAACCGGCTCCCGCAGCGCCGGCGCCTGGCTGCGCTTTCGGTTGCAGTGCGCGACGATGTCGCGGGCCATGGCCAGGGCATGCGTGTCGTTTTCGGCCAGGTGATCGGCCACACCCGACATGCGGGTGTGAACGTCACCACCACCCAGCGTTTCGGCATCGACTTCTTCCCCGGTGGCAGCCTTGACCAATGGTGGTCCGCCGAGGAAGATCGTGCCCTGTTCCCTGACGATGATCGCCTCGTCGCACATGGCCGGCACGTAGGCGCCCCCGGCGGTGCACGATCCCATGACCACGGCGATCTGGGGAATGTTTTTTGCCGAAAGCCGCGCCTGGTTGTAGAAGATCCGGCCGAAGTGCTCCTTGTCCGGAAACACCTCGTCCTGCAACGGCAGAAAGGCACCGCCCGAGTCGACCAGGTAAATGCACGGCAAGTGGTTTTCCAGCGCGATCTCCTGGGCGCGAAGATGTTTCTTGACCGTCATCGGGTAATACGTGCCGCCCTTGACCGTGGCGTCATTGGCTACGACCACACATTCCATGCCTTGTACCCGGCCGATGCCGGCAATGACGCCGGCCGCCGGCGCGGCATCTTCGTACATGCCGTTGGCCGCCAGCGGCGCGATTTCCAGGAACGGGCTGCCCGGATCGAGCAGAGTGCGCAGTCGCTCCCGCGGCAGCAGCTTTTCGCGTGCTACGTGTTTTTCGCGCGATTTCTCCGGACCGCCGCGTGCCGTGTCGGCGAGCTTCCGGCGTAACTGTGCCGCCAGTTTTCGATGGTGGGTCTGGCGGGTCCGGAACTCTTCATCGCTTCGATTGATCTGGCTGGAGAGCTTGGGCATGGGCCTTTGAACGATAAAACCCTAGTTTACTAGTACAGGCAGCCGTCCGCGCTAGCGTGTGTCTCATGACTGTCGCACGTCGATTCTACGACCTGACGGCTGGCTGACGTTCAATTTCAGCGTGATCGGGCATTCAATGCCTCCATCCATCACAGCGGAGAAAAACCATGAAGGCTCAACATCACAGGCATAATGCAAGCGCGGAGAAGAACGATTCGGAAAAACGTATGCAGGCTGGAATCAGGCGAGGGATTACCGCATGGTTTGATGTCGGGGGATCGGTCATTGAATATTGGGCATCGGCCTGGACCGGCCGGGAAATCGTGCGAGTGGATGGCCAGGTGGTGTCGGCTCGAACTTCCTGGAGATTCACGACCAGTCATCCATTCGAGCATCGAGGTATTCCGTACAAGCTGATATTTCGAATGAATTCCTTGCTGAGGGGCAGCATGGAAATCGAGCTTTATCGCGAAGGGGAGCTGATCGATTCGGATTCATTACAGGCCAACAGCGGTCTGGTGAGGTCTGCCGATGGATCGGTGGACTGGAAACGCTCGTCGCTTCATATCGTGCTTTATTTTGGCGCCGGGGCAATCCTCGGTGCAGCGGGGGCCTGGCTGGGATTCAACGCCGCGGGCTGGTTCCAATGAAGATCGACAACGAACTTGTACGCAAGGAACGAAACCGCCGTGGCTGGACCCAGCAACATCTGGCCGAATTGTGCGATTGCAGCCTGCGCACGATCCAGCGGGTGGAGAACCAGGGGCTGGCTTCGCATGAGTCCATCAGTGCGTTGTGCGCGGTGATGGAACTGAATCGGGAACGGCTGCTGGGGCCCGTCCCGACGCGTGAAGACTCGGGCACGCAGCGTCGGATGGTGGTGCTCATCGGTCTTGCCGCAACGCTGGGCGGCTTCTCGGGAGCCCTGGCGATGTGGCTGCTGATGTCATCAACGTGACTGGAAAACTCATTCAAAACGTGGAGCATCAAAGAATGAAAATCCATGGAAGTTACACCTCGCCCTATGTCCGCCACATTCGCATTGTGTCGGCACAGATCGGGATAGAGTGCGAGTTCGTCGAGACTGATTACGAGCAAAGCGCCGTGCAATCGCCGACCTGCCGGGTGCCGTTTCTGGTTGACGGGGAGTTGATGCTGACCGATTCGACCAGCATTCTGAAGTATCTGCGGGAGAAGGCGGGCCAGGAGTTTTTCACCGATGTGCGCGAGTTCGACCTGTTTCTGCTGGTCAATACGGCCATGGACAGCAGCGTCAACCTTTTTTTGCTGGAAAAGGACGGTGTGACGCCGGACACCAGCGCCTACCTGGCGCGCCAGCAGCGTCGGGTCGGGCAGACCCTGGATGAACTCGAACGGCGTATCGAAGGGATGGACCAGGCGGGTGACGACGCGGCAATTCGGCTCGGCTGCTTTCTGAGCTGGGCGCTGTTCCGGCAGCGCCTCTCGCTGGACGATCATCCGCGGCTGGCTGAATTCCAGCGCAAGTTCGAATCCGACCCGGCAATCGCCGCAACGCATCCTGGGAAGTCGGGCTGAGCGGAAGTGGGAATTGAAAATCCGGAAGGCTGGACAGGAATCCCCAAAGCTTCTGAGAGATTGTCTGGGAGCCGTCAGCCGTCCGCAAGCACGACATGTACACGCCGGTTCCGGCGGCCTTTCTTTTCGACCTTGGTGACTTGCACCGGCCCGATTTCGTCGGTGGATTTGACATGCGTGCCACCGCAGGGCTGCAGGTCCACGCCCGGGATTTCCAGCAGCCGGATGCGGCCGACGCCGGTTGGCGGCTTGACCGACATGGTGCGGATCAGACCCGGGTCCAGGTCTTTTTCGTCGATCCAGCGCGACCGCACCGGATGACCGGCCTCGATCAGCGCTTTGAGCTCGGCCGTCACCTCGGCCTTGTCGGCCGACTCGGGCATGTCGAAATCCAGCCGGCTTTTTTCGGCACCGACCTGGCCTCCGGTGACCGGAAACTTCAGCACCGCGCCCAGCAGGTGCAGACAGGTGTGCATGCGCATGTGGCGATAGCGCAGGTTCCAGTCTATCGTCGCCTGGACTTCGGTTCCGACTTTGGGCAAAACAGCAGCGATGGCCGGAAGATGCAGGATTTCGTCATCCTCGCGCCGGTAGCGGGTGTCGACGATGTCGGTTTCGCCTCCTTGCCAGGTGAGATTGCCGAGATCGCCGGGCTGGCCGCCGCCCATCGGGTAGAACACGGTGCGATCCAGCACGATTCCGTCGGCCGACGACTCGATCACGGTTGTCGTTGTGGATTTCAGATAGGCGTCATTGCGGAACAGGGGATCGGTCAAGGTCATGAACTCCGTGCGATTCGGTAATCGGGATTGTATCGCCTCGAAAGGTGTTTCGAATGATGCGCGTTGGCGGCATAATGAGTGCTCTGACCTTGACCGGGAATTTCAGGAAATGCTCATTCGGATCGGAAAGATCGGGCTTGTTGCCCTTACATGCTTGCTGTCGGCTTGCAGCCAGGAATCGGCACCACCGCCATCATCGGACGCAATCGCCGAACGCAGCGCGGAGGCGACCAGCGAAAGCGCGGCGATACCACGCTACACGATCGAGCAGTTCATGGATACCGAACGCATCGGCGGCGCTACATTTTCCGCCGACGGTCGGCGGATCGCCTATTCGAGCAATCGAAGCGGTGTGTTCAACGTCTACGCGCAGCCAGTGATCGGAGGAGCGCCCGAGCCACTTACCCACTCGAACGAAAATCCGCGTTTCGTCCAATCGTTCTTTCCCATGGATGATCGTCTGCTCTTCTCGAGTGACCGGGGCGGCAATGAACTGGATCACATCTACCTGCGCCAGATCGATGGCGAGGTGGTTGACCTGACGCCGGGCGAGGGTCTGAAGGCCAGCTTTGCTGGTTTCTCCGGCGACGGCCTGAAATTCTGGATCTCGACCAATGAGCGTGACGCATCGGTGTTCGATCTGTATGAGTACGACAGCACCACGCTCAAACGCGAACTGATCCTTGAAAATAAAGTCGATGCCTTTCTCGGTCCGGTCTCGCCCGACGGTCGCCGCGCGGCCCTCAACAAGGTGCATCTTCGCAGCAATTCCGACATTCTGTTGTGGGATCGTGAAAGTGATGAAATCACGACCCTGGTGGCCGACGATGCCGAAGTGGCCAATTCCGCCGCCACTTTCAGTGCCGACGGTACGGCACTGTACTATCTGACCGATCGGGATTCGGAATTTCGCTACCTGGTGCGCCGTGAACTGGATTCCGGTGATGAAACCATCGTGCTGCAACCGGATTGGGACGTGATGTACGCGAGTCTTTCACGCGGCAACCAGTATTTGGTCGCGGGGGTCAACGAGGATTCGCAAACCACACTGAGAATCCTGGATGCCGCGACTCATGCGCCGCTCCATGTTCCGGAGCAGCCCGACGGCAACATCACGTCGGTCACATTCTCGGCCGACGACAACCGCATGGCGTTTTACGTCAGCGGCAGCCGCCGGCCCAGCGATCTGTTCTACGTCTCGTTGCGCGAGGGGGCCCCTGCGCCTAAGGCGCTGACGTCGGCCCTCAACCCGGAAATCGACGCCAGCCACCTGGTCGACGGAGAGGTCATTCGTTTCGAGTCCCGGGATGGGCTGGAAATTCCCGGAATTCTGTACCGGCCGCACGGGGCATCCGCCGAACAGCCGACCGCGATGCTGGTGCGGGTCCACGGCGGCCCGGGTGGTCAGGCCCGCATTGGCTATTCGGCGCTCAATCAATATCTGCTCAACCACGGCTACGCCCTGTTCGACATCAATAACCGGGGCAGCTCCGGCTACGGCAAGACATTCTTTGCCGCCGACGACCGCTGCCACGGTGAATGCGATCTGGGCGATGTCGTCGTCGCGCGTCACATGCTGGCCGAACTGGACTGGGTTGATGGCGGTCGCATCGGCATCATCGGCGGCAGCTATGGCGGTTACATGGTGGCCGCGGCGCTGGCCTTCGAGCCGGAAGTCTTTGATGTCGGCGTCAACATTTTCGGCGTGACCAACTGGCTGCGCACGCTGCAAAGCATCCCGGCCTGGTGGGGACCCCAGCGCGATGCGCTATTCGCCGAACTGGGCGATCCGGCCGAAGATGCCGAGCGACTGCGCCGCATCTCGCCGCTGTTTCATGCCGACAACATCGTCAAGCCGATGATCGTGCTGCAGGGCGCCAATGACCCCAGAGTGCTGCAGGTCGAGTCAGACGAGATTGTTCAGGCGTTGCGCGACAACAATGTGCCGGTCGAGTATGTCCTGTTCGACGATGAAGGCCACGGCTTCCGCAACCGCGACAACGAAATTGCCGGTTACCGGGCAATCCGTGAGTTCCTGGACACCCACCTGGCGGGAGACTCATGAGTGATCAGGCCCATTCCTGATTGATGGAATGGGCTAAAATATTGGGCTGACTAGGAGAGGTGGCAGAGTGGTCGAATGCGGCGGTCTCGAAAACCGTTAACGGGTTTACGCCCGTTCGGGGGTTCGAATCCCCCCCTCTCCGCCAGAACCCGACAGGAAATCCGATCATGTCCGCACCCGATATTCGCGCTGCCGCGCGACCCCAGCCAGATGCGCTTTTTCTCGAGATCGCCGACTATGTCTGCGATTACGATATCCATTCCGACGAGGCCTTGCGCACGGCGCATCACTGTCTGAAAGATTCGCTGGCCTGTGCGTTGCTGGCATTGAAGTTTCCCGAGTGCGTGAAACTCCTTGGGCCGGTGGTGCCGGGGGCGAATCTGCCGGGCGGGGTGCGGGTGCCGGGAACGCACTTCGAGCTGGATCCGGTGCAGGCTGCGTTCAACATCGGCGTGCTGGTGCGCTATCTGGATTTCAACGATACCTGGCTGGCGGCGGAGTGGGGGCATCCCTCGGACAATCTGGGTGCGATTCTGGCCGCGGCTGACTATATCGCGCGAACCGATGTGGCCGAGGGTCATATCGCGCCCAAGGTCGGAATGGTGCTCGAAGGGATGATCAAGGCGCACGAGATTCAGGGTGTGCTGGCCCTGAAGAATTCCTTCAACCGGGTCGGACTGGATCACGTGCTACTGGTGCGGGTGGCCTCGACAGCCGTCGTGACCCACATGCTGGGCGGTTCGAAGGACGATGTAATCAATGCCGTCAGTCAGGCCTGGATCGACGGCGGTGCGCTCAGGACCTATCGTCACGCTCCGAATACCGGTTCGCGCAAGAGCTGGGCGGCGGGAGACGCCTGCCGCCGGGCCATGCACCTTGCCCTGTTGACGCTCAAGGGCGAAATCGGTTACCCGTCAGCCCTGACCGCAAAAACCTGGGGTTTTCAGGACGTGCTGTTCAACGGCCGGCAACTGGTGCTGGAGCGCGAACTTGGGACCTACGTCATGGAGAACGTCCTGTTCAAGATTTCCTTCCCGGCTGAATTTCACGCCCAGACCGCGGTTGAGTGTGCGCTCAAGCTGCATCCGGAAGTCAAGGACCGGCTTGACGAGATCAAAACAATCGAAATCGAGACCCAGGAAGCCGGTTGCAGGATCATCGACAAGACCGGCCCGCTGGATAACTATGCCGACCGCGATCATTGCATTCAGTACATGGTGGCCTATCCGTTGATCCACGGTGAACTGACTGCCGAGTCCTACTCCGACCGCGCGGCTGCCGATCCGCGCATCGATGCATTGCGCAATCGAATGAAAGTCCAGGAAAATCCTCGTTTTACCGAAGAGTACTTCGATGCTGAAAAACGCGCCATCGGCAATGCAGTGCAGATATTCTTCCGCGACGGTTCAAACACCGACAAGGTTTCCATCGATTATCCGGTCGGACATCGCCGGCGCCGGGAAGAGGGCATCCCGTTGCTCGAAGACAAGTTCGAGCATGCGGTACAGAGCCATTATGGGGCCCGCCAGGCCGAAGGAATCATCGAGGCGATGGAAAAGGCCAGGTCCTCAGGCGAAATGCAGGTGCAGGATTTCACCGCGCTGTGGTCGCTGATCTGAGCTTGAATTGATCCTTCAGATCACGGCGCCATGCGCCGGTCAACCTGCTTGAGAAGCCAGCCGAACAATGGAAGATGCCGATAAAGCCCTTCGGCCGAGTCCCAGAAGTCCTGATGCATGACGATCCGTCCTGACTCATCGAAGCGAAGATGAGTCATGCCCACAGAGCCGGACTGAATCGCCCGACCCATGGTTGCGGACTCAAACTGCATGTGCCAGCGTACGTAGACATCCACATCATCTCGAATGACATGCTGGATTTCCACCTTGCCGGAGTTGAGCCTTGATCCGGTGAGCGCCATGTAGCGAGCCAGTTCCTCCGGATGACGAAAAGTCTTGAGGGTGTCGTCGAAATAGAATTCCTCTGAATACAATTCTGTAATCTGATCGTCGATGTCGGGTCGTACCAGATCGCGATACACAGAAGTAAAGTGCTCCAGACCGCGATCGATTTCGGCAGACGAGCCCGGAAATTTTTCGAGTGCCGCCTGATATCGCTCGGCATTCATTCTGGGCGCGGGCGGTCGGGTCAGCAAGTAAGCAAGCAGGGTGAGAACCGCAATTAGTGAAAGCAAAAGTACTATCTTATTCATCGCTGTATTATGAATTGGTGGCGTCAAGTCGCGGTGAAATCGGGATTACGCTTCACGGCGGATTCACTGCCGACTCGAATACTTCGCGCTCTACAGTCAAATTTGGATTTGCCTAGTCATGCGCGCCATTGCCGCCTGGTTTGATACCCGGCCCACCAATTCGGGACACTCGAAAGATCCCGCCAACCGTATCGATCTGGCGAGAATTGTGCCCTTCATTGGACTTCACCTGGCCTGCATCGCCGTGATCTGGGTGGGAGTTTCGCCGGTTGCGGTGGCAGTATTCCTGCTCAGCTACCTGGTGCGAATGTTCGCCATCACCGCCTTCTACCATCGTTACTTTTCGCATCGAGCGTTCCGTACATCCCGGGCGGTGCAGTTTCTGTTCGCGTTGATCGGTGCGGCCGCCACGCAGCGCGGTCCATTGTGGTGGGCCGCCCATCATCGCCGGCATCACAAGTGCGCCGATCGCACGGGCGATCCACATACGCCTCGGAAGGGCATGTACTGGAGTCACATGGGCTGGTTCCTCAGCCGCAAACATTTCGACGCCGATTGGGAGCAGATTACGGACCTGGCCGGGTTTCCCGAGTTGCGCTGGCTGGACCGTTTTGACATTGTCGTTCCAGTGATCTATGCCATTGCAGTGTTTCTGCTCGGCTCCGCGCTGGACGCCCGCTTTCCGGAGCTTGGGACGAGTGGGTGGCAGATGCTGGTGTGGGGTTATTTCATCTCGACAGTCGTGCTGATTCACGTCACTCTGACTATCAATTCGCTGGCACACCGTTTCGGCAGCCGGCGTTTCAACACTCCGGATCGTTCCCGCAACAATTTCTGGCTGGCGCTGCTGACTCTGGGAGAAGGCTGGCATAACAATCATCATCACTACCCAGGCTCCGCGCGGCAGGGGTTTTACTGGTGGGAGATCGATATCAGTTGGCTGTTGTTGCGACTAATGGAAAGGCTGGCGCTGGTACGGGATCTGAAATCGGTGCCGGCCGGAATGCTTGATGCCCGGCGAGTCCCGGACTGATGCATATCGTCGTCGTTGGTGGCGGGGTCGCCGGCCTTTATGCAGCCTGGCATCTGGCGCGCCGGCACCAGGTCACACTGATCGAAGCCGAAAGCCGCGTCGGCGGCCATACCGACACTCATGAAATAGAAACCGATGCCGGATCGCTCATGATGGATACCGGGTTCATCGTTTTCAACCGGACCCACTATCGGCTGTTCTCGGCCTGGTTGGATGAGCTGGGGGTGGCCAGTCGCGAATCGGACATGAGCTTTGGCGTTTCATGCGAGGTCAGTGGCATGGAATACAACGCGACCAGCATCAATCGCCTGTTCTGTCAGCGTCGAAACCTCCTCAGGCCAAAGTTTCTTGGCATGGTGCGCGATATCCTGCGTTTCTACCGCCATGCGCCGACGCTGTTGCAGACGCTGGATGAGTCCACGACGGTAGGCGAGTGGCTGGGCCGGTCCGGTTTTTCGCAACAATTCGCCGATCAGCACCTGCTGCCCATGGCCGCTGCCCTTTGGTCTTCTCCAGATCAAAGGATTAGAGATTTTCCATTATGTTACATGCTTGAATTCATGCAAAATCACGATATGCTACAGGTCGCCAACCGGCCGATCTGGCGCACGGTGGTCGGGGGTAGCCAGCGTTATGTACAAGCGGCGCTGGCAAGGTTCAGGGGATCGGTGCTGAGCGGGTGTCCGGTGCGATCGGTGACCCGTACAGCAACAGGAGTCTCGGTCCGGACCGACCAGGCCGAGCTTCTGGCCGATCAGGTCGTGCTGGCCTGTCATGCTGACCAGGCGCTCAGCCTGCTGAATCAGGCGCAATCCGCCGAACATGCCGTTCTGGGCGCTTTCGAGTATCAGGTCAACGATACCGTCCTGCACACCGACCCGGGCCGCATGCCGCATTGCCGGAGAGCCTGGGCAAGCTGGAATGTCAAACGCGATCGTGACGCACCTGAAAATTCGGCTATTACCTACTGGATGAACGCGCTCCAGGGTCTGGACGGGGGCGAGCAGTATTTCGTTTCGCTCAACCAGACCGGGAGAATCCATCCCGAGCGCATTCTGGTTCGGCGGGCTTATCGTCACCCGGTCTATACGCCTCAGTCGCGGGCTGCGCAGCAACGCCTGGATGAGATCAATGGCGTTGACCGGATCTGGTTTTGCGGAGCCGGCTGGGGCTACGGATTTCACGAGGATGCGGTGCGCTCGGCGCATGCAGTAGTCGATTCAATCGAGTCCAGTCAGCTGACCCATGCAGCCTGACGCCAGCGCAGTCGGCACCATCTGGCACCGGCGATACTCGCCCCGGCCGCACGCATTCCGCTACCAGGCCTGGTTTGCCCTGGTCGACGTCGATCGGATTGAACGGCGCTGTGCTGTTTCGCGCTGGTGGTCGGTCGAGCGTTTCAACCTGGTCAGTTTCCGGCGTGCTGATTTCATTGCGCCACATAATCTCTCCCTGAGCGAGGCCGTACGCTGCAAGGTTTTGAAAACGCTAGGCTTCCGTCCCTCAGGAACAATCCGGATGCTGACTCATCTGCGCCAGTGGGGTGTGTGTTTCAATCCCGTCACATTCTATTTTTGCGAGGAACCGGACGGGCGCCTGGCAAGCGTTGTCGCGGAAGTTCACAACACTCCCTGGAACGAGCGCCATGCCTACGTGCTTGATGCCCGGGAGCAGTCTGGGTTCGAGTACCGGTTTGAATTCGACAAGGATTTCCATGTCTCGCCTTTTCTGCCTATGGAAATGCGCTACCAATGGAGATTCAAACTGACCGAAGAGCGTATTGGCATTCACATGGCGGCCATGCTCAAGGGGGCAACATTGCTTGAAGCGGGTACAAGCCTGTACGTTCAGCCATTGAGCATTGCCGATATGCGGCGCTTGCCGTTGCGCTTTCCGCTGATGACGGCAAGAGTCCTTGTTGGAATCTATTGGCAGGCATTCAGGTTGTGGTTCAGAAAGATTCCTTTTTTTCCACATTCCACTGCAGTGTCGGGAAAAAGGGAAGGTTGAAAACTGTTCTTGTTCAATCCAGGGAAAAGTTCTGATGAGTTCGTCTGAGACCAGTGCGATTGAAGGCAGGCAGCAAATATCTGCACTGGACCGCTGGTGTCGCCGGTCGGTGCTGTACCGAATCGACTCACTCGAATCCGGCAACCTGCAGATCTTTGATGTTGATGGTTGCTGGCAATTTGGTCCGGGCAGCGGACGCGAGGCCCATGTCGACGTACATGATGGACGGTTCTGGCGCATGCTGGCCAGCGGCGGCAGTGTCGGGGCGGGTGAAGCCTATATCGCAGGTCTTTGGGACTCACCTGATCTGGTTGATGTCATCCGGGTGCTGGCAGCGAATCGAAAGACCATGGTTCGGATGGAACGGGGCAGCGCGCGGATCCAGGCCGGCATGCTCAGGCTGCTGCACCTGCTGGCTCGCAACAGCCTTTCAGGAAGTCGTCGCAACATTGCGGCGCATTATGATCTCGGCAACGACTTCTTTGCCTGCTGGCTGGATGAGACCATGCAATATTCAGCGGCTCTCTTTCACAACCCAGATGAGACCCTGGATCGGGCACAGATCAACAAGCTGGAGCGGATTGCGAAAAAACTGGAGCTGGGCGCCAACGATCACCTGCTTGAAATCGGAACCGGCTGGGGCGGCCTGGCGGTGCATATGGCCCGGACCACCGGTTGCCGGGTCACCACCACGACGATCTCCAGACAGCAGCATGAGCTGGCGGTTGAACGCGTGCGCCGGGCGGGCATGGAACATCGCATTTCGGTGTTGCTCAAGGATTATCGAGAACTTCAGGGCCGGTTCGACAAGGTCGTGTCGGTAGAAATGATCGAGGCGGTGGGCGCGGATTATCTTGAAACCTACCTTGAATGCATCGAGAGCCGTCTCAAGCCGGATGGCCTGGCACTGATCCAGGCCATCACGATCGAGGATTACCGCTATGTCCCGGCATTGCAAAGCGTCGATTACATCAAGCGCCACATCTTCCCCGGAAGTTTCATTCCTTCCATCAGTGCGATCACCGGCGCCATGGCGCGCGCATCCGATCTGGGGCTGGTCGATCTGTTCGATTTTGGCGACAGTTACGCGCTGACGCTGCAGCACTGGCGCGAACGGTTCGACGCGGCATGGCCGGAGATTCGCGAAATGGGTTTCGATGAATCCTTCCGACGTCGCTGGCGTTTTTATCTGGCTTATTGCGAAGGCGGGTTTCGTGAACGTGCGATCAGTGACGTTCACCTGTTGCTGGCACGTCCCGGTTATCGCAGACAAGGCTGGCTGGCATGAGGCGAGACTTCTGGATCAACCAGGCTTTTTTTCAGTTGAGCTGGCCGGCCTGCGTGGTCGGTGCTTCGTTCGGGCGGGTCTGGCCGGGAATGCTGGTAGTCGGAGCGTTTCTGATCTGGCAGCTCTCGCCACGGCGCAAGCATCGCGCGGATCTGTCGACGGTTTTTATATTCGTGGTCACCGGGATCGTGCTCGACTCGCTCTGGCCCCGGCTCGGGATCGTGGAGTACGCAACCGTGGTTCCGTTTTCCGGGTTTGCGCCGCTGTGGCTGGTGCTGCTTTGGGCCGCTTTGGGTCTGACCGTTCATCATTCGCTGGCAGTCTTTCGCACAAGGTGGAAGCTGTTTGTGCTGCTGGCCCTGGTCGGCTCACCGCTTTCCTACATTGCGGCGGCAACTCTGGGTGCGGTGATCTGGACTGCTCCCGGCTGGTTGGTGGTCTTGTGCATGGGGCCGATCTGGGCGCTGGTGGTCGGGGCGCTGTTTCAGCGTGCCGGCATGTGCGCGCATGCCATTGACTCCGAACTGATGATCACCACCGGAGATACAGCCGGATGAGTATGGTGAAGGCACTTACCACAGACCTGGCCGAGCGCGGCCTTGTTCCGGACTTCCTGATCCGCCTCGCCATCCGCCGGCTGCTGTGTAAACGTCTGCGTGACGAGCATGCCGATGATCCGGAACAGGCCGAACGCCGATATGCCGGTGTGATTCGAGAACTGAATCAATCGCCGATTGCGATCGAGACCGAGGCGGCCAACGAGCAGCATTACGAAGTGCCGGCAGAGTTCTACCGTCAGGTGCTGGGCAAACACCTGAAATATTCCTGCGCCTGGTGGGATGAAGACTGCACCAGCCTTGATCAGGCCGAGGCGCGAATGCTGGCACTGACGTGCCGACGCGCCGGGCTGCACGACGGCCAGCAGGTTCTCGAACTGGGATGCGGCTGGGGTTCGCTGACCCTGTGGATGGCCAGACACTACCCCGGGAGCAGCATTGTGGCGGTGTCGAACTCGGCCTCACAGCGTCAGTACATCGAAAGCGAGGCGAGGCGGCGGGGGTTGGGCAATCTCGAAGTGCTGACCCGGGACGTCAATTTTCTCGAGCTTGATCGCAAATTCGACCGGGTGGTTTCGGTGGAAATGTTTGAACACGTGCGCAATTATCGCCATCTGCTGGCGCGAATTGGTGGATGGCTGAAGCCCGAGGGTAGGCTGTTCGTGCACATTTTCTGCCACCGTTATCTGATGTATCCGTTTGAAACCGAGGGTGATGGCAACTGGATGGGGCGTCATTTCTTCACCGGCGGACTGATGCCCGCGGGCGACACCCTCCTTTGGTTTCCCACCGATCTTCAGATCAGGAATCGTTGGATGGTCGATGGCCGTCACTACGCACGCACTGCCCGCGCCTGGCTGGAGTTGCTGGATCGCAATCCAGACCGGGCCCGCCAGGCCCTGCAGACAAGCTGCACCGAGCCGAACCGGCAACTGCAGCGCTGGCGAATGTTTTTCATGGCCTGCGAGGAATTGTTCAGAACCCGTGGCGGCAGCGAATGGATGGTGGGACACTATCTGTTCGAGAAATCTGGAGCATCCGCCAGGACGGACTTGTCGAGAAATTCATGATCGCATTGAATCGCATCCTGACAGGCAGCATCAAGACCAAGCTGGTGCGGGTTTTTTTGCTGCAGATTCTGGCAATCTCCGTGGCCACCGTGCTTGGCGTTTATGCGGCCGCGTTCGTGGTCGAACAGGTGCTGGTTCGCGAAGCGCTCAATGGTGAGGCCGACCATTTCTGGTCGCATTACGAGAAGGATCAGTCGTTCCCGCTTCCCAATACCAACAATCTGCGCGGCTGGATGGAAGGTGGCGCGGAGTCCGATCAGCCGCCGCATTGGTTGCGCGGGCTGGAACCGGGGTTTGAGCGCCGCCAGGCTGCCGATGGTCGTGATCCGGTCGTGCATGTCACTGAGCGCGAAGGTCGGCGACTGATTCTGGTATTCGATGAGATGCAGGTCTCGGCGCTGGCATTCTATTTCGGCATTGCACCGCTTACGGGCGTGCTGCTGCTCATTTATCTGCTGACCTGGATCGGTTACGTGATGAGCCGGCGCGCAGTCTCGACCGTGGTTCAGCTTGCCGATGTCGTTCGCAGTTTTGATTTCCATGAAGGAAACTTTGATACCTTCCGGCTTGACGAATTCGCCGATACTTCCGATCCTGAAGTGCTGGCGCTTATCAATGCCCTCGAGCAGTTCAGCAGCAGGCTAGAACGGTTCGTTACCCGCGAGCGTAATTTCACGCGTAATGCTTCCCACGAGCTGCGTACCCCGCTTGCGGTTCTCAAGGCCAATCTGGATTTTCTCGACAAATTCCCCGAAACCGCGAAACGTGATGAAATCACCGAACGGATGCGACGTACTGTGCGCGACATGGAGTCACTGGTCGAGACTTTGCTGATACTGGCCAGGGAGTCGGAGTCGCGTCTGGCATGGTCTCCGGTTGTCGTTAATGATCTGGTTGCCGAGCAGCTCGATCAGGTCAGGCGCGCCATTCCCCGAAAGGAAGTCGAGACCCCGATCAGCGCTGACGCCGTGCTTGAGATCGAAGCCCCGGAGCGGGTCCTGGGAATCATTTTTCACAATCTGTTGCGCAATGCCATGACATTCACCGACAAAGGTGAGGTAGGCGTGCATATCGATCGCCATTCGGTCGCCATTCGCGATACCGGCTGCGGCATGAGCGAACAGGACCTGGAGCGTATATTCGAACCCTTCTATCGGGCCCATGACCGTTCAAACGAAGGCTATGGGCTGGGACTATCCATCGTCAGTCGGCTGTGTCGCCGCTTCGGCTGGCCGCTGGAAGTTGAAAGTGAGCCGGGCGCCGGCACGATGTTCCGGATCAATTTCCCCAGAGCCAAGTCGGTCGAATTCCGCAAGTTCGATCAAGAACGCCGCGACGCACGGTGAAGTACAAGGAGATTCCGGCTACCGCCGGACGCCGGCAGCGCGCCGCGCCGCAGCTCCAGGACGATTTTCAAGCGTCGTCGGGGTGGGCGAGCTTGAACCCCATCCCCTGCACGGTGTGCAGCAGTTTGGTTTCGAACGGCCGGTCGATGCCCTTGCGCAGATTGTACATGTGACTGCGCAGGGTATCGGAATCGGGCAGCGTATCGCCCCAGAGTTCGTTTTCGATCTGCTCGCGGCTTACCAGCCGTGGTGATTCGCGCATCAGTACTCGCAGGATCCGGATCGACGTGGGCGACAGGTTGAGCCGCTGGCCCTCGCGTTCAACCCGCATGGTGCGGGGATCGAATACCAGGTCACCAACCCGAATTGCGCCGTCGGAGACCTCGCCTCTGGCACGGCGCAGCAGAGCGCCGATGCGGGCAGACAGTTCTTCCATCTCGAATGGCTTGACCATGTAGTCATCGGCTCCAACCTGGAAACCTTCCAGTTTGTCGTCGAGCTGATCGCGCGCGGTCAGCATCAGGATCGGCGTGGAATCACCCCGGTCGCGCAGTTTGCGACAAACCTTGATACCGTCGACCTTGGGCATCATCAGATCCAGGATGATGATGTCGTAGAGATTGTCTTCCATCAGGTTCAGGGCAATCGAGCCATCGGCGGCATAGTCCATGGCATAGCCCAGTTCTTCCAGGTAGGCGCCAATGGTGGCTGCCAGGTCATCATGATCCTCCACCAGCAGAATGGTGGCATTTACAGTTTCTTCCGTCATTGCGGCACTCCAGCGCTATTCACATTTGTGAAACGAGTTTACGCCTCCGATGTCAATGACGAATCAACACCGGGATCAGGCCTTGCGTTCGACGATCCGTCGCCCGAGCCAGATCAGACCCCCGGTGTCGCCGGGCAGTTGCTCAAGTGCCCGCTCGGCCTGTTGCAGCAGCGCGCGCGCCTGTTCACGCGCGATCTTGACGCCGAACAGCGCCGGCCACGTGGCCTTGTTGCGTTCCATGTCGGATCCGGCCGGTTTGCCGATCTGCTCGGTGGTCCCCTCGATGTCGAGCAGGTCGTCAACGATCTGGAAGGCCAGACCAATCGCTTCGGCATATTCCACCAGCGCCGCGCGCTCGCGATCACGATCACTGGAGCAGACTACGCTGGCAGCGGGCATTTCAACTGCTGCCCGGATCAATGCACCGGTCTTTTGCCGAAACATCTGCTCCAGTTGCGCCTTGTCCGGCCGGGTCGATTCAAACGAAAGATCCAGCGCCTGGCCGCCGACCATGCCATGCGCACCCGCCGCCTGTGCCAGCACACCGACCACGCCGGCTGGCGCGTCGGCCAGTGCCAGAGCCTCGAACGCCAGGGTCAGAAGCCCGTCTCCGGCCAGGATCGCGGTGGCCTCATCGAAGGCCCGATGAACGGTGGGCTGACCGCGCCGAAGATCGTCGTCATCCATGGCCGGCAAATCATCATGAACCAGGGAGTAACAATGAATCAATTCGACCGCGGCGGCTTGCGCGTCTACCGACTCCGGAATGATTGCGAGAGCCTCCGCGGCGGCGTAGCTCAACAGCGGGCGGATCCTCTTGCCCCCATTGAAAACGGCGTAACGCATGGCATCATGGAGCGAGCTTTGGCCGGAAGAAGCCGTCGGCAGCAGGCGCTCTAGGCCGGCATTGGTGCGTTCGGTATAGGCTTGAATCCGTTGCTGGAACGCCATTTCGATCGGCTCGCTAGATTCTGAAGCAGGCATTGTAAGCGGTAGATGGCTGCAAGCATTACGAATTATTGCCGGTCCTTTCGGCATCAGGGAGCTTGAAAAACATACCCCTCCGTCTCCCGGGAGATTGAATATAATCCGTTGAGACCGACGCTAGGCCGAAAACGCATGCGTGGAACAATGCTATGAAAAAAATCCATACCGCATCGAGCGTCATGCCGGGTCCGGCGCTGGCCTTTCAGGCATCCATTCTCGAGGGCGTGTCGCGCACTTTCGCCCTGACCATTCCCTGCCTGCCTGAAAACCTGCGGGTGCCGGTCGCGAATGCGTATCTTCTTTGCCGAATCGCCGATACGATTGAGGACGACACGGTTCTGGATACGGACTCGAAGCGCCGATACGGAGCTTGGTTCGTGCGCGTCGTGAAAGGTCTTGAGCCGGCTGCCGGATTCGCCGACGATCTTTCGCCCATTCTGGGGCCTGAAACCCTCAAAGCCGAGCGTGAGCTGATCCAGCGCACTGCCGATGTGATCCGGGTCACCCACAGTCTCGCGTCTTCCCAGCGCCGGGCAATGACGCGTTGCGTTGCACTGATGAGCCAGGGAATGCACCGGTTTCAGAACTCTGCCGGACCTCAGGGCCTGGAAAACATGCGGCAGATGGACGAGTACTGTTACTTTGTTGCTGGCGTCGTGGGTGAAATGCTGACCGAACTGTTCAGCGACCATGCCAGGGATATCGCTGCGCGTCGCGCACGCATGCTCGAGCTTGCACCTTCCTTTGGCCAGGGATTGCAGATGACCAACATCCTCAAGGATATTTTCGAGGACCACAAACGCGGTATCTGCTGGTTGCCACGCTCGGAATTCGACCTCGGTCCCGAGTCGCGACGATTTGTGGGGAAGTTCGATCTGATCGATTCGGTGGAAAAAAAGGTTTTCAAACAGGGCCTGCAGCGCTTGGTGGTGATTGCTCACGGGCACCTCCGTAATGCACTGGAATATACCTTCCTGATTCCGGCCCGGCATCGCGATATCCGGCGATTCTGCCTCTGGGCGTTGGGCATGGCGGTGCCGACACTGCGTAATATTCATGAATCACCAGGCTTTCTCGGCGGTGATGAAGTCAAGATTAGCCGGCGTCAGGTGCGCTGGATTGTTCGCTCCTATGGGTTTTTTGCTGGCAACGACCGGATCGTGCGCTGGATATTTGAACGCGCTTCGAAAGGTTTGCCGCAATCGGATCCCGGTGTGGGGGATCATCTGCTTGAAATCTCGCAACATGTCGATTCCCTATACCGGGGCGACGAACCGGAACAGGGAGCACGCAAGTTGGCGACTTTCTGATCACTCGATTGAGCAGATGGGCCAAAATGAATACTGAATCAGGTTAATGGGTCGAAACATCATGTCGTTGCCGTATCAGGAAACGGAGCATCAATACCCGGATCTGGACGAAGAGCTGGTTGTCGAGCAGCAATTGTTTCCGGGTTCGTCATGCTCGGTGGCACAGGCCATTCGCTCAGGAATTGACCGGTTGCTGACGACCCAGCAGCAGGACGGTCACTGGGTATACGAACTCGAAGCCGACTGCACCATCCCGGCCGAATACATCTGCTATCTGCATTATCTGGATCGCCGCGATCCAGAACTGGAAAGCCGGATTGCCCAATTCCTGCTGAAAAAGCAACGCGATGATGGAAGCTGGCCATTGTTCCACGGTGGCCCGGGTGACCTGTCGTGCTGCGTAAAAGCCTACTTTGCCCTGAAACTGGCCGGGCATGATGCCGACGAGGCAGAAATGTGTCGGGCGCGCGAGTGGATTCTGGCCCAGGGTGGTGCCGAGCGCAGCAATGTGTTTACCCGGATTCTGCTGGCCTGGTTCAACCAGGTACCGTGGAAAGCGGTGCCGTTCATGCCGGTGGAGATCGTGCTGTTGCCGCACTGGTTCTTTTTCAATCTCTCCAAGGTCTCCTACTGGTCACGCACCGTGATGGTGCCGCTGCTGATTCTCAACACCTTGCGGGCCAACGCGGCCAACCCAACCGGCGCGGGGATTGGCGAGTGCTTCGTAACTCCGCCTGCGCAGGTTCGCAAATGGTTTCCGGCGCGCTCTTACCTGAATCGTGCGTTTGTGGGGATGGAAGCGCTCGGCCGGCGAATGGAGCCGCTGATTCCCGGAGGTGTGCGTCGGCGTGCCTTCAAGCAGGCCGAAAAATGGTTCGTCGAGCGACTCAACAGCACGGATGGGCTGGGCGCGATTTTCCCGGCCATGGTCAATGCGTCGCTTGCACTCAAGGAACTGGGCTACGCCCACGATCATCCGTTACGGGTACAGACGCATTCAGCGCTGGAGCGATTGATCATCAGGCGTGAAAACGGTGAGGTGTATGTTCAGCCATGCGTCTCACCGGTCTGGGACACGGGACTTGCGGCACTGGCACTGCGCGCGACCGGCGAACCGGATGCTCTTGCTGCCGCCGGCCAGGGGCTGGACTGGTTGCGCGATCGTCAGCTTGACGATGAGCCCGGGGACTGGCGAAATGACCGAACGGACCTGCGCGGCGGTGGCTGGGCTTTTCAGTACAACAACGCCCATTATCCGGATCTTGACGATACCGCGATGGTCGCCTGGGCGATGCACGCGCATGATCGGCAAAGGCATCAAGAGGCGATCGAACGCGCCGCGGTATGGCTAGCGGGCATGCAGAGTTCAAACGGCGGCTTCGGCGCATTCGATATTGATAACGACAGCCAGTACCTCAATGAAATCCCGTTTGCCGATCATGGCGCACTTCTGGATCCACCCACTGCCGATGTTTCGGCACGTTGTCTGACCCTGTTCGCATCCCTGGATGACCCGCGTTTTCAGACCGTGCGCGAGCGGGTGCGTGAGTATCTGTTGGCCGAACAGGAGCAAAGCGGTTGCTGGTTCGGTCGCTGGGGGACCAACTATGTTTACGGTACCTGGTCGGCGCTGGTGGCACTGGCCGCCGACGGTGTCGAACGCAACCACGATGCAATCAATCGCGCGGTCGCATGGCTGGAAGAATGTCAGAATGCCGACGGTGGCTGGGGCGAGGGCAATCAGAGCTACCACGATCCGGCACTGGCCGGAACCGGCAGTTGCAGTCGCGCATTCCAGACTGGATGGGCCCTGCTGGGCCTGATCGAGGCCGGACGTGCGGAATCGGTTGCGGTCCGGCGTGGTGTCGATTATCTGATCGCGACTCAGTCAGCCGATGGGCACTGGCCTGAGCCATGGTTTACGGCACCTGGTTTCCCGCGGGTTTTCTATCTCAAGTATCACGGTTATTCCTATTACTTTCCGCTGTGGGCGATTGCAGCGGCGCGGCGGGCATGGCTGAAAAACCCGTCTTCGCCGGCGTAATCGCTGCGCTGGATTTCGAAGCCGCGGCATTTGCTTCGAAATCGCTGTGCGTGCGTGATCTGAAGCTGGAAATCTGTGGTATGGGAAGTTCTGCCGCAACTCGGGCGGCTCGCCGTCTGCTGGCGCAAGGCGCGGGTTTGCTGGTCAGTTTCGGAACTGCCGGAGCGCTGGGCCAGGGCGTTGCCGGCGATATCATGGTGCCCGACCACGTCGTTGATTCCAGCGGCAATCGATGCGATGCCGAGCTTGCGGTGGTTGACTTCATATGTCGATATCTGACTGGGTCGGCCGTCGTTCACCGGGGAATGTTACTAAGTGTGGAACAGCCCCTGACCGATCCGGCCGCGAAACAAACAATGCATGCCGGGACCGGCGCCGAGGCGGTGGACCTGGAATCCGCTGCAATCGCCAAAGTTGCCGCCGGGCGGGTGCCGTTTGTGGCGATGCGGGTGATCATAGACGCCGCCGATCGTGCAATACCGAATGTGGCCGTGGCCAGCGTTGAAGGCAGCGCTCATCGGCCGGGTCGAATTCTGCCTGCGCTGTTAAAATCTCCAGATCAGATCCCGGCCTTGATTTCGCTGGGGCTGGCCGCGCGGCGGGCCGGCAGGTCCCTGCGCCTGTGTGCCGCTGCCCTGGCCGGCGCCATGACCGACCCGACATTGATCGATTCTCTATCAGGATCCTGCCGACGATGACCGACGCCGCTGTCGCCCTGGCGCATGCCAATTTCGCGCTGGTCAAATACTGGGGCAAGCGCGAGACCGCGCTCAATCTTCCCGATGTAGGCTCGATTTCCATCACCCTGGATGCACTTTGGAGCGAAACGCGGGTGCGGCTGGAACCGGATCTGGAAGCCGACCGGGTCGATCTCGAGGGACAATCCGACCCGCGCGGCGAGGCGCGGGTGGTTGCCATGCTGGAACGCTTTCGCCAGATATCGGGTCAGCGGCGGCATGCCTGGGTCGAAAGCCGCAACAATTTCCCAACCGGCGCCGGACTGGCCTCGTCCGCTTCCGGATTTGCCGCGCTGGTCACGGCTTGTGATCGGGCCTGGAATCTGGACCTGTCAAAATCGCGCCTGTCCGGATTGGCTCGGATCGGGTCCGGTTCCGCGGCCCGGTCCATTTTCGGCGGATTCGTTGAGATGCACCGCGGTTCCACGGAAGACGGCAGCGATGCCATCGCCACTCAATTGCTGAAAGCATCGGCATGGCCATTACAGGTCGTCATTGCGGTCAGCGACCGGTCACGTAAACCGGTCGGCTCGACCGAGGGAATGCAGCTCACAGCCCGCACCTCGCCTTTCTATCGCGCCTGGATCGACCACCAGCCCGCTGATCTTGACCTGGCCCGCTCGGCCATCATGGCGCGCGATTTTTGTGCATTGGCCTCGGTTGCCGAAGCAAGCGCGTTGACCATGCATGGCCTGGCGATGTCGGCCCGGCCCGGACTGCTGTATTTCAACGCATCGACCATCGAATGCCTGCACCGCGTGCGCGCGCTGCGTGCCGAGGGCGTGCCGGTTTTTTTCACCGTTGATGCAGGACCGCAGGTCAAGGCAATCTGTGCGCCGGAGTCGGTCGAACAGGTGGCAAGTACACTGGCCGACGTTGTCGGTGTCGGCGAAATCATCCGCGCGGGACTCGGGCCGGGTGCCCGCTGCCGAAGCTGAGCCCATGAACGGCTCCGAGACGATTGAGGCAAGCGCGCCCGGCAAGCTGATCGTGATCGGAGAGTATGCGGTACTGGAAGGCGCGCCCGCGCTGGTGTTGGCTCTGGACCGGCGGGTGAGGGTACGGGTCGGTCCTGGCAACGGCCTGCTGAGCGCGCCGCAAATGGGAGTCCAGCTTGATTGCCGGAATCTGGGTAATCAGGCGGCAATGGTCGACCAGGCGAGCCGTCGGCAACTGGGGTTGACAGGGCGCTTCATTCCGGGCCTGCTGCGGGCGCATGGTATCGATATGACAGAGCTGGGCTCGGTCAATATCGAAATCGATTCCTCGGAGCTGTATTTCGACCACGGCGACGGTTGGCCGGTCAAGCTGGGGCTGGGTTCCAGCGCCGCGGTCAGTGTCGCGCTGGCGCGTGGATTGTCAGCGCTGCTGGGAATCGGGCCTGATTGGCGCGACCTGCGGGCCTGGATTGACCATTTGCTGCCGATTTATCGCCGTGCATTGGGTTCCCGGGCCAGCGGCGCCGATCTGGCGGCATCCCTGCACGGCGGTGCGATCGTGTACCGGGATCATTCACCTGGTGCCGAAATTGCCTCTGCGGCCTGGCCGAAAGGTCTGCAATGGAGTGTAATCTGGACCGGTCAATCTGCCCAGACCGTCGATTTTGTCGAGCGCTTCGCCGAATGGCGAGCGTCAGATCAGGATTCCGGAAAGTGGATCGGGCAACTGGGCTTCATCGCTCGAAGCGCCAGTGCCGTTGGGATCAACGCAGGCGAATTGCTCGCGGCAATGGAACTATACGCAGCCGCTCTGACCGGCATGGCCGAGGCGGCTGGGCTGGAAATCATGACACCGATGCATCGGGCATTCAGGGAACTGGCGGCACGGCGCGAGGTGATCTACAAAAGCTGTGGCGCCGGTGGCGGGGATCTCGGAATTGCCGTTGCCGAAAGCGCCGGTCAACTGCAGTCGTTTTTGGGAGAAGTCAGAGAAATGGGCGGATTTCCGATAGAATCAAAAATATCCGGAGGCGTGCGGCTGGATCCACCTGTATCGTCGACTTTGCAGTCGGCAGCGTGTCGGCCTGCGCACTAGCAAGGAGCTCAAGTGGCGAGAATTCCCGAGTTTTACAAGCTGTCGGTTTCGCAACGTGTGCGCGAGGTCCGCAAGCAGGGCCTGCTGTCGAATCAGGATTACCAGGCACTGGTCAGTGGTGAACATACACTGTCGATCCATTCCGCCGACAAGATGATCGAAAACGTCATTGGTGTGATGGGGCTGCCGGTGGGTTTGGGACTGAATTTCCTGATCAATGACCGCGAGTACGCCGTGCCGCTGGTGGTTGAAGAGCCGTCGATTGTCGCGGCACTGAGTTCCGCTGCCAAGGTCGCGCGCACCGGCGGCGGCTTCAAGGTTGAAAGTACCGAGCCAATTCTGATCGGCCAGATCCAGATTGTCGACGTGCCGCATCCGCAACGGGCTAAATCGACCTTGCTTCAACGCAAGAACGAGATTCTCAACCTGGCCAACAGCCTGCATCCGAACATGGTGGCGCGCGGTGGCGGGGCCAAGGATCTGGAAGTCCTGATTCACCCATCGTCCGGGCAGGGGGGCGACATGGTCGTGGCTCATCTGCTGGTCGACACCCGCGACGCCATGGGCGCCAATCTGGTCAACACCATGTGCGAAGGGGTTGCATCGCTGGTCGAAAATATTGCCGAGGGCAAGGTCTTTTTGAGGATCCTTTCCAACCTGACCGACCGGGCCATGGTGCGGGCCCGGGTCAACATTCCGGTCGAGGCACTTTCGGGCAAGGGATTCGATGGCGAGCAGGTGCGCGACGGCATCATCGTGGCCAACGAATTTGCCTCGATCGATCCGTATCGGGCCGCGACTCATAACAAGGGCATCATGAACGGCATCGATGCGGTCGCTCTGGCCACCGGCAATGATTGGCGCGCGATCGAAGCCGGTGCCCATGCATGGGCCGCGCGCGGATCGCATTATGCGTCCTTGACCCAGTGGACCAGGGCGGAAGACGGAGCGCTGGTCGGCCAGCTCGAGATCCCGATCAAGGTCGGCATAGTCGGTGGGCCGCTGCAATCGAATCCGACGGTCGGCATGAATCTTCGCCTGCTGGGCGTAAAAAGTGCACGCGAGCTGGCTGAAGTCATGGGCGCGGTCGGTCTGGCGCAGAACTTTTCGGCGATCCGGGCACTGGTCACCGAAGGCATTCAGCAGGGACACATGACATTGCACGCGCGCAGCGTGGTCGCGGCCGCCGGCGCCGGGCCGGAAGTTTTTGAGACGGTGGTTGATCGCCTGATCGAGTCCGGTGAAATCAAGATCTGGAAAGCGCGTGAACTGATCGAACAGGTCAGTCGTCCGGTGGAGATGGTTTCGGCTCAACAGGATCCCGGAGAGCCATTGGCCGGGCGTGAGTTTTCGGCCGGGCACGGCAAGATCATTCTGCTTGGTGAACACGCAGTGGTGTATGGACGACATGCGATCGCCGCACCCATTCCACTGGCGATTCAGGCACATGTAGAGAAGGCGCGCCGTGGGGTTCAACTGATCATTCCGCGCTGGGGCGTCGAGCAGCGTTTTCACCGAAACGCCGAAAAACAGCATTCGTTCGAGAAATCGCTGGCCCTGATCTTCGAGCGTCTTGGTCTGCAACAAGAAAGCATGCGCATCGAAATCTTTCCCAATGTGCCCCGGGCGATGGGCCTTGGCGGTTCGGCGGCCATTGCCGTTGCGACCATCCGTGCGCTGGACCGATGTTTTGACCTCGGCCTGGACGAGGAGAGAGTCAATGAACTGGCATTCGAGTGCGAAAAGATCGCTCATGGAACGCCATCGGGAATCGACAATACGCTTTCGGTATATGGGCAGACCATGCTGTTTCGCTCCGGTGAGCAGCCGTTGCGCCGTCCGATCCGGATCGAACAGCCGGTCGAGCTGGTGATTGGCATCAGCGGCATCGAGAGCCTGACTGCCGCAACCGTGGCAAGAGTGCGGCGGGCGCGCGAAGCCCACCCGGCCTTGTATGAGGAGATATTCGATCAGATTGATTCGCTCGTTTTGCAAGGGGTCGAAGCGCTGACCGAAAATCGACTGGAAACACTTGGCGAGCTGATGAATGTCTGCCAAGGATTGCTCAATGCCATGCAGGTTTCAAGCTGGGAACTGGAAGAAATGATCCAGATTGCCAGATGCCACGGCGCGCTTGGAGCAAAACTGACTGGTGGCGGTGGTGGTGGCTCCATCATTGCCCTTTGCCCGCCAGCGGAAGACGCGGCCGGAAGAATCGAAGCGGCGCTGACCCAGGCCGGATATCAGGCGATGAAAGTTCGGGTGGGAGGGGATCGGCTCGATGGCTGATGATTTGCGGCAACAGGTCTCGTTCGATCACGAGCCCTTGATTCTGGTCGATGAAAAAGACAACGAGATCGGTCATCTGCCGAAACGCGAGGCGCATCAGGGACATGGTCTTCTGCACCGTGCGTTTTCAGTCTTTCTGTTCGACGAGCAGGCGCGTGTGCTGGTACAGCAGCGCAGTGCCAGAAAGCCGCTATGGCCGCTGTACTGGTCCAACAGTTGCTGCTCTCATCCGCGCCGCGGGGAGAAAATGCACAGTGCGACGCATCGCCGGGTGCGAGAAGAGCTGGGGATCGAGGTGTCGCTGGAATACGTCTACAAATTCATCTATCAGGCGGATTTCGGCGATGTCGGGGCTGAGCATGAACTCTGTCATGTCTATATCGGCCAGGCTGAAAAAAGCGAAATCCGGGTCCATCCTGACGAAATTGCCGATTGGCGCTGGGTCGATTTCGACGAAGTGACACATCGCCTGGAGCACGAATCGGAGCACTACACACCCTGGTTCCGGATGGAGTGGAAGATGCTGACGAGCCAATGGCGCGATCGTATCGACCGGCTTCTGGCCGGCAACACCCCGGCCTGACGCAAACGAAGGGTCGGAATCGTGCAATGCCACTTCAGCCGATCGGGTCTGTCTGATAGCATCTGTTTTGGATCCGGACCGAGCCCACCACACACGAGGACTTGAGATTTATGTCGATTCCCCTGATTCAGCAGTATCGCGTTGCCAAATATCTGATGCAGAAAAGGCTCGCAGGGGAGCAGCGTTTTCCCCTTGTGTTGATGCTGGAACCACTGTTCCAGTGCAATCTGGCCTGCGCCGGCTGCGGCAAGATCGATTATCCAAAGGAAACGCTCAAGCGACGCATGAGTGTCGAGAATGCGCTCAACGCGGTCGACGAATGCGGCGCGCCGATGGTTTCAATTCCGGGCGGAGAGCCCCTGATCCACAAGGAAATGCCGCAAATCGTGGGAGGAATCATCGAGCGCAAGAAGTTCGTCTATCTGTGTACCAACGCGGTGCTGATGAAAAAGAA
>CAYVPB010000010.1:0-63233 GCA_964453565.1 uncultured Halomonas sp.
GGCCCTGGCCAGCGCCGGTGTCATCTGCTGTCCAACCGAGACCGGCAGAAAACTGAACACGGTGCCTTCGGAAATGCGTTGCAGACCGTCGACCCGGATTTCCTCGACCGGAAACGTCTGGGCCGAGACGGTGACGCTGAAGACCAGCAGCAATAGTGCAATGAATCTCATTGAAACCCTTCATTTTCGCGGGTGCGCCTCTATACGGCGCGCGCCAGTTTATTCAAACAGCCGTAAGATATCGTTAAATACCGCCAGGCTCATCAGACTCAGAATCATTACCAGGCCAATGCCCTGGCCAACCATCTGGCTGCGCTCCGAGATCGGGCTGCCCTTGATAGACTCGACCACCAGATACAGGAGCTGACCGCCATCCAGGACCGGGATCGGCAACAGGTTGATGATGGCCAGCGACAGGCTGATCAAGCCCAGAAAGAACAGGAATCTTGACAGACCGAGGCGGGCCGAACTATGAGCCATGCGGGCAATTGTAATCGGTCCGGACAGATTGCTCAGCGATGCGCTGCCGGTGACCATGCGTCCCAGAATGCCAAGCGTCGCCGTGGTCAACCGCCAGGTTTCCTCAATCGCCCGGCCGCCCGCCTCCAGCGGGCCGAATTGCAGAATCGTAAAAGTGCGCTCCATCGACGCCTGGGCCGCTGCATCGGGCTCCGCGGGACCGACGCCGATGATCAGGCGGTCATCGCTGAATTCAGGTGTCATCGAATATTTGATCTCCCGATCATCGCGCGCAATCACCAGTGAAAGCGACTGATCGGAAATCGCGACTTGCGGAATTCGCTCGACCAGCTCCAGCCATCCATCGACTGACCGGCCTTCGATCGCCAACACCCGGTCGCCAGGTTGCAGTCCGGCCCGTTCAGCCGGTGAGTCCGGTGCCACATTGCCGATAACCGGGGGAAGATCAGGCCTCCAGGGTGAAATGCCGAGGAATTCCAGCAGCCGTTCCTCGCGAAATTCGGTGCCCAGGCGGTCCAGCTCCAGATGCACCCGGCGCTGGCCGCCAGTTTCGCCTTCCAGCAACAGCTCGACCGGTCGACGGTCCAGCGCGCGTGGAATGATTTCCAAAATCGCTTGTGCCCAGGTTTCGATCTGCTGGCCGTCGATTTCAACAATCCGGTCGCCCTGCCGGAGACCTGCCTGCTGCGCCAGTCCTTCGGTCTGCCCGATCACCGGCCGGGTTTCGGGAATCCCGATGACGAACATCAGCCAGAATGCAAACACGGCGAAAATCAGATTGAATACCGGACCCGCGGCGATGATCGCGGCACGCTGGCCCAGTGACTTGCGATTGAAAGCGCGATCCAGTTGCTCCTCCGGAACCGAAGCCTCGCGTTCGTCCAGCATCTTGACATAGCCGCCCAGTGGAATCGCGGCGATCACGAATTCGACTCCGTCGCGCGAGCGACGGCGCCAGATCGGGCGGCCAAAACCGACGGAAAATCGCAGCACGCGCACCCCCGCCCTGCGAGCCACCCAGTAATGACCGAACTCGTGAAAAGTCACCAGCAGGCCCAGGGCCACGATCAACCAGAATACCGATCCGATGAATTCCATAAAAAGCGCTCGACGTTCTTGCGGGAGTTAAGATCAATGAGTGTATTCAGACCGTCTCCGGTCGCTGGCGGTTCAGGTAATCTGCCACCAGATTAAAAGCGCGTAGGCCGGCGCGGCCGCGCCGACGCTGTCGATGCGGTCCAGCAGTCCGCCGTGGCCCGGTAACAGACCGGAGCTGTCCTTCAGGTGTCGATGGCGCTTGAGCAGACTGATCAGCAGATCGCCGCAAATCGAAAACGCCACCAGCGGCACTGCGGCGACAAGCGCAAGGCCTGGCGAAATCAGCACCGGATCGATCAGCCGTGCTGCCAGCGCCGCCACCAGCATGGCCAGAACCAAACCGCCGGCAACACCCGACCAGGTCTTGCCGGGACTGATCGAAGGCGCCAGCTTCGGCCCACCGAAATAGCGGCCAGTAAAGAAGGCACCAATATCGGCTGCCGCGATCACCAGCAGCAGGAAAATCACCAGCCAGGCCTGATGGAAATGCAGCCACGCAATGGCGATGAAGGCAAACAGCAGCACGGCGGCGGTCAGCGCCAGCTTCCATGGTTGCAGTTCCTCCTTCCGCGGTCGGCCCCACAGGGGATAGCGCAGCCACCAGGCCAGAGCCAGCCAGAACAGCGTCGCAAGTACAAAAATCGCACCGATAATTGAAGAATAATGACTGATCCAGACCAGCCCGGCTCCGGTAATCGCCAGTAAAAGCAGCCAGACTGCCTCGAATCCGGCACCCTTCAAACCGGCCAGACGAGCCGCCTCGTGCCCGCCAAGACCGAGAAAAATCAAGCCGAGGATCAGTGTCAACCAGGTCGGCGGCAACAGCAGCAGAGCCAGCACAACAACCGCGGCCAGCAACACCGCGGTGATCACACGCGACTTAAGCATGTTTGACAGCTGAGCCAGCCAGTCCTCCGAACCGGCGTTCGCGACGAGCGAATTCTTCCAGCGCCGCATCAAGATCCTGTTCGGTAAAATCCGGCCACAGCGTGTCGCAAAAATACAGCTCGGTATAGGCCAGTTGCCACAGAAGATAATTGGAAAGACGCCGCTCGCCGCCGGTCCGGATGAACAGATCGGGCTCGGGCAGATCTCCAAGCTGAGTATGCCGCGCGAACAACGCTTCGTCAATCTCGGCGGGATCGAGCTTGCCCATGCGCACCTGCTCGGCAACAGCACGGGTCGCTTCCACGATATCGCCGCGCCCTCCGTAACTGGCGGCGATATTGAGAATCAGGCGGTCGTTGCCTGCAGTAAGCTGTTCGGCCCGCTGCATCCCCTGGCGCAGGCCAGGCGCGAACGCGTCCCTGCGACCAATGAAATTCAGCCTGACTCCCTTTTCATGCAACTGTTCGACCTCGCGCCCCAACGCGCGCCGGAACAGCGACATCAGACGCTGGACCTCGTGACGAGGCCGGGACCAGTTTTCGCTGGAAAAAGCATAAACGGTCAGAATTGGAATGCCGCGTTCGGCTACCGCGCGCACAATCCGCCGGGCCACATCGGTTCCGGCCTGATGACCATAGCTGCGTGGCTTGCCGCGACGGCTGGCCCAGCGCCCATTGCCGTCCATGATGATCGCCAAGTGCTCTGGCAGTGCGGCGTGACCTGACATCGATTCAGATCTCCATCAGCTCTTTTTCTTTCTCGACCACCATCCCGTCGACCTGTTCGCAGTGCCGATCGGTCAATTGCTGGATATCCGTCTCGGCCTTGCGCTGCTCGTCCTCGGTGATCTGCTTGTCCTTGAGCAATTCCTTGATGTGATGATTTGCATCACGCCGGATGTTGCGGATCGCCACCTTGGCCTGTTCGCCCTCGCCATGCACCACCTTGCTAAGTTCGCCGCGGCGCTCCTCGGTCAATGCAGGCAAAGGCACACGAATGACGGTCCCGGCCGTGGCCGGATTCAATCCGAGATCTGAGGTGAGGATTGCCTTCTCAATCTTGCCGACCATGCTCTTGTCCCAAGCCGTCACGGCCAAAGTGCGTGAATCCTCCACCGCCACGTTGGCTGCCTGGTTGATTGGAACTTCCGAGCCGTAATACTCGACATGCACATGCTCGAGCAGGCTGGGATGGGCACGTCCGGTTCGGATACGCGCAAGTTCAGCCTTGAGCGACTCCAGACTCTTGTCCATGCGCGAAGCTGCATCTTTCCTGATTTCTGCAAGCATCAGTGTTTCCTGGTTAAACAGCGGGCAGCAAGTGATTCTAGTGTACCCCGCCACTCATTGTGCAACTTTTCAGAGCATGACTGAGTCGACAGTGCAAGGCGCGATCCGCAGTGAATGACGCGCCCCTTACAAGGATCGCAACGCCGCAATGTCGTCTCAGACGCGCTCCCCAAGGGCGAGTCCGAACCATGGAAAATAATCGCGCTCATCCGCGGCGTTTGGCCTCTTGGAAACGACGCTGCCATTCCCCGCGGGGCCTGCCTTGCGCCTAAGCGCTTTCCGACTCGCTGAAAATTGCAGATTGAACCGCGGGGTACACTGGCAACGCCCGACCCGCAAGCCGCACACAAATGCAATTGCTCGGCAATTGCCGCTCAGCCAACCAGCGTACCGATATCCTCGCCGGCCACCAGTCTTGCAAGATTGCCTTCGGTCGCCAGACCGATGACCCGGATCGGCATCGACTGGTCGCGACACAAGACCATGGCATTGGCATCCATCACGCCGAGTTTGTTTTCAATCACTTCATCGTAGCTGATGCGCGGGTAAAACACCGCGGCCGGATCACACCTGGGGTCAGCCGAATAGACTCCCTCCACCTTGGTGGCCTTGATCATCAGGTCGGCCCCGATCTCGATGGCGCGCAGGCTGGCCGCTGTATCCGTAGTGAAGAAGGGGTTGCCGGTGCCGGCTGCGAAGATCACGGCACGTCCTTTTTCCAGGTGTCGGATTGCGCGTCGACGAATATAGTCCTCGCAAACCTCCCGGATTGAAACGGCGGACATCACACGCGTGGTAACCCCGGCCCGCTCGATCGCGTCCTGCAGCGCCAGACTGTTGATGACCGTGGCCAGCATGCCCATGTGATCGCCGGTGATACGATCCATGCCGGCCGAGGCCAGGCCGGCGCCGCGGAATATGTTGCCACCACCGATGACGACACCGATCTGCACTCCGGACTCGATCACCTGCGCGACTTCGCGCGCGATCCGGGCGCTGACTTCCGGATCGATGCCATAGTCTGCATTGCCCAGCAGTGCCTCACCGCTGAGCTTTAGCAGGATGCGTCGGAAACGCCCTTGCCCAACGTCCGCCGATGCTCCCGCTTCACTCACGAGTCAGTTTCCCCGCGCCTGCTGCATCACCTCGGCGGCGAAATCGGCCTCCTCCTTCTCGATACCTTCGCCGACTTCGAGTCGAACGAAACTGGCAATCCCGGCGCCGCGGCTCTTGAGCAGCTTGCCGACAGTCTGATCACTGTCCTTGACGAACGGCTGGCCGACCAGCGTGATTTCAGCCAGATGCTTGTTGAGCCTTCCGGTAATCATCTTCTCCACGATCTCCGGCGGTTTGCCGGAATCCTCAGCCTGGACGCGCAGGATTTCCTTTTCACGTTCAAGCACGTCGCCCGGCACGGCATCAGCATCGACATATTGTGGATTGAGTGCAGCAACATGCATTGCAACATCGCGCGCCAGTTCCTCATCGCCGCCGGCCAGACCGACCAATACCCCGATACGGCCGCCATGGATGTAAGCCCCAACCACGCCGCCATTGGCATTGACCCGCGCGGTACGGCGGATCTGGATGTTCTCGCCCAGTTTCGCCACCAGTTGCTGACGCCGCTGCTCAACCGTGTCGCCGGCTTCAAATTCAGCTTCCGAAAGGGCCGGAACACTCTCGGCTTTCAGCGCCAGATCGGCGACGCGCCCGGCAAAACCGCGGAAGTTTTCGTCCTTGGCCACGAAATCGGTCTCGCAGTTGATCTCGACCAGCACTGAGGCCGAACCGTTGCCGGCCGAGACGATCACGCCCTCGGCAGCCACTCGACCGGCCTTCTTGTCGGCCTTGGCCAGACCGCTCTTGCGCAGGTGCTCGATTGCAGCATCGATATCGCCGCCGGTTTCGACCAGCGCTTTTTTGCACTCCATCATGCCGGCGCCGGAGCGCTCGCGCAGTTCCTTGACCTGGGATGCGGTAATACTCATGATTGCTCGCTTTCCTTTGATTCGGTTTCGATCGTCCAAGACTCGTTTTCCGCAGGTTCGGCGACTGGTTCAGGGCCCTGTTCAGGAGCCTGTTCAGGAGCTCCGCCTGCAGCCTGCGCGTCCGCTTCGGTGTTCTCGGGAGGAGCCTTGGCCGCAGCCTTTTTGGCCGTCTTTTTAGCCACCTTCTTGGCCACCTTCTTGGCCACCTTCTTGGCCACCTTCTTGCTGGTCTTCTTCTTGGCGGTTTTCTCGGCCGCCTTGCTGCCAGACGCAGCGGAATCATCCACGACAGGGTTGCCCTCAGCGTCGAGTTCGACAAACTCATCCTGGTCGCCAGCGGTCTGCGGCACCGAAGCCCGCCCTTCGAGCACCGCATCCGCAACCAGTTGAGCGTATAGCCGCACGGCACGGATGGCATCGTCGTTGCCGGGAATCGCGTAGTCGACCACTTCCGGATTGTGATTGGTATCGATCACGGCAACCACGGGGATCCCCAGCTTGCGGGCCTCGGCAATGGCAATGTCTTCGTGGCCGGTGTCGATCACGAACATGGCATCAGGCAATGCATTCATTTCCTTGATGCCGCCCAGACTCTGTTCGAGCCGATCCCGCTCACGGGTCAACTCCAGCACTTCTTTCTTGACCAGCCGGTCGAACGAGCCGTCAGTTTCCATGGCCTCGAGTTCCTTGAGGCGGTTGATGGACTGACGGATGGTACGGAAGTTGGTCAGCATGCCGCCCAGCCAGCGGTGCGAAACATAAGGCATGCTGCAACGCTGTGCTTCCTCGGCAATCGACTGGCTGGCCGCCCGCTTGGTGCCGACAAACAGCACTTTGCCGCGCCTGCTGGACATGCGACTGACGAAGTCCAGCGCTTCTTTCAGTAGCGGAAGGGTCTTTTCGAGATTGATGATATGGATCTTGCCCCGGGCACCGAAGATGTAGGGTTCCATCTTCGGGTTCCAGTAACGGGTCTGGTGACCAAAATGCACGCCAGCTTCAAGCATCTGGCGCATTGTGACGTCAGGCATTCGTGATTTCCTTTTCAGTTATCGCGGCATTCAGCCGCGATGTGGTTTGAGTCCTCCGCGCCCCCCATCGACGACCCGGGTCATGCCCGGGCAACCCCGCCGAATGTGTCGGAACGCGTGTGTATTTTTGACCCGCCGGGTCCGCTCGGCAAATCCTGTCAATTATAGCCGTGATTGCCGGCTGAATGCAACCAGCGCAATGGTTCGAAACCGGCCGGGTCAATGGACGGGTCCCGGCCGCTGACCAAATCGGCAATCAGTTCGGCCGAGCCGGCAGCTTGGGTCCAGCCCATTGCGCCATGTCCGGTGTTCAGGTACAGGCCCTGGACGGGCGTGGCGCCGATCAATGGCGGGCCATCCGGAGTCATCGGGCGAAGCCCGGTCCAGGTGTGCGGCTCCGGGCCCAGAATGCGTTCGCGCAGTTCCGGCAACAACGCTGCCGCATTTTTCAGCAGCAGCCGCGCGCGCCGGGGATCAATCAGCCGGTCGTGCCCGGCAAATTCGGCCAGTCCGGCGATGCGCAGGCGCTCAGGACCCAGTCTTGCGGTGACGAAGCGGCGCGCAAGGTCCAGCACCGGCAGCGTTGGCGCCGGATCCTCCGGGGCCAGATTGATGGTGGCCGAATACCCCTTGACCGGGCAGATCGGCAATTTCAGGCCCAGCGGTGCGAGCAGCCCCGAACTATCGCTACCGGCGGCCAGAATGCATGCATCGGCATGCAGCACCGCGCCACCGACCTCTACACCGACCAGGCGGCCGCGCTCGGTAATGATACGGCTGATAGGTTGACCGAACTCAATCCGGGCGCCGAGTACCGCCGCTTTTTCGAGCACCTGCTGGCTGAACAGGCAGGCATCTCCGGATTCGTGACCCGGAAAATACAGTGTGCCATGGACCTGGCCGGCAACCGGCTGCAGCGCCGGCTCCATGGCCACAAGCTCATCACCCCCGAGTCGGCGAAAGTTCAGCCCGGGCAGATCCAGTTGCCTTCTCAGTTCGATGGCGTGATTCAGCGATTCGGCACTGAAATAGAGCTCAAGCGAGCCGCGCAGGAGTTGCCGATACTCAAGCTCATGCTGCTCACGCAGCCGCGCCAGACAGCCAGCCGAATACAGCGCCAGGCGCACGCAGTGTCGGGCATTGCGATAGTAATTTGCGGTACGCGAATGCTTCAGAAAGCGCAAGCCCCAACCGATCAGCCCCGGGACAGCTGCCGGGCGCACGCACCAGGGCCGGTCCCGAAGCAACAGCGCGGCGGGTAATTTGCGCCAGATGCCCGGCGCGTTCCAGGGCTCGGCATGCCAGGGGGTCAGACCACTGCCGTTGGCATGGCTGGCACCGGCGGCAGCCTCGGTTTCACCTTCCAGCAGGGTCACATCGAGCCCCCGCCCGATAAGTGTCAGGGTGGTGGTCGACCCCACCACGCCTGCGCCCACGACAATGACCTTCATAATCGCAACTTTACCCCAACGTTGCATGAATTCGCGTAATCATCGCGCGAATCAATGAAACTTGCGGTTGAGCGGCGCGGAATGCCTGGCTGAATTCAATCCGGCATCGCGCGCCCGAATTCCTGCCCGAATCGCGTGCGAATCGCTTCCGGATCGATTTCGAAACCCTGCGGCGCTGGATGTGCGATCTTGATCGAACCCATCAGCGAACCCAGACACGCGGCATCGGCCGGATCCCAATCCCGTTCAAGGCCGAACAGCAGCCCGGAACGATAGGCGTCACCGCAACCGGTCGGATCGGCAATTTGCTTGGGCCTGGCCGCCGGAATGCGCTGCTCGCCCTGATGCGTAAAGAGCTCGGAGCCCTCGCCGCCATGCGTCACGATCAGCCCCTGCTTCAAGGCCGACAGTACATTGCCCCGGTTCCAGCCGGTCTTTCTGGTGATCATTGCCCACTCGTAGGAATTGACTGTCAGCCAGTCGGCGTCGGCCATCATGGTCTTGAGCTCGTCGCCGGAAAACATCGGCAAACCCTGGCCGGGATCAAAAACATGGGCGATTCCGGCACGCTTGAACTGCTCGGAATGATCGAGCATGGCCTGCTTGCCGTCCGGCGCCACAATGCCGTAGCGGATACTGCCGTCATCGGGCACGATGTTACGATGATTTTCGTTCATTGCACCGGGGTGAAAGGCGGTGATCTGGTTATCGTCAAGATCGGTGGTGATATAGGCCTGGGCGGTAAAATGACTGTCGTCGCGGCGCACGAAACGCTGCGAAATCCCGAGTTCTTCCAGGCGCTCGGAATAACGATCGAAGTCGATGCCAACCGTCGCCATCGGCAGCGGCTCTCCGCCAAGCTTCTTCAGGCTGTAAGCAATGTTTCCGGCGCAGCCCCCCAGATTTCTACGCATCTCCGGAACCAGAAACGCAACGTTGAGCATGTGCGTCTTTTCCGGCAAGATATGGTCCTTGAACCTCTCCGGAAAGACCATGATGTTGTCGTAAGCGATCGAGCCGCAAATAAGAATGGACATGCAAGCTGCTTGGTTTGAGTCAGCTGGGAAGTATAACGGGACACAGCCGTTTATTCCGGACCATCCGAAATGATCAGGCTTTACCCTGGACCGCTGGTTCGGCAATAGGATTTCCGCACGACTGGCCAGCCCGCCGACAAGCAAGTCCAGTGTGGCAATATTCAGGAATGTCATTGCATCAAGACAGAGAATACAGGAAGTCCAATGCAGGCACTTGACGCAAGCGCACAGCGCGACCTCGTTCAGGCACAACAATTACTGCACAGCGGCCGACTGGACGCGGCTCTGCGAATCAGCGATTCACTTGTGCGTCAGGCGCCTCGATCTCCGGATGCACTGCAACTCCTGGCCATGTGCCAGGCACAAGCGGGTCGGATCAGCGACTCCGAAAAAACTTTTCTCAAGGCCCTGCAGTGCTCCTCGGACCATCCGTTGATTCTGACCAATTACGGGCAGATGCTGCGCCGGGCAGGCAGGGCCGACGAAGCCGTAACAATTCTCGAAAAGGCCACCCGTCATGCCGGAAACCTGGCGCCTGCATGGCTCGGGCTCGGACGCGCGGCACGAACCGCCGGTCGGGATGAACTGGCGGTCCGGTCTGTGCAACGATATTTGAAACTCGTGCCTGATTCGGCCGACGGGTGGTATGAGCTGGGACGTGCGCAGCAGGCGCTGGAGCAATTTGAAAAAGCTCGAACGGCCTTGCTCAAGGCCAGCGAGCTGAAACCGGCCGAACCTGTTTACGATTTCTCTGTGGGAGTGTGCGAACGACTCCTGGGTCGGCCGGAACAGGCACTGGAGCGCTATCGCGAAGCTGCCGGCAAGGGGCTCGCCAACCCGGAACTTGCGCTCGCCCGTGTCGGCTCTCTTCTGGATTGCGGTCAACATCAGCAGGCACTGACCGAAGCACACAAACTGATTACTGATCATCCGGATTTCATTCCGGCGTATGAAGCCATGGCCGACGTGCTGTGGGAATACGGTGGAGAGGATGCGCCTGATCCGGCCAACCTCTTGCGCGACGCGATTTCCAGGCTCCCTGACCAGCCAGGGTTGCGCCTTGAACTGGCCCGATTTCTGCACAAGACCAGGCGCCATGGTGAAGCCGCCCAGGAGTTGGAAGAAATGCGTCGTCAGCATGATCAGCCGGCTGTCCGGCTGCTTCTCGCCAACGCACTGGAAGCCGCCGGCGAATACCATCGCTCTGGACCAATGTATCGCGACCTGCATATACAGATCGGTGATCGCGACGGCACGTTTCTGAATGCCTACACCCGTCACCTGCTGCATGCAGGTGAATGGAAACAGGCAGAAAAACGTGCGCTGGCGGCCTGCCGCCTCAATCCACATGACCAGACTGCATGGGCCTACCTGGCAACGGCCTGGCGGCTGCTGGGCGATGACCGCGAACACTGGCTCTGCGATTACGACAACACCATCGCCTTTGTCGAAGTTCCGACCCCATCCGAATATCGGCACCGGCATCAACATCTGCAACAACTGAAGGCAGTGCTGGACCGGATGCACAGCGCAAAACGGGAACCGATTCAGCAAAGCCTCAGGCATGGCTCGCAGACCCCGGGACGCCTGTTCGGGCGCAATCAACCGGTGATCACTGCAACGCAACGGAAGTTGACCGGGACCATCGAGAACTGGCTGTCACATCTGCCGACCGACACCGAGCACCCATTTTTCGGTCGCAATACCGGCCGGATTCGATATACCGGATCGTGGTCGGTCAAGTTGTGGTCTTGCGGCAATCACGTCAACCACGTCCATTCCGAGGGCTGGGTCAGCTCGGCATATTACGTTGCACTCCCTCCTTCAATAACCCTGAACGAGGACGCGGATGAAAGCCCCGGCGATTCAATAGCCGGCTGTATTCAGTTCGGCCAGCCACCCGATGAACTCGAACTGGGACTGGAACCACGCCGCATCATTCGTCCACGCGAAGGATATCTGGCGCTTTTTCCCTCCTATATGTGGCACGGAACGGTTCCTTTTGAGGATGACCAACCGCGCATGACGATCGCATTCGACATGCGCGCCAAAACCGATTGATCATGCCTGTTGAGCCGGATCCTCAAGCCCCACGCACTTGGCGGCCCACTGGCGGCGCGCTCAGCGCTCGTGCTCAAACTGCACCAGCGGCTCTCCGTCTTCCATGAGCTGCTGGAACCACGACCGCTCCTGCTCCAACCACTGATCGACACTCCAGTCGCTCTCATCGTAGTAAACCTCACCGCTGGACTTGAGATCATTTCGCGGGTGAATCAGCAAGGAATTGGAGCCCGGCGCACCGCCCCTGCGCGAGCCGGTCGCGGAACGGTAACGCCGATCCATATATCGGCGCACCCGCGGCAAGACCTTTTCATCACCGTAAGCGGGCAGTAACTCGCTTTGGTAAATCCGTTCGGCACGGCGACGATCGGCCTGGTCCAGTTCACTCCGGATTTCCTGCCTGGCGGCTACCAGCTGCGGGTAACCGCGCTCGGCTGAAAGGGCGATCCAGGCCCAGGCGCGCGCCCGGTCCTGACTGCGACCGATGCCGTTGTAGTACATCGTGCCGATATTGAACTGGCTCAGCTTGTTACCCCAGGACGAGGATTTTTCATACTTTTCAAATGCCCGGGAGTAATGTTCCGCCTGATAAAGCCCCGTGGCTTCGTGAAAAAGCCGGACTCCCGGGTTGTGAACACTTTGTCCGGTCGCGATCGAGATCTGGCAGCAGATCAACAGAATCAGTATTGTCGTGAATGTTTTGATGGTCATTGATTTTGCTCCTCGCACTTCTAGTGGTCCGTTTCCGGAAAATAGTTCTTCCAGTGTTCAGGAGACCGGTAACCTCGCAAATCGGCAAGCTGCCCGACCACAGCAGGCATTGCGGAATCGTACAGCAACTGCAGGCGATTGCACAAATCCGACAACACCTGGCCGGGGTCGTCCAGTAATTCGCTTGTCGCCAGATCAATGAACTCAACCGGCAAGCGCTTTTCCAGGCGTTCCAGAAGGCGCTCGTCACGGCGCCAGAATCGCAGCATCGTGGGTACCTGACGATAGCCGGCAAGCCGCCATTGCAGTTCCAGATATTTTTCTTCGGCTCGCATCACCAGCACCGCGGCCCGCGGAAAGACGCGCGCAATATGAATCAGATCCTGAGGCGTGACCGCGGCAGTTTCAACGACTATAGCGTCAGGATCGCTGTAATTTCCGCGCAGATAACGTCGCGCCATGGAACGCAACCTGGCCGGGTCCAATTGAGTCAAACGAGTCAGCGGCATGGGCAGTTGCAGGGCCTCGCGACGGCGCGACCAATCATTCAGCGGAAGCGGGTGAGCCGGGGCACAGCGGGCCAGAGCAAGCAACAACTCCCGGCCGGTGCACGGCCAGCCGCACAGAAACACCGGCCTTGGTCCCCTGACAGCATCCGCGTTCATCAACCAATCCAGCGAATCGAGCGGCGACAGGTCCGGAAGACGGCGAGGATCCTGGTCTTGCAGGCAACCGGGATCCCCGAGATACGGTGCCTGCCAGGCCGATTGACCAAACTGTCGGACGTTCTCGACGAACCGCCCGGCGCGATCGGCCAGATCCAGTCGCATGGTCGCAGTGCGATTTCGCACATCTTCATCAATCGACTTTTGCGCCAGCAGTTGATCCAGAAAAGCAATTCCGAGATCAAGATTTCCCGCGAGGCGGCACAATCTGGCAGCTTCCCAGCCTAGGGCATGCTCCAGATCCGATCTGGTCGAAAATGGACGCAGCAACGCGTCGACCTCGCCAAACTGCTGCTGCCGCACTTGAATCGCCGCTCTGAGCAGAACGGCACGCGACTCCAACTCCGCATCTGCGATGGATTCAAGCTCATCGAGATTGCTCAAGGCGGCCCCCAACCGCCCGGCAAGTGCGTCAGCCTGGGCCAGCAGCCAGCGGGAGATCCCGATGTTGTCGCGACCGGCTTTGGCAGCGAGGCCCCGAAGCGCCTCGACATCCTGAAGGTATTGATACAGTTCGCCGAGCTGAAATAACAGCGAACGCTGCGGATAGCTGTCGAGAATCGATTCCAGGGCGTCGCGTGCTTCTTCCATGCGCCCCAGACGAAACAGACTGACTGCACGCCACGGGTTCAGGATATTCGGGTGGCCACCGCACTGTTCGGCGCGCTGCAACCACTCCAATGCTTCGGCATGCCGACCGGCCCGCTGCAGCAGCCGTCCGAGAAGCAGCGGTGGTTCGGTTTCCCCCGGAGCCTGCTTAATGGCATTTTTTAGGCACTGTTCGGCGAAGCCGGCATGATCGCGAGCCTCGAAGACCCGCGCCGCCATCACCTGTACATGCCAGTCGTCGGGAGCGAGCGAGAGCGCATGCGAGATATGCTGGTTGGCGTTTTCGAGTTGACCCTTGTCCAGCAGCAATTGAACCAGGCCAAGGTGCGCCGGCAAGTGATCAGGATCAGCTCGAAGCGCCGTGCGCAGGCCTTCCAGGGCAATATCGAAACGCCCATGTTGATTTTCCAGCCGTGCCAGCAGGGTGCGCGCCGGGGCGTGATTGGGGTTCCGCTCCAGAAGCTGCTGCAGCTGAGCCCGCGCCTCTTGATGGCGTTCCAGGAGCATTAGCTGTTTAGCCAATTCCAGTCGGCTCGGCGCATGATCAGGCCACGCCGACAGGCAGTGTTGCAGGCGTTCCAGCGCCGAGGCTGAATTCCCCTGACGCTGCTCACAGTTCGCCAGAAGCAACAGCAAATCCGGGTCATCAGGATTGCTGGCCAGCGTTTCAAGGCAGAGTCGTGAAGCGTCATTGATCTTGCCGACCTGGATCAGGCCTGCGATTCGGTCTCGCGGATCAGAACGGAATGGATCAGTCATGCGACAAAACAGTCAAAGGGAGACCGGGTTTGCGGGATAAACCCGTGAACGACGCGGATTCCAATGGGTAAGTTGCAAATGCCGCCGGAAAGTGGCAAAGCTCAACCTAACTGCAAGGCTGTCAATACCGCTTACCAAAAACGGCATACGACGCGATTTGAGACGATCCAGAGCCGGTTTGCAGGGACCTTGGGGCGATAGACAGTGTCACGGTTGAGACTCAATCCCTAAATGTAGCAGTTTCGCTACCCAGCCACTACCAATTTGCGTCTAACCACCGCCTTCTTCAGCCTCGGCAAGAATCTCTCTGCAGCGATCTGACAGTTCCGTTCCGGCAAGCTGTTGTGCCCGGCAACCGGTCAGCAGACGCTCCTCGGCCGCGGTGGCGAGCCGCTCGCTTTGCTCTTCCTCAAGGGCAGCCTGACGCCTTTCGGTCTGGTTGATGGCACTGATGTAACCGCGCCAATCGGATGCCTGTCGCCGGCTGGCTGCGAAACGCTCGGCCTGGGCAAATGCCCGATCAGCCGCCATGCGCTGTTCGCGGTCACCGGGGCCGGCCTGGTTGAATCTGGCGTTGCCAAGCAGCAGATAGGCTTCTGCGCGGCGCTGTTCGCCTAAGCCACCCTTTTCCAGCGCAGCTTCCAACGCATCTTCGGCGGCTTCATTGTCTTCCGCCGCCAGCAGGGACTGCCCCAGCCGGAACGAAAGAACGCCCTCATCGGACATCCTTGCGGCCTCACGGAGGACCGGGATGGCCTTGCGATGCTCGCGCGCCTGACTCCACAGCTGCGAGAGAAGTTCGAGATGATCGACGTTGCGTTCGACCCGACCGGCTTCCACTTCTTCGGCCAGCATTTCAGCGCCCCGGTGCGGGTTATCGAAAGTGGAGTAGTACTGCACCAGCAAAATGATGTCGCTCTCGTCTTCAATCAGCCCATTGACGTAGGCGGACTCGAGGGTGGCAAATGCCTTCATCTGATCGCCTTGCTCGGAATACAGCGACGAAAGCTGGCGCCAGTAGCTCAGTTCATCAGGCCACAGTTCCACTATTGTCTCCAGCAGCTCGGTGCGCTCGATGAGCCGCTCCAGGTTGGAGTAGAGAACGTTGAGCAGGTCGTAGTAACGTCGCTGTGGCTCTGGCGAAATCTCGATCGCCTTTTTGATCGGCTCGACAGCCTGTTCCAGGTTTTCGAGATTGTAGTGGGCAGCCGACAGCATGAAATAGGTGGTATGCGTGACTTCGACGTCGGCCTTCATCCACTCCTCGAACAGCCGGATTGAATCCTCGTAACGCTCCGAGACAAAATAAATCTGCGCGACATTGAAGCGGAGCCGGTTCTGCTGATCTTCCGGTAGCGCATTCAGACTGAGCGCGACCTCAAAATCCTCCAGCGCCCGGTCCAGATTATCCAGATTGACGTGCGCCGTCCCTCTGATTTGAAGAACCGACGCCTTGTCAAAATCCTTCATCGCCTCACCACGGCGATCCATCAGGCGATTGAGTTCCTGCAATGCACTGGAGTGATCCTCTTCTTCAAGTTTTTCATAGGCTGACAGCAGATCCTGCGCAACCCGCGGATCCAGAGTCTGGTTTTCCTGAGCGAGGATGGGAGACGAGATAAGAAACAATACAGCACAAACAGTAGCAAGACTACTGCGAATAACGTCGGAAAATTGCCAAGTCATGATGACTAACCCTCCAGTTCGAAGTCGATTGCGGTCCGCACTCCGAACCTCGGCTGCTCGACATTATCGACAATCTTGGGATTGTAGCGCCAGCGCTGTACAGCCCGGATCGCGGCACGTTCGAAGCAGGAATTGGTCGAATCGATCACTTCCGGATTGATCACGGTGCCTTCCGGCGACACATCGAATTCAAGCACCACGGTTTCGACATCGCGCGCACGCGCCATGCAGCGCTGTGGATATTGCGGAGGGATCCTGACCAGCGGTTGTGCGTCACGGTCCGGGTTGAAGCCGGTCCCGATATCGATATCAACCCCGGACATGTCCGGCAACGCGCCCATCTGCATGCTGACCGAAGGCCGAAAGCTGGGATCGGTCACGGTCGGCGGCGGCGGCGGCGGTTGATCCAGCACCGGTCGCTGGAAATCCTCCATACGCCGGTCAGCACTGTCCTCGATTTGCCGGGTCACGTTGATTTCGACTGATCGATCTTCGGTCAACTGCACGTTCTGACGGGTCGAGATGACCGTCGCCAGCAGCATAAACAGCAGCGAAGTGACGATTACGGCACCGGGTACGCCGGCAAAAAGGCGGATTAAGCTATTCATGATTTCCTGGTCGAAACGGCTATGACATCATCCACGCCCGCGGCCCGGATCTGCTCTAGAACCTCGATCAAATATTCGGTATGCGCCCGGCCATCGGACTGAACCACCGCACTTCCGCGCGGGTTTTCGCGACGCAAACGCTCAACGGTGGCGCGCACGCCTTCACGAGATACTTCCTTGCGGTTGATCCAGATCGTATTCTCGGCATCAATCGCCACCAGGATCGACACCAGGCGCTGGTCTTCGGCGGTCAGCGCTTCGGGGCGCGCGACTTGGACCCCTGGCTCCTTGATGAAGGTTGCCGTGACGATGAAGAAGATCAGCATGATGAACACGATATCGAGCAACGGCGTCACATTAACGTCGCTGTCATCGGCTTTCGCGGTTCTGCGGGCTCTGCTCATGGTGACTCCGATTGACTATCTTTTCTGGACCGCGACTGCCGGATCAACGCCGGCCTGACGTGTCTGATCCAGCACCAGTACAGTAGTTCTGACCTCGGCATCAGGGGCTGCGTTCAACAGCACCACGCCACGCGGCTTTTCCGCCTTGAATGCCTCGACCACCGGCTTGACCGAACGCGGATCGATCATGCGCGTATTGTCAACCATCACAAACCCGTCGTTGCGGATGCTCAGCACCAGTGTGGGCGGCGGACGCGTTGGTTGCTCCTGCTCATCATCCTGGGGCGTGACGATTTCAAGACCTTCTTCATCGAGGAAAGTCGAAGTCACAATGAAAAAGATCAGCAGGATGAACACAATGTCGAGCAACGGGGTGATGTTGACTTCGGCCTCGTCGGGATCTTCACTCAGCAGGCGCCTGCCGGTACTGAACCCCATACCGGACTCAAGCTCCAGCTCATCCGTGATTTCGGCCACGGCCTGCTCGTTTCGACGATCAAGGAAACTCATCGAGAACACGCCGGTTAGCGAGACCGCCAGACCGGTCATGGTCGGAATGGTGGCCTTCGAAATGCCAGAGGCCATCAATCGGGCGTTTGAAGCGCCGGTATCGACGATCACCTGAAACACTTCGATCATCCCGGTCACTGTGCCGAGTAGCCCCAGTAAAGGGGTGATCAGAATCAGAGCCCGAATAATCCCGAGATTGTGCTCGTTCTCAATCCTGACCTCCGAGAGCAGTCGCTCGCGGAACATATGCGCCTGCCAACTGGAGTGATCATCGAGCGCTTCCCATCGCTTTTGCTGCTGCTTGCGAAAGCGCGAGCCGAAAAAGCCGAAGAATATAAAGCGCTCGCTGATCAGCAGCCACATCAGCAGAGTACTGCAGAGCAGCACGACCACCACCGGACCTCCCGCTTCGAGGAAGCCCTGGATGGTCGATACAGCGTTGACCGGATTCAGCAATTCAAACACGTCAAGTCACCCTCGAAGGCCGCCATTATCGGTTTGCTTTCTCGGCATCAGCTACCAGACTGACCGACTGCTCTTCGAGAATCTGGCCAACCCGGCGGGATGTGCCCGAAGCAAACGCGTGCAGCAGCAACAGCGGAACCGCGGCGATCAGGCCCAGCACGGTCGTGATCAGTGCCTGCGAAATACCACCGGCCATCAGTTTGGGGTCCCCGGTTCCGAACAGGGTGATTGCCTGGAATGTGACAATCATGCCGATCACGGTTCCGAGCAGCCCCATCAGCGGGGTCACGGCAGCCAGCACCTTGACCAGGTTGAGACCGCGCTCCAGTGCCGGCAACTCCTTGAGCACCGCATCGTCGAGATGTAACTGCAAGGTGTCCAGATCCTCGCCCTTATGCTCTTCATAGGCTTGCTGAATTCGGCCCAGCGGATTGGATTCGGACGGAGTATTGCTGTGCATCTGCGACCGGACCTTCATCGCGGTCAAGGTCAGCATCAACCAGCGGAATATTGCCAGCAGGATACCGAAAAAGGCCACCACGATGATGGCATAACCGATCCAGCCACCCTGATCGACCCGCTCGCGCAGCGTCGGTGTCTGTATCACCAGGCCCAGCAGGGAGCCCAGCGAGGGATCAATCATGCCCCGCACCACGCCCGGGCCGGAATGGTCGAGTAGGCGACCAGCCGCCTTTACCGCGCCTCCGCCCGGCTGACGCGCCAGATAGCGCAAGGTGTCCTGGTCAAACACCAGATAACCCTGATCACCGAACGCCGTGAATGGCCCGACACGGACCACCGACTCCGAACTGGAGCGATTGTCGTTGCCGACCACATCGGCCTGGTAATTCACCACCTTGCCCTGCTCACTGATTTCCTGAAGTATCGTGAACCAGAGATTCTCCAGTTCCTCGATAGTGGGCAGTGAACCGGACTGGGCCATCGCCGACAAATCTTCGCCCCGGCCCGGATACTGGGTCGAGATCAGAGAATCCGAAAGCTGCTCGTTCATGTCGGCCGCCGCGGCCCGGGCAACCCCGAACAGCTCGCCAAACTCTCCCTGCCGCTCGGCGAGCTGATCACGGAGCTCTTCCAGTTCACGGTCGAGCTGGTTACGCAGGTTTTCCAGCCGGCTGGCCTTAGCCTCGGCCTCGGATACCTGGTTACGAACCCGACGCAATTCCTGTTCCCGATTGGCCTCTTCCCGGACAAACCGCTGTTCGCGCTCGCGGTTGGCCTCGGCCACGGCCTGGCGTTCGTTCTGCATCGCCCGAACCACTTCGTCAAGGGACTGCACCTGCGCCATGCCGGCCGGGGCGAATCCGGCCAACATTGCGACCAGGATCAAATAGATTGATATCGATCGATTCCACATGAGATTTTTCTTCCCGCTCTTGTTGACCCGGTTGAGTGCGGCTACGATTTTATTTTGCATTGCCTCAACCCTCGCTTGCATCTTCAGGCGCCGTGATCGGCACGTACATCAACTCCGGCGGAATCTGCTCGCGCGCAATCCGCATTGCGGTCTTGACATCCGGCAGGAATGACTTGTCCAGATCCACCCACTGGCCAGTAGACAGATCGTAGCGCTTGAGCACTGCGTCGTCGTCGGTCTTGAACACCAGCAACACGCGACCGACTCGCAGGATGTCGACATCTTCATACAGTCGACCATCGGCCTCGACATCACTGCGATAGGCCTCGATGGTACGGCCATATTCGGCCTCGATCTGATAGGCCTCGATAACCAGGCGATATCGCTGTGCAGGTGAGCGCGAAGGATCGTCCATGATGCCCTGCAACCGGGTCACACGTCCACGACGCTCGTCGGCCAGAAACGGCAGATCGGCGCCGACCAGACGCTCCATCGCGTCCACCATGTCCTCCATGAGCGGCTGGACCGCACGCTGCAGACTGGCAATATTGTTGATGTCCTGGGTCAGCGACTCGATCTCGTCACGCTGGGCATCAACCTGTCGCTGCTGCGACTGGTTGTAGCGATTGAGCTGCTCGAGCTGCTTGAGACTGGCCCGGTAGTCGCCCAGCAGTTCCTGAATGCGCGAGTCGATCTCGTCAATGCGCTGCTGCGACTGGCGGGTTCCCTCGGCCGCCTGACGGCTGGCATCCAGCGCCGGACTGACTGACTGCGCCTGAGTCTGCAAGGCGATGCCGAATGCCAGTATGGCGACAATCAGGGTGCCGGCCAGTCCACGATAATTCTGCTTGGTCAATGTATTCATATCCCGGTTAATCTTCAGTTTGTGTTGGGAGGATCGCTGACGATCGTGTTTGGTCATCGGCAGCGACTGGATTCCTTATTCTAGGCAGGTTGCTTCCAATAATGCAACAGTCGACGCCCAGCCCGGCCCTATTTGCAATGTAAAACGCATCGACAAAGCCCGAGCGAAGTGCGCAGGGTACCAAAATGCTACGCACGTGTTGGGATTAATTTCAGGCTGACAGCGCCTATCCCGGAACCGACGCGGTCTGAATGCAGCGGGTCACCCCGATCGAGCGGGCGATCAGCATACGACACTTTGCCTGAACCAGCCCACCTCAACCCTGACGATGCAAGCGCACGCGCCAGCCCACAAGGTTGACTCCGGCGTGGAGCTGCGGCGTACATTCGGCAATCTTGAAACCCGATGATCGGGCGATTTCCTGCAACCCGTCGATTGCCTCGCGGTCGCTGGCCCGGGCCAGCAGATCCTTCAGACGCAGCAAGGACAGGCGCAACTCCCGCTCGGCGCGATCGATCTGTGGCAGGATCCGGTCGGCGGGTTGTCCAGCCCGCATGGCGAGCAACTGGCGCACCGCATCCAGTGTCACCGCAAGCGTGTGGCCTCGATTGCTTGCGGCGGCTTCCTGATAGGCCTGCTTCAATTGGCCAATTGCCGATCGCAGCTCGATGGTGGCGCGGTCTTCCAGACTGGCCTCATGGTCACGCCTGGTCACCAGGCGTCGAAGCAGATCGTAAATACCCGCCTCATCCAGTACCAGCTCAGCTTCGGCCAGCGAAGCCCTGGCATTTCTCACCAGCTCGGAACCGGCATGGTGCATGATGAACTGGGCCGAACCGCCGGGTTTGAGCACCCGGGCAATTTCCTTCAAGCCCAGGTCGGTCCGGGCATATTCAAGTGCATACTGACCACTGACGGCTTCGAAACGCGCCGTCTCAAAAGGCATCGATTCGATCGGCACGCCGGAATGAAAGCAGGCATCGCCGAACAGTTTCCGGGCAGAAGCAAGATTTCTTTTTGGATCGATACGCGCTGCATCGCAACCCTGGATTCGCCAGTCGCGACCCAACTGGCGTGAAAGCCGATGCGCGATTGCCACCACCGCGCCATTGCCGGTCGCGACATCCAGGATGCGCGCATGCGCACGCAGGGGAGAGAAAAACTGCACCCAGGCCTGTTCAATCTCCCGGTCATAACCGCCATCCGCGGCCGTGGGACAGGTCGCAAGCATCCCGGTCCGGTAATAGCTTTCCCAGTGTTCAAGCTGCATTGTGGATGCTTGCGTCATGGTGCCGGGACAAAAAAATGGCGGGCCGGGCCCGCCATTTTTTGCAGGCTTCAGGTTCGAATCAGAACCGGATTCCCACGGTGGTGAACAGGAAACGACCCACCTGATCGTAGCCGGAAAGGGTATTGGCATTCGACGACAACGTGCTGCCAACCAGCGGCGGCTTCTTGTCGAAAACGTTGTTTGCACCCAGGGTAATCGAATAACTTTCCAGGAAATTATACGACGCCGACAGATCATAGTAGTGGAAGGTGCCGATCCGGTTGTTGTTGTTGACCAGAATCTGGTCTACCGTACCGAGCGAACCATCGGTATTCCGGTGGATCATGCGGCCGATCATGCGCCAGCGCGCGTTGACCGAAATATCGCCACGCGAATAGCGCACAGAGGACACATGACGCCAGTTCGGCGTCTGGCACGAGACACTGATCCGGCCCGCGCAGTCGAAGGTCGCGTCATCGTTGACCCCCGGCAGCGGCGCGACTTCCTGCTCGATGAAATACGAACCAGTGAAGGTGGTCAGGAACTGACCGCCGAGCGCCGCAAACCGGTAAGACGCATTCAGGTCGACACCACGGAAACGGAAATCACCGAAGTTGTCGCTGAGGTTCTCGACAAAGCCGGAGGTTTCCGGATTTGAACCGATCCAGATATCACCACGGTCAGGGTTGCGGTTGATCTTGTCACACAGGAACGGGTCGCCGGTCGTGGCACAGAAGTTCAGGATGGTCTGCGCACCGATGCTGCCGATCCGGTCGGTGATGTCGATATCCCAGTAGTCGATCGCGACTTCGAGGCCGTTGATCGGCGTGGCCACGGCACCAATGCTCCAGGTATCGGCTTCTTCCGGGGTCAGATCTTGATTGCCGCCGATAAACTGGTTGTACTGCGAGGCGGGGTTGTCGGGAATGTTGCCAAACAGTTCCGGCGTGACACCGGTGCGGGCACACTGCTCAAACGTAAACTCCGGATCCGGGCCGGCGCACGGGTCGCTGCCGCCGAACAGCGCGATCTGCTGCTGGCTGAACAGTTCACCGGTATTGGCACTGCGGATGGCGCGGTTGAAGCCGCCGCGAAGCCGGTAGTCCTCCATGAACTGGCTGGTAAAACCGATCTTCCAGGTATGGTCGGTGCCCGAAGTATTGTAATCCGATAGACGATAGCCCAGGTCCAGCGCCACGTTGTTGATCACACCCACATCTGCCAATAGCGGCACGGCCGATTCCAGGAACAGCTCGTTGACCTTGATTTCACCCGAAACCGGCGGCCGCGGACCACCAAGACCGGTAAAGTTGCCGGCGGCCATATTGGCATCACTCTGACGGTCGAAGGTCTCGCGCCGCCATTCGTAACCGGCCACCAGCGAGATCGGCAGCCCGTCGGCGGTTGGCAGGCTGATGCCGGTATCGCCGGTAATGAAGGCATTGAACACCTGCAATTGGTTATTGCCTTGGCGCATGCCGACCCCACCCTGAGCCAGGGCATCCTCGCTGCTGATATTGTTGCTCCAGACATCCAGCGGCACACAACCCGCGCCCGATCCCGGCGGACACAGCAGCAGCGCATCTTCAAGGCGAGACGGAAGGAAGTCGTTTTCATTGGCCTCGCTGGAGCTGTTAATGCCATGGACATAGGACACGTCATACGACCAGCTCGGGTTCAGATCACCGCGAACCCCGGTCACCACGCGGAAATTGTTCGCGATAAGCTGCGCGTTACGGGGACCGCCCTCGACATTGCGCTTGCCGGCAGAAATCAGGATTTCACGATCCGGATCAATCCCCAGGTCGTCGCAGAAACTGCCGAGGAACGTGTTCTCGTTACAAGTCAGAGACAATTCGTTGACAAAGAACGTCCCGGTCTCTGCAATCTGAACGTTCGACTCGTTGCGCGCGAACATCGTCTCGACGTAAGGCCGGAAGAAGTCGTTGATCTCATAACTGATCGACGAGCCGAACGTCCAGCGCTGGTCGTCGCGCTGGAAGAAGTTGATCGGCGCATAGTTGTAGATCTGGCCGAGGCTGTTGATCCATTCGTTCGTGTCCGGATCGCGATGCACCCAGAAGTCGTCCAGGGTTCCATCCAGGAACAGGTCGACGACCAGGAAGTTCGGCTCCGGGGCGGTGGACGAACCGCCGCAGGCAGTACCGGCGTTATTCAGTGCGCATGAGGAGTGATCGCGCTCTCCCTGCAGCAACGGGTCATTTTCGCGGTAGGTCACCCAGCCCATGGCATGGCCGCGGCCGCCGGCAAAGGCGCTGCCAACCGCGATGTCAACATACTTGCTCTCGCCGTCCAGGCCGGAACCGCCGCTCGGGAAATCGAAACCGGCGTCTTCCTGCAGACCCTGCATAAACTTGTTGTTGTTGTCGCTCTGAAAACCGGAGTAGCCGGCCTGCAGGCTGACACCTTCAAACTCGGTATCGAGAATGAAGTTCACGACCCCGGCCATGGCGTCGGAACCATACACGGCCGAAGCACCGCCGGTCAGAATCTCAACGCGCTTGACCAGTGCCGCCGGAACCTGGTTGAGGTCGCGTGCCTCGGAGCGGATGCCGCCCGGCGGCAGACGCTGGCCGTTGACCAGGGTCAGGGTACGCACCGAGCCCAGGCCACGCAGGCTGACCGAGGGAAAGCCCTGGCTGCCGTTGTTGATGAACGAGTCGCTGCCGATGCCGACCTGCGGATAGTCCTGCAGCAGGTCCTCGACGCGGGTGGTACCGGTGAAATCGAATTCCTGCTCGCCGATCTCGGTTACCGGCGCCGAAGAGGTCACGATCGGGTTGATGATTCGGGAACCAGTCACCTGGACTCTGTCCAGCGTGGCTTCCTCTTCTTCACCTTCGACGGCCTCATCCTGAGCAATAACCGGGGCAGCAGTCATCGCAAGACCGGCAATCGCGCCCGCGCTCAGCGCGTAGCGGATGGCCGATGCCAGAGGATTACGAATATCTTCCATGGAAAAACTCCTGAGTTTTTGTAGTGGCACTCGATTCGACCCGCACCCATGATCGCCTGGATTGATCCACTTAAATCCAGACGTTCAGGCGGGGTCTGCACCGCGATGGTAGCACCATCAAAAGGAAATGCAAAGGATTTGTTAACCTTTCGTGAATTTTTTCCGGGTTGCGCGAATGGATGCGAATGATTCTTGCCGCTGTCAGTCATTAACATCGAGCAAGTGCCTAGCCAGACTGCTGACGGCTTCGGCCGTCAGGCCATAGTGCTGATACAGATCTCCAGCCGGAGCCGAGGCACCGAAGCTGTCGATGCCGAGAATCCGGCCATGCGCACCGACGAAAGGATGCCAGTATTGCGAGACACCGGCCTCGACTGCGATCCGGCGCGTTATCGCCGACGGCAACACCAGTTCGCGATAGGTGGCCTCCTGCGCCAGGAAACGATCCGGATTGGGCATTGAAACCACGCGCACGGAAACTGATTCGCCGGCCAGGCGCGCGGCCGCCTGAACGACAATTTCAACCTCGGAGCCGGTCGCAAGCAGGATCAGTTCAGGATCGCGGTCTGCGTCCAGCAGCACGTAGCCGCCGCGCGCGACCCACCTCAACTGTTCGGCTTGACGCGCCTGATGCACCAGACCCTGGCGGGTCAGCACCAGCGCGGTGGGTCCGTCACGCCGGACCAGAGCCTCGTGCCAGGCCACCGCGGTCTCGGCCTTGTCGGCCGGGCGCCAGACTTCCAGGTTGGGAATCATGCGCAGGCTGGCCAGATGCTCGACCGGCTGATGGGTGGGGCCGTCCTCGCCCAGGCCGATGGAATCGTGGGTGTAGACGTGAATCGCGCCGGTCGGGATCAGCGCCGACATGCGCACCGCATTGCGCGCGTAGTCGGAAAACACCAGAAAAGTGCCGGTGTAGGGAATGAAGCCGCCGTGCAGGTGCAGGCCGTTGGCGATCGCGGTCATGCCGAACTCGCGCACGCCGTAATAGATGTAGTTGCCGTCTGTCGGCGATTCCAGAATGTCACGACTGCCCGACCATTTCGTATTGTTCGAGCCGGTCAGGTCGGCCGAACCGCCGATCAGCTCCGGCAGCAGTGGGCCGAATTTTTCCAGACTCACGCCGGATGCCTTGCGCGTGGCAACCTTGCTGTCATCATCCTGCATGGCCTGGATGATTTCGGCCGCGCGCTCGGCAAAGTCTTCGGGCAACTCACCGTTCATCCGGCGCTCGAACTCCGCGGCCAGTTCCGGGTGGTCCGAACGCCAGGCCTCGAAACGTTGCTGCCATTCACGCTCCAGTTGCCCACCACGCTCGCACGCATCCCACCCGGCGCGAATTTCGTCGGGCACCTCGAACGGCGCATGCGGCCAGTCCAGCTCGGCGCGCGCGGCAGCAATTTCCTCATCGCCCAGCGGCGCACCGTGAGTATCAGCCGTGCCCTGCTTGTTCGGAGCCCCATATCCGATCACGGTCTTGCAGCAGATCAGGCTGGGCCGGTCGAGGTCGGCACGCGCCTGCTCGACCGCCGCGCGAATTGCCTCGGGATCGTGGCCGTCCACGTCGGCAATCACCTGCCAGCCGTAGGCCTCGAAACGCTTGGGCGTATCGTCGCGGAACCACCCGGAAGTCTCGCCGTCGATGGAAATGCCGTTGTCGTCGTAGAACACCACCAGTTTGCCCAAACTCCAGGTGCCGGCCAGCGAGCAGGCCTCGTGCGAGATGCCCTCCATCAGGCAGCCGTCGCCGGCAAATACCCAGGTCCAGTGGTTGACGATCTCGTGGCCGGCGCGATTGAAGCGCGCGGCCAGCAGCTTCTCGGCCAGCGCCATGCCGACCGCGTTGGCCAGGCCCTGGCCCAGCGGCCCGGTGGTGGTCTCGATGCCGGGCGCCTCGCCGTATTCCGGGTGGCCGGGCGTAGGCGAATGCAACTGGCGAAAATTCTTCAGGTCTTCGATCGACAGGTCATAGCCGGTGAGATGCAGCAACGCGTAGTGCAGCATCGAGCCGTGACCGTTCGAGATCACGAACCGGTCGCGATCCCACCAGCCCGGATGAGCCGGATTGTGGCGGTGAAAATCGTTGAACAGCACCTCGGCGATGTCGGCCATGCCCATGGGCATGCCGGGGTGACCGGAATTGGCGCGCTGGACGGCGTCCATGGAAAGCGCGCGGATGGCGTTGGCGAGTTGGCGACGTTGGTTCATCGAAATAGCCAGATAATTTAAGTTGGTTCAATACGGGAAGGTGACTGCAGCCGTCCCTGGATCAGCAGCAGACGCGAAAGACAGCAAGTTTAGCGGATCAGTCCCGCGCCCGCGCAAGACCTGAAGATCAGGCCCACGACCCGCAAGCCCGCACTCGGCGATCCCGCGGAATCTTGAACAGGGCAGCGAGATTCCGACAGCGCAAGGCTTGACTTGAGCAGACCACCGGGAGAGAATGCTCGGCTTGCCGTGGCTACGTAGCTCAGATGGTTAGAGCGCGGCACTCATAATGCTGAGGTCGGTGGTTCAAGTCCACCCGTAGCCACCATCTGTTCTGTTTTCAACCCGGCATCCGGACCTGTGCCGGGATAAAAAACAGGCCCGGCTCGATGCCAATCCGGGTCCTGATCAAGGGGTACAAGGCATGCTCGCGCGAGATTCATGACACGAACTGATGCAATGCCCCCGCGACGACACGGTCATGCTCATCGCGGCCTGAGGCGATGCGCCAATACGGCGTTGCAGGCGCTGCTGCTAATGATCGCCACCACCAGCATGCTCCAGTTTCCCGCTTTCGCGGCCGACGACACGCTGGAGCGGGCGCGGTTGCTGTCAAGCCAGGATCCGCAAGCCGCCGTTGACTTGCTGGAGCCTGCGATCGCGTCCCTGATCGGCGACGAATCGCTGGTCTCGCTGCCAGAACCCCGGCGCGAGACGCTGTTTGCCATGCTGGAAATGCATGCCACGATTCAGCGCAACCTCGGACAATTCGATTCGGCAAGCCGCTCGGCAACCCGACTTGCAAATCTTGCCGGAGTCATGGCCGATCCGGTCCGCAAGGCCACCGCGGCCTTTCTTGCAGGCACCATCGCCGCCGAACACGGGGAACTTGCCGAAGCATTGGAGGCTTTCCACTCGGCGGACGCATTGCTTCAGGCCACCGATGCGACTGGCGACAAGGCGCAGGTCACCAACGCCCTGGCGGTAGTGCACACCTTCATCGAAGATTACGACAACGCACGCCAATACTACGAGCGCGCGCTCAGGCTGGCCCGGCTCGCCGAAGACACGACCATGGAAGGCTCGATTCTCGGCAATCTTGCGCTGGTCACCGCACAGCTTGACGGCGCCGAAGCCGGGCTTGCTGCCTACGAACGCGCGCTGGGCTTCGCCAGGGAGCTCGGAAACGATGCCCTGACCGCTCAGCAACTGGCCAACATGTGCAACCTGATGGTCGAATTGGATCGCCTTGCACAGGCCGAGTCCATCTGCCGAAACGCCATCGACCAGACCGCGGCATCCGGCCAGCGGCGGCTCAACGCCGGCGCCCGGCTCTCCCTGGGCAATCTCTACCTCGCACAGGAGAATCTGACGCGCGCCCGGGATCAGTATCTGCAATTGCTGCAATGGCTACGAGGCGAGATTCCCAGTGTGCAGGAACCCTTGCTTGAAAAGCTCGTCGAGGTGTTCGAAAAGATGGGAGAACACGAAGGCGCGCTGAATTTCCTGCGCCAGCTTGCCGAATTCCGCCAGCAACGACGCGAAAAACAGCGGCAGGAATCCATCGACGAGCTGGAAATGCAATACCGCGTTCGCCAGCGCGACAAAGAGATCGAGATGCTGCACCTGGACGCCGAGCTTTCGGACATGCGCATGGCAGGCCAGAATCTGTTGCTGGGCGCAGCCGTTGTGGTGATCGGGCTGCTGTTGCTGTTGATCGGCGTCGGCTGGGTCGGCTACCGCCTCAAGGCACGGCTGGAACAAGACATTTCAAATCGCAACGATGAACTCGAGAAAGCCATGGCAACCATCTCGCACCTAGCCAGCACGGACGATTTGACCGGCCTGCTCAACCGCCGTGCCTTCCTGGAGCACGCACAGCGCGAAATCGAACGCAAACGGCGCCACGATCGGCCGTTGACGCTGGTCATGGCCGATATCGATCACTTCAAGCAGATCAATGATCGCCACGGCCACTTCGCCGGCGATGAAGTATTGAAATCTATCGCCAAACAGCTCGAAGACGGTTTTCGCAATGTCGATGTCCTGTGCCGCTGGGGTGGCGAGGAGTTCGTTTTCCTGCTGCCGGAAACTTCGGTACGACAGGCCGAGCGCATCGTCGAACGCATTCGCCGGAAACTGGCGGCAACCTCATTTCAGGTGGCCGACCAGAAGTTGAGGATCACCCTGACGTTCGGCATCGTTGCGTTATGCGACAGCATCGAGGAGGCGATCGAAGCGGCCGACGAGGCAATGTATCGAGGCAAGCAGAAAGGGCGCGACCGGATTGTCGTGACCGATCCGGGCTGAGCCCTCATCCAGGTTTCGAAGTCCAGTCCACCGGTCACGGCTATTCCTTGATCAGAACCTACCCGCTTTGCACCGTTTTTTCGTACAACCCCGGAAACCGGCCCCGGGGATCGCATTCCCGCTTGAGTCGTTCGTAGGCCTGCCGGTCGTACTCGCGCCAGAACGCCGGCTCATCGAAAGTGCTGCGCGAATACAGGCTTTTCTTGCCGCCGTGCCTGGCTACCAGTTGCTCGACCCGGACGTTGTAAAAGCCATCCGGTTCACGGGAACGGACCATGTCCCAGAAGCCGAAGTTGATGTAAGGCGTATCGGTGCGCAGCCTGAACAGCGAGAACCGGCCGTCGGGTACCACAAACGGGCAGATCCACACTGGCCGGATGCCGATTTCGGCCTCGAAGTCGGCAAGAAACGCGGCAGCATTGGCAATCGGGATATCGACATCCTGGATCACCGATTCTGTGCGTGCTCGGAGATGCCGGACCAGGCTTAACGGCCAGCGACAACCGGCGCGCATGATTTTCTGATAGGTCACGCTGGACAGGCGCTTGCGCCCGAGCACAAGCCTGACCGGTATGAGGTGCGCGCCGACGTTCTTGCTGCACCAGAACCAGTCGGTATCCCATCGCCACAGGTAGTCGTGAATGCTCAGATAATCCTGGTCTTTTTCACGCAGGCTTTTCCAGTACTGGCGCATCCAGGTGTAGTCACTGGCTTTACTGCCCGGCGGCAGTGATTCGACCAGGTGCGCGCGTGTGAGCACGAACTCTCCGGGCGCGAAGTAGACGCCGTCGAGGAAATCACATCCGGGATTTACACATTCTTCGCCGATCGCCCCGAACAGCCGTTCGGTATTATTGTAGCCGGTGTGCTCCAGCCGGACATAAGGGGTGACCGGGATCAACCCGACCTGTACGCGCGTGGCGTAGCCGAGACAACCGTAGGAATTCGGAAAGCCGTAAAACAGCTCCGAGCACTCATCCGGAGAACAGGTCAGCACGCGGCCGTCGGCCACCAGCACATCAAGCTCTTGCACCGTGTCATGCACCAGCCCGTGGCGGAACGCGCCCGACTCGATGCCGATGCCGGTCACCGCGCCCCCGACCGTGATGCTCTTGAGCTCCGGCACGATTGCCGGCGCCAGCCCGTGGGGCAAAGTCGCATCGACCAGATCAGCATAAGTCGTCATGCCCTCGACCTCGGCGGCACCGGCCTGACGGTCAACTTTGATGACATGATTCAGATCGGTCACATCCAGCTCGACGCGCCGCTCCTTCCGGCGCGGCCGAAACAGGTTGCTGGTGGATTTACGCAACCGCACCGGTCCGCTGGATTCGGCCAGTGCCCGGGCCAGCGCGCCGACCCGGGCACGGTGCGCCGCCCAGTCCGAATCAGTCATCGTACCGGCACATAGCGCTCAATGTCGCCACGGCTGAGGACAAGCTGCCAGAGATTCAGTCCGCGGGCGCGAAACGCCCCGGCACAACTGAGCAGGTAATAGCGCCACATCCGGTAGAAACGCTGATCCAGCCCCTCGCTTTTCTCCAGTTGCGGCCAGGCAGCGACAAAATTGGCCTCCCAGGCCATCAGCGTGCGGTCGTAGTCGGGACCGAAGTTGTGCCAGTCCTCCAGCACCAGCAGGCCTTCCTTGGCGCGCGTGAGTTGCGCCTCGGACGGAATCACGCCCCCGGGGAAGATGTACTTGCTGATCCAGCGGTCGGTGCTTGTGCGGCTGCGGTTGCCGCCGATGGTATGCACCAGCGCCAGCCCTTCCGCCTTGAGGCACGCAGTCACGATTTCGAAGAACCCGCGATAGTTTTTCGGGCCGACATGCTCCATCAGACCAATGCTGACGACACGATCGCAGGACCCGGCCTCGCTGGCCGCGTCTCTATAGTCCTGGTGCCGGATCTCGACCGGCAGACCTTCGCAGAGCCGTCGCGCGTATTCGACCTGCCGCGCGCTGATGTTGTAGCTGACGACTTCACACTCGTATTCGGTGGCCAGAAACCGGGCCAGTTCACCAAATCCGCCGCCAAGTTCGAGTACCCGCATGCCCGGCTTCAGATGCAGCTTGCGCGCGATCAGCTTCAGCTTGGCACCCTGTGCCTGGTCGAGTGTTTCGAGGCTGCCGTCACTGCCGTAATAGGCACAGGTGTACTGCATGGTCGGCCCCAGCATGGCCTCGTAGAGCCGGTTGGAGAGGTCATAGTGCTGACTGGCGACGCGCCGCGACCGGCGCCGGCTCTGCAGATTGCCGATCCAGCTCAGAATGATCTGGCCGATCATGGCCGGGTTGCGGAGTTTCCGGTCCAGGCGGATCCGGAGCAGGCGGACGAACAATTCATCGAGCTTCTCGACGTCCCACCAGCCGTCGATATAAGCCTCGCCAGCGCCCAGCGAGCCTTCTGCCAGCACGCGGCTGAAAAAACGCTCATCGTGGACCTCAATATCCCAGGGCCGCCGACCACCAATCTCTACATCGGCGCTCCCCAGCAGTGCTATGACTTTCTGTCTTGCCGACACGAAAGGGCTCGCTGTGGTTCAAAAAAGGGCGCTCCCCATTATATGGGAGCAAATAGCTTGTTCGCCAAACCTCTCGACAGCCCGTCCTTTGTAACTATTCAGCCCTTTCTTCGCCCGCCATTTCCTCGTTAAGGTGCTGCAGGATCTCCTGGGTATTGTCGGGAGGCTGATGCACCAGCCCGTAGTGGCAATCGATACAGGTCTGGCCACGCTGCCCGGCCGACTGGTGCTGGCGCGCCACCCTTCGTCCCTGCTGCTCGAAATCCATATTTTCCAATGCGTGGCAGTGTCTGCAAAAACGTGAATCATCCTCCTTGTAGTCGCGCCACACTGCCTCGGCCATGTGCGCGCGATTGGCGTCATACTTTTCCTGAGTATCGATCTTGCCCATCAATTCCGGCACGATATCGGCCGAAACGATGATCTTGGTCGTGACGTATTCGAACCAGTTGCCATGCATTTTGGGCAGATGACAATCCTTGCAATGCGCCTTGACGCCCGAGGCATTCTTGAAATGGCTCGACGCCTCGTATTCCGGCCGGATGAACTGCTCGTGCGAATGACAGGCGAAGCAGAACTCATTCGTGCTCGTCTCCTGCAGGGTGTAATTCATCGCTCCCAGGCCCGCGGCACCGACAACGAGTGCAACGAAACCACCCAATGGAATGCCCAACAGCCACTTGCTGTCCGGACGGCTCCAGAGCCGGGCCCACCAACCTTTTTTGGAATCCGTCATATCGCCAGCCTGATGAGATTGAATTCGTAGGACAATATACTCTGTAGCCCCAGAATATCTACCACCCGTCACAATCGACATGATTCAAATCAAGCACCTACCGATCCTCCATGGCCATGCCGCTACCCGGAACAAAGCGGTTCCCGGCCGATGACAGGCCGTCAACTCAATCCTGACCCCGATCGCCAATCCCTGGCGCAAACACTGCTGGGGCTGCTCGACCTGACCCGGCTGGAGAATGATGCCGACGACGATGCGGTGCGCGAGTTGTGCTCGCGTGCGCTGGCTGCGCCGATTCGCCCGGCGGCAGTCTGCATTTACCGGCGCTTCGTGACCGCGGCACAACAGGCGCTGGGCCAAGATTCCGGCATCAGGATCGCGACGGTGGCGAATTTCCCGGCCGGCGAGGCCGAGCCGCGTCTGGCGGCGCTGGAATGCGAACAGGCAGTTGCACTCGGCACCGACGAGGTCGACGTAGTGTTTCCATGGCGGGCGCTGGTCATGGGGGACGAGTCGGTGGGCGCCGATCTGGTCACAGCCTGTCGCGATGCCTGCGGCACGCGGATACTGAAAGTGATCCTGGAATCCGGCATGATCGACAGCCCGCACCACCTGCGCCGGGCCGCCGAGATTGCGATTCATGCCGGGGCCGATTTTCTCAAGACCTCGACCGGCAAGGTGGAGGTCAATGCCACACCGGAGGCGGCACACCTGATGCTCGAGACCATCCATGACAGCGGAAGACCGGTCGGTCTCAAGGTCTCAGGCGGAATTCGCACGCTCCACGACGCCCGGCATTATTTTCAAATGGCAGGGGACATTCTGGAGCTGGACCGGGTGAATCCCAAGCGCTTCCGGATCGGGGCATCCGGCCTGATGGATGCCTTGGTGGTGGAGCTGTAATGGAAACGACTTCGGATCTTGCCGCCATTCCGACCCTCGCCCGCGCACGCGGGGGCAAGCCGACCGTCGGAAACTGAACCATGCTGCCACAGGAAATTATTCGCGCCAAACGCGACGGAAAGCGGCTTTCGCAAGCGCAGATCCAAAAGTTCGTCGCCGGGATCGTTGCCGGAGCCGGCGACGATCCGAATTTGCGTGATCAGATTTCGCAGGAACAGCTTGGCGCATTCACAATGGCGGTTTTCCTGAATGGCATGGACCGGGAAGAAACCGCGGCCCTGACCCTGGCGATGCGTGATTCGGGCCGGGTGATGAAGTGGCCGGGCCTGGACGGGCCAGTTCTGGACAAGCACTCCACCGGTGGCGTCGGCGATACCGTTTCGCTGATTCTCGGGCCCTGGGTGGCGGCCTGCGGTGGCTACGTGCCGATGATTTCCGGGCGCGGGCTGGGACATACCGGCGGCACCCTGGACAAGTTCCACGCCATTCCAGGCTACGATCCGTTTCCATCTTCCAGCCGGCTGGACCGGATCGTGCGCGAGATCGGCTGCGCGGTGATCGGCCAGACCGATAATCTGGCACCGGCCGATCGCCGCCTGTATGCGGTGCGCGACGTGACCGCCACGGTCGAGTGCCTACCGCTGATCGTGGCCTCGATTCTGTCGAAGAAACTGGCCGCCGGACTGAACGGTCTGGTGATGGACGTCAAGACCGGCTCCGGCAGTGTCATGGGAAAAATCGAACGCGCCGTGGAGCTGGCCGAGGCCATCGGCCATGCCGCGGCGGATGCCGACACTCCGACGACCACTCTGATTACCGACATGAACCAGGTGCTGGCCACCTGTGCCGGAAATGCACTGGAGGTCGACGAGGCCATTGCGGTGCTCAAAGGCGACATCCACGACGGGCGACTGCTCGAAGTCACGCGCGGGCTTGCCTCCGAGATGCTGCTGCTGGGCAGGCTCGCCGGGGATCGCGAACAGGCTTTCGCCCGGCTCGACCGCGTGCTGGCCTCGGGTGAGGCCGCCGAACGCTTCGCCCGCATGGTTCGCGCACTGGACGGACCCGGCGATCTGCTGGACCATCCCGACCACCATCTGCCGCGGGCGCCGGAACGGCTGGATGTTTTTGCCGAAAACGCCGGCATCATCAAGGCCATTGACGTACGCGCGATCGGGCTGGCGGTAGTCGAGATGGGCGGCGGGCGCCGACGCGCCGATGACACGATCGACCCGGCGGTGGGCCTGACCGGCATCGTCGGGCTGGGCGATCCCGTGGACAACCGGCAACCGCTAGCCACGGTGCATGCTCGCGATCCTGAACAGGCCCGACATGTGGCCGGATTGCTGGAGCAAGCGTTCACGGTCGGCGATGAACTTGAGGAAATTCCACCATTGATTCATCGGCGGTTAGGCGCTTCACGATGACGGCGGCGGCTGATGCATAATCGGGTCATCAGCCACCGATGCCGGGTTGCCCGTGAATGTTGTCGAACCGGAACTGCTGGAGCGATTACGCGAGACGCGGGCAAATGCCTATGCGCCATATTCTGAATTTCAGGTCGCGGCCTTGATCGAGTGTCCGGACGGCGCGCGCTTTGCCGGCTGCAATGTCGAGGCGGCGCATTACAAGTCGATCTGTGCCGAGGCCTCTGCGATCTCCACGATGATAGCTGCGGGACGAAAACGGATCCGGCGCATCTGGGTACTGGGTTCGGGCAACAAGCCCTGCCCGCCCTGTGGAGATTGCAGGCAGCGGATTTACGAATTTGCCGACGAGCAGACCGAGGTCCGGATCGTCAACGAGCATGACGGATCGTTCCGGCAGTACCTGATCGCAGAGTTGCTGCCGGAGGGGTTCCGGTTGCAGGGAAACTAGGCGAACTGATGATTTTTTCAGCCCTGGATTGAATTCCTGAACATTTTTTCGCGGACATATTCCGCGGAGAAAGTTCAGGTCGGGTTCTTTTCGGCGGCATGGCGGCGGCCTTGTTCAAGCCATTTCCAGACCCAGCCCTGGGGCCGGCGCTGGCCGGTGAGAACGTATTCCAGCGCGGCGTCACTTTCCAGCACGGTGTTGACCTGGCGTGCAGCAAGATCGCGTCCGGCCAGCAGAATTCGATCGCCAACGTTCAGATCTGTATCGCCGGCCGGGCATAACAGGTCTTCTCCGTCGCGTCGGATCAGCAGCACTTCCAGCGGCAGCCGGCGCTCGCGGTTGCAGGGGTCGGTCAACAGGTGCTCGACCCGAAGTCTCAGGCCGGCCTCGATCGCGCGGTCCACAGCCGGTGCACGTCTGGCACTGATACGTCCGGCTGAAAACTCCGGCGGCCGATCGACCTGATGACGGAGCAGTCGCGCAAGCACATCGCGGGCAAAATCATTGTCCTGTTCCAGCAATCCGTCGACGAAAGGTGCCGTCAATGAAGAGGAAATCCGGCCCAGCAGGGTCCCGGCAATGACGACGCTGGGCTGAGCGACCAGATCACATTCGGCCGCCCGGTACAGGGAATGAGTCGAATGCCCATTTTCGAGTGCAGCCAGAAACACATCCTGTTTCAGTTTGCGCGCGGTCATGACGATGGAAAGATTGTCGGCGTCACTCTCGGTGGCCGCCACCAGGCCGGCGGCCACCTCAATGCCGGCCTTTCGTAATGACTCCGCCTGAGTCCCTTTTTCGGCAATGAATCGATATCCACAATCCGGGCAATCCGGATCGAGCATGATGACCTCCATCCCCTGGCCGGCCAGTACCCGGGCAGCAGCCTGGCCAACGGTGTTATTGCCACATACCAGCCAGAGGCCAGCCGGCACCGCACGCAACTTGACCAGCCGCGCATCGGGCCCCGAGAACAGCCAGTGGTAGAGCCGGAACAGATCCGGGCGGGTGATTGCCAGTTCCAGCCGGCGAGCGAATTCCTCGGTCGGATTGACCACATCATCAGTGGCGAATGAACGCATGTTCTCAAGCACCTCGGTGGATTCGGCACGCGCATGTACCTTGACCGTGTGATTCAGCAACCTGGCGCTCAACGCGATGCGCAGATTGGTCCGGGCATCGCCGGTAACTGCGACCACGCCCGCGCACCAGCGATTGCGCAGGCCTGCCAGCACCAGATTGTCGGGCGGTCGCGCATCCATGGAGAAGGCGAGCACCGAGGCGCCGAAGTCCTCAACTTCGAGCGCTTCAATCTTGGCCCGGTCGTGCTCGATGACCACCACCGGATGACCGTGCGCGGCCAGCGCCCGCACCATCAACCGGCCGCTGTCGCCATAACCGCAAACCAGATAGAACGGCTGATTCATGCCGCGCAGGCTGCGCGACAACCGGGCACGCCGGAGTGCCGCCATGTAGACCGGGTCCTGCAGCAATGAGATGATGCTGCCGATCGAAAACAGCCAAGCGATCACGGTCAGGTAGATGCTGACAATGGTCCACATGCGCTGGGCCGGAGTGAACTCGTAGGGCACCTCGCCGAAGCCGATCGTGCTGCCGGTGTAGCTGACCACATAAAAAGCCTCGAACAGGCTCATGCGCCAGGGCTGCCCCTGATCATCCACCCCCGGCATCAGGGTGAACCCCGCGGTCGCGATGGCGTAGGCGCTGATCAGGACGACCAGCGGCACACGCATGCGGCGGAAGAACAGAAATACCAGTGACTCGGTTTTCATTGCGCCGCCTCAGGCCGCGCTCAGCGACTCAGACCGGCGGTTTCCATGGTCATCAGCATCACCGACAGCAGATTGGCCAGCAGTGCGCCACCGGAAAGCGAAACAATGCTGGCCATGACTGCGGGCGTCAGGCCGACATCGGTGACATGCACCGCGAACACCCAGATCAATGCGGCGGCGAAAAGCTGCAGGTCGACGACCAGACTGGCGGCAAGCAGGATCGCACCCATCTGCGAGCGTTCTCCCAGTTTCAAGACTGTGGCGATCAAACCCACCACCAGAGCCGCGAACAGCTCGTAGACATCATGATGGTCGGGATTGTCGATTTCTCCAAGGAAGAAACCGAAGTTCAATGTCGCCGCCAGCAGCACGAAAAAACCGAATACCACCTTGCTCATGTTCATCGATCCGGCTCCCAAATTAATTTGAATGGCAACACCATTATGCCTGCCTGATCAAGTCCCTTCCTGATACCTTTTCTTCAACACCAAACCTGAAACCGCAAATGAAGGCGAATGAACGCAAATAATTGACGGCAAACAATGCCTGAACACCGAATCGGATCCACACCAGTGATACACAAGTGCACGATCGGGGCGGATCAGATCGATCGACCGGCTCATCAAAATTTGCGTTCACCCATCAGTTGCATAAATTTCCGAGTGCGAGAGCCCGGAGAGTAGTGTTTCCGGGGCGTGCGCGGATATTTTCCAACCGGAACATAGCTCACTCTATGTGAGGATTGGAAAATTGAGCACGCGCCCCGGAAACGCTGCTATACCGGGCAGTGCAACGGTCTCTCGCCGCAAATTTATGCAACAGATGGGTTCAGTTGCGATTTTATTTCAGGGGTGACTGCATCACAGGCGTAATTCGGCTCAGTTCCAGGTCAGGCCCAGACCGCCGAAGACGTTGCGGTCCGGGGCCGGCTCGAAGAATCTTCCACCGAAGGCGTTGACGCGCACGTTGTCGCTGTAACGTTTATCGAGCAGGTTATTGATGCCGAAAAAGGCACTCAGCGAGATTTTCCCCGTGTGCCATTCGCGGCCGCCGCGCAGATCGATCACGGTATAGGAAGGGCTGGTCGCGGTATTGGCGTTGTTGGCGAAAAGCGCGGCGACAAAGCGCAGATCCAGGCGCGCGAACGTGCCATTGACGGTGCGGTAACGGCCAAACAGGTCAAGTCGGTGTTCGGGCACGCCGGGCAGTCGCCGGCCGCTGAAATCACCGCCAGCGGTGGCGAAGCGATTGAATTTGAAATCCGACCAGGTCCAGGCCGTGCCGAAATCCAGCACCTCGACAGGCTTCCAGCGCAACGCGACCTCGGCGCCGTTGCGGGTCGACGAGCCGGCATTGGCGAAGAAGTCGCGGCCGGTGCCGGAAAATTCCGGAACCTCGATGCTGACGATGGCATCGTCGATGCGGGTGCGGAACACGCTGGCCTCCCAATCGAATTCGCCATGGTCGCCGCGCGCACCCAGTTCGATGTTGCGCGCCGACTGCGGCCCAAGCTCGCGGTTGAATCCACCGCCGGTACCCGGATGTTCCGGGTTGGCCAATTCGGTGGTGGTCGGAGTCTGAAACCCGCTGCCGACATTGGCCCAGAGACTCCACCGCGGTGAGACTTGCCAGGTCAGCCCGGCAAATGGACTGAACTCGTTCCAGCTGCGGCCGCCCGAGTCATCGCCATCGGCAGTCAGCCGGTCGCTGACATCGAGCCGCACTTCATCGAAACGCACGCCGATGGTCATCGCCCAGGCCGCATTCAGATCCAGCTTGTGCTGCAGATACAGACCGGTCGCGGTGACCTTCTCGCGCTGGCCGAACACTCGATCGCCGCGCACGCCTTCGAGATTGTCGAAACGCAAGCGGTCATCGTTCTGACGCCGCAACTCGAAGCCGGCGGTCAGCCGCCCGTCGGCAGCCATGAGCGCAACGCCGTCGAATTGATATTGCGCCTCGACGCCGGTGAAGGTTCGCTCGAACGCCACCTGCCCGCCGCTTTCAAACGGCAAGCGGTTTTCAAAATCGCGCACGAAACCGAATCCGGCCAGTTTCAGCGCATGCCGCCCGTCGGCGCCGAAACCGTGCTGCAGCGACGCACCGAAGCGCCACTGATCCAGCGACTCGCCCCCATCAAAGCGCACATTGGCCGGGTTGGCGGCCGTCGGCGCCGTCCGGGCCCGTTCGGCGGTCACACCACCCGGGTCCTGCTCTTCGGGCGCCTCGAAATAGTCCAGCTTGGCGGTCACCCGAGTCGCCGCGCGCGATTGCCAGCCAAGACGCAATCCGGCCCGATACTGCTCGACCCGCGAATGCTCGCGAAATCCGTCCTGCTCCAGGCGCGAGGCGTTCAGGCGCAGCGCCAGTCGGTCGCGACCTCCACTCAGTGAAGCGGCGGTGTTGAAGCGCCTAAACTCGCCAACCACTTGCCGGACCTCGGCCGAGCTTCGATCGCCCGCGGCCCGGGTGGTGATCAGGATCACTCCGCCGGCGGCGTTGCCATACAGCGCCGAGGCAGGACCACGCAGGATCTCGATGCGCTCGATTTCATTGAGATCGATGCTGTCGACCTGCGACTGACCATCGGGCAGGGTCTGTGGAATGCCGTCGACGACGATCGCGACGCCGCGAATTCCGAACGCCGAGCGGGCGCCGAAGCCGCGCAGCGCGATGCGCAGATCCTGCGAGAAATTGCCGGCATTCTGGACAAACAGTCCAGGCACGCCGGCCAGCACTTCGGCCAGGCTTGCCAGCGGCAAACCCTGCAGATCCTCGCGCCCGATCACCGTGACCGCGGCCGGCACCTCGGCCAGGGGAAGTTCGGTGCGGGTCGCGGTGACCTCGATCCGTTCGGGCGATGAAGGCAGCGCCATGACAGCACCTGCCGCACAGCAAAGCATGACGGCATGCCAGGCAGATTTGATCATGCTCCAGCCGGCCGGCCGGGGACAACAGAAATCCATGCAAAATTGATCCTGAACGATTTGACGTGATCATCGCATGCCGGACAAGAAAAGCGGGACGGGCGCAGACGCATGCCGGGCTCAGGTCTCGATCAGTCGAAACTTCACAACCTCCGCGTCATCGGCCATCCGGATGATCATCACCGACAACGGTGACACGATGATCGTCATACATGGACAGGTCAAGCGAATAGGCGCCATCGCCGTCGGAGTGCGATACGCCCAGAATGTAGACCCCGGGAGCGAACTGCAGACGATCTGCGCGCACCGAAGCGCTTGCCGCCACTAACACCGCGACACTCAAGATCGAGACGATGGGCATTCTGGCTGCAGTCATCAGAAGCCGCTCCCGGCGAATTGTTCGCATTGCAACTTGAACGTTGGCGAAATCGACTGCCCGGTCGCCTCCTGCACACGGAAGTTGACGATATCGAATACCGATGCGCCAGCGCACCGGCGTCGAATTCCTCGGGCGGCTCGCTCTCCAGTGTCGCGGCCCCGAACGTCTCGCCGATCGACTCGCGAAGAGCGGTCAGGTCATCGCCGGATTCGGCTTGCCGTACCTGGTACAGGACTGCCGCCACGCCGACGCCATCCAGCTCGACCCGCACGATACGGGCGTCCAGACCGGCCGACTTCATGAGGTAGGCCAGCAGCAGCGATTGATCGAGACTGTTGCCGGCTCGTGTCATCAGCGCGCCGCGCATCCCTCGTAGCAAGCTCTCGCAGGGATGGAATGCGATGCCCTGCTGCACGAAGTCGACGATCTCGCCAGCATCGAAATTCAGCTCAAAGACAAGCTCGTCGGGGTCGAACCGGGTCTGGTCGATCTCGTCGCGAACACTCCCCAGGCGTCGCTGCAGCGCATCGACCACGGCAGCGAGGGCACCTAAGCGGATTGCCGCGGAAAGGCAACTTGCGCGCGAAACTGGACCGGGCACGAAGACGGAAATCGACATCGACGACTCTTGCAGCGGAGATCTCATATCAATTACGCAGAAACAGTGCGTTTCGCGCCAACCGAAAAGCGCACGGGAAACGCTTACAATGAAGTTTTTCGGACGCCAACGCGGCCTCGCATGACGCTTCTGTTCTTCTACCTGTTCCTCGCCATCGGCGTTTCGTTCCTGTGCTCCATTCTCGAAGCGGTCCTGCTCTCGGTCACGCCGGCACACATCGCGGTCATGCACGATCAGGGGGCAAAGTCGGGACAGCTCCTCAGGCGGCTCAAGCGCGATATAGAGCGCCCGCTTTCAGCCATCCTCAGCCTCAACACCATCGCCCACACCTTCGGAGCGGCCGGCGTGGGCGCCCAGGCGCTGGTGGTGTTCGGCAGCGCCTGGGTCACGCTGACATCGGCACTGGTCACGCTGGCCATCCTGATCTTCTCGGAGATCATTCCCAAAACGATCGGAGCGACCTACTGGAAGCAGTTGTCGGCTTTCACCGCCCATGCCTGCCGAGTTCTCATCATCCTGATGTGGCCGCTTGTCGCGCTGTCGAAGCTGATCACCCGCCTGCTGGCTCACGGCAAGCGCGTGCCCAGCGTCAGCCGCGAGGAATTTCGCGCACTGGCCCAGATCGGGACCCGGGAAGGCGTATTCGAAGAGGAGGAATCCAACATCTTCCTGAACCTGATCCGGTTCAGCGCAATTCGGGTCCAGGACATTATGACCCCGCGCGTGGTGGTCAAGAAATTCCGCCTCGACACGCCCCTGGACGAGATCATGGAGGTCGCCGACGAACTGGTTTTTTCGCGCTACCCGGTGTATGCCGAAAGCGACGAGGAAATCGCCGGCTACGTGCTCAAGGCCGACATGATGCTGGAACTGGCGCGCGGCAACGGTTCAAAGACGCTTTCGCAACTCAAGCGTGAAGTGATGTTCGTGCCGGAATTCATTTCGCTGCGGGTACTGTTCGGGCAGTTGCTGGCCGAACAGGAGCACTTTGCGGTCGTGGTTGATGAATACGGCGGCATGTCCGGGGTCGTGACCATGGAAGATGTGCTGGAAACACTGCTGGGGATCGAAATCGTCGACGAAAGCGATGCCACCGAAGATCTGCGCAAGGCGGCTCGCGAAAAATGGATCGAGCGAGCGCGCCGGCTGGGACTCGAACTCCCGGAGACCGCACCCGACCGTACGGAACAGTGATTCCAGGTTCTTGGATGACGCAATCGGACCGGTTTTGCCGTATTCTTAAGGAAATTCAACCGTGGGGTGAGCGTGTCGAGTTGCCGAAAGTGCTTTCGGTTTCCTGCCTTCACCCCGGCCATAAACTCACTTAACGGAGAAAATCCATGCCTCTCAAGTTCGCTCTGACAGCCCTCGCGGCTGCGTTCGCAATGCCCGTTGTGGCCGATACACCCAATGTCAATCCAGGCATGTGGGAGACCACCAGCACCGTGACCATCGAATCCGAGCAATTTCCGATTCCGCCGCGCACCGACACCACCAGTGAATGCCTGACCGAAGAGCGGATTGCCGACGGCATGGCATTCCTCAATGACAGCGAGGAATGTCAGTTCACCGACAAGGACCTTCGCAGCGACGGCATGGACTACACGATGGTCTGCTCCAGCCCGGATGGCGGGACCGTCACCATGAATGCAAGCCTGAAGTTCAACGGTGATTCGATGGATGGCGAAATCAACGGCGATGTCGATTCACCGATGGGCGTGATGAAAATGTCGATTGAAATGCAAGGTCGTCGCACCGGCGACTGCTGATCCAGCATGAAACGCGCTTGAACCTTATTTACAGGGTCCTTAGCAAGTCGGGCTGATTCGCCACCCGACCTGCTGTGACAGGTTCAGCGCATGTCAACCTGCCGATGCCCCGCCATTCGGGGCATCGGCAGCGTCCACCACCTCGTCCCGGCCGGAGCGCTTGGCCCTGTAAAGAGCGGCGTCAGCGCTTGAGCGCAGTTGCTCCATCCCGGTTCGGCCGCGTGACTCGGCAATTCCGAAACTCATCGTAAACGGGATTGGATTACCATTGAATTCAACGGGTTGCAACGAATGACGCAGTTGCTCGACTCGCTGCCTGGCCTGCAGGCGATTGCGCCCTGGCAGAAAAAAAGCAAATTCTTCGCCGCCGATGCGGCCGACGATGGCCGGTGACGGAAACTGCTCTCGAAAATGTCTTCCTAGATATTCAAGAACCGCATCTCCCGCCCGATGTCCGAAACGATCATTGACCTGCTTGAACAGATCGAGATCGGCGGCAATCAGCGCACAGGGACGACTGGACTGACGACTGCGGGCAAGTGTTTCCGAGGCGAGCTGGTGAAAATGTTTGTGGTTGAGCAGTCCGGTCAGGCCGTCGATTCGTGACATCCGCGCGAATCGTCGGCGGTCACGACGAAAACGCAGCAACAACCAGATCATCAACACCAGCACCAGCCCGATCATGGCCATGCCCAGCAACCGGGTTCGGTGCTGCACCCGCTCGCTCTCCTCGCGCGCTTCGAGCAGCCGGTTTTGCTCTCTTGCGAGATCCAGTTCCAGCTTGCGCCTTTGCTGGTCGAAATCCACCTGCAGATAAGCCAGTCGCCTGAGTCTGTCTTCATCGACCTCGTGCAGCATCGCGTCGCGGGCTCGGTCAAGGGACTCCAGCGCCTCGGAGTAGCTTTGCAGACGGGCATGAGCCTCGGCGATCAGCAAGTGCAGTTCGCGCTTGCTCCATAGCCAGCTGATTTCAATCTGCTTCAGGCCTTCCTGCAAATGCTCAAGTGCCGCTTCGATCTCACCCGCACCCAGCAACGCCCGCCCCAGTTCCAGTCGAGCATCATTGAATCCGGTCGTGTTATCCGAAGCGCTCCCATAGCGATCCATGGCCCGCCTCAGCCAACCGATCGCTTCGCGGTAGTTGCCGGCGGCATTGGCCAGCCAGCCGATCACCAGAAGCGAAGAGGCAATCAATATCGGATCTCCGCTTTGCTGACACTGTTGCCACAGAAAATCTGTATCGCGCAGCGCATGATTCAGCAACCCTGCCTTGCGCTGGACAAGGGCAAGGCCGACCTGGCCGATACACATGGCGCGCTCGTCGTCGGCCCGGCGGGCGACCGCAAGGCTCTCGGCTGCATATTCAAGGGCCAGCGGATACTCGCCGATATCGGCATGAAGCCGGGCTGCAATTTCGAACAGCGATGCGTGGACGACAGGCGCATCACTGCTTTCCAGCAACTCGACCGCCTGCCCCAGATAAAAGAACGCGCGCTCATGGTCATCTCGCAAGCTATGCCCGGCGATCAGCAATTCCAGAGCCCTCAGGCGCAGCGACAACGATATCGGCGCGGACAGCGTCTGTTGCAAAAGATCGCTGCCCTGATCAATCTGCCCGGACAACATCAGATTTCGCGCCTCAAACAGGTCGACATGCGCCCTTTGATCCACGCCCGCGCCTTCAAGCGCCGGCCGCAAGGCATCGATCATCTGCTGTGACTTTGGCCAGGGCTGCGAGAAATGCACCTGCTCGATTTCATCAATACGCTGATCAAGATCCAGCGCCACCACTGGCAATGGCAATGAAAACAGTAGCACTGCCATCCATCTCGCCCGCATTCTCTTTGTGTCAAAAGCCGATTTCATCATCGCCAGAAGCCTTTCCCCCCGGAATCAATCTGCGAGTAGCAAGTGCCAACATCAATCATTCCGGCTAGTGTACCCCGCTGCTATTCCTGTAGACTTCCGGCAATGAAATTCGGAGTGATTCAATGCGCGTGCTTTTTGTTCTTGCAGTTTTTCTTTTCCCCGGGATCAGTCCGCTAGTGGCGCAACCGGATCAACTTCCTGTTGCCATCGCCATCCACGGCGGCGCGGGTACCATCAGGCCCGAAAACCTGACACCAGAGCGCGAATCCGCCATTCGCGAGTCACTGCAACAGGCACTGCAAACGGGCCATTCCGGGTTGCTGGCCGGAAAGCCGGCGATGGAGGCGGTGATCGCCGCGATCATGGTGCTGGAAGACGCGCCACAATTTAATGCCGGCCGGGGCGCGGTACTGACCGCCCAGGGCAAGGTCGAACTCGATGCCTCGCTGATGGACGGTCGCGAACTGCAGGCCGGTGCGGTTGCCAGTGTGCGCGGACTGCGGCATCCGATTCTAGCTGCGCGCGCCGTGATGCAAAATTCTCCGCACGTCATGCTGGTCGGCCAGGGCGCAGAGCAATTCGCCCGTATTCAGGAACTGGAGTTCATGCCCGAGGACTGGTTCATCACCAAGTTTCGGGCCGAGCAGCTCCAGCGTATCCAGGCCAGTGAAAGTGCGGATGCTGGGATTGAAGATTTTTACCGTGATGGCTGGTTCTCCACCGTCGGCGCGGTGGCGCTGGATCGAGATGGCAACATTGCCGCCGGCACCTCCACCGGCGGCATGTCCAACAAGAAATGGGGCCGGGTTGGCGATTCTCCGATCATCGGCGCCGGCACCTGGGCCGACAACCGGAGTTGCGCGGTCTCGGCAACCGGGCACGGTGAATTCTTCATCCGCCATGCCGTGGCGCACGAAATCTGCGCCCGGATGCGCCTGGCCGGCCAAAGTCTGGACGACAGCGCCAATCAGGTCGTTCATCAGGTTCTGGTTGAAATCGGTGCAGAAGGCGGCGTGATCGCGCTGGATGCCAAGGGAAATATCGCCATGCCTTTCAACACCGCGGGCATGTATCGCGGCGCCATCGACCACGATGGCAACCTTACGGTCGCGATTTACGGCGAGCACTGAAAATTCAGGTTGCATTGGTTTCCCGTATCGAATCCATGGTTTTCCTGCCAAGACATGCAGCAGCATGCGCTTGATCTGGCCCGGACTCATCAACGCCAGCAACAGCTTGCCGGCATGCACGCGGCGCTTGGCGTCGCCCACTCCGAAGCCCGCAATCATGACCCGGCGATCGCTCATTACCAAACGGCAATGGAGTTGGCTGAACAACAGGATAATGCGGTGCTGCAGTTGCCAATCCAATACAACCTTGGCCTAACACTGCGCGGTGCCGGAAAACCGGAGCGTGCGCGGGAAATCTTCATGAATCTGGTTGAACCGCTGCAGGATCCCGGTCTGGATATTCGGCTGGCCTCGCTGTATTCAGTGCTGGGTTCGATAGCGCGGGAACTCGGTGAGACGTCGCAAGCTCGGCAGTGGCTGGAACTTTCCGAAGCATTGCACGCCGATCTGGATAACCCGGCCGAATATACGGCACCGCTGATCGACCGGGTCAGACTGGAAATGGCCCAGGACAGCCTGAGCCTTGCTAAGCCTTACGCCGATCGGGCCCTGGAAGAAGCCCGACGCGCTGATTACTACTTCAGCCTGCGCGGAGCATGGGCTGTAAACGTCGATCTACTGTCGCGCCTGGACAACCGAGCTGGGGCGCTTGGGTCAGCCCCAAAAGTGCTGATGTTGATCGACCTTGATCATTTCAAGCTCGTTAATGACACATGCGGTCACGGCACCGGCGACCGCGCACTCAAACAGGTCGCCGACACCCTGCGGCGTTTTGCCGAATCCGCCGGCGGTCAAGTGGGTCGCTGGGGTGGGGAGGAATTCATGCTATTGTTTCCCCTGGACGCACCGGAACAGGCCGCACAGCTCGCTTCCCGGCTGGTGGCTACGGTGCGCGACATTCAGAGCGTATGCCCTCGTGCCGGCTCGGTCTCGTTGACCGCAAGCGCGGGATTTGCACCGCTGGATGGGGTGGTTCGGGACTCGGGCCAAAAGCGCTGGGAACCGGCGTTTGTGATTGCCGACCGAATGCTCTACCGCGTCAAGGCCAAAGGGCGCAATGGCTGGCTGGGGGTGTGGCCGTTGCGCGGTAATTTGTTGGAGCCGCATCGTATTAATGAGCAGATCGAGAATCGAGAATGTCGGCTCCTCGGTGACGAACCCGCGGCGGGGTGAACTCGCAAATTCAGGAAGCCGCGGTAAGGTCAAGAGCGCCCGGCGCCCCCAACTCCAGGTTACGGCACAGATTCAGGCTTGCGTTGGCGCGATTGAGGGTATAGAAGTGAATGCCGGGAGCGCCAAGATCCAGCAGCCTGCGACACAGGTCGGTGACTACCTCTTCCCCGAATGCACGAATGGAAGCATGATCTTCGACTTCCTCCCAGGCGCGCACGCGCTTGAAGATCCACTTCGGCATGTCGGCGCCGCACATTTTCGAAAAGCGCGCCAGGCGAGAGTAGTTGGTGATCGGCATGATGCCCGGCACCACCGGAATGGATAATCTCAGGCGTTGGCAATCTTCAAGAAAACGCTCATAGGCTTCGGCGTTGAAGAAATATTGCGTGATCGCGCTGTCGGCACCAGCTTCGACCTTTTGCCTGAAATGCTTCAGGTCATCTTCGGGCGTGCGCGCTTCCGGATGATATTCGGGGTAGCAACCGACTTCGATATGAAACTGGTCGCCATAATGCTTGCGAATGTGGCGCACCAGATCGACGGCGTAGTCGAACAATCCACTGCCGCCGCCGGAAGGACGATCACCGCGCAATACCACCAGCCGTTCGATGCCGAAATCCCGGTATGAATCAAGCAGCTCGTTGATGCTTTCGATATCTTCGGACATGCACGAAATATGCGGTGCCGCCGAAATTCCCGTCTCGCGCCGGATATTGAACACTGTCTCTCTCGTTCGCGTGCGGGTAGAGCCCCCGGCGCCAAATGTCACCGACATGTATTCCGGCTTCAACGCCGCCAGGCGATCACGAGTGCGCTTGAACGTCTCGACCTGCTCATCGTTCCTGGGCGGGAAGAATTCGAAGGATAGTTGTGTCATGGTTGCAGGCGTCGCTTGGTTTTGGTTTGGTAATTCAGGCCTAGTGCCCTTCGATGTCTTTCGTAAATCGAAAATCGGGAATCGTAAATGGGGAAACATTCACTCGCGCTTTTTTCGAATCAAACCGTCGAGCATGGCAAGAATTCTCAGAACTTGCTCGCGAATTGCTGACACATCGGCTAAAAGATCGAGATCTTTGGCTAACCATATTTGAGTATCGAGTTCCATGAGCGACGCTCGGGCAATCAGAAAGGACCGGATAAACTCCACCGAAGAGCCTCGCGCTGCACCTTCGGCAATATTAGAAGGTACACTGATTGCTGATCGTCGGATCTGGGATGTCAGCCCATACCACTCATTGTCCGGAAAAGAGCCGGTCGCCTCATACATCACTTTGACCAGCCGCATCAAGGCCTTCCATACATCAAGCCTTTAATGAGCTGGCTCGGGCAGCGCTTTTCCCATTTACGATTTACGATTCGCGATTCACGACAGCTTCCTGGAACCCGGGAGGGAAGCTCCTCCCGGATCCAGCAGAAACCACCATCAATACCGATAATGATCCGGCTTGTATGGACCATCGACAGTCACGCCGATGTAGTCGGCCTGCTGCTCGGTCAGTTTCGTCAATCGTGCACCGACGCGTTCCAGGTGCAAGCGAGCGACCTTTTCGTCCAGGTGCTTGGGCAGCACATAGACTTCATTGTCGTACTTTTCCGGATACTTGAACAACTCGATCTGCGCCAGCGTCTGGTTGGTAAACGAGTTCGACATCACGAAACTCGGATGGCCGGTAGCACAGCCCAGATTGACCAGGCGGCCGCGAGCCAGCAGGGTGATACGCTTGCCGTCGGGAAAAGTGATCTGATCGACTTGCGGCTTGATCTCGTCCCATTCGTATTTTTCCAGACTTGCAACATCGATTTCGTTGTCGAAGTGGCCGATGTTGCAGACGATCGCCTGGTCTTTCATGCGCTCCAAATGACCATGCCGGAGCACGTTGTAGTTACCGGTGGCGGTAACGAAGATATCGGCGGATTCGACCACGCCTTCATCTTCCAGATTGACGACCCGATAGCCTTCCATGGCTGCCTGCAACGCGCAGATTGGGTCGGCTTCGGTGACCCGGACGTTGGCCGACAACGCCCTGAGCGACTGGGCCGAACCCTTGCCGACATCACCATAGCCACAGACGATCGCGACCTTGCCGGCCACCATAACATCGGTGGCGCGCTTGATCGCGTCGACCAGCGACTCGCGGCAACCGTAGAGATTGTCGAATTTGCTCTTGGTTACCGAGTCATTAACGTTGATTGCCGGGAACTTCAGCGTACCGTCTTTCTGCATGCGATACAGGCGGTTGACCCCGGTGGTGGTTTCCTCGGTCACGCCGCGAATATTCTTCAGGGCGGCGGAATACCATCCCGGATTCGATTCCAGGCGTTTTTTAATGGCAGCGAACAGGGCTTTCTCTTCTTCGCTGCCGGGATTGTCCAGCACCGACGGGTCCTGCTCCGCACGCGCACCGAGATCAAGCAGCAGCGAGGCATCGCCGCCATCATCGAGGATCATGTTAGCGGTGCCGCCATCCGGCCACTGGAAGATGCGGTGGGTGAATTCCCAGTACTCGGTCAGAGATTCGCCCTTGAAGGCGAAAACCGGCACGCCGCGCTCGACCATGGCGGCAGCAGCATGATCCTGGGTTGAATAAATATTGCACGAAGCCCAGCGCACTTCTGCTCCCAGGTCAATCAGGGTTTCGATCAGCACCGCGGTCTGGATGGTCATGTGCAGGCTGCCCGCGATTCGCGCGCCCTTGAGCGGCTTGTCTGCCGCGTATTCCTCGCGCGTCTGCATCAAGCCGGGCATCTCGGTTTCGGCAACCGTGATTTCCTTGCGACCGAATGCGGCCTGATCAGGGTCGGCGATGAAATAGTCGCTTTTGGTAGACGCAATGCTGTCGTCGAACAGCACGCGATTGGTAATGTCTTGTGGATTGGCGCTCATTGCTTATACCTCGAAATTTTAAATTTGAAAAGAGTCTTAAACCTAAAAAGGACCGCAAATCGTAAATCAACAATGGAAAAGTCAAAGCCGGCTTTGCCAGTGCGCTGCGATGGATTCAACTTCGCAGCCACCGTAAAGCGGGTGGAAATGGTTCATGCTGGATGACGCTTTTTCCATTTACGATTCACGATTCACAAAAAAATCAGATGGGCACGGACCGCGGATACTGCCACTGTCGGCGATCCTGCCCCATCAAACTTCACAACCCCGCCGCCTCGCGCAACGCATCGGCGCGATCAGTCTTTTCCCAACTGAAGGTTGTGAAATGATCCTGAACCTTCTTTCCATCGCGAACGATATCTGCCGAAACCTGTTCAGGATGACGACCAAAATGTCCATGTGTCGCAGTCTGGCGATACATCGGATGAAGCAGGTCAAGCATCTTCAGAATACCGAACGGCCGCAGATCGAAATGTTCACGCACCAGTTTCTCAATCTGCTGTTCCGGGATCTTGCTGGTATCAAAGGTGGTCACGGACACCGAAGTCGGCTCGGCGACACCGATGGCGTAGCTGACCTGGATTTCGCATTTTGCGGCCAGGCCGGCGGCGACGATATTCTTGGCCACGTAACGCGCTGCGTAAGTCGCCGAGCGGTCGACCTTGGACGGATCCTTGCCGGAGAATGCGCCGCCACCATGGCGGGCCATGCCGCCATAGGTGTCGACGATGATCTTGCGGCCTGTGAGGCCGGCATCGCCGACCGGGCCGCCGATCACGAACTTGCCGGTCGGGTTGATGTGATACAGCGTATCGGAGTGCAGCCATTCCTTCGGCAACACCGGATTGATAATGTGTTCGCGCACACCCTCGCGAATTTCCTCAAGCGTGATGCCATCGTCGTGCTGGGTGGAAAGCACCACTGCATCGATCGCCACTGGCTTGCCGTCACGATAGCGCAATGTCACCTGGCTCTTGGCGTCCGGCCTCAGCCACGGAAGCGGATTGTCCTCGTGCTTGCGCAGGCGCGCCTGACGCTCGACCAGCCGATGGGCATAAAAGATCGGTGCCGGCATCAGCTCCGGAGTTTCGTTGGCGGCATATCCGAACATCAGGCCCTGGTCGCCGGCGCCCTGATCTTCCGGCGCCGCACGATCCACGCCTTGTGCGATGTCCGGGGACTGCTTGCCGATCATATTGATCACCGAGCAGGTGTTGCCGTCGAAGCCGACACGCGAGGAATCGTAGCCGATGTCGACCACAACTTCGCGAATCAGGTCTTCCAGGTCCACCCACGCGGTAGTCGAAATCTCCCCCCCGACAATCACCGCACCGGTTTTGAGAAACGTTTCACAGGCCACGCGGGCATGCGGATCCTGGGTCAGAACCGCGTCCAGCACGGCATCGGAAATCTGGTCGGCCATCTTGTCGGGATGGCCTTCGGAGACGGACTCCGAAGTGAAAAGATACTCACTCATGGATATTGCAACCTCTGTTTTGATTCAATGTATCTCTTGATACGGATAGAAAGATATAGAGTGTAACGCATTGCAGTGACAATTGCATCCCGGTCCCGCAACTGCGACTGAATCAACGCCAGAGGTCGGCAGACGCCACAACAGGCGCGATGGTGGAATCGGGCCACTCGAGGCCGGGGCCGGGTATCATCAAGTCCTGTTCTACGGGCGGGAAGGACGTGCTTGATCTGCAGGCCATTTTCGATGCATCGCTGATCGCGGCTCTGTTTCACCTGGTACTGGCGCCGGTGGCCTCCATGCACGCGTTGATCTACAAGCGCGACTCCCGGGCTGCATTCGGGTGGATCGCGCTTTGCGTCCTGCTGCCGATTGCCGGACCGGTAATTTATGCATTGCTGGGAGTCAACCGGATTCGGCGTCGGGCGCGTCACCTGACGCTACCGCGGCTGGCAATCGGTTATGAGCGCGGCCACGGTCGGCAGGCCCGCCCGGTATCCGACGGACAAGACCGCGACATCACGAATCCGATCCATGCCGCGCAAAAGTCGCAACTCTCGCGTCACCAGCATCGGCTAGCGCGCATCGGCGAGCAGCTCAGCGAACACCCACTTATGGGGGGCAACTCGATTTCACCGCTGGTCAACGGCGAGCAGGCCTACCCGGAGATGCTGCGCGCCATTGCCGATGCGCGGGAAACGGTCTATCTTTCGAGCTATATCTTCGACTCCGATCGCACCGGCCGCGAGTTCGTCCTGGCGCTGGTCGCGGCGCTACAACGCGGGCTTCAAGTCCGGGTTCTGGTCGACGGCGTCGGTCGTTTTTACAGCTTCCCGTCCATTGTTCGCCTGTTGCGCCGAGCCGACGTGCCGGTCGCGCTGTTTCTGCCCCCGCGCCTGCTGCCGCCCAGGCTTTCGATCAACCTCAGAAATCATCACAAGCTGCTGATCACCGATGGCCAGGTGGCCTTTACCGGTGGCATGAATATCGGCGACCGGCACCGGGTACAGAAATGGCCGGTGCGCAAGGCGGTTGCCGATATTCACTTCTGCCTGAGCGGCCCGATCGCCGGTCAATTGCAAACCGAATTCGAGCGCGACTGGGAGTTTTCCACCGGCCAGGAATTGCCGGACAGAAATTCAACCCAACTGCAAAAGCAATTGTCACCATCAATCTCGACCGGCCCGGCCCATTGCCGCGCGCTGACCGACGGGCCGGACGAGAATCTCGACCAGATTGTGCTGTCGCTGGTGGCCATCATCGGCCAGGCACGCGAATCAGTTCTGATCATGACGCCGTACTTTCTGCCGCCGCGGGAACTGATCGGCGCGCTGCAGGCCGCTTCGCTGCGCGGCGTGGAAGTGCTGCTGGTGCTGCCGGAACGCAATAACCTGCCCTACATCCACTGGGCGACCCGCAATATGCTGTGGGAATTGTTGTATCAGGAAATTCGCGTGGTTTATCAGCCACCTCCGTTCAATCACGGCAAACTGCTGGTGGTCGACGGCAGCTATGCCCAGATTGGCTCTTCGAACTGGGATCCACGCTCACTGAGGCTCAATTTCGAGTTGCAGGTCGAAATTCTCGATTGCGAATTCGCCGGCCGGATGGAACGATGGATCCGCGATGCGGCCCGGCGCGGCCGGGAGGTCACCCTGGCAGAAGTCGACAACCGCAGGATCCCGACTCGTGTGCGGGACTCCGTGTGCTGGCTTTTCTCCCCTTACCTCTGAGGATATCCAAAATGACAACCCTGATCGCTGGACTGATTATTTTTCTCGGCATCCACTCACTGTCCATCGTAGCCCCTGAACGCCGCGATTCATGGGCCGCGCACATGGGCGAATGGCCGTTCAAAGGTGTTTATTCACTGATCGCGATTGCCGGGCTGGTTCTGGTGATCATCGGTTACGGCCAGGCCCGGCTGGATCCGGTAGTTGTCTACCAGACACCGTCATGGACCGTTCATCTGGCCATGCTGCCGATGCTGCTGGTGTTTCCGGCGCTGTTTGCGACCTATCTGCCAGGCCGGATCAGCGACGCGCTGCAACACCCTTCCCTGGTCGCGGTCAAGGCCTGGGCGCTCGCCCATTTGCTGGTCAACGGCAGGCTGGCCGACCTGCTGCTGTTTGGGGGATTCCTGATCTGGGCGGTGGTCGACCGGATTTCGATGAAGCGGCGACCATCCCGACCCATCCCGCGCGCGCCCCGCTCCGCATTCAATGATATTGCGGCCGTGGTGCTGGGCTTGGCGGTTTACGTCTGGTTTGCATTCTGGGCTCACCCGCGCTGGATTGGCGTTGCCGTCATGAGCGGTTGAAACGTCCAAACAGCCGGGCGAGCCAGCCCCGGCCAGATCCGGCCGGGGTCGATGGCAGCTCGATGTCCGGCGCGCACTCGTCGACCTGGATGAACGAGACGACCAGATCATCGATGACCGCCGGCGTAAAGCGATAGGGGTCGAAGGCATCAAGACCGTGCCGCGTCATAACCTCATCGACCACGCTCTCGATGGCGACGAACTTCATCGACCAGTCGCGAAAGCGACGATTTCGGATCGGCCGCCGGGTCAGTCGTTCCACCCGTTCATGACGAGGATCCCGACAGATTCGGGCGTACAGGCAATCCACGGTATCGGCAGGGCCTTCCAGATACTGGAAGAAAAAGCCACTGCCGTAGTGAAGTACACCACCCACCTCGCGTCGACGATTGTTGCGCCGCGAGTACACCAGGATGCGGTTGACTTCCGGATTGACGCCATGATCGCCGCGCCCGAACGAAAATGTCGCTGTGGAACAATAGCTGAGCCCGATCAGGTCATTTGATGAGTACATGGGAAGGAAACGCGCCGATTCAGGACCGGAAGTCTATTGACGCGATGTGCAGACGAAGTCGACATCGGCAGGCCGCACCGGCATCCCCGGTCCATCGGCGCATTTGGTACTATTTTTGACATGCGATACATGCTCTCCCTGACAATTCTTCTGGCGCTGCTCTGGCTGGCCATTTCGGGCGTTTACAAGCCGCCTATCCTGTTTTTGGGGGCCGGCTCCATCGCACTGGTGGTCTGGCTTTCCCAGCGCATGGATGTGGTCGGCGTAGAACACAATCCAGCCCTGTACTCGTGGCGATTGCCAGTTTACTGGATTTGGCTGAGCGGTCAGATCATCAAGGCCAATCTGGAAGTCGCGGCGGCCGCCCTGGCGCCGAGCGGACGTCTCAAGCCGTCGGTTTTTCAGGCGCCCGTTCGCCTGAAATCATCTGTGGGCAAGGTCACTTATGGAAACTCCATCACCCTCACACCGGGCACGGTAACACTGCAACTGGAGCCCGACCAGATCAGGGTGCATGCATTGCTGGAAAGTTCTGCCGAAGGGGTCAAGTCCGATGTCATGCAACGCAGGATCGAGTGGCTGGAGCGGCGCCAGTGATTACGGTTCTGGTTCTGACTTCGCTGGCGATTTTCGCGACCATGGCGCTTGCCCTCACGCGCGCGCTCAAGGGGCCAACCATTTACGACCGCATCGTCGCGGTCAACGTCTTCGGCACCAAAACCGTGCTGATCGTCGCGCTGATCGCTGGCATGACCGATCACTACGACCTGCTGGATGTCGCGGTCGTATATGCGCTGATCAATTTCATCGCCATCGTCGCGGTGCTGAAACTTGCCAAGATGCGTGACCTGGCCGCGGCCGGCGAGGGAGACATCAGTGATGGTTGAGTCAGCGCTGGAGATCCTGTCCTGGGCGCTGCTGCTGAGCGGTGGGCTGTTCGGCATCATCGGCGGCATCGGCTTGCTGCGTTTTCCTGATTTCTACACCCGCCTGCATGCCGGTGGCATCACCGACACGCTGTGCGCGCTGCTGATCGTGACGGGCCTCATTGTCCAGGCCGGGCTGGGGCTTAACAGCCTCAAGCTGGCACTGATTCTGCTGTTCCTGCTGTTCACCGCGCCAACCGCCTCGCATGCCCTGGCGCGCGCGGCCATGGTCGACGGCATCAAACCGGAACTGGCCGGGGACGACGAAGGTTCGCCGCCTGAAGCCGGACAGGCCGGGGACTGATTACCGACCATGGAATACCTTGTCGATATTGCATTGCTGATCCTGCTGGTGGTGGTCGCCGTGGCGATTGTCCGCTTGCGTGACCTGTATGCCGGCGCGATGCTGTTCGCGATCTATTCGCTGTTGTCGGCCGGCCTGTTCGCGGTGCTGGACGCCGGGGATGTGGCACTGACCGAGGCCGCGGTTGGCGCCGGCATCTCCACATTGCTGTTTCTGGCCGTACTGGCGCTGGCCGGACGTGAAGAGCGCCCCGCGCGCGGTCACAACCTGCTTGCGCTGGCGGTTGTCGTGGTCACCGGCGCTTGCCTGATCTATGCCAGTGGCGACCTGCCGGATTTCGGCGCGGCCGACAATCCGCCCCAGACCCACGTGGCGCCTTATTACATCGAGCAGGCCTATCCCGATATGGGCATTCCCAACATGGTGGCCGCGGTGTTGGCCAGTTATCGTTCCATCGATACGCTGGGCGAGGCTTTCGTGATCCTGACCGCCGGACTGGCCGTGGTCGCGCTGCTGTCGGTCCCGCCGCGCCGGCGTCGGCGCAAGCGGCCATCCGAACCACCGGAGGCCGGCCAATGAGAACCAACGGCATTCTGCGCGTGGTCGCGCGCGTTCTGATTCCGCTGATCATGCTATTCGGGCTCTACATCCAGTTCCACGGCGAATATTCGCCCGGCGGCGGCTTTCAGGCCGGGGTGGTGTTCGCCGCCGCCTGGATCCTGTTTGCGCTGATCTATGGCCTGGACGCGGCGCTGGAGGTGATTCCCGAGCGGGCCCAGTTCATACTGGCGTGCCTGGGCGTGCTGTTGTATTGCTTCATCGGTTTGCTGGGCGTGCTGCTCGGCGGGCGTTTTCTGGATTTCTACGTGCTGCTGGAGTCACCGCATGCGGCCCAGCAGACCGGCATCGTGCTGGTCGAATTCGGCGTTGGCGTCACAGTGACGACTTGTGCGATGCTGTTTTTCACCTTCTTCGCCCGCCGCAAGCGCGAAATCGATGCTGCCGAAGCCGGGGAGGAAGACTGATGGCCTGGTTGGGGCATTTCAATTACTGGATCGTCGTGATTCTGATGATGATCGGCTTTTATGCCGTGATCGCGCGCGGCAACATGGTCAAGAAAATCATGGGACTGAATCTTTTCCAGACCTCGGTGTTCATCATGTTCATCTCGGCCGGCAAGATCATTGGCGGCTCGACCCCGGTGTTGCGCGAAGGGGTGTCAGTGTACTCCAATCCGCTACCGCATGTGCTGATCCTGACCGCGATCGTGGTCGGGGTGGCCACCACCGCGGTTGGCCTGGCACTGAGCGTGCGCATACGTGAGGCCTACGGCACGATCGAAGATGATGAACTGATCGATCCGGCCGATCAGCCCCCGGATGAAACGCGACCCGGCGAAGTTCCCGGAAGAGGCGAATCGGGCGCATGAATATTGTCGAATGGCTGCCGTTCAGCGTGCTGGTGCCGCTGATCGCCGCACCGGTCTGCGCATTGCTGCCAGGCAGAGTCCTGCCCTGGCTGCTGGCATTTCTGAGTGCACTGGCTGCGCTGATGATCACCGCAATTGCCCTGCCGGTGCTGTGGCAGGGCGAGGTTTCCTATCCATTCGGCAACTGGCCGCCACCGATCGGCATCGAATACCGCATCGACGCGGCCAACGGTCTGGTCGCGCTGCTGGTCTCGGCGGTGGCGGCATTCGTGCTGCCGTGGGCGCGGGTCATCAACAACCTGGAGGTGCCCGGGCGCCAGGGCATCTTCTACGCGCTGTTTCTGCTGGCGTTCGCCGGGCTGATGGGGATCACGCTGACCGGTGATGCGTTCAACGTGTTTGTATTCCTGGAAATCTCGTCGCTGGCCACCTATGCGCTGATCGCCCATGGCTGGGACAGGCGCGCCCTGCTGGCATCGTTCCGCTACTTGATCATGGGCACGGTCGGCGCGACCTTTCTGCTGATCGGCATCGGCTTTCTGTACATGATGACCGGCAGCCTGAACATGGCGGATCTGGCCGAGCGCCTTCCGGAGGTGCGCGACACCAGTACCGTGCGCGCCGCGCTGGCCTTCATCATCGTCGGGCTGGGTCTGAAGCTGGCGCTGTTTCCGCTGCACCTGTGGCTGCCCAATGCATACGCCTATGCGCCGAACTTCATTACCACTTTCCTGGCCGCAACTGCGACCAAGGTGGCGCTGTATGTGATGCTGCGGTTCATTTTCACCATCTTCGGTCATGACTACAGCTTCATCGCGCTGCCGTTGACCACGATCCTGCTGGCGCTGGCGGTCGCCGGCATGTTCGCCGGCTCCTGGGTGGCGATGTTTCAGCAAAACCTCAAGCGCATGCTGGCTTATTCCTCGGTCGCGCAGGTCGGGTACATGGTTCTGGGGATCGCGCTGGCTACCACCGCCGGAATCACGGCCGGAATTCTGCATCTGTTCAACCATGCGCTGATCAAGGGCGCGCTGTTCATGGCGCTGGGCACCCTGTTCTGGCGTGTCGGCAGCGTGCGCCTGGCCGACCTGGCCGGAATCGGACGCGAAATGCCGTGGACCATGACCGCGTTTGCTCTGGCCGGCCTGAGCCTGATCGGTGTGCCGCTGACTGCCGGTTTCGTGAGCAAGTGGTTCCTGATCCTGGCTGCATTCGATGCCGGTCACGAGTGGCTGGTGGCGCTGATCGTGATCACCTCTCTGATGGCGATCTACTATATCTGGCGGGTGGTCGAGGTGGCCTGGTTCACGCCGGCACCGGAACAGCGCGCGCCGACGCGTGAAGCACCGATCTCGCTGCTGATTCCGATCTACATCGTTGTGGCAGCCAACTTCTGGTTCGGCGTCGACACCCGGCTTTCAGTCGACGGCGCCGAAGCCGCGGCCCGCTCACTTCTCGGGGGTGGCCCGTGAGCCCCCTGCTGACACAACCGTTCAATGTGGTCATGATCCCGCTTATCGGCGCGCTGCTGATCGCGCTGGCCGGGCGACGCGACCGCTTGCGCGACGCGATCGGCTGGATCACCGCGATAGGCTTCTTCTTCGGCGTGATCGCACAGATCGGCCCGGTGCTGGACGGCGCCGGGCGAGAACAGCGGCTGTGGGAAATGCTGCCCGGGCTGGAAATCGCGTTCAAGATCGAGCCGCTGGGCCTGATCTTCGCGCTGGTGGCCTCATCGCTGTGGCTGGTCGCAACCCTGTATGCCCAGTGCTACATGAAAGTGCTGAACTACAATCACCTGGGCCGTTTTTTCGCCTGCTACGCGATCGCGCTGGGTGCGGCAGCCGGGATTGCCTTTTCGGCCAATCTGCTGACCCTGTTCATCTTCTACGAAGTGCTCAGCCTGTCGACCTATCCGCTGGTGGCGCATTCGGGCACGGCCAATGCCCGCAATGGCGCGCGCATTTATCTGGGCTATCTGCTGGCGACCTCTATCGGTCTGCTGCTGGTTGCAATCCTGTGGGTCTGGCAGGCGACCGGCACGCTGGAATTCCAGCCCGGCGGCATCATCGCCGGCCACATCGACCCGGGCTGGATTCCGTTGTTGGCCGGGCTGTTCATGTTCGGCATCGGCAAGGCCGCGATCATGCCGGTGCATCGCTGGCTGCCGGCCGCGATGGTCGCGCCGGCTCCGGTGAGCGCTTTGCTACACGCCGTCGCGGTGGTCAAGGCAGGCGTGTTCTCGGTGCTGAAGGTAGCGGTATTCGTGTTCGGGACCGATACGCTGGTCGAGACCGGTGCCGGCATCTGGGTCTCGTGGATTTCGGCATTCACCATCGTGAGCGCCTCTATAGTCGCGCTGACGCTGACCGACCTCAAGGCCCGTCTGGCCTATTCCACCGTCGCCCAGCTCAACTACGTCGTGCTAGGCGCGATGGTCGCCACACCAATGGCTGTTATCGGCGCGGCAATGCAGATCGGCATGCACGCGGTGGCCAAGATTACTCTGTTTTTCGGTGCCGGCGCGATCCAGGTGGCGCATGATCGCAAGAATATCAACGAACTCGACGGCCTGGGCCGGGCCATGCCGATCACCTTTGGCGCCTTTACCATCGGCACGCTGAGCATCATCGGCCTGCCGATCTTCGGCGGCATGTGGTCGAAATGGTATTTGATGCTGGGCGCCATGCAGATCCATCAATGGGTGCTGGTCGCGGCGCTGATGGCGAGCTCGCTGCTCAATATCCTGTATCTGCTGGTCATTCCGATCCGCGGCTTCTTCGCCCCGGCCGCCGAAGGCGTGCCCGATCATTACGCCGAAGCGCCCTGGCCGATGTTGATCGCGATGCTGATCACTGCAAGCGGCTGCCTGATCCTGTTTTTCTGGCCGGACCCGCTGTTCCGGCTCGCCTCCATGCTGGTCGCCGGAGGAGTGCCATGAGCGACAAACTGTTTCGCGGCCTGGTGATCGCGACTGCGATTCCGGGACTGGCCGGATTGTTCATTCGCCCCGAATCCGGGGTCGACCGCATGCCGGGCTTCTATCCGATCATCGCGATCGTGCTCATCACCGCGGTGGTCCTGGTCGCACGCCTGCTGGCGCGCGTCATCAGGCGACCGGAGGATGAATACGATGCCGATTGAACTGCTTCCGGTCGGGATCTTCTGGCTGGGCGCGCTGCTGGCCGCCCTTCGCCACGACAGCGCGCGCTGGGTGGCGCTGGTCACGCCGCTGGCCGCCGCACTGGCCGCGCTGATGCTGCTGGAACCGGCCACCGCCGCCGACTGGAAGGTCATGGACTATAGCCTGGCCGCGGTGCGGGTCGATCCGATGACGCTGGTGTTTGTCGGGCTGTTCCATCTGGCCGCACTGCTGGCGGCAATCTACACCCTGGAGTTGACCGACCGGGTCCAGGCCTCGTCGATGCTGGCCTATGTCGGCTCCGGTATCGGTGCCGTCCTGGCCGGCGACCTGGTCATGCTGTGGCTTTTCTGGGAGATGCTTGCGCTGACCTCCGTGGTCCTGATCTGGGCCCGTCGCCAGCCGGAATCCACCGCGGCCGGCATCCGCTACCTGGTGTTCAATGTCGTCTCGGGCGTCACGCTGCTGGCCGGCATCGCCTTTCTGGCCACCAGCGGGCACGATCTCGCGATCGGCCCGATTGCGCTGGACTCACCCGGCGGCTGGCTGGTGCTGGCGGCGTTCGGCATCAAGTGCGGCTTTCCGCTGCTGCACAACTGGATTCCGGATGGGTATCCCAATGCCTCGCTGACCGGCTCGGTGATCCTGGTCGCGGTTACGACCAAGGTCGGGGTTTACTCGCTGGCGCGTGGATTTGCCGGCGAACAACTGCTGATGGTCATCGGTACCGTGATGGCGCTGTGGCCGCTGGTCTACGCACTGGTCGAAGACGACCTGCGGCGGGTGCTGGCCTACAGCCTGATGGTCCAGATCGGCCTGATGGTCGTAGCCATCGGTGCTGGCAATCCGATTGCGCTGGACGGGGTCAGCATGCACGTGGTCATGGACGTACTGTTCAAGATGCTGCTGTTCATGGCCCTCGGCGCGGTCCTGGTCCAGGCCGGCACGGTGCGTGCCAGCGAGCTTGGCGGGTTGGGCCGCAAGATGCCGTGGACCATGGGTTTCGTCATTATCGGCGTGCTGGCCAACTCGGCCATGCCCGGCACCGGCGCGTTTGTCAGCAAGAAGATGCTTCTGGGCGGCATCGAGTACACCGGTACCGGTCCGGTCTGGTACGGCCTGCTGGCAGGCCTGTCTGCGCTGGGCATTCTGTATCTGGGCGTGAGAATCGTTTACGAGGCATTCCTGCGCCCGCCCAAAGCACGGGTCGATGCCGTCGAAGCGCCATTCCCGATGCGCATAGCGATGGGCTCAATTGCCGCGCTGCTGCTGATTGCCGGGCTGTTTCCAGGCCTGACCGATACGCTGCGTCCGCTGGCCAGCGATTATCAGCCGATCAGCCCGATCCGGATCCTCGACCAGTTTCAGTTGCTGCTGTTCGCGCTATTGACCTGGGCCTGGCTGACGCAGCGCGGCCTGGCATTGCCCGCCTCGGGCCGGCGCGCACTGCTGGATGTCGAATGGCTTTATCGCAAGCTCATCCCCGCGCTTGCCCGCCGGGGTGCGCGAGCTCTTGGTCGAGCGGCTGCAAACATCGGCGACATCACCCGCCTTGACAAGCGCCGCCCCGGCAACGGTCATGTAGCCTCCTCGCTGGCGCGAAGCTGGCCGACTGGCTCAATGGCGTTCTGGACCATGGTGCTGCTGGTGGTGCTGCTGTTTGCCGGCATCTGGAGGGGATGAAGCGGGTCAAGGTCAGACCAGCGGCCAGGTAAGCAAACCAGGCTTTAGTCGTCGCGCTCGGTGCGAATGACTCGATACTCCACCCGCAGCGGATCGACGTCCTGCGAGCGACCGGAACCGCTGCCGGAAAGCAGGTTACGAATGGCCAGCCCGATCGCGCCAAGAATCGCGAGTCCGGCCGTGACGGCCAGGAAGATCAGGCCGATGAAAAAACTCAGCGCGAGCACTGCCAGACCGGCCAGCACCAGCGCAAACCGGGCCAGAGGATGGGTTGGAACGCGATAAAAGGAGGCATTGAAGTTTCTCATGACTCAACAGACCCCGAATTTGGAAGATCGTTTCCTGATTTCGTCCGACCAAGTCTCCCAAGGGCAATACCGGGAAGCCCTGCTCGAAACCGATGATCGCACTCTATGGCTGGTACTGACGCGACACCACGGTCAGCCGCGGGCCTGGCTCAACGTCTGTCCGCATGCCGGGCGCGCCCTGAACTGGGCGCCGGACAAGTTCCTGACCGACGATACCGGAAATCTGGTATGCGCCGCACACGGCGCGGTGTTCGAACCCGGCGAAGGCCGCTGCATCAGGGGCCCCTGTGCCGGAGCCGCTCTCACTTGCGTGGAAGTCGATGAACGTGACGGCCGGATCCTGCTTCAGCGACTGCCGAAAATGCGATAATGGTGACTCACTAACGGCCTTAATGGCCTCGTTAGCAAACCAACCTGGAGCGTCCCATGGGACTGGAAGCCGGCATTCTCGGATTACTTTGGCTGATCATTGTGGTGTGGGCGATTGTCAAGACCGCCCAGGCGCGCGTCGGCCCGATCGTACGCTTTGCCTGGATCCTGGTCCTGATCCTGTTTCCCGTCGTCGGCCTGCTGTTCTGGATCTTCCTCGGGCCGAAGGGCTGAGGTCGATCTTCGAAAGGCATAGTGAGTTACGCCGGATTCTTCACCACCTGGAATCGCCACGAGGCGATTCCAGGTGGTGCGAACGCAGGCAGCCGATTCGGCATGGCCATGTGAAAAAGTCCGGATGGTTGGCTGACGGGGCAGGCGGGGAGCGGCGTTGCCTGCTGAAAGTTTGGTGCAAAAGGCCAGGCTCGCCCGCGCTGGACTCGAACCTTGGCGCAGCCGGCATCACCCTATGCTCAAAGCCCTCCGCTGGCTTGACAACCTGCACTGGACACCCAATCGTGCTTGGAAATCATACTTGCGGGGCCAATTGCTGAGTCATCTCCGTAATCCGTGAAGTCGGTGAATTTTGACGCACGGCACTCTTGACGGAGTGCTCCAGGTGTCGGCTGGAGCCTGCCACCGTTCAAGCCCGGTCCCGGTATCCCTCCCGGCCAACCGGCATTCCTGCCGCTACGCAAACAATTTACACCTCATCGCCCGCTTCGGGACGCTACCCGCCCCGGCGGCTCATGGTGCGATCGAAGGCTTCCAGGTCAGCGCGCTGGCGTCGTTCGCTGAAAAACGCCGGGGAATGGCGCGCCCGACAGGAGTCGAACCTGTGACCTCTGCCTTCGGAGGGCAGCACTCTATCCAGCTGAGCTACGGGCGCATGGCCCTGTATTGTAACCGAGTCTTGCGAGTCCCTGAAAGACGATGCGTCAGTGTTTTCCAGCACCATGTTCCGATCATCCGGAGCCTTGACCATGACCGACTCGAACCAGAATCCGCTGACCATCCGGCCGGCCGCCCCGGTCGACATCGACGAACTGCTCGCCCTGATCCACGAACTGGCCGTCTACGAGAAAGCCCCTGAAGAGGCCGTCGCCACGCCGGAACTGATCCGGCGGGCCCTGTTCGGCGAGCGCCCGACCGCCGAAGCCGTGATCGCGGAATGGCAGGGCGAGCCGGCCGGCTTCGCGCTGTTCTTCCATAATTTTTCGACCTGGCTTGGCAAGCCCGGGCTGTACCTGGAGGACCTGTTCGTGCGCGAAGAAATGCGCGGCAAGGGCATCGGCAAGGCGCTGCTGCTGCACCTGGCCGGCATCGCTCGAAAACGCGGCTGCGGGCGCATGGAATGGTCGGTGCTGGACTGGAAC
>CAYVPB010000011.1:0-58213 GCA_964453565.1 uncultured Halomonas sp.
GTGATCGAAGTGGGCAACTACAAGATCCCGGCGCGCCAGTACGCCAGCCGTTTCAACTTCAAGGGCAGTGATCAGCAAAAGCGGGTCGGGCAGCTTTCGGGTGGAGAGCGCAACCGCGTGCATCTGGCCAAGGTGCTGAGATCCGGCGGCAACGTGCTGATGCTCGACGAGCCGACCAACGATCTGGATGTCGAAACCCTTCGGGCGCTGGAGGAGGCGCTGCTGGCCTTCCCCGGCTGCGTGCTGGTGACCTCGCACGATCGCTGGTTCCTGGACCGCATCGCCACCCATGTGCTGGCCTTCGAGGGCGACTCGCACGTGGAGTGGTTCGAGGGCAACTTTTCCGACTACGAAGCCGACCTCAGGCGCCGCAAGGGCGACGCGGCCGGCCCGCATCGGATCAAGTACAAGCGGATTGACGGTTGATCCTGCTGCGCTCGGTCAGGGCTGGAGATGCCGGCGCAGGAAGCGGTCGATCTGGCGGTAAACGTGCAGGCGCTGGGGCTGGCCGGCGATGGCGTGCTTTTCGCCGGGATAGGTCATCAGGTCGAAGTCGATGACCTTTTCCTGCAGCTTCTGCATCAGCATGGTTGAGTGCGTGAACAGCACGTTGTCGTCGGCCATGGGGTGGATCAGCAGCAGCGGATCGGCCAGGTTTTTAGCGTAGTTGAGCACATTGCCGCGCGCATAGGCCGGGGTCGGGTTGCCGTCGGCATCGCGCGGCATGCCCAGATAGCGTTCGGTGTAGTGGGTGTCGTAGAGCGCCCAGTCGGTGACCGGTGCGACCGCGACTCCGGCAGCGAATTCCCCGGGATGCTGAATCAGCATCATCAGCGTCATGTAGCCGCCGTAGCTCCAGCCGAACGCGCCGATTCGATCCGGATCGACGAACGACAGGCTTTTCAGATAGTCCAGCCCGATTTTCTGGTCCTCGACTTCGACCCGGCCGAGATTCAGGTAGGCCCGCGCCTGAAATTCCATGCCCTGGCCGACGATGCCGCGATTGTCCAGCGAGAACACGAGATAGCCGGAACGCGCCAGGTACTGATCGACCAGATGACGCCGGCCCCAGCGATTGAGCGCCATGCGCGAGGTGGGCCCGCCGTAGACGTGAATGAACACCGGGTATTGGCTTGACTCATCAAACCCGGCCGGACGGATCATGCGCCAGTGCATGGGCTGGCCGTCGGCGGCCTCCAGCGTGCCGAATTCGGTGGCCAGATGACCGGCCCGGAAAGGTTCGTACGGATGATTTCGATCCAGGCGGTTCTCGATCAGCCATGCCAGGCGCTCGCCGTCGGCCGAATGCAGCGACAGTTGCGGCGGCTGTTCGGTGGATGAGAACAGGTCCAGATAACTGCGGCCGACGCTGTCGAACGAAACTTCGTGCCAGCCGCCACGGCGCGACACCCTGTGCACCGCTTCCGGCGTTTCGGTTACCAGTGACTGGCGGTAGAGGTGCTGCTCGGTCGGGCCATCCACGCCGGCAGTGAAGTAGACCAGGCCAAAGTCCTCGTCCACCGCTTGCAGAGCCTGGACCGGCCATTTACCATCGGTCAACTGGCGCACAAGTGTGCCATCGCCGCGATACAGGTATAAATGACGGAAGCCGGAGCGCTCCGAGGACCAGATGAAGTGCTCGCCGTCGGCTAGAAAATGGAGGTCGTCGTGAATATTGATCCAGGTATCCGCAGTCTCGGTGATCAGGACCTGCTGCGAATCCGATGAAAGATCGTGAGCGACCAGCTCCAGGCTCTGCTGATCCCGCGACTGGCGCTGGAACAGTACTGCATTGCTATCCGGCCGCCAGGCTACACGCGGGATGTAGATGTCCTGGTTGTGATTCGGATCGTTTTTTGATTCGTCGCTCAGAGTCAGCCAGCGGATTTCGCTGGATTCGATTTCGACCACGCCGAGCCGGTAGCGAACATTGTCGGTGCCGGCATACGGATAGCGTTGCTCGACAATGCGAATGTCGTCGCCGCTGACTTCATAGCGCAGACTGGGCTCGATCGGCGATTCGTCGACCTGCAGGAAAACGATCTTCGTTCCATCCGGCGACCACCAATAGCCGCTATCTCGCCCCATTTCCTCCTGGGCGATGAACTCGGCCATGCCGTTGGAGATCGTTTTATCGGCATCTCGGGTCAATGCGCGCGCCGCGCCGTTTTCAATTTCGACCAGCCACAGGTCGCGTTCGCGAATGAATGCCACGTGCCGGGCGTCGGGCGCGAGCTTCGGGTCCAGGTCGAAGGCTTCGGCTGCCGTCAACTGGCGCACGGTCGGCGATTCTCCGGAAAGATCGGCCATGAAGATGTCGCCGCCCAGCGGGAACAGCAGTCGCTGGCCGTCCTCGGCCCAGCGATACTCGACAATGCCGGAAAGATCGGCGATCCGCGCTCGCTCGCGCCGGGCCTGTTCGGCCGCCGACAGCGCTCCTTCCTCGGCCAGCACGGCTTGGGCCGGAATCAGTCGCCGGGTCTGGCCGGATTCCAGATGGTATTCCCACAAATCCAGCCGCGAAGGCGCGTCCTCGCTGCCGCGCAGAAACGTCACCCGATCCCCGGCCGGCGACAGCCTGGCCTGGCGCAGCGTCGGTCCGGACAGCGCCGGGCTGCCGAAAACACGCTCCAGGGTCAGCTTGGCGGCAGTTTCCTGGCTGTGCAGGCTCGGCGCTAATGTAAGCGTCAGTAGAAAAAGGGTCAATACGGATTTCATAAGTTTGGCCGGGGTAAGGTCAGACGGGTATTGTTTTCGATCCAGAAGTCAAGCGCAAACCTCTTTTCAGGTTTTTAGAGAAAAACCTAATCTTTATAGGCCGCGGCTAAAACAGCTTTTGACTTTTCGATCAATCTGCCTGCCGATCCACCAGGTCCTGATATTCCGGGTGGCGCTTGATCCAGGCGGCGACGTAGGGGCAGCGGGGGATGACCGTCCAGCTTTGCTGGCGCGCGTGGCCGAGTGCGGTTCGGGTGAGGTGGCCCGCAATTCCGCGGCCTTCCACCGGCGGTGGCACGTAGACGCGGTTCATGGAGATCACTTTACCGTCCAGCTTGTAATCGAGCACGCACAGGTTGCCCTCGACTTCGGTTTCGAATCGATTCTGTTCGGGATTGTGACGGACTTCAATATTCATCTCAGATACCGTGTGCGAATGGTTGCCGGAATTTCGTTCAGGCCGCGCAACACCGGCCCGGCATCGTCGGTCTCGACATCCATCACCACGTAGCCAACGTCCGGCAGTGTTTGAAGGTACTGACCTGCAATGTTGATCCCGGCATCGGAAAACGCGCGGTTGATGGCTTGCAGTACGCCCGGCTCGTTACGGTGGATATGCATGATGCGGCGGGCCGTGGCGTGATCGGGCAGCGTGACTTCGGGGAAATTGACCGCACCTGAAGTCGATCCGTTGTCGGAATAATGGATCAGCTTGTCGGCCACATCCAGTGCGATGTTCTGCTGCGCCTCCTGGGTCGAGCCTCCGATGTGTGGGGTCAGCAGGACGTTGTCGAATTCGCGCAGTTCCGAGATGAACTCCTCGTCCCTGGATGCGGGTTCGGATGGAAACACGTCGATCGCGGCGCCGCCCAGGTGGCCGCTTTCGATCGCCCGGGTCAGTGCTGGGATGGAAACGACCTTGCCGCGTGATGCGTTGATCAGATGTCCTCCCGTTTTCATGCGTCCGATTTCGGCGGCGTCGATCATGCCTCTGGATTCGGACGTATCCGGCACATGCAGTGAGACGATGTCGCAGTTTTCGAGCAGTTGATTCAGTGAATCGGCCGGCTCGGCGTTGCCCAGCGGCAGCTTGCGCACAATATCGTGATAGATGACGCGCATGCCCAGACCCTCGGCCAGAATGCCGAGCTGCGAGCCGATATGGCCGTAGCCGATGATGCCCAGCGTCTTGCCGCGAACCTCGTGCGAACCTTTTGCGCTCTTGCGCCATTGGCCCCGGTGCGCGCCGGCATTCTTGGCCGGAATGCCGCGCATCAGCATGATGATTTCCGCCAGTACCAGTTCAGCCACTGATCGGGTGTTAGCATAAGGCGCATTGAATATGGGAATGCCTCGTTTGCGCGCCTGTGTCAGATCGACCTGGTCGGTGCCGATGCAGAAGCAGCCGACCGCGGTGAGTCTGGAAGCTTTTTCCAGCATGCTCGCGCTCAGCCGGGTGCGTGAGCGGATGCCGAGAAAATGACAGTCGGAAATCCTTTCTGCCAGTTCTGCGACCGGCAAAGCCGCGGGCAGGCTCTCGATATTGGTGTAGCCGGCGGCTCTGAAGCTTTCGACCGCGCTTTCGTGCACGCCTTCGAGCAGCAGAATCCGGATCTTGTCTTTGGCGAGCGAGTGATTTCGCTGGGTCATGCAGTTTTAATTTTCAAAAGGTATTCCATGATAGTCGAGATGGGCCTGCCAGGATTCAACTCTGAATTCGTACTTGTGCGATTGAAACCGTAAATGAACGCAAATTTTCGATCAACCTGATCAGGAAGCATGATGCAGTTGCCTGAAATTGAAAATCTGACCGACGCGGAATCGCTCGCCCATTACGGTCGCGACTGGACCCGCTTCTGGCAGCCGGCTCCCAGCGCGGTGGTTTTTCCACGCACGACCGAAGATGTCCAGGCTCTGGTTGAATGGGCGCGGCGCGAGCGTGCCGGGTTGGTGCCTTCGGGGGGTCGCACGGGGCTGTCCGGTGGCGCGGTTGCGGCCCATGGTGAAATCGTGGTGTCGTTTGAAAAAATGCGCGAGATTCGCGAGTTTGATGAAATCAGCCCCTCGATCACGGTCGAGGCGGGCATGCCGGTGGGTGATCTTCATCGCGCCGCGGCAGATCGGGGTTTCTGCTACCCGGTGAACTGGGCGGCTGCGGATTCATCCCAGGCCGGCGGTTCTGTGGCGACCAACGCCGGCGGCATTCGGGTGCTGCGCTACGGCATGACCCGCGACTGGGTGCTGGGACTCAAGGTGGTCACCGGGAGCGGTGACGTGCTGGAACTCAATCGTGGTCTGATCAAGAACAATGCCGGGCTGGACTTGCGACAATTGATGATCGGCAGCGAGGGCACGCTGGGCCTGATCACCGAGGTCACCTTCGGATTGACCCGACCGCCGGTGTCGCGCTCGGTGCTGTTACTGGCCTTTTCCGGGCTGGATGCAGTGATGCCGGCATTCGCGCAACTGCGCTCGGTGCTGGAGCTTTCTGCGTTCGAGTTTTTCGACGAGGCCAGTATCGGGCATGTCGAGGCCACCGGCAATCGGGCTTTTCCGCTCGACCAGCGCGCTCCGTTTTCGGCGGTGGTGGAATTCGACGATGCTGGAGAATCGCGTCAGCAGGATGCGCTGGAGGTATTCGAGAGGCTGGTCGAACAAGGCCATGTGGTCGATGGGCTGATCAGCCAGAGCCAGGCCCAGGCCGAAGAGTTGTGGCACTGGCGCGAGTCGATCAGCGAGTCCATTGCATCGTATACGCCGTACAAGAACGATCTGTCGGTGCGCATTGCCGCAGTGCCGGAATTCCTGCGCGCGCTCAAGATGCTGATCTCAAAGCGTTACCCGGATTTCGAGGTAGTCTGGTTTGGTCACATCGGCGACGGCAATCTGCACATGAATATTCTTCGGCCCGGTGACTGGTCGGTGGATGATTTTCATGCCGCCTGCGAGAAGCTCACGCCCGAGGTATTCGAACTGGTCGGACGTTTCGGGGGCAGCCTTTCAGCCGAACATGGGGTTGGATTGCTCAAGCGTGATTGGCTGGCGATGACCTCGTCGCCGGCTGAAGTCGAGTTGATGCGCTCGATCAAGCGACAGTTCGACCCCGACGGGATACTGAATCCGGGCAAGCTTGTGGCGGGATAAAGAAGTGACCTGAATAAGGCATCTCGAACTGCAATCGACTGGATCAAATCCCGGTCGCATTGTCGATGCCGGCGAGCCGGAATGCGGCTACGCTTTTTTCTCCAGATTTCCTGGAATCTTGATGTTCAACTCTTTTTCGAAACTGCTGATGGCGGCTGTACTCGCATGCCCCGGACCGGTCGTGCTTGCATCCTCTCCTGCCGGGAGCGATCCGGAAACTGCATTGTCGGCAAGCGAGATGCCCGATCTTGAGCAGGCTTTCGAGGCACGTCGGCTGGAGCCGATACGCAAGTGGCTGCAATCCCTGGAAGAAGGGCCCGACAGCAACGCCGATGTGCTGCGTGCCAGGGCCTGGCTTGCCGCGCATGCGCAACGGCCGGATGAAGCGGTGAGTTGGATGGATCGAGCCATTGATGCCGCACCCGGGCGACCGGATTTATGGGTGGAGCGGGCCGGCTTCCGAACCTCGCGGCTGGATGAATCCGGTGCGTTTCGTTCGATGCGCATTGCCCGGCGCGTGCGTGATGATCTGGAAACAGCGCTGGAACTTGATTCATCGCACGCCGCTGCGCTGGAGGCGCTGTACGCATTTCATCGCCAGGCGCCGGGAATCGTCGGCGGCAGCCGCTCGCGCGCCGAAGCACTTGCGGCAGACCTGGCGGATAAAGCTCCGGAGCGGCTGGCGTGGCGCCAGGGGTTGTTGCGGGCCGAGGACCGGGACCCGGAAGCGGCGGTGGAGCTATGGACTCGCGCGATCGAACTGGCCGAACCGGTCCCGGCCGAATGGCGAGTGCGTCTGGCCCGCGAGCTGGGATCGCTGGGCGCTTTTGGCAGGGCATTGGCACAGCTGGAACCTCTATTGAACGATCCCGGCTATCCGCCGGCACTGTTCGAGTACGGGCGGCTCGCAGCCGAATCGGGACGATCGATGGAACGGGGAATCGAGGTGCTCACCCGGTATGTCGCGTTGCCGCCGTGGCCGGAGGATCCTTCGCCCGCGCTGGCATGGTGGCACAAGGGGCGTATTCTGTATCAGGCAGGATCTCCCGAGCAGGCCCGGCAGGCATTCGAGCGCGCCTTATTGCTGGACCCCGGTCTGGAACAGGTCAGGCTGGCGTTGTCGGACCTGGAAACTGACGCGCGTGAGCCGGATGCGGGTTAGCCCCGTTTTTCGGATCAGTCTTCAGGGCGATCCCGGCGCACCAGCATGGTCAGCTTGGCCATCGCGACGCGGCGGCCGGATTCATCATGCACATCAATTTGCCACAGGTGGGTGGAACGGCCCAGGTGAATGGCCCGGGCGCGCGCGCTGATCACACCTTTCCGGACTGACGCGAGATGGTTGATCGCCAGTTCAAGCCCCACCGCATGGGAACCGCTACCTTGCAGTTTCAGACCCGACGCGGCGCTGCCGACGCTTTCGGCCAGGGCCGCGGTGGCGCCGCCATGAAGAATCCCGAAGGGCTGGTGATGACGCTGATCCACGGGCATGGTTGCAACCAGGAAATCGTCGCCGGAGTCAGTGTAGCGGATACCCAGCGTTTCCATCAAGGTGCCGGGTACGATATGGTTGAGCCGATCGAGCATGCGCGAGTGGCCGGAGTCATTCACTGTCACTGTTGCCCCGGCTGCTGTGTTGTTCGGCCAGTTGCTGCTGGATATTCGAGGGTACGGCCTCGTAGTGCGAAAAATCGACCACGAACCGGCCTTCACCGCCGCTCATGCTTTTCAGTTCGGTGGGAAAGTCGGTGATGGCGGACAGCGGAACCGCGGCGGTGATCTGGGTCTGGCCGCCCTTTAGGCTTTCGGTCCCCTGGATACGAGCCCGCTTCGACGCCAGCAGACCCGTGATATCGCCCATCACTGCATCCGCCACGGTCACGTCCAGGTTGACGATGGGCTCCAGAATTTGCGCGCCGGCCTGGGAAATTGCGTCCAGAAGTGCCTTGCGGCCGGCGATGACAAATGCAATTTCCTTCGAGTCGACACTGTGGTGCTTGCCATCATAGACGGTCACTTCAAGGTCCTGAAGCGGGAATCCGGCGATCGCGCCTTCGTCGAGAACCTGGCGGACGCCTTTTTCCACCGCCGGAATCAGGCTGGTGGGAATCACGCCACCGACCACTTCGCTGCTGAAACGGAAACCTTCGCCACGCCCCAGCGGCCTGACCCGCAGAAACACCTCGCCGAACTGACCGGCGCCGCCGGTCTGTTTCTTGTGGCGACTGTGCCCTTCGGCCTTTCGGGTGATGGTTTCGCGGTAGGCGATCCGCGGTGGCCGGGTCTCGACCTCGACGCCGTAACGCTGTTTCATCCGTTCCAGAAGAATGCGCAGGTGCATTTCGCCCAGACCGCGGATGATGGTTTCGTTCAGCTCCTGATTGTGCTCGACCTGGAAGCAGGGATCTTCCTCGGCGACGCGCTCCAGCGCACTCGCCAGCTTCTGCTCCTGTCCGCGGGTTTTTGGCTCTATGGCCAGGCCGAACATCGGTTGCGGAAAATCGATCGGCTTGAGATAGTGATGATCCTCGTCGTGGTTGTCGTGCAGGATCGCGTCGTAGTGGATTTCATCGATCTTGCCCAGTGCGCAGATATCACCTGGACTCCCCTGCTCGATCTCGACATGCTCAGAGCCCTGGATGCGGTAGAGATGGGCGACCTTGACCGGTTTTCGCGCATCGCCGACATACAGCTGCATGCCGGGTTTGAGCGTCCCCTGGAAGATGCGAAAGATCGAAAGCTTGCCGGCGTACGGATCATTGACGATCTTGAACACATGGGCCAGCAGGTGTGCCTGCGGGTCGGGCGATGGTGTGACCTTGTGCTGCTCGTCGCCAACGCGAAAGCGGGGAGGGTTGCCTTCGGCCGGGTTTGGCAGCAGACGCTCGATGAACTTCAGCAACTCGGTGCAGCCGGCCCCGGTCTCGGCCGAAGTGAAGCAGATTGGCACGAGATGCCCTTCGCGCAATGCTGTTTCGAAGGCCTGGTGGAGTTCTTCGCGCGATATCTCCTCACCTTCCAGATATTTTGCCATCAGGTCCTCGTCGACTTCGACGACCTGATCCTGGATCTCGGAGTGCGCGTCGGCGAGCGAAAAGATGTCGGTTTCGCCTTGCTCGTTGAAGAAACAGTCTCGCACGGTCGAGAAATTTTCCGCCGGGAGATTGACCGGGAGGCACTCGGGGCCGAAGCTGTCGCGAATGTCTCGCACCAGGGCTTCCAGATCGACGCCTTCGGCATCGATGCGATTGACAATGATCATTCGGCACAAGCGGCGCTGTTTTGCCCGGCGCAGCAACCGCCGGGTCGACATTTCGATGCCGTTGGCTGCGTTGATGACCGTCGCCGCGGTTTCGACCGCGGCCATCGCCGCCAGGGTCTGACCGCGGAAATCGGGATCGCCGGCTGTATCGATCAGGTTGATCCGGACCTGGCCGGACTGAAAGTGCATGATGGAGCTGTCCAGCGAATGCTGATACTGCTTTTCCAGCACATCGAAATCCGACAGGGTGTCGCCGCGCTCGATGCTGCCGGGCTCGCCCTTGACGCCGGCCTTGACCAGCAACTGTTCGGCCAGGCGGGTCTTGCCGCTGCCGGCATGACCGACCAGGACGAGGTTTCGGATTGTCGAGATTTCCGAGCTGGGCATGTTTTGTCTCCCCGATATCGTACAAATTTGTTGACGGATTTCGAGAATCCGTATTCGGGGTCAAGATTGCCACAATCCGGATTTTTTCACCGACCTTCCTGTTTCCGCGATGGTGGTTCGGATTCAGCTTCGATTCAGCGGACTTGCGCCAGACTGTGACTGTCGATAGACAAACCCGGTCCCTACAGGAGCAGCAAGATGAAAACCTGCAAGCATGCAATCAGGTTTCTGGTCATGGCAACGTCACTGGTTTCCGGAGCGGCGCTGGCGCAGTCCGGTCCGGCGCATTATGTGTACGCGCCGGTGGTGGACTATGAGCCGATCGATTCCAGCCAGCGCATTCCGGTCGAGAGAGAGGTCTGTTGGCGGGAGCACGGCTATCGCCGCCATCGCGGTGGTTCCGCGACCGGCACCATCGCCGGCGCCATCATTGGTGGCGTGATCGGCAACCAGTTTGGCGGCGGTTCCGGCAAGAAGGCATTGACCGCCGCCGGCGCGGCGCTTGGCGCCTCGGTCGGTCATGATGCCACCCGGGATCAGCGCCGTCGTCAGTCGGTCAGCTATGAGCACTGCGAAATCCGGGTCGAGTACGAATATCGCGACTACATTTCCGGCTATCGCGTGCACTACCAGTATGAAGGCGGAATTTACGAGACGCGCATGCAGACCCCGCCGGGCGAAACTATTCGGTTGGAGGTTTCGGCGAGGCCTGTGCACTGAATGCCGGTGGCTCCGGGCCAATTGTGGCGGTCGAATTGGTCGCCATGGCCTGGTTTTCCTGAGCCCGGTTTGGCGAGAGTCCGCCAACGGATTCCAACATCCAGCTGATTGCAGGATCTGTCGGTGATCTGATTCTGTTGGCGCGGAATCCGTCCGCGATCTCCTGCAACGTGGGATTTGACATCCAACAGCCGGAATTCACCTACACTCCGGATATGGAAATGCTCGCCGAAATCCCGCCGTTGTCGCTGCTGGCGACTTTTTTCGGGCTCAGTGTGATCATCGCACTTCGCTATGTCCTGATTTCAGGGCTGTTCTACTGGTTGTTGTGGGGCAGGGCGCCGGAAAGGGCCAACGCCATCCGACTGATGCGCAGCGATCCGCCGCCCGGTGCAGTGCGCCGGGAAATCGGCTGGTCGCTGGCAAGCTCGTTCATTTATGCCGCACCCGCTGCGGTGGTGTTCGAACTGTGGCGGTTGGGCGGAAGCGCGGTGTATACGGATTTCGATGCCTGGCCGCTGTGGTATCTGCCGGTCAGCGTGTCGATTTATCTGCTCCTGCACGACACATGGTTCTACTGGACCCACCGCGCAATGCATCATCCAGTGCTGTTTCGGATCATGCACCGCGTGCATCATGAATCACGCCCGCCGACGCCATTCGCGGCGTTTTCCTTCCATCCATGGGAGTCGGTGGTCGGGGCGATTTTTCTGCCACTGGTTGCGCTGATCGTGCCGATTCATGTAGCAGCGGTGCTGTTCATCCTCACTTTGATGACAATCGCGGCGGTCCTGAATCACTCCGGCTGGGAGATCCTGCCGCGCTGGTGGCTGCGCGGCTGGCCCGGCAGGCATCTGATTACCGCGGCCCATCACGACCTGCACCATCGCAATCCGAACATCAATCTCGGACTGTACTTCCGTTTCTGGGACAAACTCATGGGAACTGACCGGATGGAATCGGAGTACGATTTCCTGACTCCCGGTGTGCGGCCCGGCGCCGTCACCGGCATTGCCGGGATTCAAGGGGACGCAAGCAGGCGCTAAAGCATCAGATCTTGACGGAAGTGATATTAAAATGATATCATTGTGATTCATTCAACTCGCGGCGTCCATCAACATGAATGAAATCGAACTGCGTTCCTGGCCCGGAATTCCCGCTGCGGTCGTGCTGCTTGCGGTGATTGTCGCTGTCGTCTGGTGGGCAGTTCTCGCTGCCGGCCGGGATGATCTTGCCAGTCTGATCACGGCGATCATCTTTGCCTCGGCAACCGCCGGAATGTTTGCCGGCCTGTACATGGTCGAGCCCAACCAGGCTGCGGTATTGACCCTGTTCGGCAAGTACAAGGGCTCGGTGCGCGAACAGGGTCTCAGATTCAGTAATCCGTTCTACACCGCGCGCAAGGTCAGCCTGCGCGTGCGCAATTTTGAATCCGGTCGGCTCAAGGTCAATGAACTGGAAGGAAGCCCGATCGAAATCGCCGCGGTGATTGTCTGGAGGGTGGTCGATTCGGCCGAGGCGATGTTCAATGTTGATGATTACGAGAGTTTCGTCCACATCCAGTCCGAGGCGGCATTGCGCTCCATGGCCACTCGCTACTCGTACGATCAGCATGAACAGGGACAGGTGTCGCTGCGTTCTCACGCCGCCGAAATCAGCGAGCATCTCAAGGTGCAGCTCGACGAGCGGCTGACCACGGCCGGCGTGGATGTGATCGAAGCAAGAATCTCTCACCTGGCCTATGCATCCGAAATCGCCCAGGCGATGTTGCAGCGGCAGCAGGCCGATGCGGTGGTTGCGGCCCGGCGCCGGATCGTAGACGGCGCGATCGGCATGGTCGAAATGGCGCTTTCCGATCTCAAGCAGCAGGGCATCGTCGAGCTGGACGAGGAACGCCAGGCGCAGATGGTTTCGAACCTGCTGGTGGTGCTATGCTCGGACCGTGCGCCGACGCCCGTGATCAATGCCGGCAGCATCCATCAGTAATCCGCAGCGCCGGAGTGTCCAGAAAAAAACCCTTTGCATTGAGACTGAATCAGCCGGTGATGCAGGCCATGCAGCGCTGGGCCGACGATGACCTGCGCTCGCTCAATGCCCAGATCGAGTGGGTGCTGCGCCAAGCACTGAAAAAGAACGGCAGACTCAAACCGAAGCGTTCGGAGCCGGTCGAGGATTCGGAATGACAAGAATCGCAACGATATTCACGGGAGAAAGACAATGGCTGAAAAACCACAGACGTATCAGCACGCGCGGTCGGATTTGATCCGGGCGAGCGCAAACCTGCTGCTGGTACTTGCGCTTTCTCCGGCTGTACTCATGTCTACCGAGCCGCCGGAACTGGCCGGGCTGGTCCTGCTCGCCGCACCCGCTCGACCGCTGGATGAAATCATCATCGAGCAGTTGGCCGAAGCCGATGATCCGGTCCGCTGGCGCGCGGCATTCGATGATCAGCCGCTGGTCAGCTTGCATGTCTATCCGAATCTCAATTACCTGTTCATGTCGGGACAGGGACTGGCCACGCCGGCTGAATACATGACCGTCGCCGCGCAGGTCGACGATGCCCTGATCGAGGATCTTTCACTGTGGATTCAGCAATGAAGCGCGGCCAGATCAGTACCATTGCCCTGGCGCCGCCGGGCAAATCATTTTATGTCGGACTGGCATTCTTTTTTGCACTGGTGCCGGGGACGGTCGTGCTGTTGTGGGCTGCCGGAATCTCGGCAGAGCTCGATCTCGCGCATGCCGGTTGGGCTGCACTGGCTGCACTGCCGGTTTATACGGGGATTATGTTGATCTCGAACTGGCGGAAGGCCGAGGTCGACAATGGCACTTTCAGGCTGCGGGCAACGTTCTACCGCTGCGAAGTCCCGCTCGGTCAACTGGATCTGGAGCAGGCGCGTGTCGTCGATCTGAGAGAGAAAATCGAACTGAAACCAAGGCTCAAGACCAACGGCTTCGCTGTTCCCGGTTTCAATGCCGGTCATTTTCGTGACCGCAACGGTAACCGGCTGTTCTGCATGGTAACGGCGCCGCGGGTGGTGTGGTTGCCGCGTGCGGACGGCTCCCGCATCATGTTCAGTGCCGCGCGCCCGGGCGAGGCTCTCGAGCTGCTGAGGCGTCCCGGGAGTTTGTGATTTCTTGCTGGTGAAAAATCGCGGGCACGTTACAATTGAGTGACAGCGGCTTGGATGATTTTTAAATCAGGACACCAGACTTGGAAAAAGCAGATCAGCGTCAGCGCGTGCGCGAGCACAAGCGCATAGATTTTTTTCGCGGCTTTCTCAAGGAGCCGAAACAGGTCGGATCGGTGATCCCGAGCTCGCGCTTCATGGAGCGCGCGATCATCGAGTATTCGAAGCTGAACCGGGCCTCCGTAGTGGTCGAGTTGGGCCCCGGAACCGGCGGCACGACCCGGGCCCTGCTTGAGGCGATGCGCGATGACGCCCGCCTGCTGGCGATCGATATCGATTCCCGCTTTACCGACATTGTCACCGAGATCGGCGACCCCCGCCTGATTGCCCATACCGGCAGCGCCGCTGAACTGAAACCGATACTCGCCCAGCATGACCTGAAGCAGGCCGATGTCGTGATCTCGGGAATTCCATTTTCCACCATGCCGCGGAAACTTGGCGCTGCGATCATCGATGGCGTTCACGGCGGACTTGCCGATGATGGAGCGTTCATCGCCTACCAGTTCCGGGCCGAGGTCGCACGTCTGGCTTATCCGCTGTTCGGCGACCCGGTGAAATCCGAAATGATCGTGCTGAATATCCCGCCCATGCGGATCTGGCGCTGGGTCAAGGGCAGTAAATAGGAAATAGACGCTCGCCCTGCTCGTTTGATTAGAGAATAGTCCTCTCGCCGGGGTTCGCTTATCGAGTGATAGAATGCAGGAGTGTGTCTCCCAAACTTTTGACGCAAGCGGGGGCCGGCCAGAGACTGCCGCGGACTGGACTTGGGGCGCGGAAGATTCAGAAGGTTGGTTCCATAACTATTGAATTTCTGGTTTGGCGGCGCAGCTCGGCTACCCGAGCATGCCTGTTGAGCCAGCAATAACGAATCTTCTATTTACTTCTTACCGGATTTGCTCTTCATTCACACCCCGCGTTATAGTCGCTGATTAGGCTTACGTATTTGAGCGGGATTTCTGGTGGACAAGATCGTCATTCGCGGCGCGCGTACGCACAATCTGGCCAATATCGATCTGGAACTGCCGCGCGACCGGCTGATCGTGTTTACAGGGCTGTCGGGTTCAGGCAAGTCCTCGCTGGCGTTCGACACCATCTATGCCGAAGGCCAGCGGCGTTATGTCGAGTCGTTGTCGGCCTATGCCCGGCAGTTCCTGTCGATAATGGAAAAGCCCGATCTCGATCACATCGAGGGCCTGAGCCCGGCAATTTCGATCGAGCAGAAGGCTGCCAGCCACAATCCGCGCTCCACGGTCGGCACGGTGACCGAGATTCACGACTACCTGCGCCTGATGTTTGCCCGGGTCGGTACGCCGCGCTGTCCGGAGCACGGCGAAACGCTGGATGCGCAGACGGTCAGTCAGATGGTCGATACCGTGCTCAACCTGCCCGAGGGCACCCCGCTGATGCTGCTGGCGCCGATCGTTCGCAACCGCAAGGGTGAACATGGAAATCTGCTGCGCGACCTGCGTGCACAAGGTTTTGTTCGGGCTCGAATCAACGGCCGGGTTTACGATCTGGATGGCGACTTGCCGAAGCTGGAGCTCAGGCGAAAGCATTCGATTGAAGCAGTGGTGGACCGTTTCAAGGTGCGCGAGGATCTCGCCCAGCGCCTGGCCGAGAGCTTTGAAACCGCACTGGCGCTGAGCGACGGTCTGGCGCTGGTCGCACCAATGCCGGAGCGTGCCGAGGTGGAAAGCAGGGATAAGACTGCCGAGATGCTGTTCTCGGCCAGGTTTTCCTGTCCGGTATGTGATTACAGCCTGCCGGAAATGGAGCCGCGGATGTTTTCGTTCAACAACCCCAACGGCGCCTGCCCGGCGTGCGACGGGATTGGCCGCAAGCAGTTTTTCGATCCCGGTCGGGTTGTGGGCAATCCCCAACTTTCGCTGGCCGGAGGCGCAATTCGCGGTTGGGATCGACGCAACGCCTACTATTTCCAGATGATCCAGTCGCTGGGCCGGCATTACGGTTTCGATCCCGAGACGCCGTTCGGCGAGCTGCCCGAGAGTGTGCGCCAGGTGGTGCTGCACGGCAGCGGAAGCGAGAAGATTGCGTTTCGATATTTTGCCGACGGCGGCACCCAGACCCGCAAGCATCCATTTGTTGGCATTATCCCGAACCTGGAGCGCCGCTATCGCGAAACCGATTCGCGCATCGTGCGTGAGGAACTGTCGCGCTATATCTCGGATCAGCCGTGCCCCGAATGCGGTGGCCAGCGCCTGAATGCGGCCGCGCGTAACGTGTTCATTCGTGACCACTCGCTGCCGGAGCTTTCGTCGTGGTCGATCGAACAGTGCCTGTCTTTTTTCGATGGTCTGGAAATTGCCGGCTGGCGAGGCAAGATTGCCGGGCGGATTCTCAAGGAGGTGAGCGAGCGTCTCGGATTTCTGGTCAATGTCGGGCTGGATTACCTGACCCTGGACCGCCGCGCCGATACTTTGTCCGGTGGCGAAGCCCAGCGTATCCGCCTGGCCAGCCAGATTGGTGCCGGGCTGGTCGGGGTGATGTATGTGCTCGACGAGCCTTCGATCGGGCTTCATCAGCGCGACAATGCGCGACTACTGCAAACCCTGACCAGGCTGCGCGATCTTGGCAATACCGTGATCGTGGTCGAGCACGACGAGGATGCGATCCGGGCTGCCGACCACATCGTTGACATCGGCCCCGGGCCGGGTGTCCACGGTGGGCGCATCGTCTACTCGGGATCGCCGGACGGGATCGTTGAGTGCCCCGAGTCGCTGACCGGCCAGTACCTGTCGGGCAAGAAATCGATCCCGATTCCAGCTCGCCGGATCAAGCCGGATCGAAAGCGCATGTTCCGGCTCGAAGGTGCGACTGCCAACAATCTGCAATCGGTGGATGTCGAGATCCCGGCAGGATTGCTGGTATGCGTGACCGGAGTTTCCGGTTCCGGCAAGTCGACCCTGATCAACGACACGGTCTATCGCCTGATCGCGGGCGAACTCAACGGCGCATCGGAAAGTCCCTCGCCGTTTCGGAAGTGCTCCGGCATCGAGCTGTTTGACAAGGTGGTCGAGATCGACCAAAGCCCGATCGGTCGCACACCGCGCTCCAATCCGGCCACCTACACTGGATTGTTCACGCCCATCCGTGATCTGTTCGCCGGGACCAAGGAAGCCCGTTCAAGGGGCTACAAGCCGGGACGCTTCTCATTCAATGTCAAGGGCGGGCGTTGCGAGGCCTGTCAGGGCGACGGCATGGTCCGGGTTGAAATGCATTTTCTGCCCGATGTTTACGTGCCCTGCGACGTCTGTCACGGCAAGCGCTACAACCGCGAAACCCTGTCGGTCACCTACAAGGGCAAGAACATCAACGAGGTGCTGGAGATGACGGTTGAAGATGCGCTGATATTCTTCGAGCCGGTCCCGGCGATCGCGCGCAAGCTGCAGACTTTGATGGACGTCGGCCTGAGCTACATCACGCTGGGCCAGTCGGCGGTGACCCTGTCCGGTGGCGAGGCGCAGCGCATCAAGCTGGCGCGCGAGCTTTCCAAGCGAGACACGGGCAATACCCTCTATGTTCTCGATGAGCCCACCACCGGCTTGCACTTCCATGACATCAAGCACTTGCTGGAGGTGTTGCATCGCCTGCGCGATGAAGGCAACACCGTGGTCGTGATCGAGCACAATCTGGATGTCATCAAGACCGCGGACTGGATCATTGATCTGGGCCCGGAAGGCGGCGTCCGCGGTGGCCGGATTGTGGCCACCGGAACACCCGAACAGATCGCGCGCAAGCGCGAATCGTGGACTGGTCGCTATCTGGCCGGAATGCCCGGGCTGGCGCGACGCAAATCCGCCTGACTGAATCCAGTCCACCAGCAACCCCGGTTGTAGAATACAGATCCAGTCTCAACGCCGGATATGGACCATGTCTGAATTCAGTACCGAGGTTGACGTGCGCTGGGGCGACGTCGACTCCTTCGGCCATGTCAACAACGCTGTTTTTCTAGCTTATCTTGAACAGTGCCGCAGCGAGTGGATGAGCTCGGTGCCTTGCCACTGGCAGGAAGCGGAGACCGGGCCGATCGTGGCCAATATCAACATCAACTACCGGCGTCCGCTGCACTGGCCGCAACGCATTGTGGTCACACTCAAGCCGGCCTCGCCCGGACGCTCCAGCATCAAGGTCGAGAGCGAAATTCGTTCGACCGAACCCACAAGCGGTGGCAAGCAGACTCTGTTCGCCGATGCCACGGTCACGCTGGTCTGGATCGACAAGAAAAGCGGCGAGTCGGTGCCGCTGCCCGGCTCGATTCGCGATCTGGGCGCGCGCGACTGATCCGACTGATTGTGGCGCTTAGCCCGATGCCGGTGGAGGCTCCTGCGGTGTCGGCGAGCTGCCGTGTTCGCGCGCCCAGTCGTCGGCCTTGTCGCGGAATTTCGAAAACTTTTTCGATACCCGGTCCAGCTTGCCTTCCCATTCAGGATTGGGTTGCTGACCCTCGGTGACCTTGAAGAACACCTGCATCAGTGCGGTCATGCCGATCGGCTCGATCACGGCCTGCTTGATGCCCCAGGCGAACACCAGCGCAATGATCAGCGCCAGCGGCCCGGCAGCACCGGGGAACAGCGAGACCAGAACCGCCACCGGTGCCAGAATGAGCAGAAAAACCAGCAGCGTCAGGCCCCAGATCACGAATGCCAGCCAGAAGGCGTTCTTCAGGAAGGACTTGTAGTTCTGGGCGTACAGCACCAGCGCGGTGCGGCTGTCGGCCCACGGATTTTCAGACTTGACCCGGATGTTGTGGGCCAGGATGACCTCGTCGAGGTAGGTCAGGGAAAGATTGATCACCGTGTTGATGAACTTTGCGATGCCCTGGATCCCGGGAATGGGCAGAAAGCTGGTGATGGTGAAAAACGCGCGATTGAATGCCTTGAGTACGCCCTTGATCAACTGGTCGACCCCGAACAGGATCGATGCCTGAGCGAAGCGTTCGCGCACAATTCCCTGGGCGTGATCGATCTGGCCCTTCCCATCCGGGATCTGGCGGCCTTCCATCAGTTCGACCAGCACCGCGATGTGGCCCGCCTTGACCAGATACAGCAGATACTCGCGCAGCAGATACATCACTACCCCGGCGGCGCTGAAGCCGATCAGACCACCCCACATGCCGCCCGCCTCGGCAGCGTCTCCGATCGAGCCGACACCATAGCCGACCCCGGCTCCGATGCCGGTGACCAGCACATAGCCCAGGGTGATGCCGAAATAGATCAGAAATCGAAATATAAGGAAAGGCAGTGTGCGCCCCATCAGAGACAGCACCTCACCCAGTTTGAAATCCATCATGTCATTGCTCCCTGCGGTCCAGCGTGAATTCCTCATCCCGGAATGGCCAGGGTCACGACCGCGTCGGGCCGGATTATGGCGAATGCCGGGCTACAGCGAATTATTACGTATTTCGAGGTTCGACCCGGACATCGGCAATCAGGATGGATCGGTCAGTTGTCAATCTTACGAATATCGACGAACTCACCGGATTCCCCTTCGCGCAGTTTTTCGAGCAGCGTGAGAATCTGTTCGGCCGCCTGCTCGGGACCCGGCATGTCATCGCTTCCGCGTGCATCCCTGAGCTTCTGCACCGAGGGGAATTCGTCTGCGTTGACCTCGCCGCACAGGTAGTCCTGCATTGCGGTGTCGACAAGTCCCGGTGCGAGCGCGGTCAGGTGAGTGTCCGGCATTTCGGGTGCATACAGCCGGATCAGATTGTTGAGGGCCGCCTTGGACAGCGAATATCCACCCCAGCCATAATTCATGTTGACCGCGGCTCCCGAGGAAATTGCAATGACCTGCGAGACTGGAATGGCGCGATCGATCAGCCAGTCCAGGATGACCTTGTTGGCCCAGACATTGATGCGCATCATGTGTTCGAGATCATGCACATCGGTTTCGCTGATTTCGTGAATCTTGCCGAGCACGCCGGCATTGAGCACTACCAGGTCCAGCCGGAGCGCGTCGGACAGTAGGCGTTCCAGGTTCTGTTCCAGCGTGCTCAGATTGCCCAGATCGACCTGGCGATCGCGCAGGCCGTCGTTGTCGTGAATCGGGCAGCCCCGTCGGCTCAAACCCCAGACAATTGCATCCCGATCCAGGAGCTTGCGGGTCAGGCCCAGTCCGAGGCCGCTCGAATTGCCGGTGATCAGTATATTCATTGCTGTTCAGGAGTCATGCACGGGAAAGTCGGTCTATAGAGTACACAGATTTGCACAGATTTTTGAATACAAAATTGATCCTGATTACGCAGCGGTGTCAGCCAGTCTTAAAAACGGTCCACAGATTATTGTCAGCATGACCACGCAACTTGACGCGTTTAGGTGCTTTTCTGGTCAAACTGAGTTAATGTCAAGTCTGGTGCATGAACATCGACTCATCAAGCAGCGGCAGCCGTGCTGATCTTGCCTTCATCAATCCCGTCGATGAACTTCGCGCCGACAATGACATCAGCCAGTTGCCGGAAGCCCCGCAGTCGGTGCCAGCGTCTCCGGGCGGCGGGTTTTGTTCAAATACGGCGGCAGGATCAACGACCGGAAACACCGCCCCTGGCCGGCTCGGTCGCGGGCCCTGGGCAGTTGAGGGTTTGCCGCCGCTTTCAAGTCAGCTCATATACCAGATCTGATCGTAGCTCCGATTTCATCGGCACCGGCGGCAAGCGCGGATTCGACGATCAGGGCGTCGTACACGCCCCGCCGGTCGTCTCGGTGTCTGCAATCCGACCGATCAGCGACCAGATTTGCTCAGAGTACGGCGCGGTGACCAATCGCGAAGTGAGTCTTCAAGCAGCTTTAGAGCATCGCTCGGGCAAAGCCGGTGCGGGGCCGGCAGGCGGGTGATTACGGAGTAGGATTCAAGCAGCGCATGCGTGGGCATGATCGCGTCGGCGTTGCTTGCAGCCAAAATCAACAAAAAACCATTCGCGAGGATTAAACTGTTCAGAATGGTCAAATATCATTAAGTAAATCAATAACCTATAGGAATCCACATAATCTGTGCACCACTTTCAAGCGATCGTTGAATCCAAAATGTAATCAGAAAAAAACCAGGAAAAGGCAGGCACACAGCTACGAGTCGGTATAACGCTCAAACCACGCCAGAACATGGCGCACCTTGGTAACCAGCTGGCTGGGGCGGGCGGCGATGCCGTGCGGGGCCTCTGGAATCCGCACCAGCATGGTGTCGACACCCCTGAGCTTAAGCGCCTGGTAGAACTGCTCCGACTCCCACATCGGCGTACGCCAGTCGGCCTCGCCGGTCATGACCATGGTTGGTGTGGAAACGTTTCCGACCCGGGACAGCGGGGAGCGTCGCCAGTAATGTTCCGGCTCATCCCACGGCAGAGTCGGGAACCAGTACTTGTGGAAAAACGGGGTGAGGTCGCCGGTCAACACGAAGCTGGTCCAGTTTATCACCGGCTTGACCACCGCCGCGGCGGCAAACCGGTCAGTATTGCCGACGATCCAGGCGGTCAGCACGCCGCCGCCCGAGCCGCCGGTCACATAAAGCTGCTCCGGATCGGCAATCCCGCGTTCGACCAGAGTTTCGACACCCGAGATCAGATCATCGTAATCGTGACCGGGATAGGCGTGATGGATAAGGTTGGCGAAATCGGCACCGTAGCTGGTCGAGCCCCGGGGATTGGTGTAGAAGACCACGTAGCCAGCCGATGCCATCAACTGCACTTCCATCGAGAAACGCGGCCCGTAGTCGGCAAACGGCCCGCCGTGGATCTCCAGGATGATCGGATAGGCCGTTTCCTGCTCGTAGTCCGGGGGGTAGGCAATCCATCCCTGGATTTCCAGCCCGTCGTGGCTGGACGGCCAGGTGATTTCCTCGACCCTGGCCAGTTCGCGGTTGGCCAGCAGTTCACGATTGAACGTGGTCAGGCGGTTCTCGCGGCCGCGACGGTCAACCTGGACAAGATCGGCCGGGTGGGCCGGCGAGGTGCGGGTGTAGACCACCTGGCCGCCGCCGGCATCGAAACTGCCACTGGCGTAGGGCCGGCCAAGAGTGGTGCCGCCGAGGTGCTGCGCCACGCGACTGCGGGTACCGTCCAGTGAAAGGCGGTCGATCACGCCGATGCCGCGGTCAGAATATGAAATGTAGAGCGCGCGGCCGTCATCGGCCCAGACCATGTGGTCGATATTTCGATCCAGGTCGGCGGTCAGGTTGCGCGGGTGGCCGCCAGACAATGGCATCAGCCAGACATCGGTATTGGTGTAGCTCATGAGTTCGTCGTTGAAGCCCAGCCAGGCCAGTTGACGGCCGTTCGGACCGACGGCCGGTGAATGGTCCGGGCCGTAGCGCTCGGTCAATTGCGTGGTCTGGCCGCTTTCGAGGTCAAACCGGTAGAGCTGCGTGTCGCGTCCTTCCAACTCCCAGTCATCGCGGCGGGTGGCGGCGAAGATCAGCGCCTCACCGCCGGCGGTCCAGGTGGCAGGGCCGCTGTTGGGATAAGGTCCATCGGTGATCTGGCGCGCCGGGCCGCCATCGGATGGGATGACGAAGCGTTGGGTCTGGCCGTGCGGAAGAAAGCCCTGGCCGTCCATGCGAAACACAGGTCGATCGATGACGGTCGGCGGCGGTGCCCAATCGGCGCCCTCGGGCGCTTTGATCGGCTTGATCAGGCTGGGCGGCTCGGCCGGCACGAAACGGTTGAAGGCGATGCGCTTGCCGCCCGGCGCCCAGCTCGGATTCGAAGGTGAGTGCGAGCCTCGCGTGATCTTCGTGATCCGGCCCGCTTCCAGCCATAACACCTGCAACTGGTTGTCGCCGTCGCCGTCATGGCCGATGAACGCGATGCGTGTCCCGTCCGGCGACCAGGCAGGCGAGGAATAGCTGCCCTTGCCGACGGTCAGCGGTTGCTGGGAACCCGAATTCAGGTCAATCAGCCACAACTGGCCTAGATTGCGATCGGCCATTGTATCCATGTGCCGCCGCACATAGACCAAGCGCTTGCCGTCAGGTGAAATGGCCGGCGAATCGGCATATTCCAGCCCGAATACATCCTGATAGTCCAGCGGCCTGGCCTCGGCAATGGCCAGGCAGGCCAGGGCGGAAACAAGCAGACCAAAGAATGCGGAAGAACGAATTTTCATGGTTGACCCCGGGGTTGTTTTTGCCGCGGATGAACGCGGATTAGAACGTTGGTTCCTTGTTGTAATCCGCGTTCTTCCGCGGCCAGAAGATTCAATCGCCGATTGTGGCCGCGAACAGCTTGAGAATGCGCCGGTACTGGTCCAGCCAGCTTTCCTGGTGGATGTAGCCGTGCGGTTCCAGCGGATACGAGGCCAGTTCCCAGTTTTCCTTTTCAAGTTCAATCAGGCGCTGGGCCAGGCGCACCGAGTCCTTGTAGAAGACGTTGTCGTCAAGCATGCCGTGGCTGATCAGCAGGTGGCCCTTGAAGTCCTCGACGAATTCGATCGGTGAAGATCGCCGGTAGGCTTCCGGATCCACCTGCGGTGTGTTCAGGATGTTCGAGGTATAGCCGTGGTTGTAGTGCACCCAGTCGGTCACCGGGCGTAGCGAGGCCCCGGCAGCGAATACTTCCGGCGCATTGAACATCGCCATGAAGGTCATAAAGCCACCATAGGAGCCGCCGTAGACGCCAACCCGTTTCGGATCGGCATTGTGATTTTCGACCAGCCACTGCACGCCATCAATCAGGTCTTCGAGTTCGGGCGTACCCATCTGCCGGTAGATCGCCGTTCTCCAGTCGCGCCCGTAGCCGCGGCTGGCACGGTAGTCCATATCGATGACGTGATAGCCGCGCGCGGACAGCAAATTGTGAAACATCTGTTCGCGGAAGTAATACGGAAATCGATGATGGGTGTTCTGTGTATAACCCGCACCATGCACGAACACCACCACCGGGCGAGGTCCGTCATGCTCGCCTCGGGCTGGATGGAACTTGGTCCAGATCGGCGCCTCCACATGGCTGGATGGAATGCCGACGAATTCCGGCTGCTGCCATTCGATGGTCTTGTATTCATCAGTGCGTGTATCGCTGGCTGCCACCAGCTCACCCGTAGCCTTGAGCAGCGCGGCCTGGGTCGGCAGATAGCTTTCCGAGTGCCGGATCAGGATGTCGTCGCGCCTCGGGTGCAGGACATAGCTTTCCAGTCCCTTCAAACGCGTCAGACGCTGCATATCGCCCGAATCGACATCCAGCCGGTACAGATCGTACTCGGTCGGGTGAGCACGGTTTGAAAGCATCCACGCCTGGCTGCCGTCGGCCGAGAATTCGATGTCATAGACCTCGAAGCGGCCATTGGTGTGTTGCCGGATGCGGTCATTGTCGGCAATCGTGTACAGGTGGCTGTGACCGGACTGTTCCGACAGCAGCCAGACGCGATCGCTGCCGGGTACCCAGCCGAATTCATTGAAGGCCCAGTTGATCCAGGCCGGGTCGCTCAGGCGGTGGATTTCCCGTGCATTCTGTTCTGGCGCATTCAGGCGAACGGTCCAGCGATCCTTGTTGTCGATGGCACGCACCTGGAACACGGCCCGCGCCTGAGTCGGGTGCCACTCGATTCCGATGATTCGAATCGGTCGCGGGTTGTCGCCATCATGCGGATCCAGATCCTGTTCGGCCTTGAGCTCGGCCAGCGGATCCTGGTCGCGGCCGCTCAGGAATTTCAGCTCGATGTCATGTTTTTCACGCTGCTGGAGGTCCAGCAACCAGAGTTTTTGTGGCGTGGAGGAGTCGCGCCCGACCAGCGATCGCACATCCTCGATCTCGACATAACCCGAGCGGGTCACGAATTTCGGCATTTTGTCGGACTGGCCGCGGCTGCTGCCTTGCTTCTGGACGACCGTCAGCAACCAGCGGCCGTCGGCCGAAAGCGTCGAGCCGGCAATCTCCATGCCTTTGCCCAGATACCATGGTGCCGGAGTCCGACCCATATCCGCCCGGGCATTGTCAATTTGCTCGGCATGGGCTTCGGCAGCGCGCTGGCGGTCGCGCTCCAGAGTCGAGAACAACTCCAGCTGATGTTGCTCCAGCGGATCTTCAGGGGGTGTGTGTGGATCGTCTTCCAGCCGCAGATCCGCAATCGGCCGGTACACACCGGTTTTCAGGTTCAGCCGGTACCAGTCGTTGCCGGCCTGAAAGTGCACGAGTTCGCGATCGACAGCAAAGACCGGATTGCCAACGCCCTTCAGGCCTCCAGTCAGTTGCCTCAGCTCGCCGCTTTCCAGGTTGCGCAGGAACAGGTTGCCGTCGCGTACCGAAAGCGCACGTGTACGGTTGTGGTCGAAAACCGGATTCTCGCCACCGAGCCCTGTACGATCGGCTGCTTTGAGCCGGGTGATGCTGCCCGAGACCAGATCGACGCGGTACAGGTCGCGCACTTCGGAATCGGCGCGTTTGGCCCGGTAGACATAGGATTCGCCGTCTAGTTGCCACCAGGCGGCTTCGACCGGCGGACCGATCCAGTCCGGGTCGGCCATGATTTGTCGCAGATCGACGTTCGACGACAGCGCATGGGTTGAGAACAGCAGCGCAATCAGAAGCGAGAACGAATAGGCAAAGAGTCTCATTGGCTTGTCGGGGTCCATTGCAGAAGCTGAAAGCATAACGGTTTCGTCTTTGGTATTCATTCGTGGATGCATTCGTGACGATCCATGCGACGGCGTCTGAATTCAAGCCGCCTGGCGCAGTTGATCGAAAGACTGGATGATGTGGTCGAGATGGGCCGGGGTGTGTGCCGCGCTCAGGCTGATGCGCAGCAGGTTGAAGCCCTTGGGCGTGGCCGGAGGCACCATCAGGTTGATGTAGACACCGGCCTCAAGCAGGCCGCGCCAGTGCGCCAGCGCGGTTTCGCGATCCGGCAGAATGATTGCGGCAACCGGGCCCGGGTGTTCACTCCCAAGCCGGAAACCAAGATCATTCAGTGCGCCATAAAGGCGATTGATGTTGTTCCACAGACGCTGTCTGAGCACCTTGCCGGCAATGACCTTGCGCAAAGCGACACGCGTGCCCTCGATCACGGCCGGGGAGGGCGAGGCAGTAAAGATGTAGGGTCGCGCGGCCAGCCGGAGCAGTTCCAGCTCTGAATGCGGGCTGATACAGAATCCGCCGATGGCACCGAGGCTCTTGGAGAACGTGCCGACGACGAAATCGACATCGGCCAGCAGACCCAGATGTTCGGCCAGGCCCAGGCCGTGCTCGCCGAACACGCCGAACGAATGCGCTTCGTCCAGCAGCAGCCAGGCGCCATGGCGCTTCTTGACTTCGATGAATTCGGCCAGTGGCGGCCGATCGCCAAGCATCGAATACAGCCCTTCGATCACGATCAGGGCTCGACTGGCGTCATCGCCGAGCCGCGTCAGGCGGCGATCCAGGTTGTCGGGATCGTTGTGGCGAAAGACCAGGGTCTGTGCATGACCAAGCTTCGCGCCATCGTAGATGCTGGCGTGCGAGTCACCATCGAGCAGCAGATAGTCATCCTTGCCCGCCAGTGCCGAGATGGTTGCCAGATTGGCCTGGTAGCCGGTCGAGAAAACCATTGCCGAAGGCCAGCCAAACGCCTTGGCCAGTTCACGTTCCAGTGCATGGTGGGCGTGATAGCTGCCGTTGGCCATGCGCGAACCGGTGGTGCCGGTGCCGTAGTGGTGAAGTGCGTCGGACGCGGCCTGGACCACGTCCGGATTCAGCGTCAGCCCCAGATAGTTGTTGGTGCCGGCCAGGATCACATGGCGGCCGTCGATCACGCCTTCGGCGGCTGAATGGATATCCTCGATCGGAGTTGCGATGGGCGCGACGCTGTGCGAGGCGAGCCCCGCGCGTGCTTCGGCCAGTGGCCGGAATTTGTCGAACAGACTCATCGTTCAGTCCTCGATCATCTTTTGCAGGTGTCGTGACAATTCCCCCAGAGTCTGAACATCAGCCAATACTTCGACCGGTATGGACAGATCCAGCCGATCCTCGATTTCCATCACCAGATCCATGATCTGGACCGAATCCAGACCGACATCGCTGGTCAGCACGGCATCGAAGTCGATGGTCTTGATTTGTGGCAGCGATACCTTCACGGCATCTGCAATGGCCTGATCGACGCGTTCAGTTGTAGTGGTCATGATCTGCTCCAGCCTGGAAGCGTGGCAAGTGCCCGTTCAAGGGAAATCAACGGCTGCCAGTCCAGCAACCGCCTGATTGCCAGATTATCGCAGACCCAGTCATGATGGCGTAGTTCCCGTACCTTGCCGCGATTGAGCATTACTGGTCTGTTCCGCAATCTCCCCAACACCGGCGCGATGGTGGCCATACTGCCGAGCAATATGGGAGGAACCGCCATGATCCGGACCGGGCCGCCACGCACCCGCGCCGCCGTGGCGGCGATCTGATCCCAGCGCCAGCCATCTGCCGGCTGCGGCCCGGCCAGGTTCAGAATCTCTCCGGCCGGGAGGTGTTCAAGCAAAGACAGCACGGCCCGCACCAGATCATCGACATGCAACAGCGAGAAGCGCGCCTCGGATGGGCCCAGACGGATCAGCATGCCGCGGGCCAGCCAGCGCCAGAACCCGGCCAGCGCCGGATCGGCCGGTCCGTAAACCGCCGGTGGCCGGAGAATGGACAGATGCTCCAGGCGCGACTGCAGCACTTCCTCGGCGCAGCGTTTCGACGAGGCATACCAGGAAAGCGACGGGTCGCGTGCGGCCAGGGAGGAGATGTGGATCAGATGCGCGCCGGGTGCGTGGCGGCTGATCGCGTCGGCCAGGAAACGGCTGCCAAGAACATTGACCCGGTCGAAATCGGCGGCGCAGTTGCCGGCGATGGCCGCGCCGACATGGACCACGCTGTCGCAATCGCGCACCAGTGCATCCAGTGTATCGGCATGACAAAGATCGCCGGGGATGATTTCGACCGAAGAAGACTCGAACGCGTCGGGGAGGATGCGCGAAGATGAGTTGCGGACCAGTAGCTTCAGCCGGGTCCGGGGTTGTTCGGCAAGCAGATGCCGGATGATGGATTGGCCGACAAATCCGGTCGCGCCGGTCAGGGCGATGACCGGCACCGATCAGTCCGCCGGGTTGAGTGCCCGGGTGTGCGGTGTACGATCGACGAGTTCCCGCGGCAGGATCTGGGTTTCCTCCAGGCCGTTGCGTTTGAGGAAGTCAAGGCGCGTGCCGCTTCGCGACAATTTTCCGGACGAGGTTCTCGGCAGGGTGTGCAATGGCACCAGCTCGATCAGGCAAGCGATGCCGAATTCGGACTGAATCATCTGCCTGAGACGTTCGACCAGACGTGCCTGGCGGAATGGATCCTGCTCGCGACATTGCACCACCAGCACAGCGATTTCGGTACCGTCTTCTCCGGGAATGGAAAATGCAGAAGCATCCTCGGCGCGAACTTCCGGTTGTTGTTCGGCAAGATATTCCAGGTCCTGGGGCCAGATGTTGCGGCCGTTGATGATCAGCAGGTCCTTGGCGCGCCCTGTGATGAACAGTGCATCGCCGGCGCGGTAGCCGACATCACCGGTATTCAGCCAGCCGTCTGCCGACAGCATCTGGCGCGAGATTTCGGGATTGTTTTCATAGCCGCTCATGACGCTGGGGCCGCGCAGAAAAATCGTTCCGCAGTGCCGCTCGGCGACCTGACCACCGTGTTCGTCGCGAATCTCCACTCGGTAATCCGGCAGGGGACGACCGCAGTTGACGAACTCGGTCGTTCTTTCGGTCTTGCCATCATCCCTGGCGGGAACTGCGCGGCGATGACGAGCCAGGGCTTCTGCGTCCAGGCGATCGACTTCCAGCCCCTGGCCAAGCGGCGCGAAACTGACTGCAAGCGAACATTCGGCCATGCCGTAACAGGGCAGGAAAGCCGATGCCGAAAAACCGGCCGGAGCCAGCGCATCGGCGAATTGATTCAACCAGCCGGCGCGGATCATTTCCGCACCGACGCCGGCCACTCGCCATGCCGACAGGTCATAACGTTCGACATCGGATTGGTGCAGACGCCGGGCGCACAGGGCAAATCCGAATGGCGGTGAAAAAGACACCGTCGCCTGGTTGCGCGACATCAGCTCCAGCCACAGTCGCGGCCGCATCGCAAAATCCCGAGTCCCCAGATAATCGACGGAAAGCTGTGAAACCACCGGACCCAGGATCAGCCCGACCAGTCCCATGTCGTGATAGAACGGTAGCCAGGACACAAAACGGTCGCCGCGCCGGATCTGCACGCCGTACTGAAGGATCCCGGCCAGATTGGTCAGTACCGCCTGCTGGGTGATCATGGTGCCGCGCGGGAAACGCGTGGAGCCGGAGGTGTATTGCAGGTAGGCCAGATCTTCGGATGTCGGTGCTTGTGGCAGGTTTGAGGCGGGTTCCAGCGCCATGAACGCCTCAAGTGTGCCAGAGACCGCAAGCTCAAGCCCTTCCGCGGCCTCGCCGAGGAATGCCGAAAAGTCGGTTGAGGCATAGGCAGCGCGGGCGTTGCAGTCCTGCAACAGTGCCCGAAGATGCTCGACAAAAGCGCGTTTGCCGCCCAGATGCACGGCTGCCGGCAATGGCACGGGAACCAGCCCGGCGTACTGGCAGGCAAAGAACATGACGTGGAAATCAGGCTGGGTATCGGCCACCAGAGCGATCCGGCTGCCTCGTGGCAGACCCAGACCATGCAGTCTCATCGCGACCTCCAGCGCCCGCTCACGCAGATCCCCGTAGGTCAGAGAGGTGGTCAGGTTGCCGCGACCATCATGGAAGTTGCATCCCGTGGTGCCCTGGGCGGCATAGTCGAGCGCCTCCGCGAGGCTGCGGTATCCGGAGGTCTTGAGCGGTAGTGAATTATTGGTGGGGGTAGGCAACTGGCTCAAACCGAAAATTCCCTTGTTATTCTGTCGTCTCGCATAAAATAATCTTCCCGCTGGGATGGGAATGCAAGAGTCCTGTTTGATCAAACAACCATTATAAGCCCACGGCAGTCTGAATGAAAGTGGTCGAAACGATCTGTTTTTGTGAGCAATTTAAATATTTGCCGCTTCATTTCCTGATAACCGGCACACTCCAGGGTGCGCAAATGCAACACAATGTGGCAAATTTACCACGTTCGGGGACAAAATCATGACTTCATGCGCGGGTGCAATCGAACTTCATCCGGTTGTGACCCGGCGGCAATGGAAATGCTTTCATCGTATCCCGGCCGGGATACAGGCCGGAAATCCCAACTGGATACAACCCCTTGCGCTGCATGCCCGCCAGATGTGGGCGCCACGTCATCCATGGTTCCGGCATGGTCGGGCGCGGGCGTGGGTGGCCATGCGCGGCGGGCAGCCGGTGGGAAGGATCAGTGCCCAGGTTGATCACCTGCAGGCTGAAGCAGGGCGGCCCGGACTGGGTCTGTTCGGCCAGCTCGAGGCAGTCGATGACGCCACGGTGTTCAAGCTGCTGCTTGATGGTGCAGGCGAATGGTTGCGCGAGCAGGGTATGAACCGGCTCCAGGGTCCGTTCGACCTTTCGATCAATCAGCAATGCGGAATGCTGGTCGATGGTTACCAGCGCCGGCCGATGATGATGATGAATTACAACCCGCCCTGGTATCCGGATCATGTCGAGCAGGCCGGATTCTCATCGGTGGCTGAAATGCTGGCGTATCGCGGCCGCTCGGACTTCCGTCTGCCCGCGCGCGTCCAGCGCATGGTTGAGCGGTGTCGATCACGGTTCGAGATCGTCGCGCTGGCGCGCGGCGAGCTGGGCGCGATGTCGGAGACCCTGCGCGAGATTTTTAATGCCTCGTGGGCCGCGAATTGGGGATTCGTGCCGCTGACGGGCGAGGAGTTTGCGCACCTGGTCGAGGAGATGAAGATTCTCGTCCGGCCCGGATACGTCCAATTGGCCCGGGTTGACGGGCGCGCGGTCGGGTTCATCGTCACGCTGCCCGATCTCAACGAACTGATCGCCGATCTGGGCGGCAGGTTGTGGCCAGATGGCGCAATCCGACTGCTATGGCGGCTGGCGCGCAAGCGTAACCGTGCTGTACGGACTCCGCTGATGGGGATCCTGCCGGAGTATCAGCAACGCCCGCTGGGCGCCGCGATCATTTATTCACTGATCCAGGCGGCGCAGGCACCAATTCTGGCCGACGGTATTGAATTGTCCGAGCAGTCATGGATCCTGGAACAGAATCGCGGCATGCGCTCGATTGTCGAAGCCATCGGCATGCAGCCCGCCCAGCGTTACCGGATTTACGGCCGCGATCTTGAGACCTCGGCTGATTCTGATTCATGAAGCTTGTTGAACGCTATCTTCTGCGCCAGTTGATCCAGCCGGTGATCGGGGTGTTCCTGGTGGTGCTGGTGATTGTACTGGCCAGCTTCCTGAGCAGCCATCTGGCCGATGCGGTGGTCGAGCGTTTCCCGCTTTCGGTCGTTTTCCAGCTTGCATCGCTCAAGCTCGCGCTGTTTTTCGATGTGCTGATCCCGGGCGCGATCTTTCTCGGCCTTCTGATCGGGCTGGGGAGGATGCAGGCTGCCCATGAGATCACCGCCTTCGCCGCGGCCGGCGTGGGTCGCCAATCGATTGTTCGACCGGTTCTGGTCGTGGCGCTGGTTGGGCTGCTGACAGTCGCGGCGCTGACTCATTTTTTCCGGCCGTGGGCCTACGATCTGCTCTACAGGCTCGAGAGTCAGGTTGCGGTGGAAGTCGATCTTGAACGGGTCGAGCCGGGTCGTTTCGAGATCGGCGATGAGCAGTGGATGATCTTTGCCGAGCAGCGGGAAGGTCAAACCTTGTCCAACGTGCTCGTTCATCAGCGTTTGCCGACCTACCGCAACATCCTTCGCGCGCAACGACTTCAGCAGCGTGAAATCGAGGACGGCACCATCGTCCTGGACTTCACTGGAAACGTGCGTTTCTACCGTCTCGATCAGAATGGGGATGTGGACCTGGTCAACCGGACCGATGAGCTGAGCGTGCTTCTCGACCCGCCGCCGTCGGTCGAACGCGAGCGAATACGTCGCGCACTGCCGCTGCAGCGACTTCTGAATGCCGCCGGGCCGCTGGAGTGGGGCGAACTGCAGTGGCGCACCGTGATGCCGCTTTCGGCGGTCCTGCTCGCTTTCGGCGCCTTGCTGCTGGGTCGCATCAACCCTCGCCATGGCAAGGCCAGCAAACTGGTGCTTGGCAGCGTGCTGGCGACGATGTACTTTGCCGTACTCGGCAGTCTTTCCGATCAGGTGGATGCAGGCGTGATCGCGATCTGGCCCGGCCTGTTCTGGCAGCCGCTGTTGCTCACACCGCTGCTGCTGATCGCGTTCGTGATCCGTTGGCGCGGCCCCGGAGCGCCATTATGAGGATTGTCTCGCGCTATCTGATTGGCCGCCTGTTCCGTGGCTATGCCGGCATGGCCGTCGCGATCGGAGCGCTGATCTGGCTGGTCACGTTGCTGGACATGCTTGGCGCGGCCGAAAACGGCGCTTCTTTTCTGGCCACTGGCCTGGATGCGTTTAGTCAGGTCCCGGTCAACGTGATCGATCTGCTGCCGGTGGTTGCGATCCTGGCAACTGCCTCGGTACTTTCGGCAATGCAGGCTCAACGGGAGCTGGTCGTCATGCGTGCGTCCGGCATATCCCTGCTGGAAATCACGCGTCTTGCGCTGATGCCCGGAGTGCTGATTGCGCTGGCGGCGCTGATTGCATTGCAGTTTCTGGCGCCGGTGCTATATCAGTCGCCGGTGAGGTTTGCCGACAGCGGGGCTGGAGTGGGCGATAACAGCCTCTGGCATCCTTCGCATGGGTTGTGGGTGCGAGCCGATTCGCAGTTCATGAATGTGGGCCGATTCGAGCCCGGAGAACTGCCGGGGGAGATTGCGATTTACCGTTTTCGCCCCGATGGCAGCCTGGAAAGCCAGATTCGTGCTGAACGAGCGATTCCGGCACCGGAAACCTGGATTCTCGAAGATGTAATGATCAAGCGTGTCGACTCGCCGCCGGCAGAGCGGATCTCGATCCATGAGCGCTATCACTGGCCTTCGTTTCTGACCGAACGGCAACTGGAACTTTTTCGACGATCCCCGGCCAGCCTGCCATTATCGGATCTGTGGAACTACGTCGATAGCCTAAAGACGCGTGATCAGGATGCAAGCGAATTCGAACTGGTGTTGTGGCGGCGAATTGCGCTGCCACTGGCATGCATCGGCATGGTGCTGGTCGCAACCGCGCTGTCGGCGCGACCGGCAAAGCGCGGCGGTGTCGGGGTCAGAATCACGATTGCAACCGGCGTCGGCCTGCTCTACCACCTTCTGGCCGGGATGGCCGGAGTGTTCGGGCTGGTGGCCGGACTGTCTTCTATCGCCGTGGCGATCCTGCCGCCGGTGGCGCTGGTCGCGCTCGCCTTGTGGCTTTTGCTCACCAGCCGATAGCAATCGATAGATCAGGGAAAACCTGAAATCGCAGGATTTGTGCAACAGACGGGGTCACTTTGGGTTGGTTTGGACGGTCAGCCCTGTTTGGCGACCCAGGCGCTGCACCAGCCGTTGGCGTTGACCAGCTTGTTCGGGAACAGTGCACAGCCCACCCAATCCCCATCATTGCCCTGCACAAGCTGGCAATTGGCACAGACTTGCGAGGTTTCGTGCGTAGGATATTTGCCCTGATCGACCTGCTCGGTGTCGTGAACATAACCGAGCGCCTTGGCCTGCGCATTTTCCGGATCCAGTTGTTCCTGGGCGAATGCGGTATTGACACGCATGGTTGCCGGAAGAATCAGTGCCAGCGAGCCTGCGCCTGCGAGCTTGAAAAGACTGCGACGGGAACATGATTTCATAAATTATCCGCTCCTTGTAAACGTGGGTGAAATTACAGCGAGAGTATAAGAGATAAGCAATGGAGTCGGATGCTGTCTTTTTTCACGCCCGAAGAATAATTCTCATGATGCGCATCACTCGCATTCGAGTTTCGAGTTCCGGGTTCCGCTTTCGTCCCCCCCCCCGCCAGGCACGTCGTTTCATTGTTTTGGTCTTTTCTGAACGGCACACGCTCGTGAGGCTGATTATTCCTTTGCGGGATCGCGGTATAGCCAAAAAAAGACGGGCCGGATGGCCCGTCTTGTGTAACCATCGGAATCCAAGCGTGCAAGTTACGGCATGATCACTGCATCGATGACGTGAATGACCCCATTACTGGTTTCAATATCGGTGGTGACAACATTGGCGCCACCGATACGCACGCCGGCATTGCTGACGTTGATGGCAACATCCGATCCTTCAACGGTGGTCGCGCTGTTCAGGTTGACCACATCGGCGGCCATGACCTTTCCTGCCACCACGTGATAAGTCAGCACTTTCGTCAAAGCTTCAGTATCGGCCAGCAGGGCCTGCAGATCGGCTTCCGGGATCGCGGCGAAGGCGGCGTCGGTGGGGGCGAATACGGTAAACGGGCCTTCGCCCTTGAGCGTATCGACCAGACCCGCGGCCTGGACCGCCGTTACCAGGGTGTTGAAATCACCGGCTTCGATGGCGGTGTCGACGATATCCTTACGGCTTCCGTAATTTCCGGCCGTTGCAAGGCCGGTAATCAAAACCAGAGATGCGATTATCGTGCTTGTTAAACTCTTCATTAAACTACTCCTTGGGATAAAAAGTACGGGATGCGTCGGTACCGATTGCCCATTCGAATGCTGAATGGATTGCGATCGGCACCATCACAATGAGGCATAGGCATCGATGTACCGTCAAGCAAAAATGAATTTCAGGTCAATGTCGAATGAAGGTTTTGTCAAGACCCTTCCGCCACATGGCTGTCTTGCCTATCGGCCCGGCTGGTTGTCGCCGCTGCAAGCCGGTGAACTGTTCAATTGTCTTCATCGACAAATCGATTGGCAGTCCAGATCCATCATGCTGTTCGGCCGCACAGTCAGACAACCGCGCCTGTTGTGTTTCATGGGCGATGAAGGAATTCGTTATCGCTATTCCAACGATGATTACGATGCCGTTGCATGGCATCCAGCCGTGCTGGAGCTAAAGTGCAGACTGCAACGTGAATCGGTGGGGAATTTCAACAGCGTGCTGCTGAACCTGTATCGGCACGGGCGGGATTCGATGGGCTGGCATGCCGATGATGAACCGGAGCTCGGTATCGATCCGGTCATCGCGTCGATCAGTCTGGGTTCAAATCGCAGATTCGTTCTTCGGTGCAAGGATGCAAAGCAAGACAAGCTGGAACTGGAGCCGGAGCATGGCAGCCTGATCGTGATGTCCGGCGACCTTCAGCATCACTGGCAACATCATGTGCCGCGAACGGCGCACAAGGTCGATGCCAGGATCAATCTGACGTTTCGTCGGATTCACTGCGGCCGGCGGGCTCCTCGGTGGCATCGGCCATGACCTCATCCACCGTGTGGCGCGCCTGATCGAGTTGTTCCCGGCATTGACGGCTCAGTTCGATGCCGGTCTTGAAACGCTCTAGGGATTCGGCCAGTTCGAGTTCGCCGGATTCGAGTTGCTCCACCAGACCCTCAAGTTCGGCCAGTTTTTGTTCGAATGATGCTGGTGACTCTTGCTGATTACTGCTCATTCAGGTTTCTCCTTCCAGCCAGGGCTGACATGGTAGCAGTGTGGCGGGTCTGTTATGCCAGAGCAGGTGCGCATTGTGCCTTTTCAGCCAGTCACGGAATGCGTGATCCAGCCATTCAGTTCCCAAAGCCCGGGGTTCGCCGTCAACCACCAGCAACGGCACGGCGGCGCGCCGCCAGGGCGGAATTCCAGCCTCGCGCAGCAGTTCTGCAACCGGCCTCCTGGGGCGCGATGGATGGGTGCGAATGGGCGTGCCCGGCGGGGCGGAGCACAAGCTCCAGTTTTGCCCGAAGTCCTGATCGTGCTCGCCGACCAGGATCATGAATCCCCCGCCCGGAAGCGGGGTGGCGGCCGCGGGATTCCAGTCAATGTGCCAGGAGTGTTGCGGAAGCGGTCGCAGCTCCAGCCAGATCCGGTTGCGCCAGGCATGCAGCTGGCCGCCGGACCAGGCCAGTCGCGGCTGTCGGTCTTCAGCACTGGTAGCGGCCTGTTGCCTGAAAACTTTCAGCCGCCGGACCGGCGGGGCGCACAGGTGGCCTTGTTCGCACCACCATCGCATGACATTGAACGCGCGTGTTTCCTCTTCGGCCAACCAGTCCGACAGATCCAGCGTGATCTCGCCCGAACCGGGCTGGCGGCGGCACAGCTCTTCCCAGCGTCGTTTTGCGTCTCGCAGCATGGCCAGTTCCGCGGCCTTTTGCCATTCGGCGCTGCGCAGAATGCTGGTGCAATAGCCTGGCCACCGGATCCGGATCGCGGGCAGGATTTCATGTCGCAGAAAATTGCGGTCCAGTGCAGTATCCAGGTTGCCGGGATCCTCGATCCAGTCCAGTTCATGGGCTTTCAGATACTCCAGCAGTTCATGCCGTCTCACATCCAGCAGTGGCCGGCCCAGCCAGCCGGCACCGAATCGTCGACGATCACGCATTCCGGACAGGCCGCGCGGTCCGGCACCGCGGAGCAGCCGCAACATTACGGTTTCGACCTGATCATCGGCGTGGTGCGCGGTCAGCAGGTACTCGCCTGGCCCCAGCCGGGCTTCGAAGTGCGCGTAGCGCGCCTTTCTTGCCGCCGCCTCGGTGCCGCCTTCGCGGTCTTCGATGGCAAGCCGCACGATATTGCAGTCGATGCCGTGAACGGCCGCAAGGCCGCGCGCACGCTCGGCGCGCAATGCGCTTTCAGGATCCAGTCCATGATCGATATGAACAACTTCGAGGTTGTGCCCGAGGCCGCGGGCCAGAAGCAGATGCAGCAGGGCCATGGAATCGGGGCCGCCGCTGAACGCCAGCATATTCCGCCGGGTTTCGCTTACCGCCCGGCAGTCGAGCTTGCCCTGAAGCCCCATGGCCCGGTCGTCGTGCATGCAGCCTCCGCGCCTAGCCGCGCTCCAGCGCAGCCATGTCCATCAACTTGCGATAGCGCTTTTGCAGCAATTGTTCAGTGTCGAGTTTGTCGAGCGCTGCAAGCTGGCTGATCAGGTGTTCCTTGAGCCGGCCGGCGACTTCGCCCGGATTGCGATGCGCGCCGCCCAGCGGCTCGCGGATAATCTTGTCGATTAGCCCCAGCTCCCTGAGTCGTTTCGCGGTCAGGCCGAGTGCGCCGGCGGCGACTTCGGCCTTGTCGGCGCTCTTGTACAGGATCGAAGCACAGCCTTCCGGTGAAATGACTGAGTAAATGGAGTATTGCAACATGTTCATGCGGTCGCCCACTCCGATTGCCAGCGCGCCGCCAGAACCACCCTCGCCGATTACCGTGCAAAGAATGGGTACGCGCAGCCGGGACATGACCTTCAGATTGCGCGCGATCGCCTCAGACTGGCCGCGTTCTTCGGCACCGACGCCCGGATAGGCACCCGGCGTGTCGATCAGGGTGACGATGGGCAGGCCGAAGCGCTCCGCCATGTGCATCAGCCGCAATGCCTTGCGATAGCCTTCCGGCCGGGGCATACCGAAGTTGCGCTGGATCTTGCCCTTGGTGTCCCGGCCTTTTTGATGTCCGATGACCATGACCGATCGCCCTTCCAGCGAAGCCGGGCCGCCGACGATTGCATGATCGTCGGCAAATGCGCGGTCGCCATGCAATTCCTCGAAGCGATCGAACAGTAGCGGGATGTAGTCCAGCGTGTAAGGGCGCTCGGGATGCCTGGCAAGCTGTGAGATCTGCCAGTCGGTCAGGCCGGCGAAGATGGTCTCGATCTGTTCCCGACAGCGTTGTTCAAGGCGCTCAATTTCCTGCTCCAGATCGATTTCATGGCTGTCGCCGACATTGCGCAGCTCGGCCAGCTTCGCCTCCATTTCCGCGATCGGCTGTTCGAAGTCGAGATAGGTCGCACTCATGCCGTATTAGTGTCCGGATTTGTATCTGGATTCTTGGGGTGAGTATACTCATCCTTGATCAGGTAGATGATGGCAGGACTGATTCCTCTCGCCAAGACGCCAAGAGCGCAAAGGAATCGATAGTGAACAACGACCGATCTCGGTCATCCTTTTCCTTTCCTTGGCGGTCCTGGCGTCTTGGCGAGGACATATCGTCTTTACACACCCACACCATTGCTCAAAAGCCACGACCCAGCTCGAAGGGCGCGGACGGGATATGTTCCGGTTGCCAGTTGGCGATGGACCATTCCAGCAGCGATTCCAGTGTTCGCATACCGCCGGGTGGCGGATGTCCGAGCACTTCCAGCGCGAGACGAACTGTGCGCGCCGGCGACAGTGTTTCAATCGGGTCTGCATGACCGGATTTCGACAGCTTTTGGCCGTGGCGATCGACCACCAGCGGTAGGTGCAACCAGCCCGGTACGGGAGTTCCCAGTGCCTGATGCAGCAGTTGCTGGCGCGGTGCCGAGTCCAGAAGATCACGCCCGCGCACGACTTCGGTAATTCCGGCGGCTGCGTCGTCGACCACGACCGCGAGCTGATATGCGACCCGTCCGTCAGCGCGCCAGATCACGAAATCGCCGCATTCACGATCCAGCCTGAAGTGAATGGGCCCCTGAATGCGGTCGATGACTTCGACAGTCCGGTCGGGAATACGAAAGCGTACGCTGCGCGGGGTCTTGCCCGGCGGAATTCGGACGCGGCAGGTGCCCGGGTAAATTCCGTCGGCAGGCAGATCGCGCCGGCTGCAGCCACAGTCGAAGGCAAGCCCGGCACGGCGAAGGCTGTCGAGCGCGGCGCGATGCAACGCAACCGAACGTGACTGGAACAGCGGCGGCTGATCGGCGATCAGGCCGAACTCGCGCAGGCTCTTCAACTGAGCGCGGGCTGCGCCCGGAACCTCGCGCGGCGGATCGATGTCTTCTATTCGAACCAGCCATTGTCCACCCTGGGCGCGTGCCTGCACGAAGCTGCCCAATGCAGCCACCAGCGAGCCGAAATGCAGCGGCCCGGTGGGCGACGGCGCGAACCGGGTCCGATATCCGGACATCTTGTGTGGAGCGCTGTCAGGGACCATATTCGGATCAGTAATCAGGAAGATTTCTTACAGGACGGGAAACCAAAATGCGACGAATCGGGCTTTTTCTGCTGACCAACCTGGCCATTCTGGTGGTCTTTGGCTTCGTCATGAATCTGCTGGAGCCCTGGTTGCGCGCCCAGGGCTTCGACCTAAACCATGCCGCAATGCTGATTTTCGCACTGATGTTCGGCATGGGGGGCGCGCTGATTTCGCTGCTGATGAGTAAGCGTATCGCGCTCATGACCACGCATGCGAAGATCATCGAGCGCCCGACCAGTCAGGCAGAGCGCTGGCTGGTCGCCACGGTCGAGCGTCAAGCGCGCGAGGCCGGCATCGGCATGCCGGATGTGGCCGTTTTTGATGCCGCCGAGCCGAACGCGTTCGCGACCGGAGCATCGCGCAACAAGGCATTGGTCGCGGTCTCGACCGGCCTGTTGCGAAACATGCGCGAAGATGAGGTTGAAGCGGTGCTGGCTCACGAAGTCTCGCACGTCGCCAACGGCGACATGATCACGATGACCTTGTTGCAGGGTGTGCTCAATACCTTTGTCCTGCTGCTGTCACGAATTCTCGGGCAGATCATCGATCGCGCAGTGTTTCGCAGCGACCGGCTTTACGGTCCGGGTTACTTCATTACTGTAATCGTGCTGCAGATCGTGCTCGGAATTCTGGCCAGCATCATCGTCATGGCTTTCTCGCGCTGGCGCGAATTCCGCGCCGATGCCGGCGGCGCCAGACTGGCCGGACGCGGTAAGATGATCGCGGCGCTGGAGAGACTGCGCCTGAGTCAACAGCCCGGGCAACTCCCGGAGGCGGTTGAGGCATTCGGCATTCGCGGTCGCACCAGTCTGGGCCTCAAGCGTCTTTTGATGAGCCACCCGCCGCTGGAGGAACGCATCGCCGTGCTGAGAGATGGCAATTTCTAGTGTACCCCGTCACTAATCCTGCAACATGCAGAGTTTGACGGAGTCGACAGTGCAAGGCGCGACCGGCAGTGAATGGCAAGCCCTTTACAAGGGGCGGAACGCAGCAATGTCGACTCAGACGCACTCCCGAAGGGCGAGCCGGAAAGCGCTCATCTGCGGCTTTAGGGCTCTTGGAAAGGCAATAAGCATTCCCGGCGAGCCGTGCCTTGCCCTGAACGCTGACAGACCAACTGAATCCTGAATTATCAGGTTGAAGGACCACTAGTTCTCGCCCTCGCGCACGAAATCTCCCTGCACCAGGGTGATGCCGAACTGCCACAGCGTGGCCAGGTCGGTGGTAGCCTCTACCGGCGGTGCGATCATGCGAATATCCCTGCGCGCGGCTCCCGCCGCCAGTTCTTCCAGCGCCTTGCGACCCCGCTCGTCATTGCGCAGAGCCGCGGTAATGTCGCCGCCGAGTTTGATGAACTGGACCAGCACGTTTTTGAGGATCATCTCGATGCGCTGGTTCGGGGTGGCATCGAGCAGTGCGAACCTGACACCGCGAACGGCAAAACGGTTGGTCAGCCGCTGCAGCTCGCGCAGATGTTCGGTGACCTCGTCGAAATGGAAGCCCAGAATCAGCCTTCGCTCATCCAGTGCCCCCTGATCGAGCAGATTCTGGATTTTGTGCATGACTTCCCGGTCGTCAAAACTCTGGTAGCTCAGCGGGACGATCAGCTCATGCCGGTCATTCGGATGGTTTTCCAGCCACTCTTCCAGGTTATCGAGCATCTGCCGGTCGATCTGGGCCGAAAGCTCGGCTTGATTGGCGACATTGCGAAAAGCCGAAGCCATCACGATTTCGTCACTGCCGTCGATGCGCATTCGGGTTTCAAACTCGTGCACGATGAAATCATCGTCTTCCATGCTGGTGATGGGCATCTGGATCAGCCTGAATTTACGATCGCCCAGCGCGTGACGGACCTGCTCGAGCAGGTTTGTGCCATCGTCGCTTTCGCCACCGCCGGTACCTGGTCGATAACGCAGGTAGCTGTTGCCGCCGGAGCGTTCGGCTTCGCGCAGCGCGCTTTCGGCCTGGCCCAGCAATTCGTCGGCACTGAACATGCCGCTGGTATCCAGCGCCAGACCCACGCTGGCGGTCACTGTCGGCGACTTGTTGCCCACTTCCAGAATGCGGCCGGAAAAGCCTTCCACCAATCGGGTGGCGAGTTGCTCGGCCTCGTTGCGCTCGTTGAACAGGAGGCGCACGGCCAGAACGAAATCGGACAGCCGTGCCGGCATCAGTGCATCTTCAGTCAATTCCACGAATCTCGCGGCAAACTTCTGAATCAGCACGTCCGTTGCGGCGTTGCCGACCTTGCGCTGAAGTTCCGGGAAATAGTCCAGCGTGACCAGTACGATGGCAATGTTTGCTTTTTCGTCAGGCTGTTTGATGACTTCCTTGAGTCCGGCAATGAATGCCTGGCGGTTCTGCAAACCGGTCAGCATGTCATGCGAACGCAGTTTTTCCAGCTCGCGCTTGAGTTTTACGCTGTCGCCGGCCTCGACGACTTCGCGAATCAGGATCTGGGTACAGGCTTCGCCGTCGTAGTGCGCTGGTGCAAACTCCGCTTTGGCTCGAAATGACTCGCCGTCGGCGCGATGTGCCTTGAGTTCCAGGGCGTCGTCGGGCAGTTCGCCTCGCGCAAGGGACTTGAGCAGATGCTTGATGTCAACCCCGCTGTCTCCCGGAGACAGCAGGTCGAGAATGGAAAAACCTTCCAGTTCGTCAAAATTGCTGTAACCGAACAACCTGATGTAGCTGGGGTTGGCATAGATGTGCAGGCCTTGGTGCAGGTAGGCGATCGCTTCGCTGGAGGATTCAAGCAACAGGTTGTAGCGCTCCTGAATGTCGCGTGTGCGCAGGAGCTGCTCGGCCTGCTGCCGGTTCTCCGCCATCATTCGCACGCGTTCGCCCAGCACCCGGACTACGCCGCGCATGTCGTCGACACGCACACAACCACATACTCCCGCGGCTGCGGCGGCAATCGCCGAGTCCGGCGCCGGATCGACCACCGCAAACAGCGGGATCGGAGGTTGATGCCCGCGCAGCAGTCGCACCAGGGGGTCCAGCAGGGCGTGGCTGCCGTCATGAATGTGGATCAGTCCGAGGTCAATCGGTTCGTCTTCGAGAATGCGCCCGAACGCGTTGGGCGTGTCGGCAAAGTGCATTCGCAGGCTGCGGTTATCCAGCACTTCCTCGATTTCGCGCACCGACTCGGGCCCGTCATCGACGGCCAGCAGGTTCACCAGATGCTTGTTTTCGGTCATTCAGGACTCTCGAATTCAATCGGCCCCTTGGCATCCTTGTTGATTTCCCCGAATTCATGGCGAAGTTGTCGTGAATCCGGGCGGGCTCAACCCCTTGCAGGATGCTTTCTCTCTCGATGTCTATGGTACGTGCAACTGCCGCTGCGGGAAAGCCCCGGAGAGTCATTCAGTTCCCGACGATGCCGGAGCGGGGTCATACTACGGCCGTCTTGGAAGTCTCTCCGGGTTGTTCTCGGACCAATCGTGGCACCAGATAGCCTGGCAGGCGGGTGCGCAGTTGCTCGATCATTGAGCGCGCCCGCACCGGTGCGACCTCGAAATGAGCGCTTCCCTGAACCCGGTCGAGCAGATGCAGGTAATACGGCAGGGCACCCGCGGCATGACCGGTGCACATTAATTCGGCAAGCGCCTCGACACTATCGTTAACCCCGCGCAGCAAAACCGCCTGGTTGAGAACATCGGCACCGGTGTGTGCCAGGCGCGCCAGTGCGGCGGCGACCTCCCGGTCGAACTCGTTGGCGTGATTGGCATGAATGACGACCACGATTCTGGCATTCAGCGTTTTCAGCCAGCGTATCAGGCCATCATCGATGCGCCGCGGCAGGGTGACCGGCACGCGGCTGTGAATGCGCAGTCGCACAATCCGTGGCAATTCGGCCAGTGGTCCCACCAGACGTTCAAGCCTGCGGTTGGACAGCATCAGCGGATCGCCGCCGGAGAGAATCAATTCCTCGATCCCCGGGTTCCTGGCCAGCCAGTCGCCGATTTGTTGCACGCGGCCTGAATCAATCATTTCGTCACGATAGTCGAACTGGCGTCTGAAGCAGTAGCGACAGTGGATCGGACAGGCGCCGGTGCTGATCAGCAATGCCCGGCCGTGGTACTTGTGCAGCAGTCCGGCAGTCGCGCGGCTGGCCTGGTCGCCGACTGGATCGTCGATGAAACCCGGCACCCGGTCGTTCTCATTGGCCAGCGGCAGTACCTGGCGCAACAGTGGATCATCGCGATCGCCGGGGCGCATGCGTCCGGCGAAGTCACGCGTGACCAGAAACGGGAAACCGGTTTCGGCCAGCGCAAACCGGTCCGGGTCATGACCCAGATGCCGCAGCAGGGCGCGCGGATCCCGCCAGGCCTGCTGCATCTCGCCGCGCCAGTCGCCAGTGTCGTGTGACTCGGAGACGGTTATCATATCAAGCTGGGCTGCGGTTTCAGCCATGGCAATCGAATTCCGGCGTACGGCGCCGATGCTGCGGTTGAGACGCGATTGTATTCCGCGCGGTTAAAGGCGCGCGGGTTTGTGAACGATTCGAGGAATGCCGATTCATGGCCAATTACAGCGCTAACGATCTCAAGAACGGTCTCAAGGTCCTGCTCGACGGAGAGCCCCATAACATCGTCGAAACCGAATTCGTCAAACCCGGAAAGGGACAGGCGTTTACCCGCATCCGGGTGCGTAATCTCAAGACCGGCCGGGTGGTGGAAAAGACCTACAAGTCCAACGAGTCGATCGAGTCGGCCGACGTGTTCGAAAAAGAGGTCCAGTACCTCTATTCCGATGGCGAATTCTGGCACTTCATGGATCCTGACAGTTTCGATCAGCTCGCCGCCGATGCCAACGCTGTCGGAGATGACGCCAAGTGGCTCAAGGAGGAGGATCGCTGCCAGGTGACGCTGTTCAACGGCGATCCGATCAGCGTGGTGCCGCCGAATTTCGTCGAACTGAAAGTGGTACGCACCGATCCGGGCGTGCGCGGCGATACTTCGGGCGGTGGCGGCAAGCCGGCAGAGCTGGAGACCGGTGCAACTGTGCGCGTCCCGCTGTTCATCAATGAGGGTGAGGTGCTGCGCGTCGATACCCGCTCGGGCGAGTACGTCTCCCGGGTCAAGGAATGAGCGATGGTCATTTCGAGGCGCTGATCCCGAAATGGGTCGTGCCGGTTGTGCCGGAAGGGCTGGTGCTCGAAGATCACGCGGTGGTGATCCGTTCCGGGCGCATCGTTGCGATTGTCGAAACCGGCGTCGAGACCGGACAACTCGATCACCTTTTTCCTGATGCGCGGCGGGTGGAGCTGGGCGAATCGGTGCTGATCCCGGGTCTGGTCAACAGTCACACGCATTCGGCTATGGCATTACTGCGCGGCCTGGCCGACGACCTGCCGCTGATGCGCTGGCTGCACGAGAACATCTGGCCGGCCGAGAAGATCATCATGGGTCCGGACTACGTCGCCGCCGGCACCCGGCTGGCGATGGCCGAGATGCTTCGTTCCGGCACGACATGCTTCAACGATCATTACTTCTTCCCCGATGTCACCGCAGAGCAGGCGATCGACGCTGGCATGCGTGCTGTGGTCGGGATGCCGGTAATCGGCTTTCCGACCCCCTGGGCCGAGGATGAGGATGGCTATTTTGTGCGCGGGCTGGAGGTGTTTCGACGTTTCGAGCACGAGCCCCTGATCAGTGTCGGTTTCGCGCCGCATGCACCTTATTCGGTCGGCGATACTGCGTTCGAGCGCATGGTCGCGCTGGCCGAAGAGCTGGACACGAGGATCCATCTGCATCTGCTTGAAGCCCCCGGCGAGGTCGACTCCAGCCGCGAGCAATACGGATTGCCGCCGCTGCAACGGCTGCAGCGGTTGGGGGTGCCGGGTCCGCGCCTTCTGGGTGTGCACATGACCCAACTGGATGAAAATGATATCCAGCGAGTGGCAGGAACCGGAATGCATGTCGTGCATTGCCCGGATTCCAACATGAAGCTGGCCAGCGGCATTTGCCCGGTTGCGGCACTGGATCGGGCCGGGGCCAATGTCTGCATCGGCACCGATGGCGCGGCCAGCAACAACGACCTGAGTCTGCTGGCCGAAATGCGCCAGACCGCGCTTTTGGCCAAAGTTTCCAGTGGCGATCCGGAAGCGGTTCCGGCCGCCAGGGCGCTGTCCATGGCCACCCTTCACGGCGCGCGCGCACTCGGGCTGGACAATACAATTGGCTCAATTGAACCGCGCAAGCAGGCCGACCTGGCCGCAATCCGGCTCGATCGAATCGAAACCCAGCCGGTCTACGATGTGATTTCGCAAATCGTCTATGCCGCGCAGGATGCCCAGGTCACCGATGTGTGGGTGGCGGGCAAGCGCTTGCTTGACCGGCGGGAACTCACGACGTTGTCGGAGGACAAAATTCTCGATGAATGCCGGGATTGGCGACGGCGAATCGCCCGGGCTCTCGGAGCCGCTAACGGAAAACCATGAAACCGCAGATTACCCAGATTCACGCAGATGATGGTTTTTTTGGTTCATGAATCTGCGCACATCTGCGTAATCTGTGGTTGCTCTTTAGTTTATTCGGGAAGATTATTGAAGTGGCTGAATTGAAAGCAAGCGAACTCAATCTTGATCCGCGCGAAGCCGAAGCGTTCAACCGAATGGCCTCGCGCTGGTGGGATCCGGAAGGCGACTTTCGTCCGCTGCATGACCTGAACGGACCACGTGTGGACTGGATTTCGGCACTTGCCCGGCCGGCCGGAAAGCGGCTGCTCGATATTGGCTGCGGCGGTGGTCTGCTGGCCGAGTCCATGGCGCGCGCCGGGGCGCAGGTGACTGCTATCGACATGGCGGAAAAACCGCTGATGGTCGCCAGGCTGCACCAGGTCGAATCAGGGCTGGAGATCGATTATCGGCAACAGACTGCCGAGCAACTGGCCGGGCAGGAGCCGGGCGGGTTCGATGTCGTGTGCTGTCTGGAAATGCTGGAGCACGTTCCTGATCCGGCCAGCGTTGTCGCGGCCTGCCTGTTGCTGGTCAAGCCCGGCGGCGATCTGTTCTTTTCGACCATCAATCGATCTCCGCTGGCCTGGAGTCTGGCTATATTCGGTGCTGAATACGTGCTCGGGCTGTTGCCCCGTGGCACTCATCGCTACGATCGATTGATCCGGCCCTCGGAATTGGCCGGATTCGTGCGTGGCGCCGGCGGCCATGTCGAAAGCATTCAGGGAGTTGCCTATAACCCGTTTTCACGCACGGTCACCCTCGGCGGGTCGCCGCGGGTCAACTACCTGTTGCACGCCTGCCGGCCGGAAGCCGCTGAATGACTCTCGTACGTTCGCCAAAGGCGGTACTGTTCGATCTCGACGGGACCCTGGCCGATACTGCGCCGGACCTGATCGGCGCGCTCGGGGGGCTGCGCGCGGAACTGGGTCTTCCGGCGATCGATCCGGCACCACTTCGCCCGGTGGCCAGCCGCGGTGCGCCGGCGATCCTGGCCGCCGGCCTGCCGGAACTGACCGATACCGAGCGCGAGCAGCTCCGGCAGCGCTTCCTCGACGAGTATCGGGCCCATTGCTGGACGGACAGCAGGGTTTTCAATGGGATTCCGGCTTGTCTGGATGCGATCGAGTCGCTGGGCATGCGCTGGGGGATCGTGACCAACAAACTGGAATGGCTGGCGCTGCCGGTCATCGAGCAGGCCGGAATGCGCGATCGGGCCGGTTGCCTGATCGCCGGCGATACCGCCGCGCGTCCCAAGCCGGCGCCCGATCCGGTGCTTGAAGCCTGCCGCCGGCTTGCCGTGTATCCGGAGCAGACGTTGTTTGTCGGTGATGACGAACGCGATGTCATCGCCGGTCGTGCCGCCGGCGTCCGCACTGCGGTTGCGCAGTGGGGTTATATCGCGGAGGATTGCGATGTCTCGTCCTGGGGCGCTGATTTCAGCATCGCGACCCCGACCGAGCTCGAATTACTGCTGCGCCGCGAGCTGGAGCGGATCGCCGTATGAACACCGATTACCTGCAATGTCTGCTGCTGGAGCAGGCGAACGTTCGCTGTGTCGTGGTGCATATCGACGAGGTCTATTGCCAGGTGCGTGAGCGTGGCCGCTATCCGGAACGGCTCGGCCGCCTGCTGGGAGAGTCGCTAGTGGTTTCGGCGCTGTGCTCAAGCGGCATCAAGCTCGATGGCCGGGTCAGTCTGCAACTTCGCGCTTCGGGCGCGGTGCGTCTGCTGATGGCCGATTGCACCGACGCCGGCGGCATGCGTGGACTGGCGCGCTACGATTCACAGGCTTTCGCCGGGGCAACGGATTTTTCCGAACTGACTGAGGGCGGAGTGTTGACTGTGACCATTGAGCCTTCCGGTTCGGGTCGGACCTGGCAGGGCATCGTACCGCTTGCAGGCGACAGCATGGCCGAGGCGATTGCCGGATACTTCGACCACTCCGAGCAACTGCCGACCCGGGTCGTGCTTGCGGTCACCGAAAACCGGGCCGCCGGCCTGCTGGTGCAGCGGCTTCCGGGGCCGGCCGGGGATGATGACGGTTGGCGCCGGGCCTGCCATCTGGTGGAGACTCTGGGCCAGCAGGAATTGCTTGATCATGACGCCGAGACAGTCTTGCATCGGCTGTTTCACGAACAGGATCGGCGCCTGTTTCCGGCCCGCCCGCTGCGGTTTTACTGCCCGTGCTCACGCGAGCGCGTTGCCCGGGTGCTGCGTGGTCTTGGCGAGGATGAATTGCGCGCCATCATCGAGTCCGAAAGCGAAGTCGGAGTCGACTGTGAATTCTGCAACGAGCACTACCGCTTCGACCGCCTCGATGTCGAGCGGCTGCTGATCAGCGGTGCGCCCGAAAGTGATGATCCCAGTCCCACGGTGCATTGAAAGTCGCCCGGCGCGCGCCTGCCTCGGTCATGTTCATGCGCCCTGACGAGTCGCTGGCATGGTGTCGTCAGCGCTATCAGGTGTCCGGGCATCCGCTCGCGCTGACGCTTCCATATGCCGATCCGGCAAGCCGGGATGAGCTGCTGGCGTTGAATGCCGTGATTGGCGAAATCGCCTCGATTCCGGGCCAGATCAGCGAGCCGGATGTTGCCCGGCGCAAGCTCCAATGGTGGCAGCATGGGCTGGCGGAAGGCGAAGCGCATCCGGCCATTCAGGCCTGGCAGGCGACCGGCGCTGCCGAGCGTGTGCCGGCCGCGTTGTTTGCCGGCCTGATCGGTGCCGTTGCGCGGGAAATTGATCCGCCGAGATTTGAGCAGGTTGCGGAGCTAGCCGAGCATGCCCGCGAGGTGGCCGGACCGGCGGCGCTGCTGGAAGCCCGGCTGCTTGGCCGGGAGCAGGGGCTGGAGCAGGAACTGGCTAAAATGGCCGGTGCGATGTATCGGGTTCGAATTGCCCGCGATCTGGTCCTGGATGCCCGTCAGAATCGCTGGCTGGTGCCATTGGAGCTGCAGGCCGAGTATCAGTTGACCCGGCAACAGGTCGCCGACGGCGAATCGCCGTTGCGTCTGGCCGCGCTGGTGCGGCACCTGGCCGGTGAGGCACTGCTGGCGCATGATCGCTTGATCGGCACGCTACCGCAGCAAGCTGCCTGGCATCATCGTCATTTGCTGTTGCGACTGCATCTCGACCGCATGCTGGGCCGAAAGCTGTTACGTCGCCCGGGTCGGATCTCGCGGCAGCGAATAAGCGCGGCGGGCCTGCCGGCCGTCATATCTGTCTGGCGCCGCGCCCGCCAATTGCTCCATGCTTCCCGATTCGGTCGCCGGACCACCGCCGATAGCTGAATTCCTGCTATGGGCGGCATCTGACCGCAATGCGATGTCCAGGCGAATCGCGAATCGGAACTCGCTCCCGCGGATTCCAGCCCAGGTAGGAGTGGTTTCCAAACCGCGATCTCGTGACTACAACTCTTCCAGCACCCGATCCAGGCGATCCAGACCGCGCGCCAGGGTATTGCCCATGGGCGCGAGGTAGGGGCGTTCGCGGCGTAGACTTTCGGCAAGACTGCTTGTTTTTGAGAGGGTTTCGCGGTTGGGTTGGATGTCGTAGGGGGCCAGAAATTTTTCCAGATCGTCGGCGCGCGCCAGCAACTCCGAGCGGGTGACCTGATAGGCATGCTCGGCCAGTTCGTTGCGACTGGAGTAGCTGAACATGTTGGTAAAAAACAGGCGTTCGTCGCTGCGGTTGGGTTCGACCAGCAGAATCGAAGAATGCGGAAAATCGGTCGCGTACTTGCTGACGCCGATCTGCATGCGCGACTGGATCAGCGCGCGGAAGGTCTGCGCCAGCACCAGCGGCAAGCCGCCCTGAATCATCCGGCTTTCGCTTAAGGGATCTGCATCCGGGTCGGCCAGCGCGGAATCGTAGGGCACCAGCGGGTTGAGACCGATCAGCAGATCGACGCCCTGATTCAGTGCCACCGATGCGTGCAGGGTGCGCCTGAGCGCGCCGTCCACATAATAGCGACCGTCAATCCTGACCGGTGGATACAGCCCCGGAAGCGCGGCTGAGGCCTGCACCGCCCGTGAAATCGGCACGTGCTCGGTGGCCGGCTCGCCGAATCGTACCGCCGCACCGGTGTCGAGATCCATGGCTACGATCCTGAGCGACGCCTCAAGCTTGCGGAAATCGTTGGTCCGCCCGGGGCGGTCCAGCACCCGGCTGACGAACGCGTCGATGGTTTCGTTGTCGAAAATTCCGGTCGGCAACACCTGACTGAGCCCGCCGATCGCCTCGAGGTGGCCCCATCGCTCGGGATGACGTACCGCTTCGGACAGCAGGGAATAAATGGCCCTGGGCAGATTGCGCGCCCGCGACATGAACTCCTTCAGGGCCGGTCGGAGAAAGGTTTCCGGTTCGAACGAGAACTCGGCGCCCGGTGCGTTCATGAAAATCCGGCACATCTGACTGCTGGTGACCTGATTGGCCAGACTGGTCGCCAGGAACGCCCCGGCGCTGACCCCGACGTAATTGTCGAGTTGATGCAGCCGCAGACCATCGATGCCCTCGTCCATCGCCTGCAGCGCGCCCAGCTCGTAAATCGCCCCCAGCGGCCCACCACCGGCGATTGCCAGGCCAATCCTGGGGACCTTGCGATTGCTGCGATGACTGGAGGCGGGGTTGAGTGTCAGCATGAGCGGGGTCTGTCCGGCATTGCGATCCACCCATTGTAACCTCGCAGTCTCTCGCGCGCCCCCACCCCAACCCTCCCCCGCAAGCGGGGGAGGGAGTTGAATCGGACCCGGCGGGCAGCCTGTCGAGGCCCCGGGTCCGCGCCGCGCCTGCTCCTGAACGACACTGCACTCGCCTTCACCCCCGCTTGCGGGGAGGCCCGCGCTGGTCATTCATTGACTCCCTCCCCCGCTTGCGGGGGAGGGTTGGGGAGGGGGCGGGTTTTGCCTGAATTTCACCCACAAAACCTGCAACTGTGGCTACCATGAAGCTAAATCATCAGGGAGCACAAGCCATGCTGCAAACAGGACACGAGGCACCCGATTTCGAACTGGCCGACCAGGACGGCAACACTTTTCGCCTCGCCGATCATGAAGGCTGGCTGCTGCTGGTTTTCTACCCCGGCGACGACACACCAGTCTGCACCCGCCAGCTATGCGACTACCGCGACGGTCTGGATGACTTCAACGACCTGGGCGTGGAAGTAGTCGGCATCAGCGCCGACGATGCCGAATCGCACCAGAAATTCCGCCAGCGCCGCGAGCTGCCGTTCCGGCTGCTCAGCGACGAGGATCTGAAGGTGGCCGGGCAATTCGGTTGCAAGGGCCTGCTTGGCATGAAACGGGGGGTATTTCTGATCGATCCGGAGCGGATTTGCCGCTACGCACATGTGGAATCAGTTGCGGTCTTCCGGCGCGGTCGCGAAGAGCTCCTGGAGGCGATTCGCGCTGCACGATCGGAATGAGCAGGCGCGGCGCGCCGGGACGCGAATATCTGGCCGAACAGATTATGCTCAGCCAGAAGTTGCTGGCAAGCCTTGCAGAACGATCCGTGGAGTATCCGCGGCTGGAAGAACTTCAGCACTGGCAGCGCGCGCGGTTGCGCGAAACCTACCAGGACTTGCGCCGGCAGCAGCGGTTCCGTGCCGCCTGCGTGTTTTTTCTCGAACAACTCTACGGTGGTCGTGACATGCGCGAACGCGACCGGCAACTTGAACGCATCCTGCCGCTCATGTCGAAGATGTTGGCCGATGAAATCCTGCACGCGGTTGGCGAGGCGATGCGCCTGCAATGGATGAGCATGGATTTTGATGCCCGCCTGTCACAAATGCTCGAAGGGGAGCTCGATCAGGCCGAATACGCGCGCGGCTATAGACGCATGGGCGAGTGGCAGGGCAGGCAGGAGCAGATCAGGCTGATCGGCCAGCTCGGTCGCCTTTTGCAACGCATGGTTCGGCGCAAGATCATCCGACGGCTGGTCCACTGGATGTACGGTCCGGCCCACGCTGCCGGCTTCGGCAAGATGCAGCAGTTCCTGGCCGAAGGCTTCGACTCCTTCGACGAAATGGGCGACCAGGCCGAATATTTCGTCGAAACCATCGAGATGCGTGAAATGCTTGCGCTGGAGTGGATGGAGCAGGGCAGCGATCGCCCGTTTGCCGAGTGGATCGGCGACGGGCCCGATGCCTGAAAGCAGACTCCGGATCGTCATGCCCGGCTGGACCGGGCATCCAGGGTTTGGTGTGCAGTAGATTGCGCAGATTCACGCAGTTTGTTTGTATTTCAATCCGAAATCTGCGCGAATCTGCGTAATCGGTGGTTCGCTTTACCCATCAGTTGCATAAATTTCCGAGTGCGAGAGCCCGGAGAGTAGTGTTTCCGGGGCGTGCGCGGATATTTTCCAACCGGAACATAGCTCACTCTATGTGAGGATTGGAAAATTGAGCACGCGCCCCGGAAACGCTGCTATACCGGGCAGTGCAACGGTCTCTCGCCGCAAATTTATGCAACAGATGGGTTTATTAAATAGCCGACACCTGCAAGTGAATCAGTAAGCCCCGAAACCCTCCAATTTACTGTGCCGGCGAAATCCGCCACACGCCGTCGTTGTTTTCGCCGTTATCGGTGACGAACCAGAGATCGCCTTCAGGGCCGATGGCCAGATCTCGGATGCGGCCGGCCTTGCCCTGGATCAGGCGCTCCTCGTGCACCACCATTTCATTTTCGAACACGATACGGCGAATTTCCTGTGTGGCCAGACCCCCGGAGAGCAGATTGCCTTGCCAGCGTGGAAAGCGATCATCGGTCAACACCACCAGCCCGGAAGGATGCAGGCCCGGGGTCCAGTCGATGACCGGATCGACCATGCCTTCCTTGTGCCGGACGGTGTAGTCGAAATAACGTTCCTCGGTGCGATAGTCTCGGCCCAGGGACACCTCCGGCCAGCCGTAGTTGTTGCCCGGCTCGACCTTGTTCAATTCGTCACCGCCGCGCGGGCCGTGCTCGGTGGCCCAGATCTCACCGGTTTCCGGATGGACCAGCAGGCCCTGGATGTTGCGATGGCCATGCGAGTAGATCTCCGGCAGAACGTCGTCCCGGCTCTGGAACGGATTGCCGGGCGCCGGGTTGCCGTCCTCGGTCAGCCGCAGCAGGCTGCCGGCATGGTCGCCGAGGTCCTGCGCGCGCGGTGGTTCGGCGCCGCGGTCGCCGATCGACATCAGCAGCGAGCCGTCCGGCAGCCAGGCCAGGCGCGAGCCATAGTGGCGGCCGGGCGAGGAAAACCGGTCCTGGGTGAAGATCAGTTCCACATCGACCAGACGGTCACTTTCCAGCCGTCCGCGCGACAGCGAAGTCGCGGTATTGACGCTGTTTTCTTCGCCCTGCGACCAGGTCAGGTAGACCAGCCGGTTGTTGACGAAATCCGGATGCAGCGAGACATCCAGCAGACCACCCTGGCCGCGCGCGGTCACTTCCGGCGCGCCTTCGACCTCGCTGACTTCCTCGCCATCAACAATCAAAAGCCGCCCCGGCCGCTCGGTTACCAGCAAACGCCCGTCGGGCAGAAACGCCAGCGCCCACGGATGGTTCAGGCCGTCCACGACCCACTCCAACTGGATTTGCTGGTATTCGGTTCGCAGGGTTTCGGCATATGCCGGAGCAATGGCCACTACCAGCAATGCGATAAGCAAGAATCGATGCGATTTCATGGTGCTGTTCCTCAAGTCATGGAGGGACTGTTTTTTGCAGTTCCGGAACGGTGATGATAACGAATCGATGCCCACTGGTATGCGGCATCTTGCCTGGCTCCATCCGCGCTAAGCTTCGACGGGCTCAAGCTGAAATGTCACGGGAATAGCAGCAGGGTGTATCAGAATATGTCTTCTCAACCTCGTGGCCTGCCGCCGGCGGGCCGTTTTGCGCTGCTGGCGGCATTGTGCTCCAGCGTTGGCCAGACCTTCTTCATCGGTCTTTTCGGCGCGGATTTTCGGGCCGAATTCGGGCTGAGCGATGCCGCATTCGGAACCTTGTACAGTGTGGCCACGCTGGGCGGCGGGCTATTGATGTTCTGGCTGGGTGGGCTGGCCGATCGCCAAACGCTTTCCCGATCGGTGATTGCTGTCTTGCTGATGTTGGCGATTGGGGCGGGACTGGTTTCGGCAGCGCCAAATATTGCGATGCTTTTGGCCGGGCTGTTTCTGGTCCGTCTTGCCGGCCAGGGTCTGATGGGCCATCTGGGCGTGGTCGCGGCCGGGCGCTATGCGGTCCGGCGCCGGGGCCGTGCTTTGGCCATGGTCAGCTACGGATTCATCCTGGGCGAGGCCACTCTGCCGCCGCTGGTGGCATTGGCGCTGGAGCAATACGACTGGAGATCGGCGTGGTTGCTGGCGTCGCTGGTGCTGGTATTGATCGCCGTGCCCGTGCTGGCCTGGCTGGCGCGTCCCTTGACCGGCAACCCCGCGGCCCAGGCAGAGCGTGAAGGCAGCACGGAAAACGTCGACCCACCGTTGTTGCGCCCGCACCGCATGCTTACCCACAACAGCTTTCTGCGCGTGCTGGCCGTGGTTCTGGTTCCGCCGGTACTGATCACGGCGCTGTTCCTGCATCAGGGCGCGATTGCCGAACGTCAGCAATGGAAGTTGATCGAAGTCGGTCAGGCATTTGCGCTGTTTGCGGTTTTGCAGGCGTTGGCAGCATTTCTGACCGGGCGCTTGATTGATCGTTTCAGCGCCCGGGCCTTGTTGCGCGTGCAATTGTGGCCGGCTGCCGTAGCGGTCCTGGCACTGGGCTTTATGGCCCCGCGGCAGGCACTGTGGGTGATGTTTGCCGGGCTGGGGCTGGTCGCGGGCCTGAACGGCGTAATCGCCTCGGCCATCTGGGTCGAACTGTTCGGCACCCGCCAGCTTGGCATGATCCGGGGTGTTTATGCCGCATTGATGGTGCTGGCCACCGCCGCCGGCCCGATCGTGTTCGGTGCTTTGCTTGACCATGGCGTGAGCCTGGCCACTATGGGCTTGTGGAGTGCCGCATACATGGTGCTGGTGCCGCTGCTGGTCACGCCGGGCATCCGTGTCCATGGCCGGCCAGGCCGGGGTCGGGCGGGTTGACGGACTGCCGGGGCGGCACGACAATACGCAACCCACCGTGCCGAGGAAACGTCCGCCGTCGCAGCGGCCTCCCGGTCACGATTGGATCTGCCCCACGCAAGGCAGAATCAATGTCTAGGTGCGGATTCCAGTCCCGCGAATTGAACCTGCAACCAGGCAGGGCAGAATCAAGCCGCTGCTGTTGGCCCCCAGGACGCGATTTAAGCCCTCCCCCACTTGCGGGGGAGGGTTAGGGTGGGGGCATAGTCAGTTCAAAATCAACAGGAGATCCAGCTACATGATTGTCACCGACCCGGCCGAATTTCGCGACCAGGTTCAGGGCGACTGGCTAATTGCAGACAGCCCGGCGGTGCCGCGTGCGGTATTTCTGGTCGAGCCCGCAAATTTCCAGCTCTCGCGCCAGGCCGCCACCGACAACAACTATATGGACTTGACCGTAGGCGTCAGTCCGTCCCTGGCGCTGGACCAGCATCGCGACCTGACCGACCGCATCGCCCGCACCGGGATCCCGGTGATCCGCTTTCCGGGCCGCGGCCAGAACCCCGACGACCTGTTCCCGAACAATGTATTCGGCACCATTCCAGGGCGCTTCATTGTCGGTGCAATGCGTCATCCCGAGCGGCGCCAGGAGGCCCAGCGTCCCGATATCCGGCGTTTTTTCACCGAGTTGATGCAATACCAGGAAGTCGATCTTTCCCGACGCGATCTGGTGGCCGAGCTGACCGGCACGCTGGTCCTGGATCGCTCACGCCGAATCGGTTTCTGCGGCCTGACCAGCCGGGTCGACGAGGCCGGCTGCCAGGCCATGCACGAGGCCTTCGAACTGGCGCTGACATTCCGTTTCGACCTCAAGCCCGAGGAATACCACACCAACGTGGTCATGGCGGTGCTGGCCTCGCGCGCGCTGATCATCTGCCCGGATGCTTTCGTTGACCCTGAAGTGCCCAAAGCAATCGCCGAGGCCTTCCCCGGCCACGTGATGGAAATCAGCCGCGAGGAAAAGGAAGCGTTCGCCGGCAACTGCCTGGCGCTGGGCTTCAATGACCTGTTCATCTCGGCTACCGCCTGGCGCGCTCTGGCGCCGGAAAAGCGGCGTGTCATCGAGCAAGACTGGAAATTCACCGTGCATGCCGTCGAGCTCGACGAAGTCGAAAAAGCCGGCGGCTCGCTCAGGTGCTGTATCGGCGAGATTTTTTGAGAAGATAAGGGGTTTGATTGCCTGTTCGATGTGTTTTGCAATCCCGGGTCTGAACGGTGAGAATCAGGAAATCATTTTTTCGAGCCAGGGTCCATGCAGTTATTGATTGAAATTGAGCAGGAAGGTGACGGTCGCTGGCTGGCCGAAGTGGGCGGACTTCCCGGAGTGCTGGTCTATGGAGAATCGCACGACGAGGCGGCCCGCAAGGCCGAAGCCTTGGCGCTGCGCGTCATTGCTGAACGCTTGGAGCAAGGTGAGTTCAAGCCGGGATCATTCAGTATCTCCTTGCAGGCTGCGTGAGCAGGTGGCCGTCAGTCCGGGCGCGCAAACTCATTCGCGCCTTGCGCAAGATCGGCTGGATGGTCAAGCGGAAAAGCGGGTCGCATCGAACCCCAGCGGCCGGGACGGCCAGACTACGTATTCGCATTTCATGACGGTGACGAAATCGGTCCCAGAATGCTGGCACGGGTTGCCAGACATACGGGGTTGACGCCCGAGGATTTGTAGTCCATGCAGAAAAAAGTGACAGAAATGCCCCCGACGCAGCGTCTTTATCCCTGAATACCGCTTTCCCGGCCCCGCCGAAGACCGCAAAACATTGCCGCGTGAGGTTGCAATTGCAGCCCCGGCGCTGATATGATCGGCGGGCAGGGCGAAAGCGGGTTTCGGGACTCATGCGGCCGCCAGGGAGAATTCGCAGGCGCGGCATGGATTTCAGGACTTTCTTTCGATCCATCAGGAGCTTGAACCAAAATGAACACGACTCGATTTCCTCTTGTGAAGCTGGCGCTTGCCGCGACAGCGCTGCTGTTCGCCTCGCAGGCCGCGCTGGCCTGCACGGCAGCCAACTGGTCTGGCAATTCCGGCGCCAACGTGCTGGCCAGCGGCCCCGACGGGCCGGACGGCAAGCTGCCCATTGCGCGCTATTCAGGCGTCTGCGCGATGCAGACCGAACCCGGTGAGACGGCTTTCGTCGAGGATCTCAGCCCCGGCGGCATCGACAGAATTATCGCGCGATTTTACGTACTGAATGATCTGGCATCCGGCCAAAGTGCGCAAATCTACCGCGGTTTCAGCACCACAACGGGCAGCGGGCCGCTTTTTACCGTCAGCCTGAGCGCTACGGGAACGGTTACATTGCGCGACAATATCACTTTGGAAGCCGTTTCCCAGACAACATCGAACCCATGGGCATCTGTTGAAATAGACTGGATCGCCGGGTCGCCGGGGTCAATCAGCCTCTCGGTAGATGGCCAGACCCCGGTCACGGAAGCGGTCGGCAATGATGGATCCTTGCTCCAGTCGGTTCGTCTCGGCAACCTCAACGGTGCTTCCGGCACGTTGAATTTCGATGCCTACGAGTCGCGGCGGAGTACGGCGGTTGGTCGGCTTTGCCCCGGAGATGCCGATCAATCTGGACCGAGTGCGGGATTCAGGGATTTCGCCGACATTGATGCGATCTTTGTCGAATTTGCGACTCTTGGCGGTGTGCCAGCTGCAGGCAACCCGGATATAACTGAAGATGGACTTGTGGATTTTGAAGATATCGACGAGGTCTTTCGTCTATTCGCCACACTGCAAGGGGAGTGCCCACAATGAATGTCGCCCTCCACAAATTTATCCAACTAATTGGACTGATCAGTATCGTAATGGTTGGCGTTGCGCATGCCCAGGAATCGAGCGTTCGCATGGATCGCTTTTCCGACCAGCAATTACCCCTGCAGGAGTTTGAGATTTCATACAGTTTCAAACATTTCGAAGGACTCAGCGGGGGTAGCTTTCAGTTGAAGTATGATTCAACCAAAATTACAGTCGTAGATAAATCAAATTGCCTGGCTGGTCTGCGAGACTCGCACAAAAGTGGATATTCGGTATGCAATGTATTTCCTGACAAAGGTGTTGTGCAATTTATAGTTCTTGACGTAGGTAGAAACCGACCAGTGGGTGATGAGACCTTGGGTTCAATTGTGTTCGTCTCCAACCAGTCTCAATTCAATGACTTGCATTCGCTGATTGAACTGGGCGACGTGCGTCTTGCTGGTCCGGATGGCCGGCATTTATCGGTGCCTAAGGAGACGGTAAATTACATTTCACTCTCGGCACAGCAAAAATAATTTCAAATTATCGGAGATAGATGATGTCCAGTTGTAAATGGTGTTTTTTTGCGCTATTCGCTGCCTTGAGCGGCACTGCGTCTTCACAAGGTGTTACTGTGGGTACGGCCTCGGGGCCCCCGAATGGCACGGCGATAGTATCGCTTGGGTATGCTCAGGAGAACGATCTTCGCAACTTTCAGATCGTCATTTCGTACGACGAAAGCGTTTTGTCACCGCAAACGACCACTGATGCCACATTCGGCGAATTGATAGACGGGTGCCCGGTTGACCTTTCGGGCGTAAACTGGGATGCCAGCCAGACTCGTTGTATTGACACAACGACTCCAGGAACAATCGCAATTACGGTTTCTTCGGGGCCTGGTTCTGGATCTCCTGCGTTGGAATCTCTAGATCCATTTGGCAGCATCACTTTCGATATCGATGAATTTGCCCCTGTTGGTGCTGTTGTTCCGCTCGACGTTACGGTAAATAACGCGACGCAGACTGGCACAACTGCTAATGACCCATCTCTTTTAAGCACTGTTCCGGGGTCCGTTACGATCGAAATTACCGGGGCGGCCGGTTTTGCCTCAAGTCCTCAGCCGAATTCGACGATAGACCTTGGTTCTGCGATTGTTGGCAATTTGAGTTCGGGTTCACCCTCAAATATTGCTGTTTCAGAAGTAGGAGACCAACAGCTTCAAGTGACGGCTTTTCCATTTACTGGCTCAAATCCGAGTGACTTTTCTACTAGTGCCACTGCATTCAATATCGACGACGGTGGTGATCCGGTGAATGTGCCAGTTAGTTGCACGCCCAACGCCCGGGGCATGCGCACTGCAACTTTTGAGATCTCTAATAATTCTTCGAATGCTCCGAGTGCGCAGTACACTTTGGAGTGTACCGGCCTTGCGCCGAATGTTCTGGTATCGCCTCTGACGCAGGATCTGGCTGTCGC
>CAYVPB010000012.1:0-55753 GCA_964453565.1 uncultured Halomonas sp.
CCACTCGTCGCCAGAGAGCAAGCTCTCCGCGTTACCGTTCGACTTGCATGTGTTAGGCATGCCGCCAGCGTTCAATCTGAGCCAGGATCAAACTCTTCAGTTTAAAAGCTAAAGCTTTCGAACTACAGAATCGACCCCGCTCTGAAATTTCTTTCAGGGCGGGACGTTCCAATTGGCACCACAAATGGCCCAACCGGGACGCCCACACAAGTTATCTGCATTGATTTTTAAGGAACCGTCTTGCATTCAGGCTTCAAGGCATTTCGCCGAAGCAGGCCGAGCATTATAACTCGAAATTTGTTTCAGACAACACCCTGTTTCGAAAAAATGTTGCTTTTCGTCGAAATCAGGTTTTTTTGATGCCCAGCCGACGAATTATAAGCAATTTTTCGACAGAGTCAAGCTTTAAGAAAAGTTGTTTCCCGGGCAGGTCGCTCCGTGACCTGCCTAGCCGACCGATTATAGAGATGTTTTCTGGACTGTCAATACTTCCTGCCTGCTTTTATCGGACCGGCTACACCGGGCTTGAGCCCGGCATTCGCGGGCGTCACAATAGCGGACAGGACCCCGCTGCTACCCGGCGGGCAAAATCCAAGGAGTGCAAGATGCGCTGGCTACTGGCTTTCCACCTGATTTTCGTCGTGACCTGGTTCGCCGGGCTGTTCTATCTACCGCGGCTGTTCGTCTACGCGGCCATGCATCCGGGCGAGGAACATCAGGCGGTTTTCCGGGTGATGCAGCGCAAGCTGCTTGGCATCACCCACGTTGGCGGTGCACTGGCCGTGCTGTTCGGCTTTTTGCTGATCGTGATGAACCCCGACTATTACCTGAGCCTGGGATGGCTGCATGCCAAGCTGGTGCTGGTGGCGGCACTGATCGCTTATCACATCTGGTGCGCACAACTGGTGGGGGTTTTCACTCGCGGCCAAAACAGGCGCGACCATGTCTGGTTTCGCTGGTTCAACGAGGGTCCGGCGCTGCTACTGATCGCGATCGTTCTGCTGGCTGTACTGAAACCGTTTTAGGGGCTAGTGTGCTGTCTGGTATTAATTGGTGATATGAGCGAGTCGCCAAGCGGTCAGCTGCCAGGCGCGCTTTCGCCGGAAGGGTGATCCCCTTTCAAGAGAGCGTAACGCCGCACATGAGCGCTTTCCGGCTCGCCCTTCGGGAGTGCATCTGAGTCGACATTGCTGAGTTCCGCCCCTTGTAAAGGGCTTGCCGTTCACTGCGGGTCGCGCCTTGCGCTGTCGACTCCGTCACACTCTGAATGTTGCAGGATTAGTAACGGGGTACCCTAGGGAGGGGGCAGGGCTGGCCATTCGCGGTCGGGGTCGCCGGCGACCAGAAAGTCGCAGTTGAGAAGAGATTCGCGCGCATTGTAGCGCATTTTGCGCCCATCCGGCAGCCAGACCCTGCCACCGGCGGCCGTAACGAGAGCCTCTCCCGCAGCCGTGTCCCATTCGCTGGTCGGGCCAAGGCGGGGATAGAAATCGGCCTCGCCGCAGGCCACGGAGCAGAATTTCAGCGCACTGCCGCGGCTGATCCTGTCGTGCGACCCGAGCAGTTCGAAATACGCTTGCGAGCGCGGATTGGCATGTGAACGGCTGCCCAGCACCACCGGAGGATCGGCACACGGGCGCCGAGTGTGGATTACTTCGGCCGCCTGCCCATTGCGCTGACGCCTGGCCCCGACTCCAGCGATGCCGCTGAAGACTTCTCCTGTCACCGGCACCGCGATGACCCCGAGCACCGGACACTGGTCTTCCACCAGCGCGACGTTGATCGTGAACTCGCCGTTGCGCTTGATGAATTCGCGCGTGCCGTCTAGCGGATCGACCACCCACAATCGGGTCCAGTGCCGGCGTGTATCGAAATCAACTTCCGCCGACTCCTCGCTCAGAATGGGAATGTCGGGTGTCAGCACTTCCAGCGCCCGGACCAGGGTGTAATGACTGGCCATGTCAGCGCGGGTCAGCGGGCTATTGTCATCCTTGTGTTCAACCTCAAACTCATCGCTATCGTAAATCTCGAGAATGCGCACCGAGGCCTCCTGGCAGGCAGCCAGCACACCGTCGACCAGGCGAGCGTATTCATTTTCGTTCACAGCGCATCCTTGAGATCCCGGGCCATGTAAAGGGCGGCAATCGAGCGCCCCTCGGTGCAGTCATCACGCTGAATCAGTTCGGCCAGATTGGCGATCGGCCAGGACACGACTTCCAGTTCCTCCGGCTCATCTCCAGGCAGGCGCGAGGGATACAGATCACGCGCCAGCACCACGTGGGTGGCATGCGTCATGTATCCCGGCGCCAGTGTCAAATGGCCCAGGATCCGAAGGTCGCGCGCGGCAAAGCCGACTTCTTCCTGGAGTTCGCGGTTGGCACCATCCAGGTGGCTCTCGCCGGGCTCCAGCCGGCCCTTGGGCAGGCCGAGTTCATAGCGATGGACGCCACAGGCGTATTCTCGAATCAGCAAAACGGTTTCCGGATCGGGCATGGGCACGATGATGACCGCGCCCACGCCGCGGCTGATCAGCCGTTCATAGGTGCGGCGCTCACCATTGGAGAATTCCAGATCCAGCGCCTCGACCCGGAACAGGCTTTTCTCAGGCAATTCCCTTTGGCCATGAATGACGGGGAGTTTGGGGCCTTCATTACTCATGCAGGAAGGATAGCAGCCGCGAGTGGAGATGCGGATTGGCCGCCAGGATATCGAAAGTTTCCAGCCCGACCGGCCCGCCGGACAGATCGGTGACCACCCCGCCAGCTTCGCGCACGATCACGGTCAGCGCCGCAATGTCGAGAATATTGACGTCACTTTCGATGACCGCGTCCAGCGCACCCGAAGCGACCCGATGGTAAGAATAGAAATCGCCGTAACCGCGAGTGCGCGCGGCGCGCTCGATCAGTGCGCCGATGCTGGACCAGCGCGGCGACCGGGCCAGACTTCGGATATTGCCGAACGAAATATCCATGGCTTCGAGACTCTCGACGGACGAGACTTCAATCCGCTTCTCGTTCAGCCACGCACCGCGACCCGCGATCGCCAGGGCGGTTTCTTCGAAGGGCGGGGAAGCCGAGACCCCCACAACCAGTTCGCCGTCGATCATCAATGCAATCTGGACTGACCAGAACTCCAGTCCGCGGATGAAACTGCGGGTTCCGTCAATCGGGTCGACCAGCCACAGGCACCGGTGATCTCCCGAGCATCCGAACTCCTCGCCATGAATGGCGTGTTCGGGAAAGACCTCGCCAATGATCTCGCGAATGGCCTGCTCGCACTCGCGATCAGCGATGGTCACCGGACTGGCGTCGGCCTTGCTTTCGACCTCCAGCGGCTTGCGGAAGTACTCCATTGCAATGCCGGAGGCACGCTGCGCGGCCCGGCGCGCCACATCAAGGGCAAGATCGAGGTCTATTCCGGTTCGGATCTGGGTTGCGGACACGGGCTTCCAGTCATACCGGGACCAATGCCCGGTTCGGTTTTTTGTGATTGACCAATGTAGCAGAGGCGTTCACCTGCGTGGTCCGGCCCGCTATTGACCCACACGATCAGCACTTCCGACGGAAAATACGATCGCGGCATCCACCCGGCCCGGCCCGGCACGTTCGGCGGTTAAGCGCAAAATCGTGAACGGATGGCTGGAAAGCACTGCCAAAAGCCAGTTCATCAGGTCCGGAAACGCGGCCCGCTCCATGACCACGCGCAGATCGCCTGGACCGACCGGCTCGATCCGCCTGAGCGACCCGGCCAGCCCGGAAGCGCGCGCCTGCTGATCAATCACCGCCATCGGCGAGCGCTGCTGCGAAACCGCCGTTGCGGAGTCATTTTCCCGCAGTCGCCGGACCTCGGGCGCGACTCGATCCAACCAGTCCATCACCGCCTGCTGATCAGCCAATTGAATACGCAGGCGCCCACGCGAATCCGCCAGCGGCTCCCAGATCCGGATCCAGCCCGCCAGCAGCAGCAACGACACAAAGGCAAAGATCAGCAACCGCTGTTCACGTTGCTGCAGCCCTTCCCAGGTGTCGCGGAACCGGTCGATCATGGCCGCGCATCCCCGGATACGCTCAGGCGCGCCTCGGTAAAGTCCTGTCGCACCGACACGTCACCGAGTTCAGCCGACAACCCCATCGCACGAGCGCGACGCTGCAAGGCTTCGAAGTCCGATAGCGATGGAGCCCGCAGGCGAAGTTCGAGCGAGCCGTCGGCGAAATTCATCGTATCCAGACGCAGCCCCTCGGCGCCCGCGATCAGCCCGTTGGCGCTGGAAGCCAATGCAATAAAGCGGTCCCTTTGCACGCCACGCAACTCGGCCAGGGCTCGCTCGGCCTGGGCACGCGGGCGCAGCACGACGTCGATGTCCGGAAACAGTTCAGTCACACGTTGTTCGATCTGGCCGGAAAGTTGCCGCTGTTGAGCCTTGAGCATTGAATATTCGGCAATCGCATGACCCAGCAAAAGCAGCAGCGTCGCCGCGGCAAGACCCGCAACGATACCGCGCCAGCGGCGCTGGCCGGCCGCGTCACCCGGTGCAAATTCACCGCGCAGAAGATCGAGACCATTGCGATGATCGACCGGCAGGCCCGAGGCGAGAAGCGCCAGCAACGAAGCCGTGCCGGACTCAGGCATCGGCCGGGCGTGCACCGTTGCATCCACCTCGATGGCTTCCGGCACGGCGCCGGGACCCAGCCATATCAGCTCTGCGTGCGCCGACAACTCCGGCAGCAGCACATCGAGCATATCGGCGTCGATGCGATCGAAACCAGTCTCGCCCCAGCGAGCCAGAACCGCGTCATTCGAAGCCGCCAGCATGACCTGCCCCGGGACCCAGGGCAGACAGGCGGCGTCGGGCAGCATGCGGGAAGGCAACCGATCCAGCCGCTGCAGCCAGTGCTGCATGTCGTCGCGCGAGACGACCATGCATTGCAACTTTTGATCATCCAGACGCCGTACCGGAACCACGTGCTGTTCAGCCGGATCGCCGGCGATATGGTCCTCGACCGCCCAACGCAACGCCTGGTGCAGACGAGCCGGGTTCATGTGCGGGAGGTCGACCGCGACCAGACTGACGCGATCGGCCGGCACCAATGCAATAGTCTCGCACGCTGCCGGATCAGCCTGCGCCACCGCGATCGCCCGCCCCGGCGCCTCGATCCGAAAACACTCATCGCGCCCTTCGGAAAGATCGATCAATCGAATCAGAGAAAAACGTGCCATGGCAGCAGGAGGTCTCTAGGGAATTCCCAAACTGGTGTAGCGCGCATCATAACGTTTGCCCGGCACGTGCATTAGGTTATAGAAGTTTCGCGTTTCTCCATCCAGCGTGACCTGTGCGTGAACCATGAACCAGTCACTTCGAGTGGAAAGCAGGCGGGCCAGAAGCGCCTTGTCCAGTTGCGCCAGTTCCGGCTCTGCCAGCGCCCGGTCCAGCGATTCGAACGGCACCCGTGCGGTCAGTTGCGCGGCCTGTTCAGGCCCCAATCCGTCGATCCAGGCGGCCAGTACCTGCGGTGCCGCAAGATTGAGATTCAACCGCGTTCCGGCATCCGGGAGGATCGTAATGAATGGCAGCAAGCGCTCGCGTATCGCAGGTGTCCAGATTTCCAGGCGCTCGAGTTCGCTCCAGTGCGCCAGCGGGGTCGGCCGGGATGCGCCGGGCGGGCGCATGCTGGAGCGCACCGCCTCACTCAATTCCTTGTCAAGATCGAGTTCGCGCAACAGCCTATGAAAGGCAAGCGTGGCTGCAAGGGCCTGCTCCGGGTCGGCGCTGGCCATGGCATTGAGATTGAACCGTCCCCCCTGATCGAGCAGACGGGCCCGGACCATGCCACCGGCCACCTCGAACGGTTGCGACCAGCGGCCGTTGAGCAACTCGGCTCCGACTCCGCTTTCACGAGCGCGCCGCACCCAGTCGCGCGCCAGGCCTTCAAGTCCGGTGGCAAACTGCCAGGCACGTTCTGACTCTGCTACCGCACGGGTGCGGGCCAGCTCGCGCTGAGAGCGTTCGAGCAGTTCTGTGGCCAGCACCATCGCCAGTGCCACGGTCAGCAGCGCAATCAGCAAGGCCGCGCCTTGCTGGCCTTTGCGACCTGTCACTGACCTGGTCATAGCGTAATCAGCCTGCGAACCCGTCCATGAAGAGGTGTATCGAGAACATATTCGATCGCGGCCGGCAACTGCGCCGTGGCATTCGCTACCGGCCACTGTTGGTGCCGCCGACCAGTCGAATCAAGAAAGCGGAATTCCAGTGACCTCACCTGGTCATGGCGCTGGCGGGCAAACGGTGGCGTGGTCGGATCATCGTCTACTTCCGCCCAGGTCTCGCGCACCAGAGCGCCATCATCAATTCGCCAGCGAAACTGCAGCAACTGGCTATGTGTCAGACCGCCAGGGTTGATCCGTCCGGCGCGCCGGGCCAGCAGCGATTGCGGGTCACCGGAGAGGACCGGCAGGACACGACCCTGTCGGTCCCGCCCGGCGCGAGTCACAATCTGGCGCAGATCAAGATCCAACCGCATCACGACACGCTGCAAGCCGGCGAACTCGGTCGAACGCTGGCGCATTTCCGCAGTCGCCGAGATCAACCCGTTCAGCCCCGCGTAGGCGGTTGCAGCCATCAGGCTGAAAACCAGCACCGCGACCAGAACTTCGACCAGCGTGAAACCCCGGATGCTGGATGATTGCAGGCCGCGCCGGGACATGGCTCAGCGGGCCTCGAATCCGGTATGGGTCAGAACCTGCCGGCCCCGGTCATCCAGCACCACGACATCAATGCGCCACAACAGATCGCCCGGAGCCGGTTCCACACTGCGCTGCCACTGCCATTGCCGCCCGCCCAGATCTTCCCGCCCACGGATCACGCCGGATTGCAACGATTGCTCCAGCCGCGCCTCGGCCAGACGATTATCGGCCAGCCACAGCGCTAGACTTCGCTGTTCGATCTCGCGCTGGGTATCGACCGCGCGCATGCCGCTCATGCCCAGCGCGGTCAATGCCAGTGCGATCACCGCCAGCGCCACCAGCACCTCGATCAAAGTGAATCCATATGCGCGGTTTCGGAAGCTCATGGCCATTCCACCGTGCTGCTGGATGTCGAATCGGTCAACTCAAGTCGAAAAGGCACTGGCGCCTCCACACCAGTGCAGACAACCTGGGGCATACCGGTCTCGCGGCCGGAAACCGGCGCGACGCCGTCAATCCACACCCGGGCACGCATGCCCGCGGGCCAGCGCCGGGGCGACGGCGCCTGTTCGGCGCTCGCTTCACGCCAGCGGCCCGCTTCCAGCACCCGAAAGGCATACCCATCGACCTGGAACTCCAACCCCCTGGCGTTTCCGGTCAAGATCGCGCGGTCACAGGCCCGATCCAATCCAACCAGCAGGCGTTGTGTCTCATCAGCCACTGCGCTTGCGCTGGAAAAAGGTTGGAAACGGACAATCGCCAGCGCGGTCAGAATCGTCCCGATCACCACCACAACCAGCAACTCAACCAGAGTCACACCGGTCCTGCGACAACTGCCCGGGTCAGAGATCCCAACTGCCAATTTCTGCATTGATGCCCTCCCCGCCGGGCTGGCCGTCGGCACCGTTGGTCCAGACATCGATCTCGCCATGAACACCGGGATTCAAGTACATGTATTCGCGCCCCCAGGGGTCGCGCGGGATGCGTTCAATATAGCCGCCGGACTTCCAGCGCTCCGGCTCTGCCAGCCCGGCAGGTCGCTCGACCAGCGCCCTCACCCCCTGGCTGGTGGTCGGATAGCGGAAATTGTCCAGACGGTACATGTTCAGCGCCGTCATCAGCGCCTGGATGTCCTGGCGCGCCTTGACTTCGCGAGCCCGATCGGGTTCGTCCATGAAACGCGGCACCACCACCGCGGCAAGAATGCCGATGATGACCACGACGACCAGCACTTCGATCAGGGTAAAACCCGGGCTCACTCGAGCACGCTGGACCGACCGGGCTTGAAGCAGGGCTTTATTCATTCTCCGGATCATAGCAAAAGCCGGGCGGTTGCAGCCCGGCATGCATGTCTGCAACTCCAGGTCCGCCGCGCTGCCGCGCCCGGCGGTCGCAAGGGCCAGTGAATCCAGCCGTTCCGGCGCGCTATGCTTGAGCTTTGCGGCAGCGAGAACACCGGCCAATGCGACAAACAAGGGTTTTTATCGACCAGTCCATCCGGGTCGGCAGCGAGATTGTGCTGGATAAGCGAGCCGCGCACCATCTGGTGCGGGTGCTGCGTCGGCGCAGCGGCAACCAGGTGGAAGTCTTCAATCGGCACGGCAGTCAAGCCAAAGCCGAGATCGTTGCCGCCCATCCTCGCCATGGTTGCCGGATCCGGATTCTCGAATCGATCGAAAGCGATCGAGAATCACCGCTTCGGACTGAGCTGGTGCAGGCCGTGGCCCGGGGTGACAAGGTCGATCGCGTGATTCGGCAGGCGGTAGAGCTCGGCGTCAGCGCCATCCGGCCGTTGATTACTCGTTATTGCGAAGTGCGGCCGGAAGAATTCGATCGCCGTGTCAGCCGCTGGATCGAGATCGTGATCAACGCCAGTGAACAATCAGGTCGCAGCCGACTTCCCGTTGTGCATGAACCGGTCACCCCGACAGCGCTTGTCTGCGAAGCAAGGACGCTTCTGATGCTGGTTCCGGACGCTGATGAAACGCTCATACAACATTCATATACCGAAGGGGGTATTGCCATCGCGATCGGGCCGGAGGGTGGTCTGGCGCCGGACGATATTTCAGTCCTGCGAAACCGCGGCTTCGAGGCCCGACGAATCGGTCCGCGGATCCTGCGCACGGAAACCGCGGGTCCTGCGGCACTGGCGATTTTGCAAGCACGATTCGGCGACCTGGGGTGAGCTCAATGCGTGACAGGCAGTGCTCCGTATGCCGCATGGGCGACCAACTGGCCGACGCGATCGAGATCGGGAATCACGGCTTCGCGATCGCCCAGCACGCACTGGCCGGCGATGGCGATATGAGAGTCGGATTCGGGCACTTCGGTCAAACCGGCTTCGGTCACGGTCACCAAGCGCGGAAATCCCTGGGCGAGAATCCCGACGTAGGGCATCTTCTGATTTACGACCAGTGACTTTATGATACAGATTCTGGCCTCGTCGACCGGCTCGCCCGGCTGCCGCTCAGTCAGCGCACCGAACGAGATGACCGGCACCTCCCAGCCGTGCCAGAGAATGTTTCCCAGTACCCAGTCCGGCGCATCCGCAATCGGCGCCGGTTCACTGTAGCCGGCTATTTCGGCGATGCTGGCGTTGGGCAGCAGCAATTCAGTACCAACGATCGGCACCAGGACGCTGCGGACTTCAGTATCTGACATGGCTTATTCCTGTTCAACCGGGACCGGCAAGTCCAGCATTTCAAATACGTTGCGGACCAGGTTGGCTTCCTGATAAGGCTTGATCATGTAGCGGTTGACCCCGAGTTTTTCGGCGTGCTGGCGATGCTTCTGGCCGGACCTCGACGTGATCATCATGATCGGCAACTTTGCCAGACGCGCATCGTCGCGTACGTACGTGGCAAGTTCGAAGCCGTCCATTCGCGGCATTTCGATATCCAGAAGCATCAGGTCGGGGACACGCTCGTACAGCAAGTCCACGGCCTCGACGCCGTCGCGCGCAGTCACGACTTCCAGACCATGATGCTCGAGAATCCGCCCGGTCACACGGCGCATGGTGATCGAATCATCGACGACCATGACCAGCGGGGTGCGCTTGACTTCTTCGGTCGCATCGTCGCGCAGGAAGTCAAGACGCCCGGGCATCAGTTCCTCGGCCAGCGCGCGCTCGATCAGCGGCGCCATGTCCAGGATCACGATAACTTGTCCGTCGCCGAGTATGGTGCCGCCCAGCACGCCCTGGATGGAGCTGATCTGCGGGCCGACCGGCTTGAGCACGATTTCGCGATGACTGTGGATTTCAGTCACGCGCATGGCCGCAAGCTGTTCGCCGACAGCAATCATCAGCAGCGACAGGCTGTCATCGCCGATTTCCGCTGGCTCGAAACCAAGCTGCGGCTCCAGCTCGATCAGCGGATAGTCCTCACCGGCATAATGATAGATGCCCTCGGCATCCAGAGCCCGCCGCCATTCTTCCGGCCGGATCTTGGCCACACCTCGTACGGCAGTCAGCGGAATCGCGAACAACCGCTCACCAGCCTCGACAAAAATCGCCTGCATCACCGCCAGACTCAGCGGAATACGCAATGTGAACCGGGTGCCGGCCCCGGGCTCGGTGTCAACCGCGACCCGGCCGCCGATCTGGCGGATCTCGCTGGCGACCACGTCCATGCCCACACCCCGGCCGGCGAGTTCACTGACTTCCTCGACAGTTGAAAAACCTGTCTGGAAAATCACCCGCGAGAGCTGCTCCGCATCCCTGGCCTGTTCGGCAGTCAGCAGTTCCTGTTCAAGCGCGCGTTGCGCGATGCGCTCGAAATCCAGCCCCCGGCCGTCGTCGGACAGGCGAATCACCAGCTCGGTGGCCTCGCGATCGATCTCGATCGTGATGACGCCGGTTTCGGCTTTGCCGGCATCGCGACGCGCATCGGGCTTTTCGATACCGTGTGCGACCGAATTGCGCAGGATATGTTCGATCGGTGCGGTAACACGATCGAGGATACTGCGATCAAGTTCGCCCTCGCCTTCCATAACCAGTCTGAGTTCGGCCCTGCAGCCGGCATCCCGGGCAGCATTTCGCACGACCCGGCGCAAGCGCGGCGCGAGGCTGCTGAAGGCAACCATGCGTGCCTGCATCAGGCCTTCCTGCAGCTCGGTATTGACGCGCGCCTGCTGCATCAGCAGGGTCTCGGACTGTCGCCCGGCATCGTCCATCAGCTCGGTCAGGCTATTGAGGTCATTGACACTCTCGGCCAGTGCGCGCGACAACTGCTGGATGGTCGAATAGCGATCCAGCTCCAGCGGATCAAAGGTGCTGTCGGCAGCCCCGTGTTCACGCTCGAAGCGCGACAGAATCTGTGCCTCGGTTTCCTGCTCAAGCTTGCGCAACTGTTCACGCAAGCGCGCAACCGTCTGCCCGACTTCGCTGATATTGCTACGGAAGGTTCCAAGTTCCTGCTCGACTCGGGAACGATAGATCGAGACCTCACCGGCGAAATTCAGCAAATCCTCGACCTGGGCGGCATCCAGGCGAATGGTGCTGGCGCGGCCGGAGGGCTCGACCTCGCTCATTTGAGTCTGAAGGACACCATCCAGTCCCTCATCCTGCTCAGCCAGCTCCAGGTGTTCCTGTTCCAGTTGCTCGGCAACACGGTGACGCGGCAAAGCGTCGCGCGCTTCGACCGCATCGAGCATCAGATGTAAATGGTCACAACCGGCTTCGAGCGTGTCAATGCTTTCGGCTGTTGCCTGAGCGGTGCCGCCGGCAATGCGCTCCAGAAGATCTTCCAGAACGTGGGCCACCTCACCGACCGGATTGAGGCCGGCCATCCGGGCACTGCCCTTGATGGTGTGGATGTCACGCTGCAATGCGGTCACGATCTGACGGTCTTCCGGACTCTGGCGCCATTGCTGCAACAGGCCGTCACTGCGTTCAAGCAGTTCCTGGCCTTCTTCAAGAAACAGTTGCAACAGATCCACGTCCAGATTCCCGTAATCGATCTCGATGCCGTCGCCCGAGGAAAGCCTCGCTTCCGCTTCGATCCCGGCTTCAGCTTGGCGAGTGTCTTCGTCCCGCCGTCGGGGATGGAATTCATCATCCAGTTCGGAACCGGACGCCCAATCGGGCTCGGGTGCTGCTTCCGCTTCGTCGACGCGTGACTGGTCCGCAACATCCTCTTGATCGGACCCGGTCAACGCTTCGGCGTCACTTTCAAGCGCCTTGGCATCAGCCGGCGCGGCCTCCTTCTGTTCGTCGGTTTCAGCCAGATCATCCAGCGCGGCTTCCGGCTCGGACGGCTCAACGCCGGCGTCCGCTGCCCCGACTTCCTCGGCCTGGGCTTCTTCCGACCCGGCTTCTTCCGACCCGGCCTGGTCAAGTTCATCGACGTCCGGTTCGTTCAATTCTTCGGTCTCAACCGTAAGCTCGGCAGAAGCGGCTTGCCGTTCTTCCGAGTCTTCAGCCTTTTCCGCATCGGCTTCGACAGCCTCTGCCGGCCGGGCTTCCCTGGTCAGCGGCTCCGGTCCGATGGATTCGGCCTCCACGTCCATCTCGCCCTCGGATGAAGACGCCGGTTCAGCCTCCTGATCCGATTCGGCAGTTTGATCCAGGGGTTCGGTTTCTGCACTTTCTTGCTCGGTCTGGATTTCGTCGGCACGATCCATTCCGGATTCGTCGTCCGGCCCGGAGACCGAATCTTGTTCGCCCGTTTCATCTTGCGCCAGCGGCTCGTCAAACTCTCCTTCCGGCGGCTGCGCCCCGATTGGACCGACTTCCTCCGGCCCGGACGGGTCGCCTGGCGATGAATCATCGGCCATTTCCCGGTCTTCGGCAGCGCTGCCGGTGGTCTCGCCGTGCAGTCCGGCAATAAGGGCACGGGCAAACGATGCCAGACCGGCGGTATCGAAGTGTTCGCTGGAAACCGCCTGGCGCCGCAGACGATCCAGCCTTTTGCCGAGGAGCAACCGGAGATCTTCCATCAGATTGATCGCATCCCGGGCCGGCGGCTGGTCGACATCCAGCAGTTCCTGGAAATATTCCTCGACCACCTGCATGGTCTCGGCCTCGTCGCCGATCGGCGCCAGTCGCAAGGTGCCCTTGATGGTGTGGACGGCACGAATCAGATCACGATCGGCGTCGGCGGCAAAACCCTGGTCACGGCTGGTCTCGATCCAGTGGTCAAGGGTCTCGAGGTGATCACTGATCTCGCGAATCATGAGCCGGATCAGGGTTTCATCCAGGCCTTCCAGCTCTGGCAGTTCGGTTTCCCGGCCGACCTCGCCGACTTCGGCCAGCAACGCCTCGATTTCCTCGGCCGATTTCTCCGGCGTCTCGCCGACCAGCTCCGAGCGCAGGCTGGGCAACGCCTCGATCGCCTTTGCAGTGATGTCGGTGACCGCTTCTGCTTCGAAATTGCCGTCAATGACCTGGTTCAGCACCTGCTCGAATTGCCAGGCAAACTCGCCGATTCGGTGGGCACCCGCCATCCGGCCGGATCCCTTGAGGGTGTGAAACGAGCGCCGGATATCGGCCAACAGGGCCTGACTGTCAGGACGCTCCCGCCACTGCGGAATCCGCTCGCGCAGGGCCGCCAGTTCCTCGTCGAATTCCTCCAAAAAAATTTCGGTCAGGTCGAAGTCGTGCGTGTCCAGCACGGAGTCCGTGCCCGGCGCCTTCGCATCATCGGCAGTTACGGATTCATCACCCGCCGACTCGAACTCGAACACCTTGTCACCATCGTCGGCTGCATCCGCGTCCACGGCACCTGGCTCGACCGATGGATACCCATCATCGTCCGCCGAGACTTCGCCAGCCCCGGGCTTCTTGCCTTCACCCTCAAGTTGACTGAAGTCGACCGGCTCGTAATCGATTCCAGTCCACTGTTCACCGGCTTGTTCGGCATCGACTTGATCCGGACCCGCGGCGTCGGCGGCCTGCAACTCCTCCTCGAAGTCTACGGGGGTATATTCCAGCCCCGGACCGCCGGCATCTTCACCGTCCTGGACATCCTCGGCGGTTGGCAAAGACTCGGGTTCGCTCTCATCCTGTGCCTCGGCCAAGTCGGCTTCGGCAGCCTCGGCGTCCTGGTCCGCGGCAACCGGCCGCAGCGGTTCCATGTACCCCATGCGGGTCAGGCGATCACGCGCGTCGGACAGGTATTCGGGACCGCGACTGTCCAGTCGCGTCAGGCTGTCGAGATAGAACTCGACCACTACCAGGGCCTCGGCCAACGCCTGCAGACGCTGTGCATCCGGGACTTCGCCATCGCTGGCACACATTTCCCGATGAATGCAGGACGCACCGGCCTCGAGCATTTCGGCAGCGTCGCGCTGCCCGGCCATGAACAGCACACCGGCCACCCGTTCGAGCATGCCGGCAGCCTGCTCGGCCGCATCCTGTTCCGACTGACCCTTGTGCACCTGATCAAGCATGTGCTTGGCATGCCCGAGATCATCGAGGCACTCACTGAGCAATTGCCGCATCACCCGGCGATGTTCAGCCTTGGGCAAATGATCGCCCTCGCCCTCAAGCAAGGCCGAATGCGGAGCCTGACCCAGAAACAGCTCTGCCTCCTCCAGTTCCGATTCGACCAGCAGCAACTCACGACCGATATTGAGCAGGACCGGATTTTCCGGGTCTGCAGTCAGCTCTCCGAGCTGGCCGGCCTGGTTCAGCACCTGCTGGCGCAGATGTTCAAGACCCAGCATTCCGAGACTCTCTGAAACCGAGCGCAAGGTGTCGACCTGATTCTCGATCGCGCCGACGTCATCTTCCTGGCCCAGCAAAAACTGGTTCAGCGAATCCTTGGCACGATTGAGCTCGCCGCGCGCAGCTTCGGCAATTGCGCTGAACAGGTCTCGATTCCTGCCGGACAGCACGCTGCGGGCACGCTCCAATTCTTCCGCGTCGACGCTGTCGGACGGCCGCACCGCGCGGATTCGATCAATCTCTTCGCAGCCGGATTCGGCAACTTCAAGCAAGCCCAGAAGATCACTTGTCAGGTCCTCGAACTCGTCGGCCAGACCCGCTGCAGCCGGCTCACCCGACAGCCGGTGGAGCAGAGAATCGATCCGCGCCAGGCGGGACTGCACTTCCGGACCCGATTGCAACTGCTTCCCTGCAAGGCCACTAAAGACCGCCCCGGCAACCACGCCCAGGCGACGCAATTCCATCATCGAGGCGGCCTGCAGGCGACGACAGAAAGCCATGACAGCGGCGGTCTGACCGGCATCCTTGAGCCAGTCCCGGAGCGCATGCTGATACGCGCGACGTAGTGCCCCGACCTCGAGGTCCTGTGACGTTTCCGGCGGCTGAACCAGTGGATCGAGATAGGCAAGCTCATCGCGATCCGGTTCGATTGCGACCCCGGCAGCGGACTGTGCCCGTTGAATGAACTGGGACAGCACTTCTGGCACATCGGGCGCGCCGGTTTCAAGCCGCTCGAGATAATCGGGCAGGATGGCTACCGCCTCAAGCAACACTGTGGCCGTTTCTGCATCAGGCTCTTTCAAAGCCTCCAGCGCCCGCTGAAGCGTTCTGGCCAGTCTCGCCGCGCCGGGCACGCAGAGCATTTCCAGCGCATCGGCCAACCATTCGGCGGCGGCTCGCGCCTGGTCGAGGTCGGGCCCCTGCTGGCCCGGTTCTCCGGCCCAGACCTCCAGCGCCTGCCGGATCTCGTCCGTGATCTCGGTCAGATACGGACGGGTCCAGCGGATCGCCTGGGCGCGAGCTGCGGGAAAGCTGCTCACCATGCCGACCTCGCAGGGCAACGGTCCGCGGATTGACTCACGTGCGACAACACCCGAACGTCAGTCCTGATCCTGCGGCAGCTTGAAGTCGGCTACCGATTCGCGCAACTCGCGCACCAGGTCGGCCAGGCTGACCACCGAACGCGCAGTCTGGCCGGTGCCCTCGGAAGTCTGCACCGACACATCACGAATTGAGTTCATCAGCCGGGCAATCTTGCCGGCGTTCTGGGATTGCTGCTGCGCTTGCTGGGAAATATCCTGAATCAGGGTTGCCAGGTCATTGGAAACCTTTTCGATCGACTCCAGTGCCTCGCCCGCATCCTCGGCCGTGCGCGCACCGCTGACCACCTGGGCGGTGGTCGTCTCCATCGACGTAACCGCTTCGGAAGTATCCGACTGAATCGTCTGGACCAGAGTTTCGATCCTGCGGGTGGCGTTGGTAGCGCGCTCGGCCAGACGCTGCACTTCGTCGGCCACGACCGCGAACCCGCGTCCTGCACCGCCGGCCGAGGCCGCCTGAATGGCTGCATTGAGTGCCAGCACGTTGGTCTGCTCGGAAATGCCGTTGATCAGTTCGACAATATCGCCGATTTCCTGGGAGGACTCACCCAGCCGCTTGATCCGCTTCGATGTGTCCTGGATCTGGTCGCGGATCTGGTCCATGCCCGAGATGGTCTGTCGCACCATGTCGGCGCCGCGGTTTGCGATTTCGACCGAATTCTGGGCAACCTCGGCGGATTCGCTGGAACGCTGTGCCATTTCGTCAAATGAACGCGCCATCTCATTGACTGTATCGGTCGCGACCTGAATCTCGCGCGCCTGATGCTCACTGGCCTCGGCAAGCTGGGTCGTGGTGGCCTCGGTTTCCTGTGCCTGCGCGGCCACCTGACGGGCCGTGGAGTTGACTCCCGAAACCAGGTCACGCAATGCCTCGACGGCAAAGTTCACCGAATCGGCGATCGCTCCCGTGACATCTTCGGTCACGGTGGCCTCGACAGTCAGGTCACCGTCGGCCAGCGAACTCATTTCGTCGAGCAGACGCAGAATGGCTTCCTGATTGCGCTGGTTGATCCTGGTGGTCTCCAGCGCCCGCCGGCGCTGGGCGATGTAGAGGTTCAGGCCCACCAGCACAAGCACCAACAATGCCGCGACAGCCAGCCCGATCCCGGTCAGCAGGGACGGCCACGGCCGATCTTCGCCCAGGGCGGCATACTCACCGGCCAGGCTGCGCGCCTGCGAGGTCAGGTCCTGGGAGTCGAGAAAGATCTCGTCGGCCGCCTCGCGCACCTCGAACAGATCCGACGATCCGGCCAGAATGGTGTCGACGTCGACCTTGACTTCTTCGAACACCGGCTCGATTTCGCCCAGGGTCTCCAGAACCTGCGGGTTGCGAACCGCCGGGATGTTCATCTGCTCGTTGCCGTTCACAAGACCTTCGAGTACCTGGTCGAACAGTTCAGCCTCCCTGCTGAAGGCATCGGCAGCGGTAATGGCCGCGCCGCCGCCACCGAGAATCTCGCCAACGCGTCGCAACATGCGGTCGGCCAGCACAAGCTGGCGGCTGGCGACATAAATCTGCGCGGTGGGAGTACCGGTCTGGATCATCAACCGCACCGCCTCATCCGAGAGTGCCTGCAAGCGCGGAATATTGGTTGCGAACGCGGCCGCGCCCTCGGCCAGATCGAGCACAAGCTCGGAACGGGCCAGAATGCGCTCGGATTCGATATCGATCCCCTGCCAGATCTGTTCCAGTGTCGAAAGGCCGTCATTGACCCGCGCCGGCGAAGGTGGCAGGGCGGTGGCCGGATTGCCGTTGCGCAATCGGTCGATCGACTCGGCAATGATCACGCGTGTCTCAGCCAGTTCGTCAAAAGCATCGAAGTTACCAACCGCGGCCTCCCCGGCCGCCTTGGCAAGCTGCTGGGCACGTACCTGGATTTCGGTGGTCAGGGCCAGATATTGGGTTTCCTGCTGATTGCGCTGGTTGAGCAGGAAAAAGTTCAGCGACACGGCGGCCACAAGCCCGACCAGGATGAGGAACATCAATACCTGAAAAGGTGAAAGTCGACGCTCGATAAGGGGGGTTGCTTTACTGCTCATGCCTAGGCCTCTTGTTTCAATGGCTCGTTGTCATTTCGGTGCTCGAAATTGCGCATTCTCGATTCGGGCGGAGGTTTACAGTCCGTTCCGTCATCTGCGCGCCGAGCCGTCCAGAAACTGCGGATTGCGCATCAGGCGGTCGATCCGGAACCGCCCCCAGCGCTCGTCTCCCTGCGGGAACACATGCGTCACCAGCGCCTCCAACTCCGACCCTCTGGCCTGCTCTTCCACCACTTCCCGGGTGTCGAAGTGTCGCTGACCAAAAACTTCGTCGACCATCAGGCCAAGGAAGCGGCCCTGGAGACGCGTCAGAATTAGTCGCGTGCGGGCGGTAATCGGGGTACGCGATGCATACAGAAACCAGCCCAGATCCACCACCGTCACCAGGTTGCCGCGCACATTTGCCATTCCGAGCAACCAGTCCCTGGCGCCCGGCACCGGCGCGGCCGGCGTGAAAGGAAGAATTTCATCGACTTCGGTAATCTTGAGTGTAAGTCGATGTTCTCCGAGTCGAAAGACCACACCGTCCCAGGCATGTTCCTGATCGCGCTGCGAGGCACCACTGACATCGTGCTCGATGCTGCGCTGCTGGTAATCCACCAGCAATTCGAAAAGCGATTGCGGCGCGCTGACTTTCATTGCGCCGGTTTCCGCTGCCCCGGGTCAAGACTTTGCCGTAACTGGCTCACGCTGTTACCTCCCTTCAATCAATTGTGACGCGACCCGAAATCATCCCTGACGACACACTGGCGCATCACGCCTCGGCCCGGGCCCCGGCCTGCAGCCTGACCGTATCGAGCAACTCGTCGCGGGTGAAGGGCTTGGTCAGATAATGATCGGAACCTACGATGCGTCCCCGCGCCTTGTCAAACAGACCATCCTTGCTGGTCAGCATGATCACCGGCGTTGAGCGGAACTGCTGATTGTTCTTGATGATCGCGCAGGTCTGGTAACCATCCAGACGCGGCATCATGATATCGACAAGGATCAGATCGGGATGATGCCGGTGAATCAGCGCCAGTGCCTGAAACCCGTCATCGGCGGTCATCACCTTGCAGCCTTCCTTGCCCAGCATGGTCTCGGCCGACTTGCGAATCGTGCGGCTGTCGTCGATCACCATGACTTTCAGCCCGTTGAGATCAACCTGTCCCGAGTTGCCCGGCTGGTCCATGCTCTGTTCGCTCATCCATTGCGCCCGCGTGTATAACGAATTGTTGCGATCATACTGCAGCAGCTAGTCTACCTGCTGAATCACAGTGTTTCCAGTATCGTTTACGTTTTTTGGCCACCTTCGCACCCGCCCCGGTGTAATAAACTCCGAAAGACTTGAACCCGAGCACAAACACGGATCGAAAACGCCAATGAGTCAACCGGCTATTTTCATTACCGACGACCTTGGCAAGATCAAGCCCGCCAAGGACACCACATTCGCCCTGATGCTGGAAGCCCAGCGTCGCGGCATGCCGGTCTGGTTTGCCAACGAACAGGACCTGATGCTGTCGGGCAATCGTTGCAATGCCCGCCTTAACCGGGTGCGGCTGCATGATCGGGCCAAGCGCTGGATCGAGATCGAACAACAACAGGAGCGGACACTGGGCCGGGGCGATCTGATCCTGATGCGATGTGATCCGCCGGTCGATGATGCCTACCTGTATGCGACCATGCTGCTCGATCAGGCCCGGCGCGACGGTGCCCGGGTGATCAATCGCCCCTCGGCGCTGCGTGATTTCAATGAAAAACTTTCGATCTTCCGCTTCCCCGATCTGATTCCGGCGACCACGGTCGCCTCGCGCGCCGAAATCCTGCGAGACTTCGTAAAAAAGCACGGCCGCGCGGTGCTCAAACCTCTGGACGGCATGGGCGGGCGTGGCATTTTCCTTGCCCGTGCCGACGACACCAACCTCAACGTCATTATCGAGACCCTGACCGACCACGGCCAGCAGCCGGCCATGGCGCAGCAGTTTCTGCCCGAAATCAGCCGCGGAGACAATCGCATTCTGATGGTTCATGGCAAGCCGGTGCCCTGGGTGCTCGCCCGCATTCCGGGCGAGACTGATTTCCGTGGCAATCTCGCGCGCGGTGGTCGCGGCGAGGGTCGCGAAATCAATGCAGCCGAGCGCCGCATCGCCGAGGCAGTCGGGCCGGTCCTGCTTGATAAAGGGATCGAATTTGCCGGCCTGGATGTCATCGGAGAACATCTGACCGAGATCAATGTCACCAGCCCGACCTGCGTGCGTGAACTTGATTCCGGGTTCGGGATCAATATTGCGGGAATGTTGTTCGATGCGCTGGAGCGGGAATGATCGGCAAGAAAAATGCTCTTCCTCGTTCCGAAGCCGAGACGCTGCTGCTGGCATTGATCGTTGCAGTAGCGCTGCATGCTTTGGCGATCACCCAGATCGGGTTTGACTGGTTTGACAGGGTCGGCGAGTCCCGCGCTCCCAACCTCGATGTGATCCTGGTTGACTGGAGCAGCGACCAAGCCCCGGAAGAAGCCGATTTTCTGGCCCAGGCCAACCAGATTGGCGGAGGCGACAACTCCGAAAGAGAACGTCCCTCTGCGCCGCCACCTCTTGAAAGTGCGGGCATCGATTCGCAACAGCAGGCGGATGCCGAAGTGCTCCCGGAACCGCGGCCAATGCCGGCATCGCCGGTCGTGGCCGTCGATGGTGATCTCGACCAAACCCCGGAACCTGATCCAGCCGAGAGTGATACCGCCCCGGCTCCCGACGCCGCTGAACTGCTGCGCCAGACCCGCGAGATTGCACAGGCCGCACCCGAGCCGATGGCGTTCGAGCGGGTCGTTCCCAAACGCCCGCGGCGCAAGTTCATCACTGCGAACACGCGCGAACATCTTTATGCAAGCTATATGCGCGCCTGGGTCGCCAAAGTCGAGCGCGTCGGCAATATGAACTATCCGGAAGAAGCTCGACGTCGACAGCTGGAAGGCAGTCTGGTGTTGAGCGTAGACGTATTGCCAGACGGCTCGATCGAACATATCAAGGTTCTGCGGTCATCCGGGTTTGAAATGCTCGACGAAGCAGCGGTGCGAATCGTGCGGCTGGCCGCGCCATATGCCGAACTTCCGGCCCAGATCCGGGCCGAAACCGATATATTGACGATTACGCGGACCTGGCAGTTTTCGTCGCAAGGCCTGACCCGATGATCGAGGCCCCGGACGAACTCCCGCCGTTTGTCCGCGCAGCCGCAACGATTGCGGGAGAATCACACGCCAGGACTTGCCCGCATGGCCCACCGGCCCGATATCACAGTGGCACTTCGGATTATCATTAGAGGCGATGAACTACATCGACAAGCAACTTCTGATCGCAATGCCCGGCCTGGTCGACCCGAACTTCGACCACGGGGTCACGCTGATGTGTCAGCATAACAACGATGGCGCACTGGGCATTACCATCAACCACAACTCGGATCTGACACTGATCGACGTCATGGCGCAGCTCGGCATCCGTTGCAGCGACGAGACCATTGCCAATCAGCCGGTGTTGCGTGGCGGCCCGGTCAATCAGGAGCGCGGTTTCGTCCTGCATTCCGACGAGCAGCACTGGGAAGCCACGACCGAAGTCGCCCCGGGTATTCTGGTCACCACCTCGCGCGACATTCTGGAAGCCATCGCCGAGCATCGCGGCCCGGAAAAATTCCTGGTCGCCCTCGGCTATGCCGGCTGGTCGGCTGGACAGCTCGAGGATGAACTGCGCGACAATGCCTGGCTCAGCACGCCGGTGGACTCGGCGATCCTATTCGATTCACCCATCGATGATCGCTGGAAACAGGCCATCGCGGCAATGGGCATCGACGCGGCGGCCCTGCAGCCGATCGGCGGCCATGCCTGAACGCACCGTGACGGTGCTTGGGATCGACTACGGCGCGCGCCGGATCGGGCTTGCCAGCGGCAACACGCTGACCGGCACGGCGCGTGCCCTGACCACCATCCAGCACCACGGTGACCCATTCGATGAGCTGGACCGGATTCTGGCCGAATGGCGGCCGGATCGGGTCGTGGTCGGCCTGCCCCTGGCGGCCGATGGCAGCGACTCGGACACCAGTCGTGAGGTCCGCCGCTTCGCCAGACAACTGGGGGAGCGACACCCTGGATTGAAAATCCGCTTCGAGGACGAACGCTTCAGCAGCCAGCATGCCGAGCGCCTGTTTGCCGGTGAGCGAGGCCAAGGCCGGGCCAGACGTCGCGACGCCGGCAAACTCGACAGTGTGGCCGCGGCCATCATCGTTGAATCCTGGCTCGCCGGGCGGGCCGCCCAACGCAGTGAAGAGCCGGCCTGAGACATGCGCCATCTGCTGGACATAGACTCGCTTGCCGATGCCGATATTTCGGCCTTGATGCAACGCGCCGGGGCGCTCGCCTCGGGAGCCGCACCGCTGGCGTTGCGCGGCAGCGTGGCCAACGTCTTCATGGAGCCCAGCACGCGCACCCGGGTGTCGTTCGAACTCGCCGCGCGACGGCTGGGCCTGGATGTGGTCACGATCGAACAGGCTTCCTCCTCGGCCAGCAAGGGTGAAAGCCTGCTCGATACCGCACGTACGCTTTCGGCCATGGGTGTCGAAATTCTGGTGTTGCGTCATCCCGACGATGACGCAGCGCTGCGGCTGGCCAGGCAACTAGGCCAATCTGCACAACATCACGGGCCATCCATCGTCAACGCCGGCACGGGTGGCCATGCCCATCCCAGCCAGGCACTGCTGGATGCGGTGACCCTGGCCCGAACCGGTCTGGACTGGCCGCAAGCGACCATCACCATCATTGGCGATGTCCGCCACTCACGCGTCGCCCGTTCCGGGATTGCCCTGTTTGCGCGACTCGGCGCGGGCGAACTGCGCATCGCCGGACCCAACGAGTTCATGCCCGATATCAACGACTTGCCGCAGGTGCGGCGCCATGATCGGATCGAGACCGCCCTGCACGGCGCGGATGTCGTGATCTGCCTGCGAATCCAGCGCGAGCGTATCAGCGGCAGTTGTCTGGACGGAGCGTCCTACCATCGGCAATGGGGCCTGACGGCCGAGCGTCTGGGCCAACTTCCGGCCAACGCCTGCATTCTTCACCCGGGTCCGGTCAACCACGATGTGGAAATTGCCGCCGAGCTCGTGCACGGGCCGCGCTCGCGGATACTTGAACAGGTCCACATCGGCGTGCACTTGCGAACGGCGCTGTTCGAATGGCTGTTCGAACGCACTCCAGACGGATGAGCAGCGAAAAGGAAATCCGCCACAAACGCAGGATCCGCAGTTTCGTCCGCCGCCCCGGCCGCATGACCCCGGCACAGCAGCGCGCCATCGATGAACTGCTGCCGCGCTACCGGATCGATCCGGCGACCCGCGACGTGCGCCGGAGTTTCGACCGCCAGGCGCCGCTGGTCGTCGAGATCGGCTTCGGCAACGGCGACGCGCTGATCACCATGGCAAGCGAGCGGCCCGAATTGAACTTCATCGGCATCGAGGTCCACGAGCCCGGCGTCGGACGCGTCCTGCGCGCGATCGATCAGGCCGGCCTCGGCAACGTGCGGGTGGCCATGCGCGATGCCGTCGAGCTGCTGCGCGATCAGGTCCAGCCAGCCTCCGTCGATGAATTCCGGATCTACTTTCCCGACCCGTGGCCGAAAAAGCGTCACCACAAGCGACGCCTGATTCAGCCGGATTTCGTCGCCCTTCTGGCCGAACGCCTGGTCGATGGCGGCCTGCTGCACCTGGCCACCGACTGGCAACCCTACGCTGAATGGATGGTCGAAACAATGAGTGCCCAGACGGCATTCGATTGTCTCGGCGACCCCTGCGTGTCCCGCCCGGCATGGCGGCCCGAAACGCATTTCGAACAGCGCGGCGCGGACCGCGGACATCAGATTTTCGATCTGCTGTTTCGGCGCAGGGCGAGATTGTGATTTGACTGATGCGAGTGGCTTACGTTATAAAGGCAACGGCGTCAACAAAAATTTAACAACAGACGTCCCACCCGCGGGTGGTCCGAGCATCAACCGGTTTGGGGTAAAAGCGGCCTGCGCGGCCGCTTTTTTTTGCCCGCCACAGGATTGACCCGTTCAGCGCAAGGCCCCATACTCTTTACCAATCCGGCTGTATCATCTCGATCATGTCTGAACAAACTCTCCTTGATTTCACCGAATCGGCCGCGCGCAAGGTACGCGAGCTGATCCTGGCCGACAACAACCCTGCGCTCAAGCTTCGCGTCTACATCACCGGCGGCGGCTGCTCCGGCTTCCAGTATGGCTTCACCTTCGACGAAAAAGCCGACGAAGATGACGTACGCGTCGAACGCGATGGCGTCGAACTGGTCGTCGACCCGTTGAGTTTCCAGTATCTCGAAGGCGCAGAAGTCGATTACAAAGAAACCCTGCAGGGAGCTTGTTTCATCATCCGCAATCCCAATGCTGCCACCACCTGCGGCTGCGGCTCGTCATTCGGCGTCGCCTGAACGTCACCGACGCGGGCTTGGCGGCGGCGCGGCAGAAATGACGGTGAATATGGCGAGCCAAGGTTGACATGCCCCGCGCGGGGGCTTAAAACTGCCCGGGCAACCACCGTCGGGACAAACTCAAATTGAAAATCCTCTCGCTGCTGATCGGACTCTGGATCAGCCATCATTCGCCCAATGCCGTGCAATTCAGGAAATATGCCTGGCTGCTGGCACTTCCGGCCCGCGCATCAGGCGGTCAGCGCGACTGGCTGCCGGCCGCGCTGCTGGCCCTCATCTCACTGTTGGCCGGCGGGTTGATCATTTGGCTGGCTGAGGCCATGGCCGGACTTTTCGGAATGCTTCTGGTGGGTGTGGCAGGCGTGTTCTATACCCTGGGGCCGGCGCATCTGGACCGCGACATCCAGCGCGCCTCGAATCCGCTGGAGCCGGAGTTGCAACAGCTCGCACTGGAGCGGCTGTTGCTCCATCCCGAATCGACCGCCATCCAGGCCGCCGGCGCTTCATTGCATGCGGCCCTGGCGCGCTGGTTCGGCATTGTGTTCTGGTTCGCTGTGCTCGGACTGCCCGGATGCCTGCTCTACCGGGCCGTGCGCGAAACCCATCATGATCCACGCCTGCAATCAGCCGAGCGCGCCTGGATAGGACGGCTTCTGGGCTGGCTGAACTGGCCGGTGGTGCTGCTGATGGTCGGCGCAATCGCATTGATGACCGACTACGATCGCGTGCGCGCCGCTTTCCGTGCGCGCGAGGACCGCTGGCAATTGCCCGCGGCCCTTCTCGATGATATGGCAAACATTTTGTGCGATCCCGGCGGAGATCTCGCCGAGGGCCTCGGCGACGGCCGAAAGCTGGCCTGGCGGGCTTTGGGGTTATGGTTGGCGGTATTGAGCCTGATGCTCCTGGCCGGATGGATCCACTGAAAGATCCATCTGAAACTACTACACGGGCGCCTGACGGCGTTCCAGATGGATTCTTTCTCTGCAGACCCGCATCCGAACAATGGCCGTGGACCCGCCGATCAGGGCGTGCTCGAAGGCATCAGTGACAAGGCGATAGACGGCTGAAGAAATTGAAGATCGGGACCGGGAGCAAAGCGTGGCAAGCTCAACGCTCGACGCATCATTTCTGAAAGCAATCAGCAGCCTGCCTGAAAAGTGGGACGCTGGTCGCTTCCCATTCAATATCCCCGCATTCGGCGACGGCTTTGCACTTGAACTGTCCACGCCTGTCACATTCTTCATCGGCGAAAACGGAAGCGGTAAATCCACACTGCTTGAAGCGCTGGCTGAAATATGTGGTTTCAACCCCCAGGGAGGGAACCGTGACCATCAACGAGAAATCCGCGAGGACCGCTCGGTTCTGGCTCAGGCGCTCAGACTTTCCTGGATGCCGAAAACCAACGATGGCTTCTTCATGCGCGCAGAAAGCTTCTTCAATTTCGCCAACTATCTTGAACAGACCGGAATCGACTATGCCTCGTATGGGCAACGGTCACTGCTTCAGCAATCCCATGGTGAGTCCTTTCTGGCACTATTCGGCAACCGCTTCGAGCACGGCCTGTTCATACTCGATGAGCCGGAGGCGGCCCTCTGGCCGCAAAGACAGCTCGCTTTCCTCGGGATCATCCACGATCTGGAAAGATCCGGTCATGCGCAGTTCCTGATTGCTTCGCACTCTCCGATTCTTCTGGCATATCCGGGAGCGAGTCTTTATCAGCTCGAGGGTGAAGGAATTTACCCGATCGCCTATGCGGACACGGAGCACTACATGCTGACAAGGGATTTTCTGAACAATCCCGGACGGTTCTTTCGGTACCTTTTTTCCACGGAAGATGAAATCGATATCTGATCTGGTCGAGGACTTGCTCGGGCACTCCTGTGGTACTCTGCTGTGCCATTTCAGGCAACTGATGTGGGCGAACTGGAAAGCTTGAGCTTCATGCCTTCGTGCGAGGCAACGAAGCCCAATGACTCGTAAAAGCGCTTCGCCTTCAGCCGCTGCTTGTCGGTGGTGAGCTGGACCAGATGGCAGCCGCGCTCCTGCGCCCGGGCAATCGCCCAGCCAAAGAGAAAACGGCCAAGTCCCTTGCCGCGCATGCGGTTGTCAACCCGAACACCCTCAATCGCTGCACACCAGCCACCCTGATGAGTGATGTACGGCGTAAACGTCATCTGCATGACCGCGATCGGGGTACCGTCAAGCCCCTCTGCCACCACAAGCTCGTTATTCCGGTCCTGCTCAATGGCCTGGAATGCCCGGAGATACGAATCGGGCAATGGATCGCTGAAACGCTCGCGCCGCGCGCCCAAGTCGTCGTCCGCCAGCATGCGGACAATCCCGGGCAGATCGCTCACAACTGCGTAGCGAATTTTTGACAGTATCTCATTCATTGGATCAGGACCTCTTTAGTTTCAGGGGTAGTTTCAGGGGACAGTATACTTAATTCCATTCCCAAGATCGGCGACATCCGATGCCCCGCATCGATCGCATAGTCCTGTCCTGCCTGACCAACCCGGCATTGGCCCGGACAGACAATCACATAAATCACATGAACATCCATAAATTGAAAGGAAAGTTCAAACAGGCTTGCCATGGCCGTTCGTTCTGACAATCGCCTCAGTAGAGACGGCTGAGTGCTGTTCAACCAGGAATTGATCAATTTGGCGAATCTCAGGCATGCCAAAGATGGCTCTGCGACCGTCCTGCCACTGAATCAGCAAACCGCGGCTGGCCGTATGAGTTGGGCGAACACGGTCAAGGCTTTGTGTATGAGATAGTATTCGGGAGTGACCCGAAAAAATTTTCAAGAGAACTTGCAATGCCCAGTTTTGATGTTGTTTCCGAAGTGGATCACCATGAGATCGCCAATGCGGTTGACCAGGCCAACAGGGAGGTTTCGACGCGGTTCGATTTCAAGGGCACCTCGTCGTCATTCGAGCTGGACGGCAACCGGATTGCGCTTGCAACGGAATCGGAGTTTCAGCTCGAACAGATGCTGGATATTCTTTACGGAAAGCTCTCCAGGCGCGGGGTGGACCTTGATTGCGTGGAGACCGATGAGCCCGAAGTGATGGCGAAGACCGCGACCCAGAACGTGACCATTCAGGAAGGCATCGATACCGAACTGGCCAAGAAGATGGTGAAGATGATCAAGGGCTCCCGGCTCAAGGTACAAGCCGCCATCCAGGGCGAGCAGGTTCGCGTAACCGGAAAAAAGCGCGACGATTTGCAGGCAGCCATGAAGCTGCTGCGCGAAGGCGAGTTGGGGCAGCCGTTGCAGTTCAAGAACTTCAGGGACTGATGCATGTCCGGTCAAGGGTGTCGGGGTCTTCGGGTATCAAAGCGCATACCGGGCTCTGGAAGTCACGGGCTCGAGGTTGGCAAGGTACACTCGAGCCAAGTTTCACAATAATCAGGCGATTGCCATGGAGTTTTTGATGATTCGATGCCTAAGGATGGCTGGCGCGGCCGCGCTGATTTTGCTGCTGCCGCTGACTGCAGGCGCACAGACGCGGCTTTTTTGCGGTGATCTGCTGGATGTCGAGGCGGGCCGGATGGTCGGATCGTCGACCGTGGTGGTGCACCACGGCGAAATTGTTTCAGTCGAGGCCGGCCGGGTCGAGGGCGATGGCCAGGGGGTTGACCTTTCGGGCATGTTCTGCCTGCCCGGGCTGATGGACATGCACACCCACCTGACCTCGGAGTCCAGTCCGACGCGTTATGTGGATCGATTTACCGAAAATGAGGCCGATGTTGCCTTTGGCGCGCTGGCGTACGCACGCCGCACCTTGCTGGCGGGCTTCACCACAGTGCGCGATGTCGGCGATTCGTTCAATGTCAGCCTCGCGCTGCGCGATGCGATCAACCGCGGCGAGGTGGTCGGGCCAAGGATGTTCACCTCGGGCAAGTCGCTGGCCACCACCGGTGGCCATGCCGACCCGACCAATGGCTGGCGCGCCGATCTGATGGGTTCGCCGGGCCCGCGCAAAGGGGTTCTCAACGGCGTGGCGCAGGCTCGCGAGGCAGTGCGCCAGCGTTACAAGGACGGTGCCGATCTGATCAAGATCACGATCACCGGCGGAGTCCTCAGTGTCGCCAAGAGCGGGCTGGCGCCGCAGTTTCTGGCCGACGAAGTCGAGGCGGTGATTGAGACCGCGCGCGACTACGACATGCATGTCGCCGCGCATGCACATGGCAAGGAAGGCATGCGCCGGGCGATTCTGGCCGGGATCAGATCGATCGAGCACGGTACGATGATGGATGAAGAGATCTTCGCGCTGATGGTCGAGCACGACGTGTGGTTTGTGCCGACCATCATGGCCGGCAAGTTCGTCGCCGAAAAGGCTGAGATCGAAGGCTATTACCCGGATCTGGTCCGGCCCAAGGCCCGCGACATCGGCCCGCGCATGCAGGATACGTTCTCGCGTGCCTGGCGTGCCGGAGTGCCGATCGCTTTCGGTACCGATTCCGGAGTCAGCCTGCACGGCGACAACGCCGAGGAGTTCGTGCTGATGGTCGAGACCGGCATGAGCCCGGCCGAGACCATTCGCACCGCCACCATCAACGCCTCGAAACTGCTGGGCGTGCGCGAGCATGCCGGTACGCTGGAGGCCGGCAACTGGGCCGACATCATCGCAGTGGCCAATGACCCGCTGGAGGATATCGCGGCACTGAGCAGGATCGAATTCGTGATGAAAGAAGGCGTGATCTACAAAAATCCCTGAGCACCGGTCAAGCATCAAGCCGCATTGACAATTGTGCTTGAATTCACGCAATGTGGCTTCTATAGTGTGAAGTAGTTCCGCGACGGATCCCGGAGGTGGTCATGTCGAATGTGCTCAATCGAATGCGTACCGGTTTGCGCAGGCAGAAAATCGACGAGAAGACCGCCAAGAGCATGCTGTTCTGGGCGCGCTCGTTTCTGCTTTTTTGCGACAACAATGCCCCGGAACGTCTGGGCCGGAGCGATATCGAGGGATTTCTGGAGCATCTGAAGCGCGAACGCTTCGCCGGGCGGGCCGGACGGCAGCGGGCACTGGAAGCGATTGCACAGATGTACCGCTATACCGACGACGGGACGCCCGAGTGGCTCAAGATCATGGTCGAGGAGGCGCGCGGTCCCGCGACCGCAAATATCCTCTCGCGCCAGGAAGTGGGAAAACTGCTGGAAAAACTCCGCGGACCCGACTGGCTGGCCGCGGCAATCATCTATGGCACCGGAATCCGCTTGCTGGAATGCATGAGGCTGCGCGCGCGTGATCTGGACCTCAAATCCGGCACCCTGCACATTCGCGGCGAAAACGATGAAATTCAGCGCTCGCTGGCGATTCCCGGCCGGCTGGTGCCGGAGCTGAGCAAACATCTGGACCGTCTGCGCGAAGACCACCTGCGCGCGATCAGTCTCGGAAAGGGCCGAGTCTGGATCCCCGATTCGCTGGCCGAACAGTCGCCGGCAACCGCGAGGCAATGGAGCTGGCAATACCTGTTCCCTGCGCTACCGACCCGGTCTGAAGCAGGCGCCTCGGTCCAGAGCAAACCGTCCGAGATGATCCGCCACACCGATCCCAAGCTGCTCCATCGCAAGTTTGAACGCGCCGCGATCGAGGCCGGCATCCACCGCCGCGTGACCGGTCATGTACTGCGTAACAGCCATGCTGTGCACATGCTGGAAAAAGGCGTACCGCTGCGTCGACTGGAACAGCTTCTGGGCGCACGCGATGCCCCTCCTTCCGGCGGTTCAACGGAAAAACCCTTACTGTCGATTCCCGGAGCCGGCAACTCGGGTACTCTGCCCGCTCACTGATCGCTCAGTCCGCCGGCGTCGCGGCGTCGGCGTAACCGCTCAGCTCGAGGTAACCATGCCCGACGCGTTGCTGCGCTGCATCCAGAATCTCGACCGCCCCTTCCCAATAGCCGACGGTTGCGTACCAGCGCTGGGGATCGAATGTGGCACGAACGGTCAGGTCCAGGTCGTGCCTGGGAACCTCAACCCGCCACTCGACCGGCCAGCTCACACCTTCCCGATCACGCCAGCGCCGGACAGCCTGCAACTCGAAATCCTCCTGCCCAAGCGCTTGATATTCGCCGTCGGGCTCGACCAGCACCCCGGCTGAAAAGCGCGAGGCGCGATCATCGTCAGTGCGCAGGCGATAGACCATCAAGTCGCGTCCATCTTCAAGCTGCAGCGCAAACCAGTCCCAGCCATCCAGGCCTTCTCCCAATTGGCTGGATCCCCATTCCCGATCCAGCCAGGCCAGCCCTTCGACCGGTATGTTCTGCCCCCCGATCATCAGAGTGCCTTCGGTTTCGATGCGCGTAATCGAGTAATAGCGCGAGGCGTTGCCTGGCTCCGGCCCCTTGCGACTATAGCCAGCGTCGCCCTGGAGCACGACCGGCTTGGCCGGGCGCAGGCCCAGATCCAGCATCAGATCGTCGAAGCCGGCCTGCAGGCGCCAGCCGTCCGGATGCCGACGCACCTCCCAGTCACGCAGCCACCATAGCTCAGCAGTCGCCCCGGCAAGATCCAGCGCTTCGCGCGCAAAACGTTCATGACTGAAAAAGCGCTGGTTGTCGATGTCGCTGATTGCCAGATGGGCCATCCAGACTGCGTCGCTGTCGAAGTCGGAGCCGTCAGATGTGGGAGACTGCCCGGAGGCATCCAATGCAAATCGGAACAGCGTGTATTGAAAGCCGTAACGGTGACCGTCGGAGTCCGCCAGGTTACCGGTGAAATACCACCATTCATTGCGGTAACCGGAGTGCAATGCATGATCGGCGGGAAAATCCAGCGGCTGCGGCCCGGTTACGCGCCGGAAGTCCTCAGGTGCGGTGTTGAGTAGGCCGGCACTGCTCAGGGGCTGGGCACGCCCCTGATCACGCCCGGCGCGATCGACCAGCCATAACATTGCAAACAGCGCAATCACAGACACAATCAACAGATCGCGCTTCATCAGCCGGCCCTTAGATGAGAACTGATCGGTCTCTGGCCGATGCGCCAGGCCGGATACAGCCCGGTCAACGTGCCCAGAAGCAGGGCAATCGGGAACACCAGCAGCACCGGCTCCAGCGGCGGTAGCCCCACCGGCAGACTCCAACCGAACGCTCGCGGCTGAACCACAAGCGACAGCGCCAGGTGAATCAGGATCGCCAGCGGCAAGGCTGCCGCCAGCGCGACGATGGTCAATCCGGTCGACTGCACGGTCACCAGTTGCAGCAGACGCCCGGGGGGCAGCCCCAGCGCCCTGAGCGTGGCGTATTCTCGCGCCCGCTCCAGGCCTTGCGCAAGCAGCGCGCTGGTCAGGGCCACCAGCGCAATCAGGCCAACCAGCAACGCCAACGCCCAGGAAATCCGAAACGTGCGGTCGAACACCGCCAGGGTCTCGCGTTGAATCAAGGCCGGGGTGTACCAATCCGGATCTTCCAGCCCGACCGCCGACAGGCGGGGCAGAAACTGCTCGGCCTCCACCCCGGGGGCGAGATAAACACCGACCGTATCGTGCAGGCGATCTTCATACCAGCGCTGATAAAGCGTGCGCGAAATCGCGACATAGCCCTGTTCGCTGCTGTAGTCGCGAAACACCCCCGCAACCGGAATCCGGCTGAGGCCCCGGGGCGAGATCAATTCGACCCGATCCCCGGCCGAGAGCCCTCGGGCACGCGCCATGGGCTCGGAAATGATCACCGCCTCGCCCTGATCAAATTGCCGCCAGGCTTCGGAAGGATCGCCCTGGATCAACTCGAAACCCAGCCAGGCCTGTTCGGAAAGGCTGTATGCAGTCACGCTGGTTCCATCGACCAATTCGAAGCGGCGCAACGACAGCACGGTTTCGGCGCCTTCGAGGTTTGCTATCTGCTCCACTTCGGACTCGCTAAAAGGTCTGCCTGGTTGCGAGACATACAGATCGGCGCGCAACAGGCGCTCAACCCAGTCGCCGACGGTGGCCCGAAAACCCAGGATCATCATGCCCATACCCATGGCCAGCGCCAGCGCCAGCGACAACGCAGCCAGCGCCGGGGACAGGCGAGTCCGCGCCGATTGCAGCAGACGCAGCGCCCGTCCGGCCAATGTACGCGAGCGCATCCCGGCGATTGCGCCGATCAAGCCGAAGCCGACCGCGGGTACCAGCGTCACCAACCCGGCCAGGCCCAGGAACAGCCCGCCCAGTCCCGCCACCAGACTGGCGTCCAGCGCAATCCAGAGCAGGCCGGAAGACAGCAGCAGCACCGCCAGAACCACGATCCGCCACAGCGGCCAGTGTCGCGCGGCGACACTTCGCATAATGCGCCCGGGCGGAATGCCCAAGGCCTCGCGCAACACCGGGACCGTCACGGCCAGCGCGCTGAAAAGCCCGAGCGCCCAGATCCCGAAATACAGCCAGAGCGACGGCTGGGTGGTGACCGGAGCGAACCGGCCGTAGACTTCAGCCACCGGCGGCGCGACCAGCAGCAACAGGCGATCAGCCAGCAAGGTTCCGGCCAGCAGGCCCAGCAAACCGCCCAGTGCCGCAATCAACAGGACTTCACCGGACAGCATGCGTGCCAGCATCGCCGGCGTCATGCCCAGTGCACGCAGCAATCCAAAGCGGGCCCGGCGTTGAACCAGCAAAAAACTCAGGACGCTGAAAACCACGAACAACCCGGTGGCAAGCGCCAGCAGGCTCATCGCGGTGAGATTGGCGCGCATGCCGCGGGTCAGATCACCGGCACTGGTCTTGCGCGTTGCCGAATCGATCAGCAACAGGTCATTACCGAGCTGCGAGGCCAGCCAGTCTTCCGCTTCCGGTGGCGCCAGCATTTCAGTGATCCGCCCCTGCATGCCGGTCAACGCCTGAGCCTGACCAATTTCGATCAGCATTCGCCGGTCCAGTCCGGGTTGCCCCTCCAGAACCGAAGAAATCCTGACCCGATGCGTCTGGCCGCCGACGCGCAACTCAACCTCGGCATTTTCGGGTTGTCCGAGCAATTCCCAGGTGGCGCGACTGACCACGACTTCGGGCGACGATTCATCTTCGCTGAAAAGTGCGGTACCCAGCCCGGCACCCTCACGATCGGCCAGATCCCGGATGCCGCTCCAAGGGTCGATACCGATCAGCTCCAGACGCTCCTCGCCAGCGCGCATCGGTGCGCGGATCAGCGGGACCAGATCCGGAGCGCCCTGCGTGCGTGCCAGTTCGGCATATCGCTCGACCGGAAGCTCGCCCGAGACGTGACGAATCACCAGCCCACGCTCGCCCACCAGCGTTTCGGAAACTGCATCCAGCGATTCGACCAGCGCATCGCGTAACAACGCAACACCGGTTATGACCGCAATCCCGGCCGCAATCCCGACCAGCGCCAGCAGCACCTGGGCCGGATGGCGTCGAAAATGTCCATAAGAAAGACGAGCAAGCATCAATGCTCTACCAGGTGACCATCCTCGATACTGACCTTGCGGGCGCAGACCGAGGCGGCCGATTCACTGTGCGTGACCAGCACCAGGGTGCAATCGCGAGTGCGCACGCTCTCTGCAAGGACTTCCTGCACGCGCTCCGCGCTGACATGATCAAGGCTGCCAGTCGGCTCGTCGGCCAACACCAACGCCGGACGGTGAATCAATGCGCGTGCAATTGCGACACGCTGCTGCTGTCCACCTGAAAGCTGATCCGGTCGCCTGTCGAGCAATTCGCCAATCCCCAATTCTTCGGCCACCCGGGCAATCTCCTTGTGATCAATCGGCTGTCCGGTCAACCAGGCAACCAGCTCGACGTTCTCGGCTGCGGTCATGGAATCGATCAGGTTGTAGTCCTGGAATACCAGGCCGATGTTGCGGGCACGAAAACGCGTTCGCTCAGGCTCGGGCAGACGATTGATGGGTTGCCCCAGAAGCTCGATGGTGCCCGAGTCCGGCAGATCCATCCCGGCGGCCAGATGCAGCAAGGTGGATTTGCCAGAACCCGAAGCGCCCATGACCGCAATCGTTTCACCGCGCCCCAATTCGAGATCAACGCCATCGAGAACTCTTACGTCCTCGGCCGGCCCATGATAAGTGCGCACGACAGCGTGCAAGGCCAATACTGGAGATGCCGAATCAGACACGCCCCGCTCCCGCGCCGGCAAGTGCGGCGATGACCAGCAAAGCGACCACACTGATGCTCAGCATCAGGCGCATCTGCCGATACCAGCCCGGATGGCCGGCATGCACCCAGCGCCATTCAGCCAGCAAGTGCAGCGCAAACAGGACCGCCAGCCAGCTTGCGGCCCAGAACAACGGCAGAATCAATGCCGCCAGCCCGGCCAGCAACAATGCATTGGCGACCAGAAGGGGCGCGGCTACATCGGCCGGTCGCTCCAGCGCGCCGGCCCATAGACTGCCGTTCATGAAAGCGAGGATCACCACCGCATAACCAACCAATAGCGTTTCCAGCCAATCCGCTGCGCCGGTCCACGCCACCAGCGCCAGGACCGCAAACGGCACCACCCCGCCCCAACCGAGTATTCGCGCGGCCTGTTTCCGATTTTCGAACATCGTGATCTCCCGGTCCTCGACTTCTTCCTATTATGATGACATCGGGATGTCGATGTTTCTGCAATGACCAGGAGAGCTCCGGCATCCGACTCACTTCAGCATTCCGGCTCGCGTGGAATATTCGGTGACCCGTTCATGTTGCTATGCAAGTGGCGATTTGGGCAAAAAAATGGCCGACCCCGAAGGACCGGCCAAAGATTGTTGCAGGAGAGTAAGAAACCTGTCGCCTGTCGCCCACCGCGCACCCGGCGGCGGGCGGTCAAATCAGAAGCGCAACCTGGCGGTCACGGTCCAGGTTCTGGGCTCGCCGAAGAATGCGTTGGCCACACCCTCGAGGCCCAGGGTCGAGGTCTGGCCGTCATTGGTCACAAACTGATGCCCGGCGGTGATGTAGCGCTTGTCGGCCAGGTTGCGACCATGGGCGGCGATCTCGTAGCGACCTTCGGCCTGCTTCCAGATCATTCCAGCGTCGAACAGCGAATACGAAGACTGATCGAGAAACGGCGACGGAATCTCGAACTGGTTGGTATCGCCTCGATACGACCATGAACCGAGCAGCGACAGCGACCCAGGCTGGCCGAAAAGACTCAGGGAGCGCTCATAGCGAAGTCCCAGATGCGAAGTCCACTTCGGCGTGTTCTGGAATACGCGCTGATCGGAAACATCCTCCAGCGCGGTTTCCCCGGTGGCCGAATTGGCCACCGCGGTGATGAACTCGTCGAATTCGGCATCGATGTAACCCACCGCAAAGTTGACGTTAAGTGAATCGCCTGTGCCGATAATGTCGTCGGCCAGCAATGCATTGCCCTCAAACTCGATGCCCTGGACCGTGGCTTCACCGGCATTGGTGGTCACCCCGCTGAACGAGTCGAACACCCCGTCGCCAGTGGTATCGACCCCGATCGAGCCGGGAATCTGGATATTGGTGTAGTCACTGTAGAAATATGCAAACGCCGTATTGATGCGGCCGCGCGCCCAGCTCGACTTGAGACCCAGTTCCCAGGTATCAACCTCTTCGGGATCGAACTTCATGAACTCGAAGATTTCCTCCTCGCTGACCGTACCATCGCCATTCAGGTCCGGCGCCGCGGTGGTCAGGCCGCGCGGATCAAAGCTGCCGCCCTTGAAGCCCTGGCTGAATGAACCGTAAATGTTCTGTTCCGGCACCGGCTGCCAGGACAGGCTGACTTTGGGCGTGAAATCGGTAAACGTCTCCGAGCCCCGGAAGTCCGAAGTGGTCGCAATTGGAACTCCCTCACCGCCGAAAAACGGCGAGTTGCCGCCCATGAAGGTCTCACGCAACACCCGTGAGGTTCGCTCATCCTCGGTGTAGCGGCCGCCCAGGGTGAGCTCCAGATCGGTGCCCAGATCGAAGAACTCATTCAGGGCAAACGAAACATCAGCGAAGATTGCCCACGACTCGGTCTCGACGTTCGACAGTGTGAAGGCATTCAGGCCCGGCAAACCGAGCAGGTCACCGGTTGTTCCGAGTAATACATCGAACGGGTTGAACGCCTCGGCATCCAGGTAGTAGAACCCGGCGACCCCCGCAACCTGTGCGGAGGTGTAGGAAAGCTGGAATTCCTGGCTGAACTGTTCGTTGTCATACAGCACCGGCACATCGACATCCGGCGCCGGCAAGGCTTCGAAGTCGATCAACTGCCAGTGTTCATCCTCGCGGTAAGCGCTGATGCTCTTGAAACCCCAGTTGGGCGAAAGATCGAATTCGGCCAGCAGCGTCAATCCCCAGGCTTCCGCCTCGTTGCGGCCAGTCAGGCCTGAGCGGGTGTCGAACTTGTTGGCAAGCACGGGCGCTTCTGAAAACAGTCCCGGAATCTGGCGATGACCGCCCACGGGGTTGGAGGAATCATCCATGTAATCGCCGGAAAGACGAATAAAGATGCGCTCACTCGGCGTCCATTCCATGCTGGCACGGAATGCGGTGATGTCCTTGTCGAAGTTGTCTTCATCCAAAAACAGGTTGCGACCAAAACCGTCGCGATTGAAGGTCACAAAGCTGGCGCCGACGGCAAAGGTGTCCGAGATCGGCATCTGGCCCTTGACGATCAGATCGCGCTGGTCGAACTTGCCCAGTGAACCTTCGATACTCAATGTGGGTTCATCGCCCAGTCGCCTGCTCACATACTTGACCGCGCCGCCAATCGTGTTCCGACCATACAGAGTGCCCTGCGGCCCGCGCAGCACCTCGACACGTTCGACGTCGTACAGATCGAGAACCGCACCCTGGGGTCGATTGAGAATGACGTCATCGAGATAAATGCCGACACCGCCCTCGAATCCGGCAACCGGATCCTGCTGGCCGACGCCGCGAATGAACGCGGTCAGCGTGGTGCTGGTGCCGCGTGAGCGCTCGATGGTCGCATTCGGCACCACCTGGTTGAGATAGGTAATGTCGAGCGCACCCTGATCCTGCAGCACCTCGCCGGCGAAGCTGGAAATGGACATCGGCACATCCTGAAGATTTTCCTCCCGTCGCCTGGCCGTGACCCGGACCGTATCCAGATCGGCAAGATCCGCGCTTGCCGTGTCCTCTTCAGCGGCCTGATCCTGAGCCTGAACTACGCCGAAGCCAATACACATGCCCGAGATCAGCGCCATGCGAATCGCGCGCCCGGGTTTTGTGCGCTTATGAATTGTTGTGGTCGAATCGATCATGTTGCAAACCTCGTCGGTGGTTCGGTTTCCCGGTTCAATAAAACATCGTCCGAAAGAACGGACAATTGTGAAGCGATTCTAGCCACGAGGTCCTGTCTCTGAAAACTGTACCAAGGTACAAGCACCGGATGAGGTGTGCCTGTACCTTGGTACAGTTCTGTTCGACCCTTTCAGCAAGCACCATGGCCCGGGATGTCGCAGCGGCCAGCCGACAGCGGCACGCCTGGAACTCGACCCCAACGAACTTGACCGATAACACGGAGGATCGATGCTGAGCTTGATCGGACTGCTGGGCGGACTTGCGCTACTGATCGTGCTGACCATGCGTGGCATGAGTCTGTTCGTGGCTACCCCACTGTGCGCGTTGCTGGTGGCGATGACCAGCGAAATCGCACTGCTGCCGCCACTGGCCGGAGAAGGTCAGGTCAACCTGATCACGCAGTACATGGAAGGTTTTACCGGCTTTATCACATCCTGGTTTTTCATCTTCCTGCTGGGATCGTTGTTCGGCAAGCTGATGGAATCCTCCGGCGGTGCGGAAAGTGTGGCGCACTGGATCATTCGTCGGCTGGGCACCGCGCGCGCCGCGCTGGCTGTGGTGCTGGCCTGTGCGGTCCTGACCTATGGCGGCGTCAGTCTGTTTGTGGTCGCATTCTCGGTCTACCCGATGGCGCTGGCCCTGTTTCGCGACGCCAACCTGCCCCGGCGCTTCATTCCGGCGACGATGGCGTTCGGCTCGGTGACGTTCACCATGACCTCGGCCGGCTCGCCGGAGATCCAGAACTGGATTCCGGTCGAACATCTGGGCACCAGCCCGCTGGCCGCCTGGCAGGCCAGTCTCGTCGTCGCCATCTTCATGGCCGTGACCGGCTATATCTGGCTGAAATGGATGCTGGACCGGGCCGTGGTCCGCGGTGAGGGTTTCGATGAACGCGCCTTCGATCCGGATTTCGGCCGCGACGACCTGCCGCACCCGGCGCTGGCCACCATCCCTTTGCTGTTCGTGCTCGGCATTTCGTTTACTAGCCACGATATCCTCGGCACCTCGGCGCTGATCGTGGCGCTGCTGGCCGGATGTATCGCTGCTTCATTGATCAACGTATTGCACCTGCACAAGCCCGGTCAAGCGCTCACTGACGGCGGCACCGGAGCACTGATCGCGATCGGCAACACCTCCGCGGTGGTCGGCTTTGGCACCGTGGCCAAGGCATCGCCGGCGTTTGCTGCGGCGGTGGACTGGGTCACGCATCTTCCCGGCAGCGGTCTGGTCTCGGCCGCAATCGCGGTCTCAGCGATTGCCGCGATGACCGGCTCGGCCTCCGGCGGCCAGGCCATTGCGTTACCCATTCTCGGGCCGCACTATGTTGACCAGGGCGTCGATCCGGACCAGCTCCACCGCACCGTGGCGATTTCCTCCGGCGCGCTGGACTCGCTGCCGCACAACGGCTATGTCGTGACCACCATCCGTGCCATCTGCGGCGAAACCCACGCCGCGGCCTATCCCGCCATGGCCGCACTGACCGTGATCGTCCCCGTCGCCGGGTTGCTGCTGTGTCTGGGACTTTTTGCGCTGGGGCTGTGACGAGCATCAATCTGATTTTTCTGCCTGTGGGTGGGCGTGCGTAAGACGCTTTGACCATTGTGCGTGGATCTGCGTAATCTGCGTTTTTTGCTTTGTTCGTTATTGACAGGGCCGGAGCATCGGCGCAATCAGGTTCGCTTCTGGTCCCGGACGCCTGCCTCGAACAGCGCGTGAAGGATAACGTGTGGCACTGTCAGGGCAGCAAGACCGCAAAAGATGACGCGCGCCAGCGCCTCGCGAGATGCCAGCGCCTGGGGGTCCAGGGCAGTGATCAGCCACCATGCAATCAGGCCGGAAAATGCAGCCGCAATTGTCGCCGGCCACAGCCGGCGGGCCCAGTCTTGAAGATCCCATCGACGCCAGGGTCCTTCATGGGTTGCATGCAGTTCCAGCAAATGACCGAAGCTGTGCAGCAAACAGAAATAGGCGGCAAATGCAATCAAGGGCGGCAGCAGGATCATCGCCGACAATACAATTGCGATCATGGTCAGACATCGCCCGAGACCCGGTTCGCCAAACAGCACCTTTCGGCTGACCAGCATGGCAAACCCCACCAGCCACAGAGCAATGACCGGATTGAGCAGCCACGACAGCAGCGGGGCGGTTTCGACAGGATCAAGCCCGACCAGCCAGTCGAAAATCACTGCCACCTGATCGGGATGAGCCACAACCGGCGTCAGGACCGGGATCGAGCCGGTCACCAGGATCGCCAGGGGATCGTCGCGCGAGCCGATCGCGGCCGCGTCCTGCTGACCGAAATGCCAGATTGAAATCAGCAGAAAGGTCGTCAGTGTCATCAGTGGCGTGAACACCCACATCGTCACCACCATCGCCATAACAGCCAGATAACAATGAATGAACCACACACGATGGCGCGCACCAGAACGAACCAGCAGCAATCGATCGGCAACCCAGGGGTCCAGTGCTCCGTGCATTACGCCAAGAGTCGCGACCGGCAAGGAGATGAGTGCAAGTTGAGTCGAAATTTCCAGTGCGGCGAGCAAAGGTGCCAGCGGAATCAACATAACCAGAGCCGTCATGCCCGACTGAAAATGCAACCGCCTGGCATCGCAAGCATTCCGAGCCCGCAGATTCCGCCGCGCTGCACTTGCCTTGAAAATGTTGCCGATGGTCAGCATGCCTGCATCCGTTCGAACCCGGCGCCTTACGAGGCGCCGGGTCCGCCTGGCCGGGCAGGTTCATACCTGCGCGGGCGCACGGTGGTCAAGTAGTACCTTTGGCGTCGGTCTTGATGACCGCGATCGTGTAGATCAGCATGCCGAATACGGCCTTGGCCACGATGTCGGCAATTGAATAGCCGACCTGTACCGCAGATTCAGCCCCGGCACCGGTCAGGCCAAGCATCGGGAACAGGAACACGATCGGATAAAACAGCCAGGCAATGACAGTCAGATAACGTGCCGTGCTGACCAGTCCACGTGCCTCAGCCGGCTGACGTGCAATCGCATCGCCCAGGCCGATGAACAACTGATAGAGAATGATCAGAAACGGAATCATCGAAAGCGCCCACCACAACCAGCGGGTACCGGCATCGCTGCTGATCTCGCCCGGATAACCGAGGAGGATCATCAGCGCAGCCAGACCACCAAGCAACCAGCCCTTGCTGACTGTTTCCTGGCGCGACAGGCGCATGACCAACAACAATTCGACCAGAAGCAGGGGAACGGTCAGCAGCCAGTCGACGTAGCGATAGGCATCATTGAAAGGCGTGCCGGAAGCAACATATGCGCCATCGACCAGTTCAAAGGCACCTTTCCAGTCGAACAGGATCTGAATGTAATGGTAAAGCGCAATGAATGTAACCAGCCCGGTGATCGTAATTGCCGTCCGAAATTCGGGTGCGACCCGATTTCGTTGCAGGAAAAAGAACACTGTGGCGGCTGCAAAGGTCGCCAGCGTCAAGGAAAAAACATTGAAAACCAGATAGTACTGACCTATTGTCAGCGTCGGAAGACTCTCCATTTCAATACCCTCTAGAATATATGTCGTGACTGCCAAACCAACAAACTTCGCACCAGTAAAATACGCATGCTGCGTGAACAGCCACTACGACCGCTGTGAACGGTAGGTTCACAAACATCAATTCACGCCATATTACGTTCACCCATGACCACCGAACTCGGCTTGCTGCTGCTCATCATCGGCGCGACTTTCGCGATGTTCGTTGCCGGGCGTTTCCGGCTCGATCTGATCGCGGTCGCCGCCCTGCTGGCGCTTTTTCTGGCCGGTCTGGTCAATGTGGACCAAGCCCTGGCCGGGTTCTCCCACCCGCTGGTGATCATGATTGCCGGCCTGTTCGTGGTTGGCGGTGGACTGTTTCGCACCGGTGTGGCCGACTGGATGGGACGCTGGCTGGAACGTCGGGCCGGCGACGGGCCACGTTCAATGGCGGTCGCCGTAATGCTGGTCGCGGCCCTGCTTTCGGCGTTCATCAGCTCCACCGGTACGGTCGCGGTGCTGATTCCGGTGGTGGCCGTTCTGGCCCGTGCGCGCAAGGCAAGCGCCTCGAAACTGATGATTCCGCTGGCCTACGGCAGTCTGTTTGGCGGCATGCTTACACTGATCGGCACACCGCCCAACCTGGTGGTGTCCTCGGTCCGTGCCGATGCCGGTCTGGGACCGTTCGGGTTTTTCGACTACACCCTGCCCGGGCTGGTCATGCTGGGCGTGGGCGTCGCGTACTTCGCACTGCTCGGTCACCGGCTGCTGCCGGAGCGCGGCGACCGCCCTGAAGGTCGTCAAACGCCGGATGATCGCCAGCTTGCCAATGAATATTTGATTGAACAACAACTGCGGCGAATCAGGGTGCCGCCCGAATCCAGACTGGCCGGCCTGAGCCTGATCGATTCGGGCATGCGCAGTCGACTGGGGGTGACCACGCTGGCCATCAGCAGCTCTACGGCACGCGGACGCCAGATGCGCCGGGCCGAATCCGGCAGTGTGATCCGGGCCGGAGATGATCTTGTGGTGCTCGGACACGATCAGCAAGTCGATGCGCTGTGTCGCGAATATGAACTTCAACGGGCAGAAAACCCTGCAGCGCTCCCCGGGTCGGTGGGACTGGTCGAAGCAGTGATTCCGCCGCGTTCGCGCTTTTCCGGTAAGTCACTGCGCGAATTGCGCCTGCATTCCGGTGCCGGCGTCACCGTGCTGGCGCATCGACCGATTCGCGAATCAGCCATCGCCCCGCCCGATCTGGACCGACGTTTTGAAACTGGTGATGCGCTGCTGTTGACCGGCCGGGTACCGCCACTGCAGCGTCTGGCCGAGAATTCGCGTGATGTGGTGCTTCTGGGCGGCGATCTGACCGGTCGCACGCGGCGTGTGCACAAGGCGCCGATTGCGATCGGGATTATGCTGCTGATGCTTGTCGTCATGATCCTGGGCTGGCTACCCAACGTGATTGCGGTGCTGGCCGCGGCAAGCGCGATGCTGTTTACACGCTGCCTGACGGTGGAGGAAGCCTTCGGTGGCATCAACTGGGAAAGCGTCATCCTGATTGCCGCCATCCTGCCCATGGCCACCGCGCTGGAAAACACCGGAGGCATGGCGCTTGCGGCTGATGCATTGTTTGAACTGGCCCGGGGTTACGGACCGCACATGTTGCTGCTGGCAGTCTTCATTGTCACCTCCGGTCTGAGCCAGCTCGTCTCCAACACCGCCACCACAGTATTGACCGCACCTATCGCCCTGAGCGCCGCGAGCGCCATGGGCATCAACGCTGACCCGGTGCTGATCACCGTTGCCATCGCCGCCTCGACCGCATTCGCCACTCCGATCGCCAGCCCGGTCAACACCCTGGTCTACAACCCGGGCGACTACAAGTTCGGCGACTTTGCCCGTGTCGGCCTGCCACTGCAGGTGCTGGTGCTGATTGCCACGCTCGCGGTCGTGCCGTTGCTGTTTCCCTTCTGACTCGTTCACTTCCGGCCGGCTAATATCAGAGGACTGATTTCAACCCAGGGAAACCATTATGCTGCGCATCAATCTGATCCTGCTCACCGCTCTATTGCTGGCAACGCCTGGCCTGCAAGCCACTTCTATCGGCGAGCCGGCACCCGGATTCACGCTCACCGATCAGTACGGGAACCCCCATGACCTGAGCGATTTCGCCGGTAAGTGGCTGGTAGTGTTCTTCTACCCGCGCGCCGATACCCCGGGCTGCACCACCGAAGCATGCAACTTCCGCGACAACATCTATGCCATTCGCGGTGTCGGCGCCGAAGTCATCGGCATCAGTGTGGATTCAATCGAGGAGCAGAAAGAATTTTCGGACAAATACCAGCTCCCGTTTACCCTGCTATCCGATGCTGACGGTTCGACCTGTGACGCGTATGGGGTTCTGCGCAACTTCGGCGGCACCGAAGTCGCTAATCGGGAATCATTTCTGATTAATCCCGAGGGCGTCGTGGTCAAGCACTACCAGCGAGTCAACCCCGAAACCCACACTCAGGAAGTGGTTGCCGATCTCGGACAACTGACTGCACCGGCAGGCTGAGCCCACCTGATTCCCACCCGTTACCGCGACGGACTGGGAATCAGGCGGAAAGAACGCTACTGCTGAGCGCGTTCCAGATAGCGGAAGAAGTCCGAATCTGCACGCAGCATCAGGGTACTGTTCGGCCCCAGTGCTCGGTAGCTTTCCAGGGTGCGGAAAAAGGCATAGAACTCCGGATCGCCGCCGAAGGCTTCGCCGTATATGCGCGTTGCCTCGGCGTCGGCCCGGCCGCGGATTTCCTCGGCCTCTCGCGCGGCTTCGGACCGGATCAGTTGCAGATCGCGCTGCATATTGCCGAGAATCTCCTGACTGCGGCCACGGCCTTCGGAGCGGAACCTCTCGGCGATCGATTGGCGCTCTGCAATCATGCGGCTTTCGACCTGCCGGCGTACCGACTCGATATAGTTGACCCGCTTGATCCTGACGTCATCAAGTTCGATACCCAGATCCGGCATGGCAATCTTGGCTCGCTCCAGGATTTCAGCCTCCAGCAGCTCCCGGCCCAGAGTCGGGCGTTTCTGCAAGTCGACATCCTCACGCTCAGCCAGTGCCGGGTCTTCAATGTCGTCGACATCGACATCCCAGTCGCGCGAGCGCACAATTTCTTCCAGCTCGGTTGAGGACACCATGTCGCGCACCACCGAGTCGACGATGTCGTCGAGCCGGGTGCGTGCACCACGCTCATCGCGCACGCTGCGAAGAAACTGCAACGGGTCGGCGATACGCCAGCGCGCGGTGGTATCGACCAGGATGAACTCGCGCCCCAGGGTCGGAATCTGGGTCACGTCACCATCCCAGTTCAGCAACCGCTTGTCGAAATAACGCACCTGCTGCCACGGCAGCTTGACATGCAGACCAGGCCGGGAAACCACGTCGCCGATCGGTTCTCCGAACTGCACGACAATGGCCTGCTCGGCCTCATCCACGGTGTAGAGCACGAAACTGCCGACAGCCACGGCAATCACGGCCAAAATTGCGATCAGCGTGGTCTTCATTGTTCACCTCCGGCGCGCGACGCGCGAGTATGGTTGACATCCAGCAGCGGCAGCGGCCCGACCTGGCCATCCTGAACCACCAGAATCTGACCGATGTCAGGCAGGATTTCGTTAAGCGTTTCGAGATACAGACGCGCGCGAGTGACTTCCGGCGCGCGCTGGTATTCCCGCAACACCTCGGTAAAGCGCACGCTTTCGCCCAGGGCGCGGTTGACTCTTTCGGTGGCGTAACCCTCGGCCTCGGCCACGGTCCTGAGTGCCGCACCCTCCGCATTGGGGATTTCCTGGTTGACCCGCTTCTGCGCCTCGTTGATCATGCGCTCGCGTTCCTGGCGCGCCTCGTTGACCTCATTGAACGCCGGCTGCACCGCCGGGGGCGGCACCACGTCCTGCATCTCCACAGTATTGATGCGGATGCCGACGTTGTAACCGTCGAGGATGGACTGGATCTCGTCGCGCGCCAGGCGCTGGATCTCGACCCGGCCGATGGTCAGCACTTCCGAGCCGAGCATGTTGCCGACAATCCGACGCATCACCGATTCGGAAATATCGCGCAGCGTGCGTTCCGGCTCGCGCATTTCGTACAGGTACTGGATCGGGTCGGCGATCCGGTACTGCACCACCCATTCAACATCGATCATGTTCAAATCACCGGTCAGCATCAGCGATTCGTCCTCGAACTGCTGCGCACTGTAGGAGCTGCGTCCGCCATCGCTCGTCCCGGTGGTCCGAAAACCGAACTCCTGCTTCAGCACCCGCTCGGTGGCAACAAACTGCACTGCGTCAACGCCGAACGGGATCTTGAAGTGCAGCCCGGGATCGGTAATCCCGACCACCGCGCCGAAGCGCTTGACCACGGCGCGTTCCTCCGGCTGCACGGTATAAAAGGAACTCATCGCACCCCACACGATCAGCACCACGATGACGATGCCCAACAACTTGCCGAATGAAGGCCCGCCGCCGCCGAAGCGCTCAAGCAGCTCACCAAGATCCGGCGGCCCGCCCGAGGAGGACCTTGCCTGCCCGGCTTTCCCGCCGCTGCCTGGATTGACCTGACCGACCGGCGTTCCGGCTCGCCAGCCCTTGCCGTTTCCGGATTCACTCATTGCTGGACACTCCCTTGAATTTTCGAGTCCCGATGATACCGCGCTTGCGCCAGTGGTGGCTCACGGGCCATGGCCAGAACTTCGAAATCCACGGCATCGCGCCCCATGATTCCGAGATCCCGCAGAAAACCGTCGACCTGATCGTCAATTCACTTCGGCCCGGAGATTGAGACCGGTCATCCGATATCATGGCGGGCTTACAACCCGGGAAGACCCGAATTGGAAACAGACTTCTGGCATGACCGCTGGCGACAGGGCCGGATCGGCTTCCATCTCGACGACGTCCATCCGGCACTGAAGCGCTACTGGGATGAACTCGCCGTGGACTCGAAGACACCCGTGCTGGTACCGCTTTGCGGCAAGAGCGTGGACATGCGCTGGCTGTACCAACGCGGCCATCCGGTCACCGGCATCGAGCTGAGCCCGATTGCCATTGAGCAGTTCTTCGACGAATGCAATGCCGAACCGCGGAAATCCGCGGCGGGCCAACTCACGTGCTGGGCGGCCAAAGACACTGACCGGAATATCGAAGTGCTTGAGGGTGATTTCTTCGCCTGGCAGGCCGAACAGCGTTTCGAGCTTTTCCATGACCGTGCCGCGCTGGTTGCCCTGCCGCAAGCCCTGCGTCGGCAATACCTGGCCCACCTGCGTGCACAACTGGCCAGCAACGCCCGTGGCCTGTTGATCACGCTGGACTACGACCAGCACCAGATGGACGGCCCGCCGTTTTCAGTACCGGCCGCCGAACTGGCCGAGTCGGAACTGTTCGATTTCGAGCAGCTCGAATGCCGCGACGTGCTGGCCGGCCACACCCGATTTGTCGAGCGCGGCGTAACCCGGCTGGAAGAGTGCGTCTGGCGAGTCAGGCCGCGGGCCGGTTGATTACTACAGGGTTAGTAAGCACCGCCCGGAGGCGCAGGGCGGGATCAATCAGGTGCCGCAGAAAGTCTCCAGCACACGCTCGTTCGGTCGCGGAGGACGGGCATAATCGGCATGTGCGGGCGAGTGGTCGAAGGGCTGAGCCAGCGCTTCGGCAAGCCGATGCATGGGCTCGAAGTCGAGGTTCCCGATCGCCTCATCAACCGCCTGCTGAGCCAAATGATTGCGCAATATGACCGCCGGATTGACCGCACGCATCGCCGCGCATCGCTGTTCATCATCGCGCCCTTGCGCGGCCAGCCGCGCCCTCCAGCCCACCGCCCATGCATCGAATTGATCCGGCGCATCGAACAGCTCGCGCACCGGCCCGTCCAGACTCGTATCGTGAACGGAAAGATCGCTTAATCGGCGAAATGTCAGGGTGAAATCGGCTCCGCCGGCATGCATGCGCTCCAGCAGATCGACGCCCAGGCTGACGTCGGTCTGGTCGTTTTCGACCAGCCCCAGCTTGGCGGTCAGATGCCGATTGAAATGCTCCGCATAGCGCTCCGGGAAGGTTTCCAGAACCGGATTGGCCAGTTCGACCGCCCGGTCCGGATCGTCGGCGAAAAGTGGCAGCAGGCATTCCCCCAAGCGCGCCAGATTCCAGTGCGCGATGGTCGGCTGGCGGTTCCAGGCGTAGCGTCCGCGCCGGTCGATGGAGCTGTAGCAGGTCACAGGATCGAATTCGTCGATATATCCGAACGGCCCGTAATCGATGGTTTCGCCAACCACCGAGGTATTGTCGGTGTTCATAACGCCATGGATGAAACCTACCCGCATCCAGTCGGCGATCAGCGCCGCCGTGCGCTCGACGACCTGCTCGAAAAACCGGAGATAAGGCTGCTCGCTGTGCATCAGTCCCGGGTAGTGGCGCCCGATGACGTAATCGGCCAGCAGGCGCACCGATTCGATATCGCCGCGACGGGCGAAATACTCGAAGGTGCCGATGCGCACATGACTTTGGGCGACGCGCACCAGGAGTCCGCCGGGTTCGGGGCCATTGCGCATCACCGCTTCACCGGTGGCGATCGCGGCCAGCGCCCGGGTGGTCGGAACGCCCAGGGCCGCCATCGCCTCGCTGGCCAGGTATTCGCGCACCACAGGGCCGATCGACGAGCGCCCGTCGCCACCGCGCGAAAACGGCGTGGCGCCGGCACCCTTGAGATGAATATCGCGCCGCACTCCATCGCGGTCAATGACTTCGCCCAGCAACAGCGCCCGGCCGTCGCCCAGACTGGGCACGAAGTTGCCGAACTGGTGGCCGGCATAGGCCATGGCCAGAGGTTCCGAGCCGGCTGCCGGACGATTGCCGGCCAGCATTTCCACGCCCTCACCGGAAGCCAGGGCCGCCGCATCCAGTCCCAGCGACTCGGCCAACGGCTCGTTCAGGCGAATCAGCGACGGCCCGGCCACCGGCCGCGGCGCCATGCGGGCGTAAAAATCGCCCGGCAGTCTGGCGTAGGAGTTGTCGAAGGCAATGCCGTCGAATGGCGATTTTTCGGCAGCAAGGTTGAGGTCGGCGTCCATAAGCAGTCGTTGCAAAATCTAGTCTTCAGTATGCGACAGCATTGTCACCAGAAGGTTGACAAGCGCGCCTGGTGTCGCGGTCTTCCTTTACCCATCTGTTGCATAAATCTCCGTCGCTAGACCGCTGCGCTGCCCGGTGTAGCCCGCTTCCGGGGCGCGTGCTCGAGTTTTCAATCCTCACATAGAGTGAACTATGCCCCGGTTGAACAATCTCCGCGCACGCCCCGGAAACACTACTCTCCGGGCTCTCGCACTCGGAAATTTATGCAACTGATGGGTAAACACTACTCTCCCGGCTCTCACACCCGGATATTTATGCAACTGATGGGTTTACTTCAGACCCGCGCGTTCAATCAGATCGGGAACGTGCTTCTTGAACGAGAAGAAGCCTTTGGTCGCCAGCGGCCGGGCCGTCGCATTCCAGTCGAGCACGGCGCCAACCACCTCGCGTTCGCTGATCAGGCGATGACGGATGTACGGCGAAAGCATCGACATGCCGATTTTCCGCCCGGATCGCTTCGATGCGTGGTTTCCGCGCATGATCGGTCACGCTCCATTCACCGGACAAAGAAATGCCCAGCGATCCGCGTGCCGCCGATCTTCATGGCCTGAGGCGCCTGGCCGTCCACGGGGTGGCCGAAACGGCCGGACTGGTCGAACAGATGCACTCCGTCATCGCCCGGATTGGTGCGCCGATCGGTACGCATACCAGTCGCACACCGCATGGCCAGACCCGCGGCATCGTCGGCGACCATCTCGCCGCCACCGGCAACCCGTTGGCCATCCCGATGCGCCTGTGTCATCAGGGCCGTTCTCTTGACCTGGATGAAAGTGCAATCGCCTCCACTGTTGCAAAGCCCGCTCGCCGGCTGCTCGCGGACTTGCATGGACTGTGCATGAGCGATCATTGCTGGTTGTCCGACAATGGCACACCGCACCATGGAATACAGACAATTCGACAACGCAAGATCGATGATGCACATTGATTACTTCGCACATTGCATGGCGAACAAATAGCGTACGATAACCCGACTGGTGTTCAAAAGATTGGAAGAACATGAAGCGATTCGTACCCCAGACCGTGCTCAAGCGCCTTTATAACCGCTCCAGCCTTCGCAACACCGATTCGGGCGTCGTATTTTCGATCAAGAACCGCCTCAGTCCGACCCGTCTGGAAGCCATTGAGCAGGTTCGGATCAATGGCCGGGAGATCGCCCCGGAGTATCTCCGGATTTCGATGAATGGCAATCAGGAAGTTTCACCGGCCGACCTGAACCCTGAAAACGCAGTGGACTTTCCGCTCGGCACGCTGCTGGTGATCGATCTGCGGATCGACCCGCTGGAGCAGGGCGAGCATCGCATCGAACTGGTCTTCCACGCCACGCCGTTCGGCAGGCTGTCACTATCAGTCAACGACCGGCTGCAGGCACGGGAGCGCGCGCCCAAGGCCATTCCGCGCGATGCCGATGACGATTACGGTACCGGCATCATTGCCGCGCGCCAGCATTTCGTGGCCGAACGCACCGGCGCCGAACTGGAACACATTCCGCGGTTTTCGTTCGACCCGAAGGTCACGCGCGGAAACATCGAACACTTCACCGGTGCAGCGCAGATTCCGCTGGGCATCGCCGGGCCGCTGCAGGTCAGGGGCGAACACGCCCAGGGCGAATTCTACGTCCCGCTGGCGACCACCGAAGGAACCCTGGTGGCTTCCTACAATCGCGGCATGCGGGTGATTCGCGAATGCGGCGGGGTGAAGTGCACAGTGGTCGGCGACAACATGCAGCGCGCACCGGTATTCGCGTTCGAAGATGCGGCCACGGCGCGCCGGTTTGCCGACTGGCTCAAACTGCGGACCGAGACCCTGCGCCAGGTGTGTACTGACTCCGATCCGTTCGTGCACCTGAAATACGTCGACTATTACCTGGCCAGCCGCTTCTGCTACACCCGCTTCAATTTCACCACCGGTGATGCGGCCGGAATGAACATGGTCGGCAAGGCCACGTTCGCGGCCTGTAACTGGATTCTGCAGAACTTCGACGGCGCCGAAGTCCAGGACTTCTTTCTCGAATCCAACTTTGCCACCGACAAGAAGGCCTCGATGATCAACTCCATGCGCACGCGCGGCAAGCGTGTAACCGCGGAACTGGTCGTGAAAAAGGAGGTGCTGCGCGACATCATGGACGCCGACACCGAGCAGCTCTATACCCATTCGAAACTGGCCAACGTCGGCTCCATGCTTTCGGGCGCGAACAACAACGGCTGCCACGCCGCCAATGCGATTACCGCGATTTTCATCGCCACCGGCCAGGACGTGGCCAATGTTGCCGAGTCCTCGGCTGGAATTCTCTACTCGGAACTGACCCAGGACAAGGACCTGTATATATCGATCACGCTGCCATCGCTGATCGTGGCCACCGTCGGCGGCGGTACCGGTCTGCCAACCCAGAGCGAAAGTCTGCGCATCATGGATTGCGCCGGCCCGGGCAAGGTCATGAAATTTGCCGAGATCATTGCCGGTACGGTCCTGGCCGGTGAAGTCTCGCTGGCCGCGGCAATTTCCTCGCTGGACTGGGTCTCCAGTCACGACCAGTACGGCCGCAACGATCCGACGCGCTAAACCCATAGTCTGGTGGGTCATGGCTTGAAAGCGATCCACAGATTACGCAGATCCACGCAGATTGTTATTTCGTCCGGGGTAACCGCGAGGGCCGTGCCGAAAGTTCAGAACCGGGCGAAGGAGTGAGCAGTCAAGCCCTGGTCGGTCAAAAAAGAACTTGATTACGCAGATTACCCATCAGTTGCATAAATTTCCGAGTGCGAGAGCCCGGAGAGTAGTGTTTCCGGGGCGTGCGCGGATATTTTCCAACCGGAACATAGCTCACTCTATGTGAGGATTGGAAAATTGAGCACGCGCCCCGGAAACGCTGCTATACCGGGCAGTGCAACGGTCTCTCGCCGCAAATTTATGCAACAGATGGGATTACTCAGCCATCGGCCAGAGCGGCTGTTTGCCGGGCCAGGTCAGGAAACTGGATGCACCGGAACTGAACGGTCAGACTCAATCCTCGAAACCATTGATAAACAGCACCTGGGAATCAGGATTTTCGATCAGGCAACCGGCAATGGCCACAGCCGCCGACATTCGTCCCAGACTGCAGTCGCTGAACTGTTGTGAACCATTGATAGAGGGGTTCATGATGCCGCGGAATGTCTCTTCCGAACATGCATTCTCACCATCGTGCGGTGCGTTGAAATTATGTCCAACTTCATGAGCATAGACCAGACTGTTGGTCGTTTCGTTGCTCAGGTTCCAGTCCACACCGTAACCGAAACCGCCACTGCAAAGAACGCCAAGATAGGCAATACCGGCGATACCACCGTCGCGACTTCGCCCGGTAAACAGGTGACCAAGACCCTGGAAAGGGATATTGCTGCCCGCCCCCGAGCTCATGAATAGACGAAACTGGGTCAGCAGCTCGCTGGCACTCGTGGCAGTCAAGGGACCGTTGCCTGACAATGGCTCGTGATGAAACAGTGTAATGCCAGTCCCGAGCTGGCCGGAATAAAGGCCGTCGATGAAATTGGTGCGCGAGGCAACTACAGCGGCGGTATTGAAGCCGAAAGCACTGTTGAACTGAGTATCTGTGACCACGGTAATCGGCATCAGCAACGGCGCTCCTCCCTGCAGCACAGTCAGCTCACGCAGATGCGAAATGAATTCCATGAAGTCGGCTGAGCGCTGCTGCTGTCCCGAAACCTCGAGCGGGCGATGCAAAAAAAGCGGACCGGGATCGAGGTCCGAGAACCGGTACAACAACATCTGCTCAGGTTCAGGTTGATGCCCGGATAGAATTCGCAGACCCAGAGGCCTGTCAATCAGATATAACTCTTCGCCATCGAAGAATCCTCCCGACCAGCGGCCATCGACCCGACTCAAACGTACCCAGGAATTTGCAATGCCGACGACGGAACCGCTCAGGAACCGGTTGTCGTCGCCCCGAACCGCACGACGCTCCTTTGCGTTCAGCGAAGAAACCAGGGTCCGGTTGTCGTCGAGATTGAGTGTCCAGCGCCGATTGAAGCCGGCCAGATCAAACGTGACTTCCCCCCGGCTCCCTATCCGATCGTTGAAATCCGGTGCCAGAAACCGATAATCGTGCAGCGATACGCGTTCATCGGCATATGCGATCGAAAATCCAAGCAGTAACAGCAAAGTGCTCAGCTTGTAAGGGCCAATCCAGGCTCGGTCAGTCAATTGCGCGTACCTTTTGATTGTGACTGTCGAAGTCTAATGTTCGCGCAAAAAAAAATCTCTGATCCGGTTCACATTTCTGCGCGGTTGCCGGTCAAGCAGCAGCCGGAAAACACTTTCAAGGTTTGTGTCGACGCTGCAACTCAGCCAGCACTTCATCCAGGCCGGTGTCGCGGGCGGCAAGCACGACCAGCAGATGATAAAGAAGGTCGGCGGATTCGTTGATCAGTTCGTCTCGATCACCCACGGTGGCAGCCAGTGCGACCTCGACGCCTTCCTCACCGACTTTCTGGGCAGCGCGCTTGATGCCTTCGGCGAGCAGCCGGGCGGTATAACTGGATTCGGGATCGACACTCTTGCGCGAATCGACAATGCGCTCCAGTTGCGCAACAAAGCCCACCGCCGGATGGAGTTCGTCACCCCAGCAGGTATCGGTCCCAAGGTGACAAGTCGGACCGTGCGGAATGGCTTGAATCAGCAAGGTGTCGCGATCGCAATCGAGTGCCATTGACACCAGTTCCAGAAAGTTGCCCGAAGTCTCGCCCTTGGTCCATAGCCGCTGCTTGCTTCTCGAAAAAAATGCGACATGGCCGGTGGCCACGGTTCTTTCCAGCGCTTGCCGGTCCATGTAGCCAAGCATCAAGACGCGCCCGGTGGCTACGTCCTGAATGATTGCCGGCACAAGTCCGCCAATCTTGTCCCAGTCAAGTTTTTTCAATTCGCTCATGCCTGTGGATGTCCGTTGGTTGATTGACTGCGCTTGATGAGTATTTTCCTGCAATGATCGATACGACACTTTCCGCTTGCTATGAGACTGGTCATGACGCCTGCCATTACAAGCGCCGGGAAACGAGCCTATTCGGGCAAGTAGTGCACTATCAACCCATCTGTTGCATAAATTTGCGGCGAGAGACCGTTGCACTGCCCGGTATAGCAGCGTTTCCGGGGCGCGTGCTCAATTTTCCAATCCTCACATAGAGTGAGCTATGTTCCGGTTGGAAAATATCCGCGCACGCCCCGGAAACACTACTCTCCGGGCTCTCGCACTCGGAAATTTATGCAACTGATGGGTCAACTCAGCGCTCCGCCGCAACTCGAACCCTGCCCGGCAGTGCAACCATAGCAGTGATCGGCCACGGCAATGCCGCGCGGCACCTCACCGGTCTCGAGCAGATCGACCAGGTCGATGTGCGCCTCATCGCCACCCAGCGACAATCCGAGCATCTGATTGAAATCGCAATCGTAAACTCGCCCGCGGTAGTCGACACTGACCAGATGGCGGCACATCACTCCGGCCAGGTTGTCGCGCCGATAGCTGTTCTTGAGCAACGTCATGTATTCATCGAACTGATTCTGGGCCAGCAGTACCGCGCCGAAGCGCCGGATGGGCATATTGGTCAAGGTGAACAAACTGTTGAATACGAGGCCAAACTCCTTGTGCAATAAACGCTTGTAATCGCGCTCCAGTATTTGCTGGGGTGGCGGCAGACTGGGCCCAACAGGGTTATAGACCAGGTTGAGAACCAGTCCCGAATCGGGTTGGCCGTAACCATGCTCATTGAGGGTCCTGAGTGCCTTGATCGAAGCTTCAAAGACGCCATTTCCTCTTTGGGCGTCGACGTTCTCAGCCGAGTAGCATGGCAGCGAAGCGATGGCCTCGACGCGTTGCTTGGCGAGGAACGAGGCCACCCATTCATAGCCGGGTTCCTCCATGATGGTCGGATTGAGACGATCCATGACATGCACGTCCCGTGACCGCGCCTGTCTCACCAGCCAGCGGAAATCGGGATTCATCTCAGGCGATCCACCGGTCACGTCCAGCGTAGTGATCCCGAAGCGGTCGATCACCGCAAGCGCGGTTTCCATCGTGTCGCGATCCATCAGCTCGGTGCGGTTCGGTCCGGCATTGACGTGACAGTGCACGCAGGCGATATTGCACAGATAGCCAAGGTTCATCTGCAGCGTGGTCAGCGCCCTGCGCCGGATTGCGGGAAATTCCGAATCCTTCAGCAGTGGCCAGGTATCTCTCATTTCGGCGCTCCTGAAACAAGCTCAAGTATCATCGCACGGTCGCCGTGGACGGCACCTGATACCGGGTGTTGATTCCCCGAGCCAGAAGCCATTGCTTCAGTATCGGGATCCTGATGCGTCCGGAATGGAAAACGGTTGCCGCCAGTGCGCCGTCGACATCGGCCTGCTGGAAGACTTCCAGAAAATGCTCACGCGTGCCGGCACCACCCGAAGCGATCAGCGGTGCGTCACAAATGCTGCGCATTTCGGCCAGTTGCGCGATGTCGTAGCCGGTCGTGACGCCATCGGAATCCATGCAGTTGAGCACGATTTCGCCGGCGCCCAGGCGCTGGACCTGCTCGATCCAGTCCCGGGTGTCAAACTCGGGGTCGATCATGTTGTCCGGGTCGCCGGTATTGGCCCGTAGCCGATAGCCTCCGTTTTCGCGAATCGAGTCGACACCGATGACCACGCACTGGCTGCCGAAAGCATCGGCCAGTTCGCGCACCAGAGCCGGTCGCTTCAGGGCGGGCGAGTTGACCGAGATCTTGTCGGCGCCGGCATGCAGCACGGCGCGCGCGCGTTCTACATCGCGGATACCGCCGGCCACGGCAAACGGAATATCAATCTCGGCGGCCACGCGCTCGATCCACTCCACATCCACCGAGCGATTCTCGGGGCTGGCCGTAATATCGTAGAACACCAGTTCGTCGGCTTCGGCATCCCGGTAGGCCCTTGCGCGCTCAATGATGTCACCCATGTCGATGTGATCGCGGAACTTCACGCCCTTGACCACGCGACCGGCGCGCACATCAAGACACGGAATGATGCGCACCGCGACCATCAGCCCGCCGCTCCGAAGGTCTTTCCGATCGCGGCCATCGGCACCCGGCCTTCCAGCAGCGCCCGGCCGACGATGCAGCCATTGACGCCGCTCGAAGCCACCGCATCGAGATCGTATTCACTGCCGATGCCGCCGGACGCCTGGATGACCAGCGTCGGATAGCACGCGCGCAATTCACGATACAGATCCACCCCGGCGCCGATCAGCATGCCATCGCGTTCAATGTCGGTACACAACAGATGCCGCAGCCCGGCCCCGGTCAGCTCATCAAGCAGGCTGAACAGATCGCGTTCACCGGCCTCGGTCCAGCCGCTGGCCCGCGGAATCCAGTGCCCATCCGGGTCGCGCCTGACATCCAGGCCGGCAACGACGTGCTCGGCACCAAGTTCCGCGATCCAGTCGCAGACCGTTTCCGGATCGCGTACACACACACTGCCGACCACCACCCGCGACGCACCGGCATCCAGACGGGCCTGCACATCGGACCTGGCGCGCACGCCGCCGCCGGTCTGCACCGGGATGGTCAATGCGGCGCAGATCTCGCCGATGAGCGAAAGATTGCCGTCGCCGCCATTGCGCGCGGAATCGAGGTCGACGACATGCAAAAGCCTTGCGCCAGCATCCTGGTAAGCCCGCACACGCTCCAGTGCGGTCTCCCCATAGCCGGTTTCGCGCCCGTAGTCGCCCTGTCGCAGGCGCACGACACGGCCTTGGCGAAGATCGATGGCGGGGATCATAATCATGCGTACGCCCTTGTTGTACAGGTTTTAAATCTGCGTTCATCCGCGTTCATCTGCGGTAAAAAGTTTCCTGATTACGTATGTATGTCAGCCATTTGAAAAAGCAACCACAGATTACGCA
>CAYVPB010000013.1:0-20363 GCA_964453565.1 uncultured Halomonas sp.
ATTAAAACAGGAGGTCGGAATCGATGAAACTGGCAACACTGAAGGAAGGTGGTCGCGACGGTTCGCTGATTGTGGTCAGCCGGGATCTGAGGCGTGCGGCGCGCGCAGCACAGATCGCGCCGACGCTGCAGGCCGCGCTGGATGACTGGCAAAACACTGCTCCCAGACTCAATACGCTATTCGAGGAATTGCAGGACGGAGCCCGCGACGATGCTTTCGATCTCGATGTTGGTGGCCTGGCCGCGCCGCTGCCGCGCGCCTACCAGTTCGTCGATGGTAGCGCCTATCTGCCGCATGTGGAGCGTGTGCGCAAGGCGAGAGGGGCCGAGGTGCCGGAAAGCTTTTTCACCAATCCGCTGATGTACCAGGCGGTTTCGGACGGCTTCATGGGCCCGCATGACCCGATTGCGATGTCCGACCCCGAGTGGGGGATCGATTTCGAATCCGAGATCGGCGTGATCTGCGATGATGTTGCCATGGGTGCCAGCGCCGAGCAGTGCGCCAGGCACATTCAGCTCGTCACCATCCTTAACGATGTTTCGCTGCGAAACCTGATTCCGGGCGAACTGGCCAAGGGCTTCGGTTTTCTGGTCTCCAAACCGCGCTCGTCGCTGGCGCCGGTGGTGGCCACTCCGGATGAACTGGGTCAGGCGTGGCGCGATGAAAAACTGCATCGGCCACTTGTGACGCACTACAACGGCAAGCTGTTCGGCCAGCCGGATGCCGGTGAGGATATGCAGTTCTCGTTTGCCGAACTGCTGGCGCACGCGGCCACGACCCGACCGCTGGCGGCCGGCACCCTGCTGGGTTCGGGCACGATTGCCAACCAGGACACCTCTCGCGGAGCTTCCTGCCTGGCCGAAAAGCGCATGCTGGAAATCATTGCCGACGGCAAGCCGAAAACTGCGTTCATGCAATTCGGCGACCGGGTGCGCATCGAGATGACCGACGCGGCAGGCAACAGTTATTTCGGCGCGATCGAGCAGGAAGTCATTCCCTACCGAAGTTGACCGGCAACGCGATCGCGGATTCGCACACATGCAGCGAGTATAATTAGAGATTATTTATTCAAATGCCGAACCCCGGGTGGTAGAAGCGTGATGCTGTTCAACAATGTTGTCGTCAAGTCGGTCGTTTCGGTGGATCCGCCTCATTCGGTCTCCAGCGATGAAATTCAGGAACGGCTGCAGCCGACGCTCAACAAGCTCAAGGTGCGTGGTAATCCGTTGATCGACCTGGCCGGAATCCAGGAACGGCGCTACTGGGATGATGGTTTCATGCCCTCGGACGCGGCGACCATGGCCGGACGCAAGGCCCTGCAGCAGGCCGATGTGGATCCGAAGCAGATCGGCATCCTGATCAATACCTCGGTGTCGCGCGATTTTCTGGAACCGTCGACCGCCTGTGTGGTGCACAGCAATCTGGGTCTGGCCCCGACCTGCGAAAGCTTCGATGTCGGCAATGCCTGTCTGGCCTTCATCAACGGCATGAATATCGCCGGGCGCATGCTTGAGCGCGGAGAAATCGATTACGCCCTGATCGTCAATGGCGAGTCGAGCAAGGAACTCAATGAAATCACGATCCGGCGACTGCTGGAGCCTTCGGTCACGCGCAGCCAGTTCAAGAGCGAGTTTGCCTCGCTGACGCTGGGCTCGGGGGCCGCGGCAATGGTCATGACCCGCGCCGAACTTGAACCCGGCGGTCATGCCTACAAGGGCGGCGTGACGCGTGCGGCGACTCAGTTCAACAATCTCTGCCGTGGCTGGAATCATCAGATGTGGACGGACACCCGCAGCCTTCTCCTTGAAGGCATGAAACTGGCCAGCCTGACCTACACCGCCGCGCGTACGGTGCTCGGCTGGGTCATTCACGATCTTGACCATATCGTGATCCATCAGGTCTCTAAAGCCCACACCGACTCATTCATCAGCAAGTTTGGCGTCGATCCGGCACGCGTCTACCGCATTTTCCCGATGCTGGGCAATATCGGCCCGGCCTCCATCCCGACCGTGCTGTCGCGTATCGTCGACGAGGGCCGGGTCCGGCCCGGGGACAAGATTGCCCTGATGGGCATCGGCTCGGGCCTGAACTGCTCCATGGCCGAGGTGGTCTGGTAGCCTGCCTATCCGGTCGATCGCGGGAACGTCCATGAAACTGCCTGCTGGCGTCGATCCGGCGCTGTATCCCTTCAATCGTGCCTGGTACGAACTCGAATCAGGCCACTGCATGCACTTTGTCGATGAAGGCCGGGGCGAGGGCCAGCCGGTGGTCATGGTTCATGGCAATCCCACCTGGTCGTTTTATTACCGTGAGCTGGTGCGTGGTCTTGCGCCTGCATATCGCTGTCTGGTGCCCGATCATGTCGGGATGGGGCTGTCCGATCGGCCCGCCGACGATGACTACGACTACACCCTGGCCACTCGCGTCGACGATTTCGGTCAATGGCTGGATGCGGTCGAGCCCGAGCGCCCGGTGGATCTCGTGGTGCATGACTGGGGTGGGGCGATCGGCATGAGCTGGGCGGCCGCGAATCCTGAACGGTTGCGGCGGCTGGTGGTACTCAATACCTGGGCCTTCACGATCCCCGAAGATATCGCGTTGCCGCGATCGCTGGCGTTTGCCAGAACCTGGCCGGGCAGGCTGCTGATCCAGGGTTTCAATGCGTTTGCCGGTCTGGCGGTCAGGATGGCCACCGAGAAAGGACTGGAGCGGGCTGTCGCGCGCGGGTTGGTTGCGCCTTATAGGGGCTGGCCGTCGCGCCGACTGGCGACGCTGCGTTTCGTTCAGGACATTCCGCTGAATTCATCCGACCCCGCCTGGCCGGTCCTGGCTGAAACCGAGCAGCGGCTGCCCGAGTTGGCCGACAAGCCGATCCTGCTCGGCTGGGGCGGTCGTGATTTCGTATTCGACGACCGGGTACTGGAAAAGTGGCGCATGATTTTTTCGCGGGCAAAACTGGAATACATCGAGGATGCGGGCCACTTCGTGCTCGAGGACGCCCACGAACGGCTGCTGCCGATCATTCGCGAATTCCTCGGCTGATGCGCCAGGCCAGCCTGCGCATTAGGAAATTCTTTTGCGGCTCGAAACGCTTTTCCGGTCGACCATCGACCTTGCCAGCGCGATGGCGGCGTTCATGCTGCCGGGGTCAGCCTGTCCGGTGCCGGCCAGGTCCAGGGCGGTGCCGTGGTCTACCGAGGTTCGAACAAACGGCAAGCCCAGCGTGACGTTGACGGCGCAACCGAAACCGGCGTGCTTGAGTACCGGCAATCCCTGGTCGTGATACATTGCCAGTACGGCGTCGAACTGCTCAAGCCGCTCGGGCAGGAAAGCGGTGTCGGCCGGCAGCGGCCCCTCCAGTGAAAGGCCGCGTTTGCGCATCCTCTCGATTATCGGGGTGATGATCTCGAGTTCCTCGCGACCGAGGTGCCCGCCTTCCCCGGCATGCGGGTTCAGGCCCAGGACCGCGATTCGCGCCCTTCGAATGCCGAAGCGGTCTGCAAGATCGCACTGAAGGATTTCAAGCGTACCTTCCAGACCGGCCGCGTTGATCGCGGCCGGCACTTGGGACAATGGCAGGTGAGTCGTTGCCAGGGCCACCCGCAGCTTGCCGGCGACCAGCAGCATCACGACCTGATCGACCCCGGCCAGATCGGCCAGGAACTCGGTGTGGCCGGAAAAGGCGATTCCGGATTCGTTGATGACCCCCTTGTGCACCGGGCCTGTCACCAGACCGGCGGCCTGGCCGGCCAGAATGGTTTGTGTCGCCCGTTCAAGAGTCTCGAGCACATAGGAAGCATTGGCCGGGTCGGGCTTTCCCGCGACCGAAGGGGCGGCCAGCTTCACCGGGAGGCATTGCACGACCGGTTTGCCGCCACTGCTGGAGGGCTGACTCGATTTGGCAACACGGTCGCATTCGCGCCCCAGCCAAGGCCGAATCCCGAGTTCCAGTCCGAAGGCCCGGGACCGCTGAACAAGAAGTTCCGGATCGCCGACCAGGACCAGCCCGGGCTTATCGATCGCGGCCTGGACGGCCAGTTCCGGACCAATGCCGGTCGGTTCTCCGGGAGTCAGTAGCAGTGGCAGCGTCAAAGCAGAATTTCGACGTAGGCCTCGTCACGCATCTGTCGAAGCGTGCGATCGATTTCCTCGTCGGCGCGTTGCTGCACGATCATCTCGCGCGCCTCGGCGCGCAACGCTTCCTCTGTGATGTCGGATCGGCGCTTTTCTTCCAGCATCAGCAGATGCCAGCCCTCGTTGGTCTGAAAGGGCTGGCTGATCTCGCCCGGTTCCAGGCTGTCGCACACGGCCTGGATCGTTTGCCCGAAGGCTCCTTCCGGAAACCATTCCATCAGTCCGCCAAGATTCGCCGAGCGCTCGTCGTCGGAATATTCCCGCGCCAGTTCGGCAAAGTCGTCGCCTTGTTCGATTCGCCGATGAAGATCCTCGGCCAGTTTTTGCGCGGCCTCGGCCGAGACCAGCTCGGACGGCTCGATCAGAAGGTGACGGGTACGGAATTCATCGACGATGACTTCGCCGCGCTCCCGCCGGTCGTTGACGCGAACGAGGATGATTGAACCCTGTCCGATCATTGGCTCGGACAGGTCTCCGGGCTCAAGGTCCTGAATGGTTTCGGCGATATGCCTCGGCATGCTGTTGAGGTTGCGCCAGCCGACTTCGCCGCCTTCCAGCGCGTCCTGGGATTCGGAGAAATTGATCGCGGCATCGGCGAAATCCATGCCGTCGAGTACGCGCTGCCGAAGCTCGCGCATCCGGTTTTCCGCCTCGCGGATCTGCTGTGGAGTCGCCGTCTGCGGGACCTGCAACAGGATTTGCGATAAATGGAAGTCGTCGCTTTGCAATGCACCTGATGAAAGTAGAATGTCGATCTCGGTTGCGGTGACTTCGTCCATGCTTTCCACGATTCGCTGGTTGAGCCTTGAGGTCAGCAGTTGTTTCCTCACGTCCTCACGGAATTCGTTGAAGTCCATGTTCTGGTCTTCAAGCGTCCGGCGCAGCTCGATCAGCGACATGTTGTTCTGGCGCGCGACATTGTTGAGCGTATTGTCGATCTCCTGATCGCTGATCCGGATGCCGGTCATTTCGGCTCGCTGGACCTGGACCTGATTCATGATCAGACGCTCCAGCACCTGTTCTTCCAGCACCCGCGGCGGTGGTATGCGGTCTCCGCGTGCCTCGAACTGGCCGCGCACATTTTCAATCGTTGATTCCAGTTCCGAGCGCAGGATCACACTCTCATCCACTATGGCGACGATTTCGTCGATGGTCTGGTAGCGCTGGGCGGCGACGGGAAGCGCAAGCATCGCCGCGGCGAATATGATTGCAATCCGGTCAATGGTGTTGAACATTTCAGATACCTCTTGGCTTTGGTCGGACGGGTCGCGGCGGGGCGACCTTACCGGGTAAAAAGATCGTAGGGGCGGCGTCCAAGACTGCCAAGTCCCTTCAGGTGCAATTCAAGAAAGAACGCGGTGCGCTTGTCAGACTCGCGATCGCGAATGAAGTGTCGCACCGATGCCCTGAGTGCCCAGCAGCAACTCTCGTATTCCAGTCCGCCGAGGATCTCCAGAGCGGTCGAGTCCTCGAACGAATAATCCACACGACCGATCAGATTCAACTCTCGCGTCAGCGGAAAGCGTCCTCTGACATCGACCTGATCGACCCGGTCACGTCTGAATCGGTAACCAACCTGAACCTGCCGGGCGTCGTTTCCTTTCCATCTCAGACCAAAAGCGGCGACATCGGTTTCATTGTCTTCGGGATCGTACTGAAGTCCGGCACTGACCAGGAAGTTGTCACCCGGACGCCAGTTGATCTCGCCAACAGTCGCCGATACCGTGCGACTGTTTTCGTTGCGCTCGCGTAGGCCCGTTTCCGGATCATCAAAAAACACGATCTGACCGATACTGGCATCGACCAGGCTGCGACCGGTGCGATCATCGAGCAGTCGCGTGGTGACGGCCAGCGAGAGCTGGTTGGCATCGGTTTGCCGGTCGGCGCCGGAAAAGCGGTTGGTCTGGAACAACTGGGCAAAGCTGAACGTCAATTCGCGAGTGTCGAACAGCGGGATGTCCGTCTGATCGCGGTCGGGCACGTACAGGTAAAACAGGCGTGGCTCCAGAGTCTGCATGCGCCCGCTGGCGGTGCGGCGTTCGAAGACCAGGCCGCTGTCGAAACTGAAAATCGGCTGGGTGCGGGCGGGAGCATCGTCCTCGCCCGGCTGGTCGTCCAGACTCCACGCGGTGGCGCGCAAGGCCAGCGCCGGCTCGATGAACCAGCCCGGCCGCACCACGCGCCAGGCCAGTTCCGGAATCGTATCCAGCCTGAGCCCGGTCAGGCCTTCAGTGCGTTCGAAATACACGGCTTCGCTGTCGAGCCGGAACGACAGGCCGAGCGCCAGCGGCCATTCGCCATCGAATTCCATCCGAGGCAGGCGATTGAACGGTTTGTTGCCCGAAGACACATCGCGGTCCAGCACCTGAAAGGTGTCGAAGGTGGTGCGCAGCATCCATTGCTCCCCACGGCCGACAAAATCAAGGCTCGAACGCAGAAACTGCACTGTGCTGTCATCGAGTTCGTCGCCGAGGTCGAGAAAGTAATCCTGGTCGCTGGCGCGGTTGAAGTTCAGTCGGGTCGACCAGTTCCGGGAAAGCCGGCCCTGGTAGCGGATCCGCCCCAGCCAGCGGTCGCGATCGGCCTCGCTGTCGTCGGGCAGATAATCGAAATTGAAGGATGCACCGTGACGGCGGGTCAGGAAACGATATTCCGAGCCGAGCATGAAGCCGCGGTCGCCGATGAGTCGCGGGCTGAACGTCGCGTCCTGGTTGGGTGCGATGTTCCAGTAAATCGGCTGGGTAAAATCGATGCCGTTGTCGCTGCTGAAGCCGGCGCGCGGATACAACAGTCCGGACTTTCGCTCGTCGTTGAGCGGAAAGGTCAACCACGGCGAATACAGGATCGGTATGCCCTTGAACTCAAGCCTGGCATTGCGCGCGATGCCGATGCTGCGCTCGAAGTCCAGGCGCACCTCGCCGGCCTTGAGCTGCCAGTCGGGTCGTTCGATGTCGCAGGTGGTGAAGTCAAAACGCTGCACCCGGGCTTTTGTCTGGTCCAGCATCTCGACCTGTCCGGCGTGGCCGGCGCCGGCCGCGCCGGAGATGAAATAGCGGACCTGATCGAATTCCCCCGATGATGTTCTGGTGTTGTAGCGTGCCTGGGCTGCGCTCATGCTGACCAAGGCATCGGAGTATTCCAGCCAGCCCGGCAGGATCACCTCGCCGCTGTCGGGGTGGTAGACCAATTCATCGGTTTCCAGCAGCTGGTCGCCGTAGCGGAGCGTGACGTTGTCGCGAAACCGCATTGGCTGTCCGGCGCCGGCAGCCTGCATGTCATCGGCGCGGATGTCCATCGGAAGCGTTGCCGAACGGGAAATGGTGCCGCGCTCCGGGATCGTGCCGGGGGGCTGGCACTGACTTGCCGGCGCTTGGGAAGTTCCGGGCTGAAACTGGGCACCGGCCAGGGGGGGCTGTGCCAGGGCGACGCAGGCGATGCAGGCACGGATCGCCAACGTCATCCGGCGGGCCTGGCGTGGACCGGAATCGATGGCATGGTCAAATATCAATCGCCTGCTTCCCCGGTTCTAGTCCCTTGTTTTTCGGCACAGGCAAGCATGATCTGCTCGTGTGCATCGAACCGGTCGGCACAGGCTTCGCAGGAAGGTTTTTTGATGTGACTTGCATCGGTCGCCTTTTCGCCGTCCAGAAACGCAGCGCGCCGCTCCGGCCCAGCTTCGGCCAGCCGTTCAACGGCCTGGTGGAAACGCTCGAAATCTCCATCATATTCTGCCAGAAGATCGAGGAATGCGTCGGTGCCGAGATGGTATGAGGCGACCAGCGCCAGGTCGGCATTGTTCAGTTCACGCTGCATGAACCGGTCATAACGGTGGTCCCGGTGCCGCGCGCGGAATTGCCGGTAACAGCGACGCAGCTCGGTGAAATTCTCCTGTTTGCGGCGACCCATTTCATCCGGCGACAAGTCCTCGTCGTACAGTTCTTTCAGGCGGCTTCGAAATTCCAGCAAGAGCTGAATGAAGCTGTGCTCGACATACCGAAATTCCGGCTGCATTGGCCCCTGGTGCGGATGCCGTTCAACAAAACGCTGCACGCCGGCGTGTTCGACTGCGCTGGCATAACTTTCGTTGAACGCTGTGTCGCCCTTGGCGAACAGACGCTGGTGCGCCAGTTCGTGAAAAATGAGTCCAGCCAGGCGGTGCTCGCTCCACGACAGCATCACTGAGGTGACCGGGTCGCGCAACCGGCCCAGGGTCGAATAGGCACTGACCGGCGAGACTCGTGTATCCCAACCCTCGTCGGCCAGCCGGGCGGCCTGGCGTTCGGCTGTTTCCTGGTTGAAATAGCCGCGGTAGCCCAGGCAGCCCACCAGCGGATAACACCAGGTTTTCGGTTCCAGCGAAAACTCCGGTGTTGCCACCACGTTCCAGACCACCGCGTCGCGCTGCAGATTGACAAAGTGGCGGTAGCTGCCATTGTCGGGCAGGGCCAGTTCGGCGTGGGCGAACTCGCGCGCGGCAATCACCAATTCGAGCTTGCGGCGGGTTTCGGGCAAGGTTTCGGGTGCGGTGATGATCTTTTCGATATCCTCTCGCTGGGTGATCAACTCCAGTTGCCCGCGCGCCGCCTGGCCGTACCAGGAAAGCGTGGCGCAGCCCGGCAGGCCCGCGACAACCAGACACAGGAACAACAACGGCATGAGCAATGACTGGCACGGCGACGAGGATTTCTGGCGCACATTCGGCCCGCTGATGTTTTCCGAACCGCAGTTTAACGAGGCTTCAGACCAGGTGCCGGCGCTGATGGCCCGTCTGGACCTGCGGGCAGGAAACAGCGTGCTCGATCTGGGCTGCGGACCGGGGCGCCATGCGCTGCCGCTGGCGCGGGCTGGACTGGCCATGGTGGCGGTCGATAGCAGCGCGAATCTGCTGGCCGAGCTGAACCGGCGCGCGCAGTCTGAAGCGCTGGAAATCGAAATGATCGAAGACGATATGCGGCAATTCCGGCGCGCGCAATCGTTCGATGCGGTGCTGGTGATGTGGACTTCGTTCGGCTACTTTGAAGACGAGCGCGATCATCGCCGGGTGCTCGAAAACATCCATGCCGGCCTGTGCCCGGGAGGCCGCCTGATGCTCGATCTGGTCGGGCTGGAGACGCTTTGTCGGACCCTGCAGCCGGTGCACCTGACCGAATACGATGACGGGCGTCTGCTGATCGAACGTCCGCTGCTGGTCGAGTGCAATACCCGGCTGGAGAATGAATGGCTGCTGATCGAAGGCGATCGCGTGTCCCGGGCAAGCTTTTCGCACCGGGTCTGGTCGGCTGCTGAAATCGCTTGCCTGCTGCGTTCGACCGGTTTCGAGGTCGAGTCCATTGATGGCGACCTGGACGCCACGCCGTATGATTTCGAGTCCGAGCGCATGTACGTGGTGGCGCGCCGCGCCTGAATGGAACTGGAGTTATCCGTTACCCGGCGCGAACGCTGCCGCCCAGGAATTGTGGCTCGCGCAAGAACATCGTGGCCGTGATCACAAGATTGAGCGCGGCGACCACGCCGAACAACTGCGGAATGCTCAAGCCCAGCCCGCTCAGCAGTGCGATTGCCAGCAAGCTGGCCAGGACCATGTAGAGGGCATTGAGTATGTTCAGACCGGCGATGACGCGGGCGCGTTCGGCCGGGTCGCTACGCGCCTGCACCAGAGCGTAGAGCGGGACGATGTAGAGCCCGCCGCTGATTCCGATCAGGATCAGGTCGATGATGACGCGTGTGATTCCGGGCATGGCCAGGATTTCGGCGATTTCGGCATTCGCAAGCGGGCTGGCCGGACTGGCCAGCATCAGGTCCAGTCCGAACAGCGTCATGCCGGCCGCGCCGATCGGCACCAGGCCGATCCGGATGCGGCCGCGCGACAGCTTGCCGCAAACCAGTGCCCCGATCGAGATGCCGACGATGAAAAGTGCCAGTAGCGCCGACAGCGCCCGTTCGTTTCCACCCAGCACGCGTTCGGTCCAGGCTGGAATCTGGACCAGGAAAATGGTGCCGTAGAACCAGAACCATGAGATCCCCAGAACATGATTGAACTGCCGGCGATCGGCCGCAAGCCGTTCGAGATTTTGCAGCGAAGCGGAGATCGGGTTGAAGTTGAGTTCGAGCCGGGCATCGCCGACGTCGACCCGCGGCACGCCAAGAGCGGCGAGATAGCCGGCCACGGCCACGGCCAGGGTGGCGATCAGCACCATCCACGGCCAGTCCAGTGGCAGACCTGCAACGATGGGTCCGAGAATGGTCCCGCTCAGAATCGCGATATAGGTTCCGGCGGCCACCAGACCGTTGCCGCCGGTCAGTTCCTCCGGCTCCAGCAATTGCGGCAGGATGGCGTACTTGATCGGCCCGAACAGGGTCGATTGCAGGCCGAGCAGGAACACCACCGACATCAGCAGCCAGAGATTGCCCAGAAACAGGCCGATCCCGGCAAACAGGCAGATTGCGACTTCCAGCGCCTTGATCCAGCGGATCATGCCAGCCTTCTCGTAGTGATCGGCAAACTGCCCGACTACCGCCGAAAAAAGAAAGTAGGGCAGGATGAACAGCAATGCCGCCAGGTTGACCAGGGCGCTGACGTCCCAATCGGCCTGCACCCCGATGCCAAACACGATCAGGGTCGCCAGCGCATTGCGGAAGATGTTGTCGTTGAGGGCTCCCAGCCCCTGGACCGCGAAATACGGTCCGAAGCGTCGTCCCGACAGCAGCTTCAGGGCACCCATCTCGAACCCCGGCAGATGGATTTTCCACGGCCGAAACTGGTTGCTTCAATAGACCAAAACGTCATGACGGGAGATTCCATGAGTTGACTCATCCCCAACGTCGGGGTCATGAATCAGGAGTCTGCTCCGGCTTCATCGGCGGAGGCCGTGGATTCGCTTGCTGAATCAGACCCGGACGAGCCGGTCTGGTTGCCTTCATCGCTCTTAAACTCGCGGCCGAAGATCTGCCAGAAGGCGATGAAAAGTACCGCGATCAGCGGGCCGACGACAAATCCGTTGATGCCGAACAGCGCCAGGCCACCAAGGGTCGAAAGCAGGACCATCCAGTCCGGCAGTTTGGTGTCGCGACCGACCAGAATCGGCCGCAGCACATTGTCGGCCAATCCAATCACGACCATGCCATAGGCGACCAGCACCGTGGCCGCGATCCATTCGCCCATGGCATAGAGATAGATGGCCGCAGGCAGCCAGACCAGGCTCGCGCCAACCGCCGGAATCAGCGACAGGATGGCCATGACCACGCCCCAAAGCAAGGCTGCCGGCAGGCCCAGGATCCAGAAGATGATACCGCCCAGCGCACCCTGTACCATGGCCACGATCAGGTTGCCCTTGACCGTGGCGCGCGCGACTTCGGCAAACTTCCGGAACAGCAGGCGCTCGCGGTCATCGCCCAGCGGCAGCACCCGCAGCAGTTTGTCAACCAGCCCGCGCCCGTCGCGAATCAGGAAGAAAGCGACATACAGCATCAGCGCCAGCTTGAGAATGAAGTTGGCGGTACCGATCCCGGCGGCGACTGCGTTGTTGATCACGAATTGGCTGACCGTGGCAGCCGCGCGCGCCGCGTTCTGCCGAATCGTGGCGATATCGATATCCAGCCTTTCAATCAGCGCCTGCAGCGCCGGAAAGGCGGCGCGCACCTCGTCGATCATCTGCCCGGGTTGAATCTCCCCAGCGGTGATGCGCTGGGCCAGCGCGATGCCTTGCTGAATGAATGAGGTCAGCAGGAACAGGACCGGTAAAATCACCAGCAACACGCACGCCAGCAACGTCGCCAGCGCGGTCAGGTTGGGGCGCTCGCCCCACTTGCTTTCCAGCCAGACTTGCACCGGGTGAAACAGCACCGCGATGATCACCGCCCAGAGAATCGGGGCGAAGAATGGCTTGAGCAGCCAGAAAAAGGCGATGGTGACCAGCGCAAGCGCCAGCACAAAGGCGCGCTGTTCCAGGGTTTCGGTCGACTTGCTCATCACTCAGGTCGCCAGGATGGGCCTGATCTCTCGGGATGAATACGATGACCGGCCAGACGAGTTACAGGCATGGGTTGTGGTTCCCCGCTCCGGGTCGGTTGGCTTCAGACGCGACTATAGACGCGCAATGCGCGCGCGGCAACTCCCGAGCGATCTACATCGGTCGGTTTCAGGCCATGGTTGGGCTGTATCGATTAGCATAGCAGGCTGTCTTCCGGTTCTCATCCAAACTTGTCCAACATTCCTATTCTGATCCTGACCGAACAGCTGCCGCCGGTGCCGGAGCGGCCAGCTTCGGGCCTGTCGTTGCGCCACCTGACGATGGCACGTGCCTGGGCCGCCGGCGGCGCCAGAGTCATCCTGGCCTGGCCGAAAAAGCATGGCGAGCCGGCGCCGACTGCAGTCCCTGGCGTCGATCTGCTGGCGCTGGATTCGCGCAACGAACTGGGTTTGTACCTTCGTCGAGATCCGGTCGATGTGCTCGTGCTTGGATATTGGGAGCTTGCCCCGTGGCTGCCCGAGTGTATCAAGGCCGCACTGGTGCTGGACTACATCGCGCCGCGCCTGCTGGAACGCCAGTACGAGGATCGCGATCGGCTGAGCGAAGATGCCGCTGCGTTGCTGCCGTTGCTGGCGCGCTGCAACCGGGTCTGGGTCGGCAATCGACGTCAGCTTGACCTGATGCTCGGCTGGATGCTGCTGGCTGGCCATGACTGCCGCAGTCGCATTCCACTGCAGATCGTGCCGATCGCGGGCAAACCGACCGACCGGATCGAGGGCCCCGAAGACGGACCGCTGATGCTCTTCCACGGCGGGCGCGACTGGCCGTGGCGCGATTCGCGGCGCTGGTTGAAGACGATTGCCGAGAGCGACGGTGACTGGAAACTGTCGGACGCTTCCGAGCAGGGCCATTTCGGCAGCCAGGCCGAATACGGGCAGTGGCTGGCGAGCGCCGATCTGATGCTGGAGTTGTCGGACGAAAACGTCGAGCGCCGCTACAGCCAGTCTTTTCGCATGTGTGACGCGCTTTGCGCCGGCCTGCCGGTGCTGTGCAACCGTTTCCTGCCGTTTGCGGCCGAGATCGAACGGCGCCAGGCCGGCTGGACGGTCGATGGCCCCGGGCAATTGCCCGGCCTGCTGGCCGAAATTGCCGCCGATCGTGCCGAACTTCGGCGCCGGGCTGCGAATGCACTGGAACTGGCCCGGCAGTCGTTCGACGCCGGTCGAATCTACGGCGGGCTGTTGGAAGATCTGGCTCAGGTGGCAAAGCAGGCCCGCGCCCATCCCGAAGCGCGGCATCCCCTTCTGGACGCGGGCGGCGGGAACATGGCGCCCACCCGCCATGTTCTGCGCGATGTGTTTTCGCGCTGGCTGCACCACCGGCTGCGCTTGCCGTTTCATCGGTTCATGGGCCGACTCCTGTGCGATCGGCCCCGGCCGACGCAGCAGCGCAAGGCCTGGGTGGTGGTCAGCCGACCCGATCTGTTTCCGACCAATCACGGTGCCGCGGTCAAGATCGAGCGCACCGCCTGGGGGCTGTCATTCCTGCTCGATGAGGTGTTGCTGCTGACCGACCGGCGCGACGGTTACTGGCGTTATTGTCGCGGCGAGCGGGAGTTTGATCGCTTCCCGTGGTGGCTGCGGTTGCCGGGTTGGCCCAGGGAGCTCAATATCGCGCGACTGATGCTGCGTGATGTGCCGCAATCCAATGCCTTCCTGTATCTGCCGCTGGTCGATCGTGGTCTCCATCTCAGGCTGATGTGGCTGCTCGGCCGTCATCCGGTGGAGGTGGTGCAGGGCGAGTTTCCCGCCTACGCCCATCCGGCGGTATGGGCCGCACGCCTGTTCGGCAGCAGAGCGCTGATGGTCGAGCACAATGTCGAATATCAGCGCATTGCCGACCAGGTGCCGGAGTTGACCGAGGCGGCGCGATTGAAACTCAAGCGCCTGGAAGTTGATCTGGCCAACGCCTGCGACAAGGTGGTCACGGTTTCCGAACGGGATCGCGAAATGCTGATCCAGGCCGGCGTGCAGCCGGGCCGGGTACGCACGATCCCGCATGGAGTCGACCTGGAGCGTTTCGCCCGCGCCCGGCCGATCGATCTGCGCCGGCGCTTTGACATCCCTGCTGAACAAGCGGTGCTGGTTTATCACGGCATTTATTCCTATCCGCCCAATCTGGAGGCGGTCGAGGAACTGTCTGTCCATCTGCTGCCAGCGCTGGCCGAAGCCGGGCATCCGGCCACGCTCGTGGCGATCGGGCCGGAACCGCCTGACAGGTCGCTGGACGGTGTGGTGTTTACAGGCGCGGTAGACGACCTGGCCGGTCATCTCAAGGGCGCCGACCTGGCCGTGATCGCACTGCGATCCGGTGGCGGCACGCGGATGAAGATTCTGGATGACTTCGCTGCCGGCGTACCCGTGATCAGCACCTCCAAAGGCATGGAGGGCATTCCGGTCGAGCATGAATGCGAACTGCTGGTGGTCGACGATTCCGATGCCATGGTTCAGGCAGTCATCGAGCTGCTGCAGGATCCGGCGCACGCCGAAACAATCGCCCGCAATGCCCGCCAATGGGTCCAGGCTTTCGACTGGCGCGAAATCGCCCGGCGCTATGTTGAACTCATGGGCGGCTGAGACATCTTCAACCGGTCAGTTCCTTGCGCACCTGGCGCAGTGATTCGGCCTGGGCAGGGCTGCGCGACCACTTGATCAGTTCATCGAGAATCACGGTGGCTTCCTCAAGTGCACCCTTGCTGGCGAACAGCCGCGCCTCGAATATCTGGCCAGCGGTCAGGCCCGGGGCCAGAAAGCGGATGGACTGCACGACGGAATCGATGTTGCGGTCCAGTTCCAGTTCGTGCTTGAAGGTCAGGTCGGCATACTGAATCAGTGCCGGGACATACGAAGGATCGTCCACGATCGCCCGGTGCGCTTGCAGGCGTAATTGCAGTGCCTGCTCGACATCCATTTCATCATCATTTCGCAGTCGCGCCAGGGCAATTCTCGCGGTCACAACCGCCGGATTTTCTCCGAACATCTCCTGGTGGGTCCGGATCTCGGCTTCGGCCTGTGCCCAGTTTTCATTTTGCAATTCCAGCCGTATCAGAGACAGTTGCATGTCCTCCGGGCGAATGTTTTGTTCGATGCAGCGACGAAAGGCCTTGCGTGCCAGTGATTGCGAAAAACCGGATGAGCGGCCTCTGGCAATGGCTGCCTCGGAGCCAATGACATCGGCTTCGGCCGGGGATAACTCGCGCAGTTCCGGCTCGATAGGAGGAAGTTTCGAGGCAATTTCCACCTTGCCGGTCGCCAGCGAGGCATTCTCCCAATAGCGCCTGACTTCACGGTCGAACTGCTTCAGAGTCATGCCGAATGCCTGTTCGAACGCCTCTTCATCATCGACATCGGCACGGTTGATCGTCATCAAGTAGGGTCCGATACCCCGTTGCAGTTCCGGCTTGCTGTGCAGGTAATGCACCATCAGCCAGCCCTGCGCGTATTGCTGCATGATGCCGCTGCGTCCGCGGCGCGGATCGCGCCTCAGACTGGAGCCGATATGGCCAATATAACGACCGGCTGAATCGGTGATTTCCCAGGCGCGCAACCAGTTGCGCCTGTTCTTGAGAATCGTGGCGCGATGCAGGGCTGGCAGACCGATGATGGCATGGTCGCCGTTGAATTCGACCATGGAAAGGAATTCCGCAAAGCCTTCGTCATACCAGCGTGGGTACTGGATGGGGCTGAACTGGTGCAGGATGTGGTGGGTATACTCGTGCATCAGAACCTGCTGGCCCGAAATCTGCCAGTCTTCCTCGCCGTCCTCCAGCGAGAGCAGCGACAGTGGACCCTCAGGCCGTGACATGTACAAGCCCAGGGTTCCCCGTGCCCCGGTCTGGTCGTGATATTCGGCCGTCGTAGCCCAGGCGTAGACCAGCAGGGGTGGAGACGGCACATTCTGCGTCTGCACCCCCGACAGGTAGCTGATCAGAAAGCGATACTTCTCCAGATTGGTGGCCAGTTCAATCGCCTTGTCGCGTTCGGCGTTGGTACGGACCACGAAGTGCTCGGTGCTGACCTCCAGCCAGCCGGAGTCCTCGTCGGCGTGGATTGCCGATGGCAGCATCGGCAAGACGACCCAGAGCAGTGCAAGAATTAAAGGGTTTCCTCGACGCATTGGATTTCCCCGAATTGACGCCCACGCAGAGTCTACCCCAACGTTAGATAAATTTTCGGGCCGAAATCGCAACACTAGGCTCCGGTTGGCACAACAATCTGTATAGCCCGCGGAAACACTACTCTCCGGGCTTTCATCTCCGAAAATTCATGCAACGTTGAGGTTTAATGAACTACCGGGCGAGATTCCAGCCATCCGGGACAGGCTGGTCGGATTGTGAATAATTGGCGCTGAACCGTTACCATGTTTTAAACTGGATTCTGGCGACAGCGAATTCGGCACCCCAAGAACAGAGGTCTGATTTGATGTCCGAACGTGAAATCATGGAATATGACGTCATCGTTGTCGGCGCCGGCCCAGCCGGGCTGGCCTGCGCGATGCGGCTCAAGCAGCTTGACGGCGAGTTGAATGTCTGCGTGATCGAGAAGGCCGCCGAAATCGGTGGGCACATCCTGTCCGGTGCCGTGATCGAGCCCGAACCGCTGGATCGGCTGGTCGAGGACTGGCGCGAAGATCTGCCGCCGATCTGCGTGCCGGCCGGTCGGGATGATTTCGTCTGGCTGTCAAAAACCGGCAAACGCAAATTGCCCACCCCGCCGCAGCAGAAGAACCATGGCAATTTCATCGTCTCGTTGGGTGCGATGTGTGGTTGGCTGGCGCCCAAGGTCGAGGAAGCCGGCGTCGATCTGTTCCCCGGTTTCGCCGCGGCTGATTTGAGCCATGACGACAACGATGCAGTACAGGGGGTAATCATCGGTGACATGGGGGTGGGCCAGGACGGCAAGCCCAAGGACAACTACGTCCAGGGTATCGAGATTCGGGCACCGGTCACGGTGCTGGCCGAGGGTTGCCGCGGCCATCTGACCAAGCGCGCGATCAGGAAATACAAGCTCGATGCCGGGGTCGATCCGCAGACCTACGCCATCGGCATGAAAGAACTCTGGCAGTTGCCCGAAGGCCGGGTCGATCCGGGCCGCATCATGCACAGCATCGGCTGGCCGTTGCCGAAGGAAATCTACGGCGGCAGCTTTGTCTATCACCTCGACAAAAACCGCCTGGCAGTGGGCTTTGTCTGCGGGCTGGATTACCAGGACCCGGAATTCACCCCGTTCGAGGCCTTCCAGCAGTTCAAGCACCACCCGATGATGCACGAATTGCTCGAAGGCGGCGAGATTCTGTCGGCCGGAGCCCGGGCGCTGGTCGAGGGCGGGTATCAGTCGCTGCCGAAAACCGAAATGCCTGGCGCGATCCTGATCGGCGATTCGGCCGGCCTTCTCAATGTGCCCAAGATCAAGGGCGTGCACCAGGCGCTGAAGTCCGGCATGCTGGCCGCCGAGCATCTGGCCGAAGCGAAATCAGCCGAGGGCTTTGACGCCAGGCTGCGTGGCTCGGACATCGTGGCGGAACTGAAGAAAGTTCGAAATATCCGGCCCGGGTTCGGCAAGGGCCTGAAGCGCGGTCTGTTCACGGCCGCGGTCGAGACGGTCACGGCCGGCAAACTACCGCGCACGATCTCCAACCATGCCGATCATGAGCAATACCGCAAGCTCGATCAGCCCGGTCTGAAGTTCGATCTCGTCGAGCGTGACCTGCCGCCGCGCGATCGCGTGGCTTCGGTCTACTTCGCCTCCACCGAGCACGATGAAGATCAGCCTGAACATCTGAAGATCGTCGAGGCCGATGTGTGTTTCACGAAATGTGAGACGGAATACGGTAATCCGTGTACCCGTTTCTGTCCGGCCGGTGTCTATGAGAAGGTGGAAGACGAAAACGGCAAGCGCATCCAGATCAACGCCTCCAACTGCGTGCACTGCAAGACCTGCGACATTGCCGATCCATATCAGGTGATCGACTGGATCACGCCCGAAGGCGGTGCCGGTCCGAACTATTCCAACCTTTGATGAGGGTCAATCACGAATCCGATCAGGTACTCTTTTTCAGCGCCTTGAAACCAGTCCACGGATGAACACAGATAAGAACATTCGACTCAACAGCAAGTTGTGGGTGCGTAACGACAATATTTTTATCTGTGTCAATCTGTATTTATCTGTGGATCAACATGCTTTTGCTGTAACGATGGCTGAGAAATGTGCGTAATCAAGAGGATCAGAAAAACCAGGCCAGTGCGAACCAGACGATCATGACCGCACTGATGACGACCTTGGCCATGGTGCCAACCAGCACGCCGATGCTGGCGCCGACACCGGCCCGGATCGAGGCGTTGAGGTTGGCTCGGCCCAGCATGTGACCGATCGCGGCGCCGACGAACGGGCCGAGCAGAATCCCCGGCAGGCCGAAGAACAGGCCGACCACCAGACCCAGCGTGGCCCCAAGGATGGCCGCCCGGCCGGCGCCGAAGCGGCGCGCGCCCTCGGCGGTGGCTATGAAGTCCAGCAGCACCGATACAATCGTCAGAAGGCCCAGCCAAAGCAGCGTGCCGGTCCCGACTCTCTGGAATGCTCCCAGCCAGGCCATCAGGATCAGCCCGGCCAGCACCAGCGGCGTGCCCGGTAGTGCCGGCATAATCGAGCCGGCGATCCCGATGATGACCAGCAGCACGGCCAGCACCCAGCCGGCGATGATCACGGTATCGAGCAGAAAGGTTTCCATGCTGTTTTCCGATTGCGGGGAGCTACGACCCGAAGTATGAATGTTTTGCGGCTATCGCGGCACCCCGTTTACCATTCCACCACTCATCCACGCGGAAATTCAGATGTCATTTCTCGAACCACTACCCCCTGAGACTACGCCCGAACTGGCCGAAACCTTCGACCATTTTCGTCAGATCCTGGGCTTTGTTCCCAACAGCCTGCTGACCATGCAGCGGAAACCGGAGATCGTCAAAGCCTTCAGTCAATTGACCGCGGCGGTCATGGACCCGCAAGGCAGCGTCGACCCGGCGCTGAAGCGACTGCTGGCACACTTTGCCAGCCGGGCCTCGGGTTGTCAGTATTGTCAGGCTCATTCGCTGATTGCCGCCGGAATCAGTGGTGCCAGTGATCAAAAACTCGCGGCGATCTGGGACTATAAAACCAGTAATCTCTACAGCGAGGCCGAGCGGGCTGCGCTGGATTTCGCGCTGGCGGCCGGCAGTGTGCCCAATGGTGTGGATGAGCAGATCATGAAGAATCTCAAGCGTTATTGGTCCGACGACCAGATCGTCGAGATGCTGGGGGCAGTCTGTCTGTATGGGTTTCTCAATCGCTGGAATGATTCACTGGCGACCGAATTGGAGGACAGGCCGCGCGAAATGGGCGAGCGTGTTTTGGCATCGGGTGGCTGGGACGGCCGGCGTCATCGCCGGGATTGATGTTGCTGTTCTTCGTTGCCGCAATACGCTGTCAGGAACTGACGCTGAACGACAACTGCAGGCCTTGAAGCCCGTTATCCCGGGATTGGCCCGGTACTTGCATCTCTGACTCCAGAACGTTGTCAAATGCAGGAGTCAGTGAGCCATGAGGCAGTTTCGAAACACAACCGGATTCACCATCATCGAAGTGCTGATCGCGGTCTCCGTCATCAGTATTCTCGCGGCAATCGCATTGCCGGCATATAACAATTACACCATTCGCTCGAAAGTCAGTGAATGTGTTGGAATGGCTACACCGGCTCAGCTTGCGGTCGGCAACCGCATTGTGGATCGGGGCCGTGCGCCGACCAACTCCGCCGAGGCGGGATTCGATTTTTCATCGACGGAATACTGCGATGATGTGCGCATCGCCGGCGATGGATCTATAGTGATCGAAACTCGCAATACCGGAGCAGCTGTTGATCCGGTGCTGCAGTTTCGCCTGAACCTGGATACAGCGCTGGCCAGCGTGGACTGGGACTGCGAACTGGTCACCGGCGATCCTGCTCATCTTCCGGGCCACTGTCGCGCTCTGGGCTCGGCCGCGCCTCCTCCCTTGGGTGGCAACACAGGTGGCGGCAACACCGGAGGTGGCAGCGCCGGAGGTGGCAGCACCGGAGGTGGCAACACTGGAGGTGGCAACACTGGAGGTGGCAACACTGGGGGTGGCAACACTGGAGGTGGCAACACTGGAGGTGGCAACACTGGAGGTGGCAACACTGGAGGTGGCAACA
>CAYVPB010000013.1:20463-54336 GCA_964453565.1 uncultured Halomonas sp.
GGCAAGGGCAAGGGCAAGGGCAAGGGCAAGGGCAAGGGCAAGGGCAAGGGCAAGGGCAAGGGCAACCCCGCTTGTAACAATCCGAATCCGCCGCCTTTTTGCGACTGATTCACCCCACTTCCCACTACAAAACCCCGATGCTTGTCGGGGTTTTGTAGTGCGAAATCCTGGAGGAGTCCTACCCTGAATCAGCTACGATGGGATCCGTTCACATAACGACCAGATCAAATGAAATCATCAGACCGCCTTGCTACACGCGTCATCCACGCCGGGCAGCGACCCGATCCCTCGACTGGCGCGATCATGACGCCGATCTACACCACCAGCACCTATGTGCAGAAAAGCCCCGGCGATCATCTGGGCTATGAATATTCGCGCACCCACAATCCCACCCGCAAGGCCTGGGAGGCGTGCATTTCCGACCTTGAGGGCGGAGTGGCCGGATTTGCTTTTGCTTCTGGCATGGCCGCGGCCGACGCGTTGATGCATCTGCTCTCGCCAGGTGACCATGTGCTGGCGACCAATGATCTGTACGGTGGTAGCTGGCGACTGTTCGAACGCGTCAGGCGTGGCTCCTCGGGACTGGACTTCACATTTGCAGACCTCAGCGACCCGGACACGGCCGCGGCCGAAATCCGCGACAACACCCGGATGATCTGGGTCGAGACGCCGACCAACCCGATGCTCAACCTGGTTGACATCGCCCGCATGGCCGAACTTGCACGGGTGAACGATTGCCTGCTAGTGGTCGATAATACTTTCGCCTCACCGATGCTGCAGCGCCCGATTGCCCTGGGCGCCGATGTCGTGCTGCATTCGGTGACCAAGTATCTTAACGGCCATTCCGACATGGTGGGCGGGGCGCTGGTGGCGGCCGATCCGGAACTGGCCGAACGCATCGGCTTCATCCAGAATTCGTCGGGTGGCGTCCAGGGGCCGTTCGATTCATTCCTGGTCATGCGCGGGGTCAAGACGCTGGCGCTCAGGATGAAGGCCCATTGTGAAAATGCAGGGCGTATTGCCGAATGGCTGAACGGCCACGAAAAGATCCGCGAGGTGATCTATCCGGGCCTGGGCAACCACCCGCAAAAGGCTTTGGCCGAGCGTCAGATGTCCGGTTTCGGTGGCATGGTCAGCTTCGATCTGAAGGGAGATCTCGTCGCGGCCCGGCGTTTTCTCGAAAACACTCGCCTGTTCGCGCTGGCCGAGTCGCTGGGCGGGGTCGAGAGCCTGGTCAATCATCCGGCCATCATGACCCACGCCACCGTGCCGAAAGACCAGCGCCAGGCGTTGGGCATCACAGACACGCTGATCCGGCTATCTGTGGGTATCGAGGATATCGACGATCTGATCGGCGATCTGGAGCACGCCCTGGATTGTGTGTGAATCTCCTGTGGAGGGCCATGTAGAATAGCGCCATGGTAATTCGGGAAACCGCTCCAGCGCCTCTGCAAATGGTCACCCGAAAAGTGCGCGAGATGCGCGAGCGTGAGCTCTCGCCGCTGGCCACGCGGGTGGTCGAAAGCCGTGGTCGCGCCGAGCAGGAACAATCTGATCCGTTGCGCACCGCGTTCGAAGTCGATCGCGATCGAATTGCGCATTCCAAGGCCTTTCGCCGGCTCAAGCACAAGACCCAGGTGTTCATCAATCCGGAAGGCGACCATTTTGTTACCCGCATGAGTCATACCCTGCAGGTGAGCCAGATTGCGCGAGCCATCGCGCGTGCGCTGGATCTCAACGAGGTTCTGACCGAAGCGATCTGCCTGGGTCACGACTGCGGTCACACCCCGTTCGGCCATACCGGCGAAGCCGCACTTTCCGAATACATCGAAGACGGCGAATGGCTGCACTCCGAGCAGGGGGTTCGTATCTTTCAGGTGCTGGAGCCGAGGAATCTGAGCTGGGAAGTGCTTGACGGGATTCGCGCCCACACCTGGCGGGTCAAGCCGCCGCCGCATACACCGGAAGGCTGGGTATGCCGGTTTGCCGATCGTATTGCGTATCTGAATCATGACTTGCTGGATGCGGTGCGGGCCGGCGTCCTCCGGCCCGATGACCTGCCGGCAGAAGTCGTATCGGTGCTCGGGCCTTTTTCCGGCGGCCACTGGATCGGCTCGATGATCCAGGCGGTGCTGGATGAATCGATTCGGCGCGGCAAGATTTGCATGCGGGCCGAGGTGCTCAACGCGATGCGGGCCATGCGCGATTTCATGTTCGAGCGCGTCTATCTCCGGCCCGAGTCGCGCGCCCAGGCCGAACGCGCGCGGCGCGTGATTCACGATCTGGTCACTCACCTGAAAAAGCATCCAGATCGGATTCCTGAAAGTTACCGGCATGAGGACGACAGCCTTGAGACCCGCGTGCTTGATTACGTCGCCGGCATGACCGATCGTTATGCATTGAATCTCCACGACCAGTGGTTCAGACCGCGCGGGCTGGTCTGACTCCAGTGGTCCTGTCATGAATATCGATTCAGATTCAGAACTCCCAGAAAGCGATTCCCTGGCTGAGCCGATCGCCGATGCCGAGCAACAGTTGCAGGCACTCGACGAAATCTACGAAACCGACTATCAGATCGGCCAGGATAATTTCGAGAAATGGGGATTCGATCTGCATAGCCGGGTATTCGTCGTCTCGGCATCGCTGATCTTCGCCTTCGTTGCGCTCTCGCTGTCGTTTCCCGACAGTGCCAAGGAATCTCTGGAGGCGGCCCGGGAATGGATCCAGCGGGCCTTCGACTGGATGTTTCTTTCGGTCGGTAACCTGTTTGTGCTGTTCTGCCTGGCGTTGATCGTGCTGCCCAGTGGCCGGATCCGTCTGGGGGGTGAGGATGCCAGGCCGGCTTTTTCAACCCTGTCATGGTTTGCCATGCTGTTTGCCGCCGGCATGGGGATCGGCCTGATGTTCTGGAGTGTCGCCGAACCGGTGGGCTACTTCACCGAGTGGTTTGGCACTCCTCTGAATACGCCCGGTTTTACCGAAGAGGCAAAAGCCGCTGCCATGGGCGCGACCATGTATCACTGGGGTCTGCACCCCTGGGCCATATACGGCGTGGTTGGACTGTCGCTGGCGTTCTTCAGTTTCAACAAGGGCCTGCCGCTGACCATGCGCTCGACCTTCTACCCGCTGCTCGGTGATCGTGTCTGGGGCGGCACCGGGGACGTCATCGATACGCTGGCCGTGGTCGCCACGATTTTCGGCCTGGCCACCTCGATGGGGCTGGGCGCCCAGCAGGCCGCCGGCGGAATTGCCTATCTGGCCGAAATTGGAGGCGGCCTCCAGTCCCAAATCCTGATCATCATCGGCGTGACCATTGTCGCGATCTTCTCGGTGGTTCGCGGGATCGATGGTGGCGTGAAGCTGTTGAGTAATGTCAATATGGTGCTTGCGCTCTTGCTGCTGGTGTTTGTCATATTTGCCGGGACCGTCAGCGGGATGTTTTCGAACCTGGCCATCACGTTCCAGGGCTATGTCCAATACCTGTTGCCGCTCAGCAGCCCGGTCGGTCGCGACGATGATACCTTCTATCATTCATGGACCATCTTCTACTGGGCCTGGTGGATTTCCTGGTCGCCGTTTGTCGGCATGTTCATCGCCCGGGTCTCGCGCGGTCGCACCGTGCGGGAGTTCCTGACCGCGGTATTGCTCGTGCCCGCCCTGGTAACGATGGTCTGGATGAGCGCTTTTGGCGGCAGCGGCATCGATCAGGTTCAGACCGAGATTGGCGAACTGGCCGGAGGAATCGGCGATTCATCACTGGCACTGTTCCAGATGCTAGCCAATATGCCGTTTTCGGTCGTGACCTCCGTACTCTCAGTATGTCTGGTGCTGATTTTCTTTGTCACCTCATTCGATTCCGGCTCGCTGGTCATCGACTCGATTACTTCGGGCGGCAAGACCGATGCTCCGGTGCCTCAGCGCGTGTTCTGGGTCATCATCGCCGGCCTGATTTCAGCAGTTCTGCTCGTGATCGGCGGCAGCGCGGCACTGGAGGCGCTTCAGGCCGCGGCGGTCAGTACCGGGCTTCCGTTTACCCTGGTGTTGCTGGCCATGTGCTTCAGTCTCGCGCGCGGTCTTTATCACGAGCGCAAGTATGAATATCTGATGGAAGTGGTTGAGCGGGAGTGATCATGAACGAATCGCTGTATTCGAAAATCATGGTTCCGGTGGATCTTGCGCACATCGAAAAGATCGACAAGTCGCTGCGGGTTGCGGCCGGGATTGCGCGGCAATACGATGCCGGGATCTGCTTTGTGGCGATCTCCGGCATGGCGCCGAATCCCGTGGCGCCGAGCCCGGAAAAGTTCGAGGCCGAATTGAACATGTTCGCGCGCGAGCAGGCCGACCGATTTGACATTCGCGCGACTGGCAGAATGTTTCCCAGCGTCGATGTCGCCGCCGAGCTCGATGACCGGCTGCTCGAAGCGATCACGGAAGTTGGCGCGGATCTGGTCGTGATGGCCTCGCATATTCCGGACGTGCCTGATCGCCTGCATCTGATGAGTTCGAATGCCGCCTATATCGTCCGTCATGCCGAGGTCTCGGTATTCGTCGTGCGTTGACCGGGCCGGGCTGGATCGGTCATAATCGAGCGGCAAGTTCGATGCTCAGGCGGGCGTCGTATAATGGTGATTACCCCAGCTTCCCAAGCTGGAGATGACGGTTCGATTCCGTTCGCCCGCTCCATTTTTCCGGAAAATCCGATTCGACTCATCCCGGTCGCCGACGGACTCGGTTCCCATGGCATCGAGATGCAAGGCCGGGGCATTGTGGTGGGAGATTTTATACCGTGATTCAACCCCTCAATGCGCGAGTGTGATGCCTTCGGCGAATGCCAGGGCCCCTTCAGTGAGCGCGTGCAGATCGTATCCGCCTTCCAGCGATGCTGCGAGGCGGCCGCCGGCATGGGTATCGGCGAGAGTCTTTAATTGATGCCCGATCCAGAAGAAATCTTCGTCCTTGAGGTTAAGCTCGGCCAGCGGATCGCGCCAGTGGGCGTCGAAACCGGCCGAGATCAGGATCAGGTCCGGTGCAAAGCGATCGATGGGGTCGAACAGGTGCGCTTGCCAGGCGGTCCGGAACTCGTCGCTGCCCGAGTTCGGCGGCAGCCCGGCATTGTGCACGTTGGCGGCGATGCTGAGGTGCGGGTCGCCGGTGCCGGGGTACAGGGGTACCTGGTGGCTGGAGACGAAAAGAACATCCCGCCTGCCGGCAAAGACCGATTCAGTGCCGTTGCCGTGATGCACGTCAAAGTCGCAGATGGCCACGCGCCGGATTTCGGGGCTGGCGAGTGCCTGTTGGGCAGCGATCGCAATCGAGTTGAGCAGGCAGAACCCCATCGCGCGACTCGATTCCGCGTGGTGTCCCGGCGGTCGCGCGACAGCGAAAGCAGGATGTTCGGGATGCTGGATTGCGCCCTCGACTGCCTGACAGGCTGCGCCTGCAGCCAGGTGCGCAGCATGCAAGCTTCCAGAACCCGCGTGCGTATCGGCGTCCAGGGCGATGGCTTGATTGCGCTCCTGAATGCGGCGCTCGATTTGGTCGAGATGGTCGAGATAGGCGGCCTGGTGCGCACCCAGCAACTGATTGCGCGAGGCGGCGATGGCGCTGACGGCTTCGAAGCCGTCGAGCTGCGTTAGGCCGTCGAACACTGCCTGGATCCTGGCCGGACGTTCCGGATGTCCGGGTACGGGATTGTGCAGTGTGCAGTCGGGATGCGATATGACAAGTAGTCTGCTCATGCCTGTGCTGGACGCTTCATCTCTTGCGGTCGTGGTCCCACAGAATCTCGCCGCCACCGGAACCGCGTGCAATCGTGCGTGCGATGACGAACATCAGGTCCGACAGCCGGTTGAGGTAGCGGATGACCGGCTCGTGGACCGCCTCGTGGCGAGCCAGCGCGATCACCCGGCGCTCGGCGCGGCGGCAGATGGTGCGTGCCAGATGCGCCTGCGCGGCCGGCACACTGCCGCCGGGGAGGATGAAATCCTTGAGCGGTGGCAGATCCGCGTTGAGCCGGTCCAGTTCGCGCTCGAGACGATCAATATGTCGGTCGCCGATCAGCTCGGTGCCGGGCATGCACAACTCGCCACCCAGGTCGAACAAGTCATGCTGCACATCCAGCAGAACCGAGTTGAGGTCCGCGTCTTCGGCAGCGGCAATCAGCACACCAACTGCGCTGTTGAGTTCGTCGACAGTACCATAGGCCTCGACCCGCATCGAGTCCTTCTGCGTTCGCGAGCCGTCGCCCAGTCCGGTAGTGCCGTCATCGCCGGTGCGGGTATAGATTTTTGAAAGGCGATTGCCCATGATCCGATCCAATGGTGTCAGAACGGGAAGTTTAGCGAACCGGCGTCGCAGTTGTCGCGAGCACTGACGCATGCGGGGCGGGAAAGACCGGATGTTGGAATAACCATTTTCCGGCAAGGCCGGTTTCCACACCCATGGGGGACCTCAGTCATGGAGCTGGCTCTTCGACCGGCTGACGGGTGCGGGAGCTGCTGATTCCTGTGTCCAGGCCCCGGCCGCGATCGGGGTTGAATTCATTGGCGCCAAAACAAACCGACGACGAAACGACGAATTGACCGCTGTTTCGCCTGTTATCCTGCGAGACTGATGATTCGAACTCAAAATCCGACGGTGAACCATGAGCATGAAGTCTGCCTATCCGTACTTTCTGGCCAACAAGGCTGTTTTCGCCAACGAAGACCTGGAGGTCATCGACAAGCACACCGGCAAGCCCGCAACCCGGGTGGCCAAGGCTGATGATGCGGTGGTCGACCAGGCCGTGGCGGCGGCCGAGCAGGCTGCCGGTGCGATGGCGAGGCTGCCGTCGTACAAGCGCCGTGACGCGCTGCTGCACTGCGCAAACCGGTTCCAGGAGCGTTTCAACGAGCTGGCCGAGATTCTGGTGGTCGAGGCCGGCAAGGTGATCAAGGATGCTCGCGGCGAAGTCACCCGCCTGATCGAGACCTTCCGCATCGCGGCCGAGGAAGCCACCCGGGTCGGCGGTGAGGTGCTGCCCATGGACATCACCGCGCGCGCCGAAGGTTACATGGGAATGTGGAAACGGGTGCCCATCGGTCCGGTTTCTCTGATCACGCCGTTCAACTTCCCCTACAACCTGGTCGCGCACAAGGTCGCCCCGGCGATCGCCGCCGGCTGCCCGTTCGTGCTCAAGCCGGCCGAAAAGACGCCGGTGGGCGCGCTGGTCATGGGTGAAATCCTGGCCGAGACTGATCTACCCGAAGGCGCGTTCTCGATTTTGACCGTGGACCGCGACGATGCCGCGCGCTTTTCCGAAGACGAGCGTCTGAAGCTGCTGAGCTTTACCGGCTCGGACAAGGTCGGTTGGATGCTCAAGTCCAAAGCCGGCACCAAGCCGGTGGTGATGGAGCTGGGCGGCAATGCCGCCTGCCTGGTCGATCATGACGCCGATATCGACGATGCCGTCGATCGGGTTGTATTCGGCGGCTTCTACCAGTCCGGGCAAAGCTGCATCTCGGTGCAGCGAGTGCAGATCCACTGCGACATCTACGAGGCCTTCCGCGACAGGCTGGTCAAGAAAGTCGGCGCGCTCAAGGGCGGTGATCCGCGCGATCCGGATACCTTCATTGGCCCGCTGATCTCCGAGGACGACGCCAAACGCGTGCTCGAATGGATCGATGAGGCGGTCGAAAAGGGTGCCAACCTGCTCGTCGGCGGCGAGCGCGAGGGCCCCGTCGTACGTCCGGCGGTGTTGGAAAACGTCGATCGTGACTGTCGTATCTACGACAACGAACTGTTCGGGCCGGCCGTTGTGATCGAGCCGTTCGACGATTTCGACGCCGCGCTCAAGCAGATCAATGAATCACGCTATGGTCTGCAGGCCGGCCTGTTCATTCGCGACATCGCCAAGATCCGCAAGGCCTGGGACACGCTGGAAGTCGGCGGCGTGATCATCAACGACGTGCCCAGCTTCCGTGTCGATCACATGCCCTACGGCGGCGTCAAGGATTCCGGCCTCGGCCGCGAGGGCATTCGTTTCGCGATCGAGGACATGACCGAAATCCGCCTGCTGGCGATTCGCGAGCCCTGATCCGGTGACAGCCTGGCCGGAAAAAGTTCGGGGCTGAACTCGGGCTGGTCAACTGGTTGGACTTGAGGCTCGTCAAAGCGCCGCCGTCAGGGGGATGTCGCCAGGCGCCGGGTGTCCTCGCTTTGCTTACCCGTTCACTGAAGCTGAACCAGTAGTCCGAGATCGAGCGCATCGCGGATCGGCGGGAGCAGTTCGTCGACGTCCAGTCCGGCCTCGCCGGCAATCTCCGCCAGGCTTGTCCGACCGTCGACGCGCATCAGGAACGAAACCAGCGCAGGGTTGCGGATTTCCTCGTGAAGTTCGTTGCCCTCCGCGATCAGATATGTCCCCGCTGGTGCTTCGGAACGTCCTGGTCTTCGGACTTCAAGCAGCGAGAATGCAGATGACAGGGCTAACACCGAGTTGGCGTGAGGATTGACCGGGACCTCCAGCAGTTCGCGCCTGCCCTGATCATCGAGGATTAGCGGCGGTTCGCCGGCACGCACCGGCGAGGTGCTTTCCGCATTGGCGGCCAGGTCGGCCAGCACCCCCATGTTGACAAGTTGCATCAGCGTTGTCAGTCCGCGCAGTGCCGGGTCTTCCAGCACTCGCGTGGCCAGCGAACGCAAGCCCCGCTCTGTTAGCGGGCCACCGGTAGCCAGCGAGCCGGCAACGGCCTGGTCCAGTAACGCACCGCCTTCGACCTGGAGTACCTGCGCCACCAGCCGATGCGCATCCAATTCGCCGGGCCCGTAGAAAAAGTAGCCCTTGGGACGCTGGGCCAGTTCACTTGGAATTGAATCGGCCAGGGCATCGCGCAGGATCCGCTTGTCGGTGAACCAGCGCGCATGCTGAGACTTCCGAATCGAAGCCACGAATTCCAGCAGCCGGTGATCAAGAAACGGTACGCGGTTTTCAATCCCGTGCGCTGCGGCGGTTCGGTCCTCGTGCCAGAGGTGGTAATCCAGGTTAAGCCGATATCGGCTGCGGTAGCGGTGCCAGGTTCCAACCGGGCCATGATCCAGCGCGCCGGCATCGAGCGTGCCGTCCTGGAACAAGGATCGGTAAACAGGACTGATGTCAGCTGCTGCTATCGCACGTTCTTGTTGGCCGGCGGCAAGTGCTTGCTCGATGTGGTTCAAGTCGCTGCTGTTGAGGTTGCGTCGAAGTCCGGTTAACCACTGCATGTAGCCGCCGAGGAATTCATCTGATCCCTGTCCTAGAAGGATCACCTTGAGTCCCGGATAGCGGCTGCGAACATGCGCATGCAACTGGAATTTGTACCATTGCTCGGCGGTGATGGAAAATAGTTCGCATGCCCATAGCAGATTGCGCCAGTCGTTCAGTGATGGCGCATTGGTAGCGTCGACACGCACTGCGTCGTTTGGAAGTTGAAGTAATTGCGCGGCTTTGAGAGAGGCCGACGCGTCGCCGCTGGCAACCGTGGCGTGATTCCAGACGCTGAACGTCGGAATCCGGCGATGCCGAACCGCCAGCGCCGCGATTGCAACTGAATCAATGCCGCCTGACAGAAACAGCCCAACCTTTGCATCGGCTGTAATCCGGTGGCGCACGCTGTCGGCCAGCAGTTCCCGGAAACGTTGCGGTACCTCGGAACGCGACGGCGGTTCGAGTTCGGAAGCTGCCCCATCAAGATCCCAGAAGCGGTTCACCTTGATGGTCCCGGAACCCAGGTCCAGGCGCAGGATTGCTCCCGGCGGCACGCGCCGAATGCCTTCGAAGAAACTGGGCAGGGACTCCTCTCCCGGTTTGGGCCAGGAAAGAGATCGCAGTGCGGCCAGCCAGTCGAACCGCCGCGACACGTCCGGATTGGGAAACAGCGCCTTGAGTTCGGAGGCAAAAATCAGCCTACCAATGTCGCGACGGTATGCATAGAATAGCGGCTTGATGCCGAGCCGATCGCGAACGAGCAACAGCTGGCGCGCACTTCGATCGAGCACCACGGCTGCGAACATGCCATTGATGCGTTCGAATGCCTTTGAGCCCTCGCGTGCGAACAGATCCGGGAGCACGTCGCAGTCCGAGCCGCTATCGAGATGATCCGCATCCGGCAATGTTTGGCGCAGCTCTGCATGATTGTATAGTTCACCGTTGACAAACGCGCTGATCTGCCCGCTGCGCGAATGGAACGGCTGCGACCCGCCGTCGATGCCGTTGATGGAAAGCCGACGGAAGGCAATGGACACTCCTTCCCACTGCAAGCAGCTAGATTCATCCGGACCGCGTTGAGACAGCGTATTGCCCATCGCTTTCAGCAGGGCACTTCGGTCAGCCTCAGCCCTGCGCGCGTCCCCAAACTCTACGAACCCTGCAATTCCACACATTTTGTTTCCTGATCAACTGCTTTATTTGGCCAGCTACGACTGCCCCGGCGCGCCTGGCAAGTGAATGCGTTCCAAGTGCTGAACATGGGGCGATTGGTGAATCTACTATTATTTGTTCGGCATGTCGGCAATATGGTTCATCATGTCATCTGATCAGCGCAATTGACGACCTTTCGGAGGTGGTCGGCAGACAGTTCAGTGAACAGGGACTCAAATGATCCGCTGGGTAATGGCCTTGAGAACGGCGCGGGTGCGGTCGCGCGTGCCGAGCTTGGCGAGAATTTCGGAGACATAGTTCTTGACCGTCCCCTCGGCCAGGAAGATGGTGCCGGCAATCTCGCGGTTGGAATAGCCACCGGCCAGCAAGCGTAAAATCTCGATCTCGCGTGCGTTGAAAGATTCGGTTGCCGCGGTCTCGCCATCGCCGTAGCTGTAGCGTTCGCGCACCCTGTCGGGCGTCATTGGCTGGAGCATTCCCTGGCCGGCGACCAGGTTGCGCACCGCTCGTTCCAGATCCTCCGGGGCCACATCCTTCAACAGGAAGCCCTGGGCTCCGGCTTCGACCGCTTTGAGCATCAGATCGGCGTCGTCAAAAGTCGTCAGGAGGAGCACCGGCAGCTCGCTGCCGGCGGCGCGCAGTCTGCTGGTCAATTCAATGCCGTCCACGCCTGGCATGCGAATGTCGGAGACGACGATATCGGCCGGGATGCCGGCCAGGGCATCGAGCAGCGGCTGACCGGAATCCGCCTCGATCACCACTTCAATCCCGTCGAGATCTTTCAGCAAAGACTTCAGCCCCTCGCGAACAAGGGCCTGATCATCGGCCAGGGCCAGTCGAATGCTCATGTCATCGGTGCCATGGGCAACCGCGCTGTCAGTTCAAGTCCGCCGCGCATGTTCGTCCTTAGTTGAAGTTCGCCGTCGAGCGCTTCAATGCGCTCGCGCATGCCGGTCAGGCCGTCGCCGGGGACGAGTTCACCATCGAGACGGCCATTGTCGGTGAATTCCAGCACCAGATTGTCTTGTTGACGGCCTTGTTGGCTGCCTTGTTCACGATAAAGCTTCAGCCAGGCATCGGTGGCGTTGCTGTGACGGGCCGCATTGGTCAGTCCTTCCTGCACCGTGCGAAGGATGACCTCGGCCTGGTCGGTGCGCGGGATGCGCAGTTCCGGCTTGATTTCAAGATGCAGTTGAGGGCGCGGTAATGGCTCTGCCAACTGCCGGATGCCTGTGGTCAGGTCGATGCCGTCGTGCTGGCGCAATTGGCTAGCAAGCGCGCGCAGCTCGTCAAGAAGCTCGCCTGCCAGGCGCGCTGACGTGTCCAGCTCGGGACAGTCCTTGAGTTCGGGGTGATTGTTCAGGGAGCGCAGGTTGAGCTTCAGGGCAGTGAGCTTGTGCCCGGCCACATCGTGCAGTTCGCGCGACAGGCGCAGGCGTTCCTGATCACGAGCCGCCTCACTGAGCAATGCGCGGGTCGAAAGCAACTGGGCGTTGACCTGCATCAGTTGCTCGGCCATGCGCTTCGAGGCCTCGGCATAGCGCAGGACCAGAACCGCAAACATTTGAAACGCGACATAGGCGACCAGCGTCGGCAGAGCCCACGGCAGCGGCAATTGCCAGCGCAAAAGCAAAATCGCCGCAAAAGCCGAATTGATCGCCAGCATTGCCAGGATCATTCCGCGCGGGCTGAAACGGTCGGCCAGCGCGGAAGCAGCCAGGATCAAAAGGATCGGACTCGTTCCGGATCGGCCCAGCGAGATCAGGCCCAAGGCAATGATGGACAGGGCAAGGATAAGAACATCCTCGCGCGACAGTTTTCCGGACTGCTTCGGTTCTTCGCTCAGCAGCAAGACCAGCCAGATGGCCAGAAAAGCGAGCAGCAGCGCGTCGGCCGGCCAGCCCAGGCCCTCGCCGGGAGCCGGCCCCAGCCCGCTGACGGCGACCCACACCGCCAGCCACGCCAGGTAGGAAGCAAGGGCCAGTGGTGTCGCCAGCCGGGCCAGACCTTTTTTGGGGTTCATTGCCATATGTGCTTTATAGCCAGTAATCGGGCATGAGTACAAGCGGCCGATGGAAAGTGATGACTTTCGGCACCCTAAATTTCTGACTTTCGGCACCTCACCAGGCGGTCGCCGGATCGGATGATTGACACTCCTTTCCCGAACCTGGACTTTTCGGCATGATCAACTTTCTTTCCGCTTTCAGCTTTCCCCACGCCCTGATCGGGACGGTCGCGCTGCTTGCATTCTGGTTCGCGGCAGCCACTCGCAAGGGCAGCCGGCCGCACATTCTGGCCGGTCGAGTTCACCTGATTGCCATGTTGGGCATTGTGATCACGGCTGTGCCGTTGGCGATGGCGATTTATCTCAAAGGAGGTATGGTCTGGAGCGCATTTCTGGGCTATCTGGTGGTCCTGGTCAGCCACAACAGCCTGGTGGCCTGGCGCGCCATTCGACTCAAGCATGACTTCCAGCGATTCAATAATCCGATTTATCGAATTGGTGCCGTAATGACCGCGGTGGCCGGCCTGGCGGTAATGGCGCTGGGCATTCAGTATGGTTCGGTCATCCTGATTGCATTCGGCGGCGTCGGCCTGATCACGCTGCGCGATGCCTGGTCACTGAGCAGAGTCGAAACGCCGGCCGGAAACTGGTGGCTCAAACAGCATCTCGGTGGCATGATCGGCAATGGCATTGCCGTGCATATTGCCTTCGTCCAGATCGGCCTTGGCCGGTTCCTTCGCGGCTTCGACACCAATGCAGTCATTATGCTTTCCTGGATTCTGCCATTGGTTGTCGGCATTGGCGCCGGAATCTGGATGTCTCGCAAATACATCAGCGCCCGGCCCGATAGGTACGCTTCATGATCGACCAATATTACGACGACCCGGCAATTGCCAAGGAAGACAGGGTACTGCTTGCCCTGGCTTTCTACAACGCCGGCCCACGCCGGGTGCGTGAACTTCGCAGCGAGGTTCGCGACGAGAGGCTGGACCCGAACCGGTGGTTCGATCACGTCGCGGTCATCGCGGCGCGCAAGCGCTTAGCGACCGCCACCACCACCGCCACCACCGCCACCACCAGACGATCCGCCAGCGCCCGAGCTGCTGCCGGGTGGGGTGGAGGCCGACGAGATGCTGGATGACAGACCCTTGCTCAGGCTGCTGCTCATGGCTCCCAGGCTGCCGGCTGCCGCACCACTACCGGTATACCAGCGCATATTATGCTGGGTTTGTTCAGCTACTGACTGGCCGACGGCGCGGGTGAATTTGTCGGTCCACGCGCTTTCCACGTCCAGCGCCATGGCGAAGGGCAATAACAACTCGTAGCGCTCCGGCGTCAGCTCGGGCGCATCGGCTTGCGGCATTTCCAGACGGCTCAGCTCGTCCTTTTCGGCCACGCTCAGGTAGCGCTTGAGGCCTTCGGCCTGGTCAAGCAGCCTGCGTCCTTCCTCGGTGGGCGCCGGCATCAGGAAGGTGAACATGACATTGAGTAAGACCAGTCCGGCCAGTCCGGCAATGACGAATATCATCCCGCCGCCACCGGCCAACAAGAGGGTGGTCGCGGCCAGAACGACTGACAACGACCATCCAATGATCAGAGTGGCATGATTGGGCTCGATGTAGCGGCCCTGGTAACGATTGTGGACAGCCTTGCGATGAGCCTTGATGACGGCCTGCATGCGTTGGGCGGTTTTACTGCTTTTTTTCAGCTCCACCCGATTGCCTTCCAGGAACAGCGCCCGAAACAGGGCAGTCTCGCTTGGTGACAGTTCATTATCCTGAGGCTCGTTGTTACGGATCAGACTCCAGCGGTCACCCAACAGCCGTTTGTCGCGGTCAATGGTGAGCAGGCCCCTGGTCGCCAGTGCCACCAGATCGGCAGTGAAAGCACCTTGCTCGTAGCGCTCTTTCATGACGTAGCGCAGGCCGGCCGGCGAATAGCCGGCCGGGGGCTCGTATTTGGCGATGATGACGCCCGCGGCCGGGCCGCGGCCTTTGTTCAACCACGAGCGCCAGTAGAAAATGAGAATCCCGATCGACCCCAGCAGCAGGACAAGCAGGGCGCGATTATCAACAACAAGCCAGACAAATCGATCCCAGCCGCCGGGTTCGGCAACGATCCCCTTGGGAAAGCCGATCGCGATGGTCAGGCCGTGGCCCCGGGGCAGCGACTGGGTCGTTTCAAAGCGCGCAACTCCGGGGTTGGAGCTGGCGGCGCGGGCATTCGATGCGGTGGATCCGGCCGGGCCGGAATAGGCATGCAGGCGAATCTGATCGGACGGCACTGGTTCGGGCAGATGAACTTCGGCGCTGGCTTTATTGATAGGAAAATCCCAGCCCAGTCCGGTCACGTTCCAGTAAAGCTCATCGTGCTCATCAAAGAAGCCGAGCTGACGAGTCGTTCGATACCGGATCGTAAATGCGTAGTTGCCGGTGCCGGGTAGAGAATTATCGTCGCCGGTGTTGACTCTTACACCATTGGAGAGGCTTTCGGTGAACCACGGTTCGGGCTGGCCGTCGCGCAGGACTTCCAGGACTTTGAAGTCGACTTTGACCCAGTTACCGAAACGGTCGCGATAACGGGTCGGAAAGTCGCGATAAATGCCGCGGCGTATCTGGCGTTGGAAAGAACGCACTGTGATGGTTTCATTCACGATCACGCTGGCGTCGGGCTGGACTTCGATTCGACTGTGATAGTCAAGGATACGCTCGCCGTCGGCCTGGGCTCGAGCGGAGGTGGCCAGGCAGGCCAGGGCAACCAGTACGATAAATCGTATGCTCATGACAGGGCTCCCACGGAAACCGCCTGACGCTGGTTGGCGTCGGCGGCGTAGAATTCCGCTCCGGAAAAGCCAAGTAATTTTGCGATGATCAGATCGGGAAACTGCCCGATCTTGGTATTGAGATCGCGAACAGCGCCGTTGTAATAGCGACGCGCGTATTGCAGGTGGTTTTCGACCTCGACCAGTTGATCGCTGAGCTGCGCGAAATTGTCGCTGGCCTTGAGGTCCGGATAGCTTTCATTGAGCACCAGCAGTCGGCTCAGTAGTTTTTCCAGGTCGTTTTCGATCTCACCCAATCGGGCCGGGCTTTGCGTTGACAATGCCTCGGAGCGCAAGCGGGTGACTTCTTCCAGCGTGCCTTTTTCGTGTCCGGCATAGGCCTTGACCAATTTAACCAGGTTCGGAACGAGATCGTGACGACGAGTTAGCTGGACGTCAATGTCACTCCACGCCGTGGCGACCCGGTTGCGACGCATGACCAGCCGATTGTAGGTCCAGACACTCCAGCCCAGCAGGGCGGCGAAAATACTGATTCCCATCCATTCCATGGTTTTTAGCCTTTGTGGTAAGCATGTGCCTCACTATACGAAATGTGCGAAGGATTCGCGCCGTTTGGTCGTCGGTCATCCGCAGGGTCATCCATAGGTCGGGCAGAGGGCAGGCGTGAATCTGTCCTCTACTCTATTCCGTCTGGAGTGGGTCGGTGAGCTCAGTCAGGCCGGGCCACTTGTGCGCCGCCAGGTGATGGGCTTGTGGTGGACCGCGATCGACCGTTCGCAACGGCCGGACGATCCGCACTGGCGCGATCTGATCGAATCGCGCTGGCATCCGGTATTCGGCGACCGGCGCCAGGAACTGGTGTTCATCGGCATTGATTTCGATGCAGCGGCGATGCGCCAGCAGCTTGAATAATGCCTGATCGATACCGATCGCATGTTGCCCGAGCAATGATCCGAACTCGATGACCCGTTGCCCGCCTGGGAAATGCAGAATGACGAATGAAGCCAGCGATCCGATTCCGCATACCATTTGAACAATGGCGTCATTGCATCAAGCACTGGTGCGGAATTGAACTTAGCCCAGACTACATCGAACGGCGCCTGCAGACGCTTCAAGACCCCGGGGATCACCCACGCGCCGCTTCATCGAGTGCTACGGCGTGGCCCACCATAGCGTTGTTGTGGACTGGTTCCGACACGCTCAACAGGACAACGGGCTTGACCTTGATTAGCAAGTCCGGTTCAAGAAACAACACAAGCAGAATCATCATCCACACTGTAGGAAAAATCTGACCCAAATTCGCGCTGTTTTCCGATAGGCCACCCGGATTCGATCCACTAGACCCATCAGTTGCATAAATTTCCGAGTGCGAGAGCCCGGAGAGTAGTGTTTCCGGGGCGTGCGCGGATATTTTCCAACCGGAACATAGCTCACTCTATGTGAGGATTGGAAAATTGAGCACGCGCCCCGGAAACGCTGCTATACCGGGCAGTGCAACGGTCTCTCGCCGCAAATTTATGCAACAGATGGGTAGAGTGGAGGCACACTCATACTTCCGGCGATTTGCGGCTGCTCTACGTCGTCCCCGAAAGATTCAACAACAAACGATTCCGCAAGTGCACAGGTCATTGCAAGTATCGCTGTTCGCGGCCGATGAAGCTCATTGCATCTCGGAGTGGGGCCACAACTTTCACCCTGATTACCTGAAACTGGCAGCGTTCCCCGGGGCCGCGAATGCCGAGCGCGTGCTGGCGCTGACCGCCACCGCCACGCCCAGAGTCCTCGACGACATCTGCCGGGTACTCGAGATCGAACCCGATTGCGCCGTGCGCACCGATTTCTACCGTTCGAACCTGAAGCTGCTGTTGACCCCGACCAGCGAGGTGCATCGCGATGGGTTGTTGCTGGACCGACTGCACCAGCGCCCGCGAGGGGCGACCATCGTCTACACCATACTGCAGGGCACCGCCGAGCAGGTCGCGGCGTCGCTGGGGCAGGCCGGGTTCCCGGCCGAGGCCTATCACGCCGGCATGGACACCGAAAAACGCACTGCCGTGCAGGTCAGATTCATCCGTTCCGACGACGGCATCGTGGTCGCGACCATTGCATTCGGCATGGGCATCGACAAGGCTGAAATCCGCTATGTCTACTACTACAGCCTGCCCAAAAGCCTCGAGAACTATTCACAGGAGATCGGCCGGGCCGGTCGCGACGGCAATCCCGCCATCTGCCGGACGCTGGCTTGTTCCGACGATCTCCGGGTACTGGAGAACTTCATCTACGGCGATACGCCCACGCCCGAGGCTGTTGCCGGTCTCGTCCACGAACTGTTTTCACTTGGCGAAGACTGTGAACCCTGCGGCCACTGCTCGTGGTGCCTCAACGACCAGAAGCCGGCCGCTTTGCCGGAAAGCGCCGGTTGAATTCGCAATTCGGCGCCAGCGCGCAACGTAACAGACCTTTCATGCTCACTTTTTCGTCAAGTTTCGGCCAACCCTTGCCTCGGCGCAATAGCGAAAGCGGTGAGCACGGGATGCGCGCCGCGAGGCGCGAAAGACGTGCCTGTCGACGGTGCAGACTTCCTGACTCATTTGTGTGGAAGTCAGAGGCGCACCTCGCGCATTATATGAACTGATATCCCATCGTAGCCTGATCCCATCATGGCCCCGTGCCGCTGTCCACCCGACCGGTGTCATTCGCAGCCGTTGTGCCGCTTCCACATTTCAGGGTCATGTCCTTCGGGAACCGTTGCGCAAGGATCGTCGCCCGCGTCGGCATATCCGCGCAGTTGGGCATAGAGTTCCACCTGTTTTTCGGTGAGCAGGGGCAAGGTCTTCAGGTGCGCCGATAGGTGAACCAGCCTCAGCCCGGCGCGCGTCTCGCCCGCCTGTTCCACGAGACGGGCGAGTTCAGACTGATCGAGGCCACCGCGTTGGAAGGCGTCGTTCAGTGCCTTCTCTGCCGCGATGAATTCGTCGCCCGCGCTGATGGCAGACCGTTTCATTTCTTCGAAAACTGCGGTGATCTGCGCGATCTGATCGTCACTCAGGTCCAATGGCTCGGCAAAATCGAGGACATGCCTTGGGCCAGGGGCGCCATTGATCTCGGCGGGAAGGGCGAGACCCCAGCCGGTTCCTTTCCGAATGGCAGCAACATCGTTGTCGGAGAGCGAGGCGATCTGCCGACTCTGCTTCCCGGCGTGCGGCGACATTTCATGCGGCTGTGCAGAGGCAATCGCTGCGCCTGTCAGGGCAAGGATTGCCATGAATGATACGCTTGTCTTCATCGTGTTTTCTCCTATAAGAGATGTGATTAAAGGTCAGGTGCCCGAGCGACCCGTTATCGCCTTGGCGCCTGAGGCAGGTTCAAAGTCCATTCCAGGCCAGCGGCGTCAGAACCGCGCCTGAAGGCCGACCGTCACCGCCGCAGGCTCGCCAGGAGCAAAGGTCGGAAAGTCATTTCCTTCAAGATTGTTTTGCGCGGCGATAACGGAGGAGGCATATCGCGCATCGGTAAGGTTGCGTCCTTCAACGAAAATGAGAAACCGGCCTGTATCGTAGCTGACACGCCCGCCGAGCGTCGCATAACCATCGGCGCGCAAAGTATTTTCGTAATCGGCGAAGCCGCCATCGGGAACGTAGGTGATGAAAAGATCAGCCGATATCCGGCCCGAGCGGTAGGCTGCACGTGCGCCAAAGCGGTGCTCGACCACAATCGGCAGGAAATTGTCGCCAAAGATCGGATCGTTATCGAAGCGCGCCTCAGTCCATGTCCAGTCGGCGGAGATATCAAAGCGGTCGCCATCGCGGAAGATATCTTCAGCCACCAGCGCGCCAACCGAGCTTTCGATGCCCCAGCGGCGCGTATCGTCCGCATTGCCGACCGATGTGACCCTCTGCTCTACAAAGTTGGCGGTGGACACGATCTCGTTATTGATCCACGCGCGGTAGAGGGTGAAGTCCAGCCGAACATTGCCGACCTCCCCCCGGATGCCCGCTTCAGCGGTGATGGCCGTCTGCTCATCGAGCTGGCGCACGACCGGACGTCGCGGATTGGGGCCGTTGAGCAGGGCGTTATTGGGACCAGGCATGCCGGCAGCGTTGATCAGCAACACGTCATAGGTCGGCGGCTCAATGACATGGCTGACGCCTGTAAAAAGTGTGAGGCGCGGCTCGATATCGACGGAGAGCAGGGCAAGGCCGTTGAAGCCATCATAGCTGTCATCGAGCTGCGTGGCGGGTCTTTCTGCTCGGATTCCTGCGAAATTGTCGCTGATGTTACGGCCGTGCCAATCCCAGCCTGCGGCAAAATCCAGGCGAACATTGTCCGCCGGCTTCATATGGCCCCTCAACTGCGCAGTCAGGCGATCAGCGGACAGGTCGTTATCTCCCCATTGGGCGCCGCGTGCGCCGCTGAAGGTGGGCGGCGTTCCGCCGCCGTTGAAAAATTGCTGCTGGCGGCGATTGTTGCGCTGATAGATGATCGTTGCACCCCAGCCGAGATCGGCGTCGTGGTTGTCCCGCAGCCGAGCGGCGAATGTGAAATCATCATTGTCCTCAACCTGTACGTCGCGTCGGCGAAACTCCACGTCGGTAACCATGTAAGCCGCGTCAAGATCAATTCGCGGTCCGCCGAGATCCACACTGATACCCGAGCTCAGTCGATATTGATCGGTGAAGCGCCGCCAATCGCCCAGGATGCCGTTGGGCTGCGCGGCTTTGGAGCCGGCGTCAATCTGCGCGAGCGTCTGTGGGCCGGGAAGTTCAAGCTCGGAATCGTTGGCCAAGCCCGAGATACGCAGTGTCACCTTGTCAGAGACATCATAACTATAGTGGCCATAAGCCCGCAGTGCTTCCTGAGCGCCAAATTCGCGAAAGCCATCCTGCGAAAACCAGCTAACCGAACCAAATCCCTCACCGTTCAAGCTTGATCCCGCATAGGCAGCCTGTCCGCGCAGATAGTCGAAGTTGCCGATTTCGCCGCGCGCGGTCAAGCCAGGGTCGATTATGCCGCTGCGCCCGCGAAAGTCAACAATGCCGCCCAGCGTCGAGCCGCCTTCAATCGCTCCGCGTCCACCACGCAGGATGCTGACTTCGCCAAAGAACAGGGGCTCAAGGAATTCGACAAAATCAAAGCTGGTATCAGCATAGGTGATGGGAAGACCATCAAGCCGCAGTTCGATACCGCGCCCCGGAGGTTGGGTGCCGCGTTGCAGACCTGAACCGCGGATCGAAAAACGGGGATGGTCGATGCCGCCAAACACCGGCTCAATCTGGACCCCCGGCGTATCGCGCAGCAGGTCTTCAAGGGTTGCCAGGCGACCTTCAAGGACAGGCGTTGTCACATCCTCATTTGGTTTTGAGCGGGGCTCATAGCCAACGACGATGATCGTTTCGAGCGGGGTTGCCTCGCTGGCCTTCTCTTCGGAATCACGATTGATTGTGTCTTGTGCCGATGCAGACAGACAGGAAGCCAGCATCAAAGCGCAAGCCGAAAAGCGGGCAAACAGACTGATCTTCATAATAGCCTCTAGAGTGATTTGAAAAAATGCGAATCTGGCAAGCGATTGCCGCTCTGATTGTCCTGTTGCCAAAAGAATTTCAGTCCACGACCCACTTCTGCGAAGGTTCCGCCCCAATCATTTGGATCCATTGGTGGAGTCATGTGGAGCCCAACGTGATCCCGATCTTTGCCAGAACTACCTCCGAGTTGATTGATTAAGAAATTCATTTTTCTGTCCGTGCTCGCCTGAGGATCGGTGTCCAAACCACTGGTGGTGGTGATGGCGAACATAATATTGACCATGTCGCCCTGATCATCCGGACCGGGTACGGCGATGATCTGGTCCGCGCGGCAAGGGACAACAGAAGGTAAGCAACAAAGAAGAAGAGTAGTTTTAAAAAAAATACAGCTTACAGCACATGCAGGGGTCTGAATATGCGGCAAATTGTCGCAGGTGGACCAGTACAACCTGTCTTGTGCCTCATTCGTTCACGGTACCCCACGTTGTTTATCACACGGACCTAAGGGTCACGTCGTGGACCTAAGTGGACCTAAGGGTCACGTCGTGTAACGTGCATAGCTTTTTTTCGGATATTCCAGACACATGGACCGTGCAATACGAATGGAATTCGAAGGCGTGCTCTATCAAGTCATGGCCTGCGGCAACGCGCAGGCCGATATTTTTCTGGACGACGGCTCTATGGAATTCCGAGAGGATCATGTCACCGCGTGCGGTTTGATAGTGCGGCCTTGTGCTTGACCGATCAGTCTGTGTAGGGCATTCGTAATATCTGTTTACAAGCCGAACCTATCCAAACCGCCAACGCATTCCGGATTGTGGAGCCAACTCGGGGCTGGCGCGTTAGTGATCCATGGCGATTCAGGGTTTACAAGGGGCTGGTCGTTGCTCGGCTTCGTCCGTGTTTGTCTCGTCATTCAGCCACGAGAAAGCGGTTGCCGCGCGCGGGAAGCCGATCGTAGGAACGGCCAGCAGGGCGACGTGTCCGAGGTCCTCTGAACTGCCGAGCCGGTCGACGCCTTTCCACGATTGTCATATCAATCGCCGAGAGGCAAGCTGAATGAGGGAATACTTCTGATTGTAATAGTATGTCGGGGCGCATGAACTGTTTGTCATAGCGCTCATTCATGGGGTCTCGCAATGGTATCTTGATGGCTGTTCCAAGCCGGGGCTCCGTCCATCATGTCGTCTTTTCTCGCCGCCTTGCTTACTGCGCTGCACGGCCTGGCCGCCGCCGTCTGGGTCGGTGGCATGTTCTTTGCCTACATGGCGCTGCGTCCAGTCGCTGCCTCCCAGCTTGAGCCGCCGCAACGAACCCGGCTCTGGGAAGCCAGTTTTCAGCGCTTTTTCCCGTGGGTCTGGGTCAGCGTTCTGGTGCTGCTGGGGACCGGTTTCGGGCTGATTTTCGGCTTTTACGGCGGCATGGCCGGTGTCGGCGGCGACGTTCACACCATGCTGCTGCTGGGCCTTGTCATGATGGCCATCTTCGCGCATATCTACTTGGCGCCTTATCGACGCATGCGCCAGGCGGTCGCCGCCGAGGATACGCCCGAAGCCGGGCGTTGCCTGGGCCAGATTCGCCGTTTGATCGCCATCAACCTGGTGCTCGGACTGGTCACGGTCGTCGTCGGCTCGGCCGGGCGATTCCTTTAGTCCTATTCGGGCGGGCACTTTGGTTTCGGGATCGACAGTCGGAAGGCTCCATTCATGCATTCTAGATACTCTAATTTGATCGAGGTCAAATAATGCGGGGGTCCTGCTCGGCAAAATACGCCCCATGGCTTATTCCCCGCTCCCGATTACGACGCCGCCCCAGGCACCGCGCATGCTGGCTGTCAGCACCGGCGCATTCACGATCTGCTTTGCTGCCTGGACCATATTTTCCATTCTGGGTGTGCGCATCCAGCAGGAATTCGGCCTTTCCGAGACCCAGTTCGGTATTCTGATCGCCACCCCCGTGTTGACCGGGGCGGTTTCCCGCATCTTTCTCGGCATCCTGTGCGAGAAGTTCGGCGGCCGGCTGCTGACGGCGCTGACCATGCTGGCAAGCGCCTTCTCGATCTGGATGCTCACGTTTGCCACCACCTATCCGCTGATCCTGCTGGCAGCCCTCGGCATCGGGCTGGCCGGGGGTACCTTCATTACCGGCATCGCGTTCACATCGCGCTGGTTTCCGAAGGAAAAGCAGGGCACGGCGCTGGGCATCTTCGGTGTCGGCAATGTCGGTGCTGGGGTAACCAACTTCATCGCGCCGATGATCATGGTCGCCGTCGGCTGGCAAGGGACTGCCCAAGTCTATGCCATCGTGATGGTCGTCGCGGCCGCCGTCTACTGGTTGCTGACCGAAGATGATCCGGCGCTCAAGGCGCGCCGTGCCGGCGAGGCGACCGGTGCGACGCTGGCCGAGCAGATCGCACCGCTTCGCCATCTGCAGGTCTGGCGCTTCGGGCTGTATTACTTCTTCGTGTTCGGCGCCTTCGTCGCGCTTGCCTCCTGGCTGCCGCGCTACTACGTCGGTGTCTACGAGCTGTCGATCGGGGCGGCCGGGATACTGGCGGCGACCTACTCGCTGTCGGCCAGTGCCTTTCGTGCGCTGGGTGGCTGGATGTCGGACAAGTGGGGGGCACGAACGATCATGTACTGGACCTTCGGCACTTCGCTGGTCTGCCTGTTCATTCTTTCCTATCCGTCCACCAGCTATGTCGTGGAGGGCATCGAGGGACCAATCGAGGTTCGCCTTGCCACCAATCTGGCGACATTCACCGTGATTGCCTTCGCGCTAGGATTCGTGATGTCGCTGGGCAAGGCCGCGGTCTACAAGCACATCCCGGTCTACTACCCGGACAACGTCGGCTCGGTCGGCGGCATGGTTGGCATGATCGGTGGCCTGGGCGGATTCTTCCTGCCGATCATTTTCGGCATGCTCAACGACTGGACCGGCATCTGGACGACTCCGTTCATGTTCCTGTTCGTGCTCGTGGCCACCATGCTGACCTGGATGCACTTCGCCATACTGCGCATGGAACGCAGGAAATATCCCGGCTTGAAGCGCCTGCGCGATCTCCCCGAAGGCATTCCACCGGGACACGATGAGCACAAACGTTGTGAATAAGAACCATAGAACGTCATTCATATCATCTCACCCAGGTATAAGGAGCCCGGCGTGAAACTCAATCGCGATATCGAGAACTGGAATCCGGAAGATCAGTCGTTCTGGAAACGTGAAGGCCGACGCGTTGCAAATCGCAACCTGTGGATTTCCATCCCCAGCCTGGCGATGGGTTTTTCGATCTGGATCATGTGGGGCATGGTCGGCGCCCAGATGCTTAATCTGGGCTTTCCGTTCAGCGAAACCGAGCTGTTTACCCTGGCCGCGATCGCTGGATTGACCGGAGCGACGCTGCGCATTCCCGCCTCATTCATGATCCGCATCGCCGGCGGCCGCAACACGATCTTTCTGACCACCGCTTTACTGATGATCCCGGCTCTGGGCGCCGGCCTGGCGCTGCAGAGCAAGGAAACGCCACTGTGGGTATTCCAGTTGCTGGCTTTTCTCTCGGGCATTGGCGGCGGTAATTTCGCCTCGTCGATGAGCAACATCTCCAGCTTCTACCCGAAGCGACAGCAAGGCCTCGGTCTTGGTCTCAATGCGGGTCTGGGCAATTTCGGCGTGACTTTCATGCAGTTGCTCATCCCGCTGGTCATGACCGCCGGTGTCTTCGGTGTGATCGCCGGTGATCCGATGATTCTCGAGCGTGCCAGCGGCACCGTGATCGGGCGGATCGAGGCCGGAACCGAGACCTGGATCCAGAATGCAGGCTTTGTCTGGCTGGCCTTTCTTATCCCGCTGGCGTTTGCCGGCTGGTTTGGCATGAACAACATCAAGGCGATCACTCCCGCGCCGGGTCATCCTCTGGTGGCGTTTGGCAAGATTCTCGGTCTGTATGGGGTCGGTTTCCTGACCGCGGCGATTGGCCTGTACCTGTTCCTGCCCGAGCCGGTCGGGCTGGGGGTGCTCAACATGTGGCTGGCGCTGCCGCTGATCATCGTCCTGACACTGGCTTTCATGCGTCTTTTGCCTGGCACCATCGGCGAGGGCATCAAGACCCAGTACGCGATCTTTCGGGAATCTCATACCTGGTCGATGACCGTCCTCTACATCGCCACCTTCGGCTCATTCATCGGTTTTTCGGCCGCGCTGCCGCTGTCGATCGAGGTGCTGTTCGGCAATATGATGGTCAACGGCGAGCGTGTCGCCAATCCGGACGCCCCCAGCGCGCTGACCTACGCATGGATGGGCCCGTTCGTCGGTGCATTGATTCGGCCGGTGGGCGGTTGGCTGGCCGACAAGGTGGGCGGTTCGATTGTCACCCAGATCATCACCGCTGTAATGCTGCTGGCCGCGGTGGCTGTCGGCTACGTGATGATGCTGTCCTATCAATCGCCCGCTCCGAATGATTACTTCGTCGTCTTCCTGGTGTTGTTTATCATCATATTCGCCGCCAGCGGCATCGGCAACGGCTCGACCTTCCGTACCATTGGCGTGATCTTCGATCAGCAGACCAAGGGACCGGTGCTTGGCTGGACTTCGGCCGTGGCCGCTTACGGCGCGTTCATCGCACCTCGTGTGATGGGCGAACAAATCGCGGCCGGCAGTCCGCAACTGGCGATGTATGGCTTCGCCGCCTTCTACGGCATCTGCCTCGCGGTCAACTGGTGGTTCTATCTGCGTCGCGGCGCGGAGATCAGAAATCCGTGACCTGACAGTCACTCCGCATCCGAATTGGCAAACGGGCCGATGGCCCGGATGGAGTTGAAAGAATGAGCTATTTTTTGGACCAACTGGCCTTTTTCCGCCGCGAGAAGACCGAATTCTCCGGCGGCCACGGGGTCACGACCAACCAGTCGCGACGCTGGGAGGACGGCTACCGCCAGCGCTGGCAGCACGACAAGGTGGTCCGTTCCACGCATGGCGTCAACTGCACCGGCTCGTGCTCGTGGAAGATCTACGTCAAAAACGGCCTGGTGACCTGGGAAACCCAGCAGACCGACTATCCGCGCACCCGGCCCGGCATGCCCAACCACGAGCCGCGCGGCTGCGCCCGCGGCGCCAGTTTCTCGTGGTATATCTATTCGGCCAACCGGGTCAAGTTCCCGATGATCCGGCGCCGGCTGGTCGAGCTGTGGCGCGAGGCGAAAAAGCAGCATGCCGATCCGGTCGAGGCCTGGCGCTCGATCCAGGACGATCCGGAAAAGGTCAAGAGCTACCAGCAGCGCCGCGGCCTGGGTGGCTTCGTGCGCACCGACTGGGACGAGGTCCAGGAAATTATCGGCGCGGCCAATGTCCACACCGTCAAAAAATGGGGACCGGATCGCGTGGTCGGCTTTTCGCCGATTCCGGCCATGTCCATGGTCTCGTATGCCGCCGGCACGCGCTATCTGTCGCTGATCGGCGGCACCTGTCTGAGTTTCTACGATTGGTACTGCGATCTGCCGCCGGCCAGCCCGCAGACCTGGGGCGAGCAGACCGACGTGCCCGAGTCGGCCGACTGGTTCAACTCCACCTTCCTGATGATGTGGGGTTCGAACGTGCCGCAGACGCGCACGCCGGATGCCCATTTCATGACCGAGGCACGCTATCGCGGCACCAAGACGGTGACGGTGACGCCGGATTATTCCGAGGCTTCCAAGTTCGGCGATATCTGGCTCAACCCGCGCCAGGGTACCGACGCCGCGCTCGCCATGGCCATGGGCCACGTCATCCTCAAGGAATGGCACGTCGAGGGCAGGAGCGAATACTTCGACGACTACGTCCGCCGCTATACCGACATGCCCAAGCTGGTGGTGCTTGAAAACGCCGGCGAACACCAGGTGCCCGGCCGCTACCTGCGCGCCGCCGATCTGGCCGAGAACCTCGGCCAGTCCAACAACCCGGACTGGAAAACACTGGCCTTCAATGAGACCAACGACCGCGTGGTCGCACCCAACGGCTCGATCGGCTTCCGGTGGGGCGAGCAGCACAAGCGCTGGAATCTTGAGGAAAAGGACGCCGACGGCAACGATGTGCGGCTGGCGCTGAGCCAGATCGAGCGCGCCGACGAGGTGGTCGAGGTCGCGTTTCCGTATTTCGGCGGCGGCGGCAACGAGTTCTGGGCCCGCACGGAGCATGCTGCGATCCAGCAGCGCCGGGTGCCGGTGCGCCATGTCACGCTGGCCGATGGTTCGGCGGTAAAAGTCGCCAGCGTGTTCGATCTGCTGGTGGCCAACTACGGCATCGACCGCGGCCTGGGCGGCGCCAATGTCGCGGCCAGCTTCGACGACGACGTGCCGTATACCCCGGCCTGGCAGGAACGCATCACCGGGGTGTCGCGCGACCGGGTGATCACGGTGGCGCGCCAGTTCGCCGAAAACGCCCACAAGACCAACGGCAAGTCGATGATCGTCATTGGTGCTGCGATGAACCACTGGTACCACATGGACATGAACTATCGCGGCGTGATCAAGATGCTGATGATGTGCGGTTGCGTTGGCGTGTCGGGCGGCGGCTGGGCGCATTACGTCGGTCAGGAAAAGCTCAGGCCGCAGACCGGCTGGCAGCCGCTGGCGTTCGCCCTGGACTGGCACCGACCGCCGCGCCACATGAACGGCACCTCGTTTTTCTACAACCACACCGACCAGTGGCGCTACGAAAAGCTCGACGTGTCGGAAATAATCTCGCCGCTGGCCGACGCGGAACAGTTCGGCGGCAGCATGATCGACTACAACGTGCGCGCCGAACGCATGGGCTGGCTGCCGTCGGCGCCCCAGCTCGGCCGCAATCCGCTGGACGTGGCCCGCGAGGCCGGGGCCGCCGGCAAGGACATCAGGGAACATGTTGTCGAGCAGCTCAAGTCCGGCGAGCTGAGCTTTGCCTGCGAGGACCCGGACAACCCGGCCAATTTCCCGCGCAATTTATTTGTCTGGCGCTCAAACCTGCTGGGTTCGTCGGGCAAGGGGCATGAGTACTTCCTTCGCCATCTGCTGGGTACCGAGAACGGCGTTCAGGGCAAGGACCTGGGCGAGCAAGTCGATCGTCATCCCAAAGAGGTCAAGTGGCGCGACGAAGTGCGCGGCAAGCTCGACCTGCTGGTGACGCTGGATTTCCGCATGTCGACGACCTGCATGTACTCCGACATCGTGCTGCCGACCGCGACCTGGTACGAGAAGGATGACATGAACACCTCGGATATGCACCCGTTCATCCATCCGTTGACCGCCGCCGTCGACCCGGCCTGGGAAGCGCGTTCGGACTTCGAGATCTACAAGGGTATCGCCAAGCGTTTCTCGCGCTTTGCCGAGGGACACCTGGGCACTGAAACCGACGTGGTCACGCTGCCGCTACTGCACGACACGCCGGGCGAGCTGGGCCAGGGCCAGAATATCCGCGACTGGAAGAAAAGCGAGTGCGAACCTGTTCCGGGCAAGACCATGCCGAATATCATCACGGTCGAGCGCGACTATCCGGCGACCTACGACAAGTTCACCGCGCTGGGGCCGTTGATGGCTGATCTCGGCAACGGCGGCAAGGGCATGCAGTGGGACACAAAAGAGGAAGTCGAAGCGCTCGGTGATCTCAACGGCCGCCATCGCGGCGACGGCGTCAACGCCGGCATGCCGCGTATCGTCTCGGCCGTGGACGCCTGCGAGACCATACTGATGCTGGCCCCGGAAACCAACGGCCGGGTGGCGATGAAGGCCTGGGATTCGCTCAGCGAAAACACCGGACGCAAGCACAATCACCTGGTCGCCGGCCACGCCGGTGAAAAGATCCGCTTCCGCGATATGGTCGCCCAGCCGAGAAAGATCTACTCCTCGCCGATCTGGTCGGGGATCGAGTCGGAAAAAGTCAGCTACAACGCCGGCTGGACCAATGTCAATGAACTGATTCCGTGGCGCACCATCACCGGCCGGCAGCAGTTCTACCAGGACCATCCCTGGATGCGCGCGTTCGGCGAGGCGCTTTGTGTTTACAAGCCACCGGTGGACCTCAAGACGATCGATCCGATCAAGGGCCGGCGCGACAACGGTAACCCGGAGGTGGTGCTGAATTTCATCACGCCGCACCAGAAATGGGGCATCCACAGCACCTATACCGACAACCTGCTGATGCTGACTTTATCGCGCGGCGGGCCGATCATCTGGATGTCGGAGACCGACGCGGCCAAGGCCGAAATCAAGGACAACGACTGGATCGAAGCCTACAACATCAACGGCGCGATCACCGCGCGCGCGGTGGTCAGCCAGCGGGTGCCCGAAGGAATGTCGATGATGTATCACGCCCAGGAAAAGATCGTCAACACGCCGGGTTCGGAAATCACCGGCATGCGCGGCGGGATTCACAATTCGGTTACGCGGGCAGTATTGAAACCTACGCACATGATCGGCGGCTATGCGCAGCAAAGTTACGGTTTCAACTATTACGGCACCGTCGGCGCCAATCGCGACGAATTCATCATCGTGCGCAAGATGAACAAGCTCGACTGGATGGACGGCACCGAGGTCGAAGACGCCATGCAAGTGGAGATTTCCTGATGAAGATCAGAGCGCAGATCGGCAAGGTCCTGAACCTCGACAAGTGCATCGGTTGCCATACCTGCTCGGTAACCTGCAAGAACGTCTGGACCTCGCGCGAAGGCGTGCACTACGCCTGGTTCAACAATGTCGAGACCAAGCCCGGCATCGGCTATCCTAAGGAATGGGAAAGCCAGGACAAGTGGAACGGCGGCTGGGTGCGCGACGGCAAGGGCAATCTGAAACCGAAGATGGGCGGGCGCTGGCGGATTATCGCCAACATCTTCGCCAACCCGGATATGCCTTCGATCGACGACTACTACGAGCCGTGGGATTACGACTACCACCACATGCAGACCGCACCGGACGCCAAGACCATGCCGACCGCCCGGCCGCGCTCGGTGATCACCGGCAAGCGCATGAAAAAGATCGAATGGGGCCCGAACTGGGAAGAGGTCCTTGGCACCGAGTTCAAGCATCGCTCGAAGGACTATAACTTCGAAGGCGTGCAGAAGGATATCTACGGCCAGTTCGAGAACACCTTCATGATGTATCTGCCGCGCTTGTGCGAGCACTGCCTCAACCCGACCTGCGTGGCCGCCTGCCCGAGCGGGGCGATCTACAAGCGCGAGGAAGACGGCATCGTGCTGATCGACCAGGACAAATGCCGCGGCTGGCGCATGTGCGTGTCCGGCTGCCCGTACAAGAAAATCTACTACAACTGGAAATCCGGCAAGTCGGAAAAGTGCACGTTCTGCTATCCGCGTATCGAGGTCGGCCAACCGACCGTGTGTTCCGAGACCTGCGTCGGTCGTATTCGCTATCTCGGCGTCATGCTCTACGACGCTGACCGCATCCAGGAGGCCGCTTCGACACCGAACGAGCAGGATTTGTATCAGGCCCAGCTCGATATCTTCCTGGATCCAAACGATCCGGAGATTATTGCCGAGGCGCGCCGGCAGGGGATTCCCGACGACTGGATCGAAGCCGCGCAGCGCTCGCCGGTCTACAAGATGGCGATGGACTGGAAGGTCGCCTTTCCGCTGCATCCGGAGTACCGCACGCTGCCGATGGTCTGGTACTGCCCGCCGCTGTCGCCGATCCAGTCGGCCGCCGAGGCCGGCAAGATCGGCTACAACGGCGAAATTCCCGACGTCGAGTCGCTGCGTATCCCGGTGCGCTACCTGGCCAACATGCTGACCGCCGGCGAAGAAAAACCGGTGGTGCATGCACTGGAGCGTATGCTGGCCATGCGCGCGTTCATGCGCCAGCGACACGTCGACGGGGAAGAGCACGTCGAAATCCTTGAGCGCGTCGGGCTGGACGTCGATACCGTCGAGGACATGTACAAGTGCATGGCGATTGCCGACTACGAGGATCGTTTCGTGATCCCGACCAACAAGCGCGAGTATGCCAATTCCATCTACGATGCATACTCCGAGCGCGGCGGCTGCGGCTTCACCTTCGGCAGCGGCTGTGAGACCGGTGGCGCGTCGGATGCCGACGTGTTCGGCGGCAAGCCCACGGCCAAGCGCAAGTTTTTCCCGATTCGGGTCGAGAAGGCCAGCAAGAGTACCGAGCTGGTCGAGCACGAACAGGAAAACTGGAGCGGGTCATGACATCGATGACCTTGCGCGTGTTTTCGCGTCTTATGAGCTACCCGACCGCCGACCTGCAGGCCGCGGTCCCGGAAATGGGCGATGTGCTGAGGCGTGAGCAACTGTTGCCGGACAAACACGCCGAATACGTGCGTTCCTTGGCTCTGGAACTTGCGCAGCGCCCGCTGACCGGAATCCAGGAGGATTATGTCGCCTTGTTTGATCGTGGTCGGGCGCTTTCGCTGCACTTGTTCGAGCACGTTCACGGTGAATCCCGCGATCGTGGTCAGGCCATGGTGGACCTGCTTGAAATTTACCGAAAGGGCGGGCTGGAACTGGACTCCCGCGAGCTGCCGGATTACCTGCCCCTGATGCTCGAGTATCTGTCGACCCGACCGCTCGCCGAGGCTGCTGAATTGTTGGGCGATGCAATGGCTCTCATCGTATTGCTGGGCGCCAGGCTTCGTCAGCGAGAATCGGGTTATGCCGTGTTGTTCGAGGCGCTGGAAGCCGCATTCGGCGTCCCGGAAAACGCCGATGCCCTGCGCGAGGCGGCGGCCGGCGAGGGACCGGACCAGACCATTGACAAAATGGACGAGATCTGGGAGGAGGAACAGGTCCGGTTCATGGGCAACCAGGATCCGACCGGCGGCTGCGGAAACCAGCCGGCGCGGCGCGGCTCCCGACCGACCAGCTCGAGCGGCCCGTCGCGCCCCTTGGTGCGTACGGTTCACGAATAAAGGAGGCGTCAAGCCATGGAATATTCGATCAACCAGTTCGTGTTCGGCGTCTACCCGTATATTGCCGGAACCATATTCATCTTCGGCTCCTTGCTGCGTTTCGAGCACGGCCAGTACACCTGGCGCGCGATGTCGAGTCAGATGCTTACCCCGCGGTCGAAAGCCTTTCGCCGCGCCAGCATTGCGTTTCACGTCGGCATCCTGTTTCTGTTTTTCGGTCACCTGGTTGGCCTGTTAACGCCAACCTGGATCTACAGGGACATGCTCGGCATCGATCCCGGGTTCAAGCAGATGTTAGCCATCGCCTCCGGCGGGCTTTTCGGCCTGCTGTGCCTGTTCGGCCTGACCTACCTGCTGTGGCGGCGGCTTTTCGTTCAGGCCGTTCGCGCCAACAGCGCCAGGATGGATACCTTCATTATCTGCCTGATCTGGTTGCAACTGGTTACCGGCATGAGCACGACCTTTGTTTCCATGGATCACCTCGACGGCAGCGTGATGATGCAACTCGCCCACTGGGCCCAGGCGATCGTCACGTTCCAGTCCGGCGCCCATGAGTACATTCTTGACGTCAGCGGGGTCTACAAGATGCACATGTTCCTCGGGCTGGTCATGTTCACCGCGTTTCCGTTCAGCCGCCTGGTGCATATCTGGAGCTGGCCGTGGGCCTATACCCGCCGCCGCTACCAGGTGGTTCGCCGGCACGGCAGTTCGCCGCGCGCAACCTGATGGGGACCGTGACCGTGCCAGCAGGACCGGAAGCAGACACAACGCAGCCGCCGCCGATCCGGGTCAACGGCCGGGTGATCGACTTTGAGGAGATCGCGCGCGAAGTACAGTACCATCCGTCGCCGAACCTGCGGCAGGCGCGGGCGCGCGCCGCGCGTGCACTGGTGGTGCGAGAATTACTGCTGGTCGAAGCCGACCGGCTGGGCATTTCGGCCGGCGTAGCGCAACCGGGCGAGACTGAAGAAGAAGCGCGCGTCCGGCGTTTGATCGCCGAGCGTATCGAGGTGCCCGATCCGACCGAAGCTGACTGCCGGCGCTACTACGAATCCAATCAGGACCGGATGCGCACCGCCGATGAACACGAGGTTTCGCACATCCTGATTCCCGCGCCGCCCGACGATGCCGAGATTCGCGCCGAAGCGCGCAAGAAGGCGATTGGGCTGGCCGAAACGCTGCGCCGGCACCCGGATCGTTTCGTCTCGCTGGCGTGCGATTTTTCGAGCTGCCCCTCGGCCGAGGTCGGCGGGCACCTGGGCCTGATCACGCGCGGCCAGACCGCGCCGGAGTTCGAAAAAGCGCTGTCCAGGCTGCCAGTAGACGAAATCCCCGAATATCCGGTCGAGACCCGCTTCGGCTTCCACGTGGTGCTGATTCACCAGCGCAAGAAAGGCCGGCCGGTGACATTCGAATCGTGCCATGAAAGAATTGCCGACTACCTGCGCGAACACGTCCGACGCCGCGCCATCAGCCAGTACATTCGGCTTCTGGCCGCCGAACACGAGGTCGAAGGTATGGATCTGGACGCGCCGGAAACGCCGCTGGTGCAGTGAAACCCCGGAAGACGGGAAAGAATCGTAGGTCGGGGCGACGCGCCCGACGGTCGACGTTTCCGGAGTCGACATGAATTCGATGCGTGTAGGTATCTGGGTTCTGATTCGGACACGCAAACAATCCGGTGGTGGATTCGGTCCCGTCCGTCGGGGACGTCGCCCCGACCTACGGACTAAACCAGGATTGAAGCATGATTGAGACTTTTGATGACCTGATTGCGATGGCTGGTCGGGAGTCCGAACCGGCGGTGCTGCTGGCCTGCGTGTTGCGGACCGATGCGCTGATTGCGGCGTCCGGCGACGCGGGCAGTGGGGTCGCGCGGGCTAATGGGTGACCCCAGAGGTCTGCATCACCTAAGCGCACCTCACGACGCCAAGCCCCCTCGAACGACGAGCGGGCCGAAGAACTTGGTCAGGCCTGGATGAAGGGTGTGGCCAGCCAACTGGCCACAAAAATCCTGCGCGAACGACCTACCTGAAACAAACCTTCAAGGGATAGACGATGTCGTCGGCTTGTTCCGGGGCTTGGCGCGTTTGAAATCGGTGATTTTCAGGTCAACGGCTCTCGGAATCACTTTTCAGCGCTATTTCGTCCAGATTGAGGCGATGCCCGCAAGGAGACTCGAGTGGAAATGGACGGAGGAGGCGTGCATGTCCCGGTATTTCTCTCTCGCCGTGCAATTCTGCTGGCCGTGGACTGATGAATTCCGAAGTGGTTCGCG
>CAYVPB010000014.1:0-52331 GCA_964453565.1 uncultured Halomonas sp.
TCCTGGACCACCGCAGGAAGTGCTCGGGCGTCTTCATTCATGCCCGCATTATAGCATATCTACTTTCGTGCCGGGTTGATGAGTATACTGTCCACCAAGAATTTGAACTGTTGGTCGATCCCGGCTTGCGTTATTGTTCTCAATCTGTGTGGCCAGAGACAGATCGAAATAGAAGGTGCTGCCCCTTCCGAGCTCGCTGTCCACTTCCACTGAGCCGCCCATCAGTTCGACAATGCGCCGGGTAATGGTCAGACCTATCCCGGTACCTTCGATTCCGCTGGTTTCGGCATTCATTCGATTAAAGGGCTGGAAAAGTTCCGTCAGCTTGTCTTTCGGGATACCTCGACCGGAATCGCTGACCAGAATCCGCAGGCGCCGGGCGTCAATAGACTTTGCTTCGATTTGGACGCTGCCGCCGTCACGGTTGTACTTGATAGCGTTGGATAGCAGGTTTAAAAGTGCCTGCTTGAGCCTGATCCGGTCGGCACTCACTTTGATCCCCGGCGCACACCGATGGCACACACGGATACTCCGCTTTTCGGCCAGCGAGCTTGTCAGATGAACGCATTCCTCGATCACCGGGAGCAGCAGGGTCGGGGCCAGCGACAGCTTCATATGACCCGACTCGATCTTGGCAAGATCCAGAACTTCGTTTATAAGCTCCAGCAGGTGGTTGCCCGCCTGAATGATTTCCCTGACGTTGTCCTTGTTCTCATCGGAAAGGCTGTCGTCCATTTCCAGCAACTGACCAAATCCGAGAATTGCATTCATCGGCGTACGTAATTCATGAGTCATGCTGGAGATAAAATTAGACTTCGCACGGTTAGCCAACTCCGATTCTTCATGAGCATGCGTACGGTACACTGCATGTGCCAGCAAGTGACCTACATTGCCCAGCCAGCGGCCACGCCAGCGGTCAAATGCCTCCTGGCGACGGCTGGCCAGAATTATGCAGGCGACGACGCGATCCTTCCGCCATACCGGCAGCAGCGCTACACTGGCGAATCCCGCATCACACAACCGGCGCATCAACGGATCGCGGGATGTCACTACATCGCTTTTCAGCTTTTCACAGATCGTGCGGCCGCCCTCCCGACACCTGTCGAACAAGGAACCGTCGAGGGGCCATCCGCACGCTGGCTCTTCGAAGGCGGCTTTTTCATTTTCCGGATGACTCAGCCGTAACCTGATGCGCTCATCCTGCAGTTCCAGCAAGCCCATCCAGGACAGGCTGAACTGCTGGATCATTCTTGCTGGTAAATGTTTTATTGCGCTGGAGAGCGAGTCAGCTCCATTGAGAATATCGAGTAAATCGACGAGATCCTGATTTCTTCTGGACAAGTCCCGAACATCCTCCTCGAGTCGGCCGAGTTCGTCGTCGGCACCCTTACTCCGAATCTTGGTGAATTGCCCGTCGGAAATCTTACGCACCGCCTGGCTTGTCTCTTCAATGCGCCGAAACACCTGGTAGCGAAATATCCCGGCCAGCATCAGCGCAAGCGAGAGTGTTGCCAATGCAAGCAGCACGCTCGCTGTCCACATCCGTTGGCGCGATTTCAGCGCAGCTGCAGTCACGCTGTTTTCGGCCAATTGCAGGGCGGCGGCCAGGAGGCCGGATTCATCGGTAATGAACCGCGACGCCCATTCCAGCCGCGGCCGTTTCGGGTCAGTCCCGATCTGTTCGGTCAACCCGTCGCGAAAATCGCCCCAGAGGACCGTGGCGAATTGCGGCACGTGATAAGCTAACGTCGCCGTTAGTCGATCCATTGTAATCATGTCGTCGCGAAGGCTCGAATAATACGTTTCGATATCACGAGAGAACGCTTGCCAATCACGCGGTGCGACTGACTGGTAATGTTCGGCGCGTTCGAACATGCGCTCGAAGTGCTGCGAGGTCCGGGCGGCGCTCTCGACTGCCTGCTGGTTTTCATGCATTGCATGAATGGTCCATAGTGAATGCACCGCCCCGGCTATCGTCAGCAACACAAAAAGTACAAGCGCGACCCAAAGTCTGCGCCTGAGCTTCATTGAGACCGGTTTTTCACTTCTCTGCAACCGGCTTTTACCGGAACTGGGACCCTCGCCCCATTTGTTGGCAGTCATTACACTCGTTCTTCCCTATGAAATCCTCCAAAACTCGAAGCCTACATGAAGTAGACTGAACGGTCAATTAATTTTCTTTCAGTGATCGAACGACTGTTCAAGCGACACTGACTTCATGGTTACGGGCAACCATGAGGGTCTACCATCGAAATTGCACGGTGGCGGGCCCCGCCTTGAAGAGTTAGTGTACCCCGTCACTAATCCTGCAACATTCAGAGTGTGACGGAGTCGACAGTGCAAGGCGCGACCGGCAGTGAATGGAAAGCCCTTTACAAGGGGCGGAACGCAGCAATGTCGACTCAGAGGCACTCCCGAAGGGCGATCCGGAAAGCGCTCATCTGCGGCGTTCCCGTGCTTGGAAAGGGGAACGGCCATTCCCTGCGCACGGCGCCTTGCAGCGATGCGCCACAGCAACGCTGAATCCTAAATTATCAAGTTGGAGGACCACTAGCTGCCACATCCCATTAGGCCGCCGCCTGCGGTCGCTCCTCGGTCGCGAAATCCTCAATGTAGGCTCTGCTGCGCCTGCGGTGTAGCTCGGTTGTTGCCACCATATTCGACGCACCACTGGGCGCGCAACCGCGGAAGTTATTTTTGTGCGAGCCCTAAATGGCGTGGTTCTGCTGCCAGGGGCGGATCTTATTCAGGGTTGATTCGATCTCGGGGCGGGTGGCCTGAGTGTCATGCGCGACCTGCGCGCGCAGCCAGTACCCGTCGGACAGACCGAAGAAACGGCACAGGCGCAAATCGGTGTCGGCCGTGATTGCGCGTCGGCCTTTCACAATCTCGCCGATACGCTGGGCCGGCACGCCGATTTCCTTGGCCAGGCGGTACTGACTGATTCCCATGGGCTTCAAAAACTCTTCGAGTAGCAGTTCCCCGGGAGTTACTGGATCAATTTTGCTCATAAATCCTGCACCTAGTGATAATCGACGATTTCTACGTCATCAGCGCCCGCTTCGGACCAGCGAAAACAAAGCCGATATTGATCGTTAATTCGGATGCTGTGTTGGCCAGCACGATCCCCCTTGAGGGCCTCCAGCCGATTGCCCGGCGGCACGCGAAGGTCGTCCAATCTGGTTGAAATCTCAAGCTGACGAAGCTTTCGAATTGCCACTCGCTCGATCCGGGCGAATCTTCTGACGCGCTGACCAGAGGCTAATCGGGCAGTATCGCTGCATTTGAATGAACGAATCACGAGCTCTGATAATAATGCAATCCGTTAATAACGTCAAGCGTGTCTATCAAGCATGAAATCAAGTCTGTTTATTCTTTGCTGATTAGATGACTTAGCCATGGGCATTGAAAAGCCATTCATCCACGAATTTTCACAGATGCAAAGACTGACTACTCACGCCAGGACGCCAGGAGCGCAAAGGAAGCAGTAACTGTTTTCGGCCATTCCTTCCCTTCCTTTCCCTTTCCTTGGCGCTCTTGGCGTCTTGGCGAGAAAATATTGCCTTTCATCACTGCGAGAGTGGCCGCGCAAAGGCAGCCGCCAGTGTTCCGAGTTGATGCGCAGTTACTCGCAAACTCTCCAAAAATCCGGCAAATCCAGCTCAGGCTTTTCGTGCTCTCATGCGCTGGAAGCGGATTCGGCCCCAGGCGCCGGCGAGTAGCAGGAGCAGCAGGGCCATCAGGGGGATTGCGATGGCGGGTTGGGCGAGGACTTGCGGGCCGCTGAGCTGGCGGGCCTGGACCAGTGTTTCGACGCCGGCGCCGAGACTGGTGTAGATGACGATGATGGGGATCAGGCCCAGGGTGGTGGCGATCATGAAGCGTTGCAGGGTGATGCGGATCATGGCGCCAGCGGCGTTGATGGCGAAGTAGGGGGCGACGGGAATGATTCGAAAGGCGACGAGATAGTAAAAGGAATCGCGTTCGATCAGATCCAGCAGGCGTTTGCGCCGGCCACGCGCAATCCAGCTTCGCATGCGCTCGCGCACCACGAAGCGTACGGCCAGGAACGTGATCAGCGCGCCGGCGAGCATGCCCGCCAGTGCGATCAGCGCGCCGATGAAGGTGCCGAACAGATAGCCCGAGATCAGGCACAGCAGGGTGGCGGAGGGCAGGGTCAGCGATGTGGTGACGGCGATGATCGCGACCACGTAGACGGCGGTGATCCATGGCCGTGCCTGGGCGCGGGATTCCAGTTGTTCGATCAGCGCCACAAAGTCGGCGGTGGTGCCACCGGCCAGCCACCAGGCACCGGCAAGACTTGCGGCCAGGAGAAGCGCGGTGATGGTCCAGGCATACAGGCTGTGGCGGTCGGGCTTCATTCCACTGCCGAATCCTGCTTGGCAAGGGCCTGGTTCAGAATCGTCCCCAGGCGTTCAAGATCCTCCAGGCTGTTATACAGCGGGTTGGAGCTCAAGCGGATGATGTCGGGTTCGCGCCAGTCGCCGACCACGCCTTCGGCCTGCAGCGCTTCGAACAGCGCGCGGCCGGCTTCACGGCCGGCGCGCACCCGCAGCGAGAGCTGGCAGCCGCGCCGGTCGCGCTCGCGTGGGGTGACGATTGCCAGGGGTTGGCCGGGCAGGGCGTCGACGATTTCCACCAATTGGCCCGCCAAGTCGGGTTCGGCATCCTGAAGGCTGTCGATGTCGGCTTCGCGCCATAGCTCCAGCGTGCCGATCAGGGCGGCAAGGTTGAGGATCGGGGCTTCGGAGATCTGCCAGCCTTCGGCGCCGGCAATGGGCTGGAAATCGGGGCTCATGCGGAAACGGCTGGCTTCGTCATGGCCCCACCAGCCGGCCAGGCGCGGGCCGTTGAAGTGCGCATGACGTTCGGCCACAAAGATGCCGGCCATGGCGCCGGGGCCGGCATTCAGGTACTTGTAACTGCACCAGGCGGCAAAGTCCGGCGCCCATTCGTGCAGCTTCAGCGGCACGTTGCCGATGGCGTGCGCCAGATCCAGGCCGATGGGCACGCCGTGTTCGCGCGCGGCGCGGCAGATGGCCGCCATATCGAAGCGCTGGCCGGTGGCGTATTGCACGCCGGGCCACAGCACCAGCGCCAGTTCATCGGCGTGCTGTTCGATGGCCCGAACGACGCGCCGGTCATCGATCAGGCCATCCTCGCCGGGCTCGATTTCGATCAGGTCAGCAGTCTCGTCCAGGTCGTGCAGGCGTAGCTGCGCGACCACGGCGTAGCGGTCGGACGGGAATGCGCCGCGTTCGATCAGGATCTTGCGCTTGTTGTTGCCGGGCCGGAAGAAGCCGATCATCAGCAGGTGCAGGTTGTTGGTCAGCGAGCCCATGGCGCAGACCTCGGCCGGATGGGCGCCGGCCAGCCGGGCCAGCACATCGTTGCACTCGCGATGCATGGCAAGCCAAGCCGGATCGCCGCGGAAGTGGCCGTCCACGGCCAGATCGGCCCAGCGCTGAAGCTCGCGCTCGACACGCGGCCGCACGGTGTCGGGCATCAGGCCCAGCGAGTTGCCGCACAAGTACAGCTTGTGGCCCTGGCCGTGTACCGGGAAGGCAAAGTGATCGCGAAAAATTCCGGCCTGCATGGATCAATATCCCTGGCGTGCAAGCCTTCATGGTGCCAGAAATTCGCACATGGGTCGTCAATGACGGGATCTGGCCGCTAGACTCCGGCTGATGGATGTTTCCGATTTCGATTTCGAGCTGCCCGAGGAATTGATCGCGCAGCAGCCGTTGCCCGAGCGCAGCGCCAGTCGCCTGCAGGTGATGGACCGTGATACCGGCGTGTTGCAGGATCGACGATTTGCCGAGCTGGATCAGTTGCTGCAGCCCAACGATTTGCTGGTGTTCAACAACACCCGCGTGGTCCCGGCGCGGCTATTCGCCGAAAAGGACAGCGGCGGCCGGGTCGAGATTCTGATCGAGCGGGTGCTGGACGAATGCACTGCATTGGCCCAGCTTGGCGCCAATCGCAAGCCGCGGCCGGGTCTGCGCCTGACCGAGCGCGAAACCGGCGCGGTCATCGTGGTCGGGGAACGGGAACAGGAATTCTGGCGGCTGGTGCTTGAAGATTCCGGCACCGAATGGAACAGGCTGATGCACCAGGCCGGGCACATGCCGCTGCCGCCCTATATCCAGCGGGCGGATTCCGATGCCGATCGCGAGCGCTACCAGACCGTTTATGCCACCGTGCCGGGTGCCGTGGCCGCGCCCACGGCCGGACTGCACTTTGACGATGCGCTGTTTGAGCGCCTGGATGCGCGTGGCATTGGCCGGGCGTTCTGCACGCTGCATGTGGGCGCGGGAACGTTTCAGCCGGTGCGCGTCGATCAGGTCGAGGAGCACAGAATGCATCCGGAGTGGCTGGAGGTGAGCGCCGGCCTGGTCGATGAAATCCGGCGCTCACAAGCCGCGGGCGGGCGGGTGATTGCAGTTGGCACCACCGCCGTGCGCGCACTGGAAACGGCGGCGGCCGATGGCGAACTGAAACCGTACAAGGGCGACAGCCGCTTGTTCATCTATCCCGGCTACCGGTTCAATGCCGTCGATGCGATGGTGACCAATTTTCATCTGCCGGGCTCGACGCTGCTGATGCTGGTCAGCGCATTTTCAAGCCGCGAGCACATCCTGGCCGCCTATCGGCACGCAGTGCAACAGCAATACCGCTTCTTCAGCTATGGCGATGCAATGTTGATTGTTTCAGGGATGAAATCTATCGCCTGAACCGGGTCAGCAGGCGTTCGATGCGGGAGCGTTTGAGCAATGTGCGGTCGGTTTCTGAGACGGCTTCGTAGCCGCCGTACTTGAGCTTGACCCAGGCGTTGATGTCGGTCTGGCGCATGAACTGGAACAGTTGCCGGTTGAGCGGGTGGAAGCCATCGCGCAGTGTGACCGAGGCGCCGAAATCGACCAGTAGCGGGTCGCCATTGGCATCGACCAGCAGGTTTGATTTGCGCTTGAGGTCGCCGTGGGCGACGCCCAAGGCGTGCATGGCCCGGATCGTATCGAACAGCTTGTCAAAAAACACCTCCGGCACCTGGTGATCGCGAAACGGGCTGGCCTGAACGAACTCCAGCACCAGGCAGCGCTTGCCGAAGAATCCGAAGCAGCAGGGTATGCCGGCAACCTGTTCCAGCCGGTCATAGGCCCGTGCTTCGCGCTTCAGCGCGATCCGGTTGGCCAGAGCCAGCGGGCCGTGCCCGGCGGCAGTCTTGATGGCCAGCGCCTGTCCGTCGATTTCCAGCCGGCGGATTTCGCCCTGGTTGCTGCGAGCGATCAGGGGCGCATCCTTCAGTGCGCCCGTGGCCAGGGCCTGTTTGATCTTGTAGGCGGTTGTTGTCATGAGGCGTGATCTGCCGGTCCGAAAAAGTACAATAGGGCAATCGGCTCTCGAATTGGGCATTCCCAGCCCCCATAACGGCGAGAATCGAGAGCACATGGAGATTTTTCGATGCCGATTTACGAATATCAGTGCCGGGCGTGCGATCACCGGCTGGAAAAACTGCAAAAGATCAGTGATGCGCCGCTGAGCGACTGCCCGGCATGCGGCAAGCCGGCGCTGGTCAAGCTGATTTCCGCTGCCGCCTTCCGGCTCAGGGGCGGCGGCTGGTACGAGACCGATTTCAAAAAGGACGGCAAGCGCAATCTGGCCGATGATGGTGGCGGCAAGCAAGAGTCGGCCACCGAGGCCGGCAAGAGCGAATCGGGCAAGAAGGAAACGGGCAAGAGCGAATCTGGCAAGAGCGAATCGGCCAAGAATGATTCGAAGAAAAAGGATGCGACCGCGGCCGGATCGAAAAAGTCTGATTCCGGCAAGAGCAAATCCGGTTCCACCGGGGCCGCTTCAAGCGCCGCGGCCTGATCTGGGGTGACCCCTCTCAAACCCTCCCCCGCTCACGGGGGGAGGGCCGGGGTGGGGACGGATCCCGGATGGTCGAATGATTCACGAAATATGCAACTCTCAATACTTATGGAGAATTGAATGCGCACTCACCTTTGTGGACGCGTCGACGAGACGCTTGACGGCCGCGCGGTCACCTTGTGCGGCTGGGTAGCCCGTTCGCGCGATCTGGGGGGTGTGGTGTTTACCGGTTTGCGCGACCACGCCGGGATCGTGCAGGTGGTGACCGAGCCGGATAACCAGGCCGCATTCGCCGTGGCCGAGAAACTTCGCAACGAGTTCTGTATCCGGATGTCGGGCCGCGTGCGGCTGCGTCCGGAAAGCCAGTGGAATCCAAACATGCGCACGGGCAAGGTCGAGGTGCTGGCTGACGAGATCGAGATCCTGAATACCGCCGCGCCGCTTCCGCTGCTGATGAGCGATGAGGACGGCGAGGAAGTGCGGCTGAAGTACCGCTACCTGGATCTGAGGCGCGAGCGTATGCAGAAAAACCTGCGCCTGCGCTCGAAGCTGACCTCGGCTATTCGCCGCTTTCTCGAAGGCCACGAATTTCTGGATCTGGAAACGCCCATTTTGACACGGGCCACGCCCGAAGGCGCGCGCGATTACCTGGTGCCAAGTCGGGTCAATGCCGGCCGGTTCTATGCCTTGCCGCAATCACCGCAGATCTTCAAGCAGTTGCTGATGATGAGCGGTATGGATCGCTACTACCAGATTGCGCGCTGTTTCCGCGACGAGGATCTCAGAGCCGACCGCCAGCCGGAATTTACCCAGCTCGATATCGAGATGGCTTTCGTGACCGAGTCCGATGTGCAGGAAAACGCCGAAAGCCTGATCCGCCAGGTGTTCGCCGAAGTTCTCGGGGTTGACCTGCCGGAGCCGTTCCCGCGCATGCGCTGGGCCGAGGCGATGGAGCGCTTTGGTTCTGACAAGCCGGATCTGCGAATCGCGCTAGAACTGGTTGACATCGATGATCTTGTCGAGCTGGTGGAGTTCAAGGTGTTTTCGGGTCCGGCCGTCGATCCAGGTTCCCGGGTGGCCGGCCTGAGGGTGCCCGGCGGGGCCGGGCTTTCGCGCAAGCAGATTGACGAGCTGGCCACGTTTGCCGGTAAGTACGGGGCCAGGGGCCTGGCGTGGATGAAGGTCAACCAGGCCGGCGCCGGCGTCGAAGGCGTGCAATCACCGGTGGCCAAGTTTCTGGATGATTCGGTGGTCGATGCGATTACCATGCGATTGCAGGCCGTCGATGGCGATCTGCTGCTTTTCGGCGCCGGGACGAAGCTGACAGTTGCCGCGTTCATGGGCGCGCTGCGGGTCTATGTCGGGCACGATCGCAATCTTGTCGAACCGGGTTGGCAGCCGTTGTGGGTGGTTGATTTCCCGATGTTTGAATACGACGAAGACGATCGCCGTTACTATGCACTGCATCATCCTTTTACCGCACCGGCCGTGGCCGATGGCAATGCGCTGAAGTCGGATTCGGCCGGCGCATTGTCGCGCGCATATGACATGGTGCTCAACGGCGCCGAGATCGGCGGTGGCTCGATTCGTATTCATGATCCGCAATTGCAGCAGGCGGCGTTCGACGTGCTGGGTATCGAAGAACACGAGGCGCGGTCGCGTTTCGGTTTCCTGCTCGAAGCCCTGAAATATGGCTGCCCGCCGCACGGCGGCATTGCCTTTGGCATCGACCGTATCGCCGCGCTGATGGCCGGCGAGGACTCGATTCGTGAAGTGATCGCCTTCCCCAAGACCACCACCGCCGGCTGCCCGCTGACTGCGGCGCCTTCGGCCATCGACGCCGATCAACTGGCCGAGTTGCACATCCAGGTCAGGCCCCCGGCAGGCAAGGCCCAGGACGACCACAAGGACGATTGAGATGGCCGGTTCGGCCCGGGTCGCGCTGGTTCATGGCCTCTGGTATGGTCGGCCCGGCATGCTGCCTTTGGCCAGGCGGCTGCAAAAGCGCGGCTGGAATTGCGCTCTGTTCGGTTACTCCAGCGTGTTCGGTCGCCCGGCCGACAATATTGACCGGCTGGCCGAATGGGCAGGCAATCTCGAAGGCGATCCATTGCATTTCGTCGGTCACAGTCTGGGTGGTCTGCTGATTCTGAATATGCTCAAAGGCGCCAGCGTCGCGCTGCCCGGCGGCAGAGTCGTGCTGCTCGGCACGCCGCTCAATGGTTCGGCCGTGGCCCGTCGCATGGCCCGCAACCGTGTGCTAAAACCATGGGTCGGCCGGGCTGACATATTGCTTGACAGTGGCACCGAAGAGCTCCCCGTTGGGCGCGAGGTGGTTGCGATCGCCGGGACCTCGTCGCTGGGCGCCGGCCAGCTTGTCGCCCATCTGGACCGACCCCACGACGGCACGGTGACTGTGAGTGAAACCCGCTCCCCCGGTCTCGCCGACCATCTCGAACTTCCGGTCTCGCATACCGGGCTGGTGCTGGCCAGCAGCGTGGCAGGGGCGGTCGATCAGTACCTGCGCAGCGGGAGTTTCGAGAAGTCATCATGATTGCGGCGCGATGACGGGAAAACCACGGAACCGCAGATTACGCAGATTCACGCAGATTTTTGATCGGAAACCGAGAGGAAGCCATGAAGAAAATTTTGATTTTGTTTTTGCTGCTGGCCATCTCCGGCCAGGCGCTGGGCTGGGGCAGTACCGCGCATCGGACCGCGGCCAGGCTGGCTGAGGATTACCTTTCGCCGGAAGCGCGCGTGGCGGTGGCAGAAATCCTGGGCGCCGAGACGCTGGCTGAGGCATCGACCTGGCCGGATTTCATGCGTGCCGACCCGGACGAGTTCTGGCAGGTCACCGCCAGCCCCTGGCACTACGTGACCGTGCCCCGGGGCAAGACCTATGAAGAGGTGGGTGCGCCGGCGCAGGGGGATGCGGTCACCGCGCTGGAAAGATTCTCCGCCGACTTGCGCGACCCGGAAATCTCCCCGGAGGATCGCGCGCTGGCGTTGCGCTTCATCGTCCACATCATCGGCGATCTGCATCAGCCATTGCACGTGGGCAATGGCACCGATCGCGGCGGCAACGATGTTCAGGTCACCTATTTTGGTCGACCGACCAACCTGCACCGGGTCTGGGACAGCCAGTTGGTCGACAGCGAGCAGCTTTCCTACAGCGAATGGGTCCAGTGGCTGGGGGCCAAGATCACGGCCGAGGACTTTCGCGCCTGGAACGACCCGAACCCGCTCACGTGGATTGCCGAAAGTGCAAACTTGCGTAATCGCATCTATCCCGACGATCCGGATCTGGGCTGGGATTACGGCTTTCAGTGGATCGCCACGATCCGGCTCAGGATCTCGCAGGCCGGCGTGCGCACCGCCGCCTATCTCAATGCATTGTTCGCGGGCGATTGAGCCTGCGGCCTGAGCAGAAATTCTTGAAACCGCAGATTGCGCCGATTACGCAGATTCATGAATCAATGTAGAAGAATGTTACTCAAGCAGGGTGCCGGCCACGTAAAGCCGGCCTACGCGCTGCATTCACGTTCAAAAAACTCTGATCAATAATCTGCGCACATCTGCGTAATCTGCGGTTCCAGGCATTTGGCGGAGGTTCAGGATTTCGCGCCGCGCACGGCGTGCAGTACCTTGAGTGCATCGACAGTCTCGGCGACATCGTGCACGCGCACGATTCCGGCGCCGCGCTCGGCTGCAATCAGGGCCGCGGCAATGCTGGCCGGCAAACGCTCATCGGTGGACTCGCGGCCGGTGATCCTGCCCAGCATGGATTTGCGTGAAATCCCGGCGAGGATCGGCAGGCCCAATGTGCCGAAGCGTTCCAGCCCGGCCAGCAGACTCAGGTTGTGTTGCAGCGTCTTGCCGAAGCCGAAGCCGGGGTCCAGCACCAGCAGGTTTTCATCGATCCCGGCAGCGGTGCAGGCGTCGATCCTTTCGCGGAAAAACCGCAGCAGATCCTCGACCACATTGTCATAGAGTGGCTGCTGCTGCATTGTGCGCGGTTCGCCCAGCATGTGCATCAGGCACACCGGCACCTTCAGTCCGCCGGCTGTTTCCAGTGCACCGGGTGTTCGCAGCGCGCTGACATCGTTGATCATGGCCGCGCCGGCCTCGACCGCGGCGCGCATCACTTCCGGTTTCATCGTGTCGATCGATACCGGCACGTCCAGTTCGGCGGTGATCGCCTCGATGATTGGAACGACGCGTGCGATTTCTGCTTCGGCACTGACTGGTTCGGCACCGGGGCGGGTCGATTCGCCGCCGATGTCGATGAGGTCGGCACCCTGTGCGGCTATTTCCCGGGCATGCACCAGCGCGCGCTCGGGCGCATCGAAGTGGCCGCCGTCGGAGAACGAATCCGGCGTGACGTTGAGAATCCCCATGACCAGTACCTGCCCGTCGGCAATGGCGGCGTGAATGCGGTCGGCAAGATAGAATCGCGAGTTCACGGCATTGTTCCTGGATATTGAAGGCTGAATGGATGATACACGGCGAAAAAATCGAGGTTTCCGCCGCCGTGCTGCGTGACGACCAGGGGCGAGTGCTGCTGACGCGCCGGCTGCCGGGGCGCCACCTGGCCGGCATGTGGGAGTTTCCGGGCGGCAAGATCGATCCCGGCGAGACGCCCGTGCAGGCGCTGGCGCGCGAGCTTGAAGAGGAGCTGGATATCCGGATCGGCCCGTGCCGGCCGCTGGTCTCGGTCACCCATACTTATCTTTGTGCCAATCGGGAAAAGATCGTGCGCCTGAGGCTGTTCGAAGTGCATTCGTTCCAGGGCACCCCGCGCGGGGTCGAAGGTCAGGCGCTGGATTGGGTGGCACCGGCCGAGATGCGGGCGCTGGAAATGCCGGCCGCCGATCGGCCGCTGGTGCGCTTGCTGTCACTGGATGGCTACTACTCAATTTTGCCTTCGCCCGCTTCGTTCGAGTCCCCCGATGCGTTTGTGCAAGCCTGGTCGGACAGCCTGGAAGCCGGTGACCGTCTGCTGCAACTCAGGCTTGCCGATGATGAGCAAGTCGGCGATGGACTGATCGATGCGATCAGCCGCATGACCCGTGACGCGGGTGCGCGCTGGATTGCCTCCGGTCCCCTGGAGCAGTGTCTGGAATGGCCGGCCGATGGCGTGCATCTGGAGACCCGGCAACTGGTCACCCTGGTGCGCCGTCCGGTGGCGGCCGACAAGCTGTTGCTGGCCTCCTGCCACGATCTGGAAGAAATCCGCATGGCAGAGGGGCTGGAGGCCGACCTGGTCACGCTCGCGCCGGTGCGCGATTGCGGCCGAAGCGAAATCCCGCCACTGGGCTGGGCGGATTTTGAACATCTGGTGTCGTTCTCGCCGTTGCCGGTTCTGGCGCGCGGCGGCGTGACCGTGGACGACTGGCAACGCGCGCGTGCCGCAGGCGCTTTCGGCGTAGCCAGCGTGCGCCCGGTCGGATGGAACTGATGCAGCGCGTTGACCTTCCTCTGCGCGATGCGCCTGCGCTGGATGCCGGTCAGGTGCATGTCTGGCTGGCCCGGCCGACGGAGCTGCCGCTGCCGGGGGTGGTGCCCGCCCGCGATTTTGGTGATCATCCAGCGCCTGATGCCGACGCTCGTTCGAACCGGGGCCCGATCGGCAACCGGCAAGATGGCCGTGCCGCCAGGGTTCGCCAGCAGCGCATTGCCCAGAAGTTCCTGCTGCGCCTGTTGCTGGGGGCATACCTGCAACGCCCGGGCCGCGAGATCCGGCTGAAGCGAGGCGCGCACGGCAAGCCCGAACTGGCTTCAGATCTCGCCGGCAGCGGTCTTCATTTCAATCTTTCGCATGCCGGCGGCTGGCTGGCGATTGCGGTTGCAACAGGGGTCGAGATTGGAATCGATATCGAGCCCGTGGCTCGCGAGGTCCACTGGCCGCGTCTCGCGCAGCGCTGGTTCAGCCCGGCCGAGGCCGAATATCTGGCGGCGCTGGGCCAGGATTCGGGCCGGCTGGAATTCCTGCGGCGCTGGAGCCTGCGCGAAGCGCTGGTCAAGGCCATGGGTTTGACCATGGCGGGCAATGTCGGGCAGATTGCCGCGCAGCCGGAGGATCCAGCCAGGCTGCTGCGGTTACCCGAAGGCTGGGCGACCCCGGCGCAATGGTCACTGAAAGAGCTTCAGGAACTACCGGGTCTCACCGGCTGGCTGGCCACGCCCGAGAAGATGGTCAGCATGCGCCAGTTCCACCTGACCGGTTCCGATCACCCGGTGTAGGGGTCAGAAGCGGTCGATGGTGATGGGGGGTTCCTGCATTTCCGAGAGCTGTTCGCGCAATTGGCCGATGGCGGTTTCCCAATGGCGTTCGTCGGCGAACCAGGGGAAGGCGCGCGGAAAGGCCGGGTCGTCCCAGCGTCGGGCCAGCCAGGCTTCGTAGTGGATCATGCGCAGTGCGCGCAGCGCCTCGACCAGGTTGAGTTCGCGTGGATCGAAGTCGCAGAACATGCGGTATTCGTCCAGCAGCCATTGCCACTGGCGTTGCCGGTCGTAGGCCTCGCCCGAGACCAGCAGCCACAGGTCCTGCACCGCCGGGCCGGTCAGGCAGTCGTCCAGATCGACGAAATGCGGGCCGTCGCGCCACAGGATATTGCCCGGGTGGCAATCGCCGTGCAGGCGGATCCGGGCGAAGTCGCCGGCGCGCTGCCATGCGGCGCGGGCATGTTGCAGCAGATCGTCGGTCAGGGTGCGGAAGGCGGATTCAAGGTGCGGCGGAATCCAGTCGTTGTCCAGCAGCCAGTCGCGTGCGTCACTGCCCATGGTGTCGATGGAGATATTCCCGCGGTGGCTGAACTCGCGCGTGCGGCCGACCGCGTGCATCCGGCCCAGTGCGCGCCCCATGGCGCGCAGAGTGTTTTCATCTTCGGGCTCCGGTGCATGACCGCCCTGACGCGGGAACAATGCGTAGCGAAAACCGGCGTGTTCCAGCAATGTCGTGCCGTTGAATGTCAATGGTGCGACCACCGAAAGCCCGGTGGCGGTCAGTTCGGCGGCAAATTCATGCTCCTCGATGATGGCCGCGTTGCTCCAGCGCCCAGGCCGGTAGAATTTGGCAATGACCGGCTTGGCTTCTTCCAGTCCGATCTGCCAGACGCGGTTCTCGTAACTGTTCAACGCCAGCAGTCGGCCGTCGGTCACCATCCCGACCGCCTCGGCAGCTTCCAGAATCACTTCAGGTTGCAACCGGTCGAACGGGTGCGTGGATGTCGGTGCATTGTTTGATTCCATTGCGACAGTGTGCCTGGCCCGGATAGCCGGCGGGGGTTGCCGCAAGGGTTGCGCGGCAGGCGCTGCATAACGTTACCTGATTACACAGGAATCTCAGCTATGGGCCAAACCAGGTTTACCGCAGATAGACGCAGATGGACGCAGATGATTGAATTGGTTTCGGTTTCAGAAGAATGCGACTCGAGTGCTGGAGTCCTCGAATTCTTGATGACGAGTTTTTCCAGCCAAGTCCGTAAGTCAATCCGCCGACAACGATGCGGGTTTTCCCCCTTCCTGACGAGATTTGACTTTATCTGCGTTCATCTGCGGTAAAAAGCCTTTCTGGCATTGGCTGGATCAACTACTTAATCAGATAACGTTATACTTACCGCGATTCCTCGGGGTGGCGAGATGCCTGAGACACCCAGACCGGGTGGACCCGTTGAACCTGATCCGGTTAATGCCGGCGTAGGGACAGGAACGGAAAGCCCGGTCGTGGCTTGTCGCGGCCGCTTTCGATCATCCCACTCGCATTCCGGGTCTCCTTTGAACCTTTTATCGGAGACTCCTGCATGAAAATCTTCACGCTTGTTGCCGGCCCTGCGCTGGCATTTCCGCTGGTTGTTGCAGCCGAGACCGATCCCGATCTCCGTGGCCCGGTCGAGCCCGAGGACCGGATTCTGGTCACGGCCGATTTTCGCCAGGTTGGCCTGGGCGATCTGAGTGCCAGCGCCACGGTGATCGATGCCGACACGATCAGGCAACGCAATGCTTTGCATATCGACCAGGTGCTGAACCTGGTGCCCAACGTCAACTTTTCCAGCGGCGCTTCCCGGGGCCGGTTTTTTCAGATTCGCGGCATTGGCGAGCGCAGCCAGTTCATCGAGCCGATGAATGCCTCGGTCGGGCTGCTGATCGATGGTATCGACATGACCGGCATCGGAGGAGCGGCCACGACACTGGACATTCGGCAGGTCGAGGTGCTGCGCGGGCCGCAGGGAACGCTGTTTGGCGCCAATGCACTGGCCGGGATGATCAACATGGTCTCGAGTGCTCCTGCCGGGACCTTCACTGGCCGTGTCGAGGCCACCGTTGCCGAGCGCGGCACGCGCGCGGCCGAGGCGATGATTTCCGGGCCGATCAGCAATTCGCTGGGGTTCCGGATTGCCTACTCGAATTACCAGAGCGACGGGTTCCAGAAAAATGCCTTTTCGGGCGTGCGCGATACCGATGATCTCGACGAGCAGACGCTGCGTGCCCGGCTGCGCTGGCAACCGCACGAGGATCTCAGTGTCGATTTCACCGCGTTGTATCTGGATATCGACAACGGTTTCGACGGTTTTTCGCTGGACAATACCCGCACGACTTTTTCCGACCAGCCCGGCCATGACCGGCAGGAGACGCTGGCGGCCTCGGCACGGGTTCACTGGAATGCCCATCGCGCGTTCAGCGTTGAAGGCTTGATCAGTCACACCGACGCCGATATGGAATACGGTTTTGACGAGGACTGGAGCTTTGTCGGCTTCTGCGAGGCCTTCGAGTGCCTGGCCTCGGGATTTTCGTCATTCGACAACTACATCCGTGACAACGAAAACACCACCCTGGACGTGCGTCTGGTTTCCAATGCCGGACCGGATGAACCGGGCTGGGTGGTTGGCGCCTACTATCGCGAGCAGACCCAGAAACTGCGCCGGGTCTATACCTTCCTGGCAGAGGATTTCCTGCGCGACTATGACAATGAAAATCGTGCCATCTACGGCCGGCTCGACCTTCCACTGGCCGAGCGCTGGCGGCTGTCGGTGGGGCTTCGTCATGAACAGCGCGATGCCGACTATTCCGACAACGATGGCGCGGTATTCAGCCCCGACGACAATATGTGGGGCGGCAGGCTGGCGCTGGAATACCGCAACGCGGGCGGTGGCCTTTGGTATGGCCTGGTCTCGCGTGGTTACAAGGCCGGTGGCGTCAACAGCAATTCGGCCATTCCCGACAAGCAGCGCGAGTTCGACACCGAGACGATGTTGAACTATGAGCTGGGCGTGAAAATGCCATTGCTGGACGGGCGCATGGACCTGCGCACCGCGCTGTTCTTCCAGGATCGCGATGACGTACAGACCGGCCAGTCATTGGTGTTGCCCATCCAGGGCGAGATTTGCCCGTGCCAGTTCATCGACTTCACCACCAATGCCACGGCCGGGCGGAGTTATGGGCTGGAGGCTGAACTGAACTGGGAAGTCAGCCGCCGCATTGATGTATTCGCCAGCCTCGGCCTGCTGCAATCGCGCTTCGATGACTTCCTGAACTTTTCGCATGTCGACGCCGATCCGGAAAGCGGCCAGCCGGTCGACATGGACGGCCGTGACCTGCCGCATGCGCCAAACTACATGTTCGCGCTGGGTGCGGTCTATCAAATCAATGAGCGCTGGTTTGTGCGCCTGGAAGCCGAGGGCAGGGATGCCTTCTTCTTCTCCAGCCGGCATGAAGTCAAATCCGATTCCTACGAGTTGTTCCACGCCCGGCTGGGCTATCGGCACGGCAACTGGGACCTGGCACTGTGGGCGCGCAACATCACGGACAAGGACATCAAGGTGCGCGGCTTCGGCAGTTTCGGCAACGACCCGCGCGATGGCTTTGCGGTCCGGCCGTTCTTCCAGTTCGGTGAACCGCGGGTGGTCGGAGCGACGGCCGCGTATGCATTCTGATTCCAGTTCATGGTCGTACCGGGGCCGGTTGCGATGAGTATCGATCAACTGGCCGCCAGCCTGGCCCGGGTGTCGGGTTGGGAAATGCTGGCGGTGGCGCTGGCGATTGCCTATCTGTTGCTAGCAGTGCGCCAGAACCGGTTGTGCTGGCCCGCCGCATTCGTCAGCACCGCGATTTTCACCGCACTGTTCTGGCAGGTGCAGTTGCTGATGCAGTCGGCGCTGAATGTCTATTACATGGGCATGGCCGTGTACGGCTGGTGGCAATGGACGCACGGTGGCGGGGCAGGGGGCGGACTGGAGATCACGCGCTGGCAATGGCATCGGCACCTGCTGGTGCTTTTGGTGGTGCTGGTGTGCATGTCCATCTCGGGCCGCCTGCTCAGACTGCATACCGAAGCGGCCTGGCCGTATCTGGATTCGTTCATCACCTTCGGCGCGGTCGTGACCACTTTCATGGTCGCGCGTAAGGTGCTGGACAACTGGCTCTGGTGGATGGTCATCAATTCGCTGGCGATCTTCCTATTCCTCAACCGCGGCATGCTCCTGACCGCCGGGCTGCACCTGGCCTACCTGGTGATCTCGGTATTCGGCTGGATGGCCTGGTTGCGCGACTATCGCGCGCAGGCCGGTGACATGATCAGGGATCTGTCATAGCGTCATCTGATTACGAAACTTGCTCAGCGATTCTTGATAAGAAGAAAAAGTTGTAACCGCAGATGAACGCGGATAAAGGCCCACCTGATTACATGGATGACTGAGCCATTGACTGCGCGCTCATGCGTCATCATTGCAGTCCAGGATTTCAAGCCGGCTTCTTGATGGCAGTAGATGGCTTCGAGCATCCGGTGATGCCGGCCGCTTCGGGCCGGCCGGGGCGAACGGCCCGGCCGAAACCGTCTGGTTGCCGGGAGCTGGTGTGCCGGTGAATACACTCTGGGGAGACCGGGAGTCGTGCGGGTTTTCTGAAAATTTCGTGGGTTGGCCAGGATGCTGATCATTCCGGGGCGAACGCCGCGCCCCGGCCGACCCGAAGCCCCCGACATCCCCCGCTGCACCAATGTTCGAGTCTCGCTGCGGGCGAGTCCAGCGCCTTGCATGAAACTCTCAGCAGGCAACGCCGCTCGCCGCCTGCCTCCGCAACCGGCCCCTCTGACCGATGACTGAGGCATATACGTAATCATGTAGCATTATCTGATGATGAAATCCGACCCCACTCTTGCAGGCCTTGAGCATGTGCTGGATACTTGGCCCGACTGGGGACTGGCCATGGAGCGGCGCCCGCAACTGGTCGGGCCGGTCGCCCGCGGCCAGACCAATCGCAACTTTCGCCTGCAGGCCCCGGGCCTGGAGCATGATCTGTTGTTGCGGCTCAACCATCCGGATCCGAGCCGGATCGGGATCGACCGGAACGCCGAGCGGGCCATCCTCGATCAGGTGGCCGAGGCCGGCATCGGCCGGCCGGTGCTGTGCTGGGATCCCGAGCAGCAATTTGTCGTGTTCCCGTGGCTGGAGGGCCGGGTGTGGACGCCGGCGGACCTGACCCGGGAATTGCAGCTTGCCCGGCTGCACCCGCTGATCAAGGCGCTGCGCAGGATGGCTCCGGACCTTCCCCGGCGCAGCTATCACGATTATCTGAGCCACTACTGGCAGCAGATGGAGCAACGGGAACTGGTCGATGCCGGGCTGAGGCGGGCCTGGCAGGACTTCGAGCCCAGGCTGCGGGCGTTCGACCGTTCCGGCTGGCGCGCATGCCTGGCGCATCATGATCTGGTGCCGGCCAACATCCTCGATACCGGCAACCGGCTGGTCCTGATCGACTGGGAGTATGCTGCCCCGGGCCATCCCGAAATCGACCTGTGGACCATCGCACCGGATGCCGTAACCGAGCCCCTCATCGGCGAGATGATGGGCTGGATCAATGATCTGTGGGAGCGCCTGATGAGTGGCGATTCCTGAGTCCGACTCATGATGCAACCGGTTGCCCCGCGTTAGGTTAACAGGCGCGTATGCTGATATTAGTATATCCTTATATGAGCGCATCATGGAAACCCGAATCTTCAAAAACAACCGTACGCAGGCAGTCCGGCTGCCCAAGGCAGAGGCCTTCCCTGAATCGGTGCAGGAGGTCGAGATTGTGGCGCTGGGCCGCTCGCGGCTGATCACGCCGGCTGGTGAGTCATGGGACGAATGGTTCGATGCGAGTGCGGCAAGCGATGACTTCATGACTGAGCGCGGGCAGGAAACAGATCAGGAACGAGAAGATCTTTGAACCCGGCAAACCACCCGTGCTGGAATTCCTGCTCGATACCGACATCGCGATCTACACAATCATGAACAAGCCGACCGAGGTGCGAGAGCGTTTTCGTTGTCACCATGGCCGCATGGCGATTTCGACCGTCACAGTGATGGAACTGGTATTCGGCGCCGAGAACTCGACCCGGGTCGAGCACAACCTGCAGGTGATCGAGGGTTTTATCGCGCGGCTTGAGGTGCTTGACTACGACGCACTGGCCGCGTGGCACACGGTTCAGATCCGCGCAGAGCTACGGCGCCCTGGCAGGCCGATTGGGCCGTACAATCAGATGATCGCAGGCCGCGCGCGCTCGTGTGGCCTGTCGCTGGTCACTCATAACACCTCTGAATTCGAGCGCGTATCCGGCCTGATTGTTGAAAACTGGGAGGTTCAATGATGCTGTAGGCCGCCCGTGACACGCTACAGCCTTGCGGCCAGGCGAGTGCCTTCATCGATGGCGCGCTTGGCGTCGAGCTCCGCGGCGAGCTTGGCGCCGCCGATCAGGTGTACGGATGCACCGCGTTGTTCAAGCTGTTCGTAAAGGGTTTTTTCCGAGACCTGGCCGGTGCACAGTACGACGTTGTCAACTTCCAGCAGGCGTATTTCTTCGCCGCCATCCTTGTTCGTGATCGTCAGATGCAGGCCGGCATCGTCGATGCGGTCGTAGGCGACTCCAGACAGCATCTCGACGCCGTGGTTTTTCAGCGTCGTTCGATGAATCCAGCCGGTGGTCTTGCCGAGATTTGCGCCGGGCTTTCCCTTCGATCGCTGGGTCATCCATATATTGCGGGCCGCCGGCGGGCGATTCGCCTCGATGCCGTCGACGCCGCCGCGCGACTGGAGATCCATGTCCACGCCCCATTCGGCAAAGAACGATTCAATATCGGTCGCATCCGGATCAGGTTGCATGGGCACATCGTCGTGCAGCAGGAATTCCGAGACATCGAAGCCGATGCCGCCGGCGCCGATCACGGCAACGCGCTTACCGACCGGGGCGTTGCCCTTCAGCACGTCGAGATAACTCAGGACCATTGGATGATCCTGGCCCGTGATTCCGGGAATGCGCGGCGTGACGCCGGTGGCGACGATGACTTCGTCGAACCCGGACAGGTCATCGGGAGTCACGCGCGTGGAGAGTTTCAATTCCACTTCGTGCAGTTCGATCCGACGACTGAAATAGCGCAGGGTTTCGACAAACTCTTCCTTGCCCGGAATGCGCTTGGCCATGTTGAACTGACCACCGATCCGCCCATCGGCTTCGAACAGCGTGACCTGGTGGCCCCGGCTGGCCGCGGTGGTCGCGGCGGCCATTCCTGCCGGGCCGGCGCCGACTACGGCGACGCGCTTGCAGGCCTTGGCCGGCTTGATGATGAGTTCGGACTCGCGCGCGGCGCGCGGATTGACCAGGCAGGTGGCTTTCCTGTTTTCAAATACGTGATCGAGGCAGGCCTGGTTGCAGGCGATGCAGGTATTGATCTCGTCCGTTCGCCCGGTCCGGGCCTTGACCACCCAATCCGGATCGGCCAGGAACGGTCGGGCCATGGAAATCATGTCGGCATCGCCCCGAGCCAGCACCTGCTCGGCGGTGTGCGGCATGTTGATCCGGTTGGTGGTGACCAGCGGAATCGAGATGGCCTCGCGGAAAAGCTGCGTGACCCAGGTGAATGCTGCCCTGGGGACCGAGGTTGCAATCGTCGGGATGCGGGTTTCGTGCCAGCCGATGCCAGTGTTGATGATGGTCGCGCCGGCGGCCTCGATGGCTTTTCCAAGTTGCACCACTTCCTCGCGCGAGTTGCCGTTGGCCAGCATGTCCAGCATCGAAAGCCGGTAGATGATGATGAAATCGCTGCCCGTGGCGTGGCGAATACCGCGCACGATTTCCAGCGGCAGGCGCATGCGGTTCTCGAAGTTGCCGCCCCATTCGTCGGTTCGGTGATTGGTGCGCGGGACCAGAAACTGGTTGATGAAATAGCCTTCCGAGCCCATGACCTCGACGCCGTCATAGCCGGCTTCCCGCGCAAGGCGGGCACAGCGGATGAAGTCGCGGATCTGGCGCTTGATGCCGGCGGCACTCAGTCGCTTCGGCTTGAACGGGTTGATCGGCGCCTGGATCGCGCTGGGCGCGACCGAGAAAGGATGATAGGCGTAGCGCCCTGCATGCAAGATCTGCATGCAGATGCGACTGCCGGCTTCGTGCACCGCGCGCGTGACCTTGCGATGGCGCAGAACTTCCCAACGGTTGGTCAGCTTGGAGGCCAGCGGCGCCAGCGATCCACGGCGGTTGGGCGCAATGCCGCCAGTCACCATCAGTCCGGCGCCGCCGCGAGCGCGCTCGGCGAAATACGCGGTCAGTTTGTCGTAGTTCCAGACCCGGTCCTCGAGCCCGGTATGCATGGAGCCCATCAGTACCCGGTTGGGCAGTGTGACAAAGCCCAGATCCAGGGGATTAAAAATCCGCGGGTAGCGCTGTTTTGTTGTCAATGTGTTGATCCGTGGTGACTGGAATTCGAAATCGCCGGGTTGGTCGGCGGTACTTTGCTGATTTCACTAACGTAACCTTCGCCGCCGACGATAACCGGACTTCTTCGGTTTCACGGCTTTTTCGGTCGACTCTGTTGCATGGCTTTCAGCTGCAATGACGGCATTGGCGTTGACCGGCTCGATAGCAGTGATTTCGGCCACTTCGGGATCCCGGACAGGTTCTGGCGAACTCTCCATTTCACTGAATTGACTCGCGGCGGGTTCGGCAAGGGTATCGGGAAATCGCGATTCTCCGATCACCGACCCGGACTTGGCGGTTTCATCGGTTCCAGATGATTCCTCTTTCTCTCCAGGGAGCTCCGTCGCGCTTGGCGCTGCGTTTTCGACGCTTTCATCGTCAGGTTCGGCTGCGGTGAATTGAGAGGAATCGTCTATTGATTCGACCCGCTCACCGTTCTCGACCATTGCAACGCCGTCGGCACTTGCGAATTCAAGCCGCGCGACACCGAGGCAGCCTTCGATGCGTGTCGTCAGCGCCTCGATATCGAGGATTTCGCCTTCGCAGACTATATCCAGCCTTGCGCTGGAGTCACTCGCATTGCGAATGATTTTCTGGGTTTGCAGGCTTAGGTTTTCCTTTGCCATCGCGGCGACGATTCCTGCCAGGATGCCCGACGCGCGCGTCAGTGATAACTGTAACTGAATTTCCGGCACGTTGATCTGCCCCTTTTGTTGTTGTAGTGATTGACCCATCCCCGACCCACTGGTCATTTTCTCCCGTCCCAACCGAGGAGCAACTGCAATCGAACAGCCGGCCGGCTGGCGCCGGATTTGAACAATTGCCGGGCGTGCAATCCCGGCAAGACGCTTCGGCGCGCGTGGATGATTCTATCAATTTCCCGGGTCTTGATTGAATAATATAGATCATGCGGTCGAGATCGCCGTGACTGGCCGGAACCCGGCGCTGCCCGGCACGCTGGTGCAGTCCGTCGACGCTGCGGGTGATCAACGCCAGCGTCCTGGAGGGAATTTTTTAAGGCTGACCAGCGCATCAAGGGCTGGAGCGGACTGATCAGGATCTTGCGCAAATCGGGTCGCACTTCGCGGATGCTGCCAGAATCATGCACAGCGCGTTAACGTCGTGGTGGTAACTTGAGAGATATGAAAAAACGTTCAATATTGATTGCTGTCGGCCTGTCGCTGTTCACTGTTGGAAGCGGCCTGCGGATTGCCGGGGCCGATGATGAACCTGAATCCAACTCTTCGCCCTCGGGCCCGGGAAAGCAAATGACGCTGGAAGACTGGAAACGGCTTCTACCGCATGAACGCTATGACATCCTGTTTCGCGAAAAGACCGAGCGCGCCTGGTCCAGCTCGCTGAATGACGAAAAACGTGCCGGAACCTACATTTGCGCGGCCTGCTTCCAGCCGCTGTTTGCCAGCGCCGACAAGTTCGATTCCGGGACCGGCTGGCCCAGTTTCACTCGCCCGATCGGTCCCGATGCCATCGGCACGAAAAAGGACTTCAAGCTGATCTGGCCGCGCACCGAGTACCACTGCTCCAACTGCGGTGGTCACCAGGGTCATGTGTTCGACGATGGTCCCGAACCGAGCGGTCAGCGCTGGTGCAACAATGGCCTGGCGCTGGAATTCGTGGCAGACGGCGACGCGCTGCCCGATCTGCGCGCATGAGGGCCATGATCATGAATACATTGGTGTTACTGGCCATGACAACCGCTGGTGAAGCTCACGCCGAAACCGCGGTCGCCACATTCGGGGGCGGTTGCTTCTGGTGCATGGAGCCGCCGTTCGACAAGCTTGACGGGGTCATTTCCACGACTTCGGGCTATATGGGCGGGCACGTGGAAAGTCCGACCTACGAACAGGTCACGCGCGAGAACACGGGGCATGTGGAAGTGGTTCAGGTGGCCTACGATCCGGAGCGCATCGGATACCAGAGACTGCTTGAAGCCTACTGGAAAAATATTGACCCGTTGACCGACAATCGGCAGTTCTGCGATGTCGGCGAAAGTTACCGGCCGGTGATCTTTGTCCACGATGCCGAGCAGCGGCGTCTGGCCGAGGCGTCAAAACAGAAACTCATCGACTCCGGCCGCTTCGGGCAGCCCGTGGTCGTGCCGGTCGAGGACGCAAAAACTTTCTGGCCGGCCGAGGATTACCACCAGGACTACTACCGCAAGAACCCGATCCGGTATCGCTTCTACCGTACCGGCTGCGGTCGTGACCGGCGGCTCGAGGATCTGTGGGGAGATTCCGGCTGAACTATTCCTGATCCAGCGATATCTCTTCCAGTGTTCGTCCCTTGGTTTCCTTGACAAACTTGCGCACCACGACAAAGGCAACCACGCCAAAGGCCGCATAAATGCCGTAGGAGATTCCCAGGCCGATGGAACCCAACAGCATGGGGAAGGTGATGGTGATCAGGAAATTCGACCCCCACTGCGTCAGGCCGGCCACCGCCAGAGCTGCGCCCCTGAACCTGTTGGAGAACATCTCGCCCAGCATCACCCACATGATCGGCCCCCAGGTGAAGGCGAAGAACGCGATATAGCCATTGGCGGCGATCAGGGCGAGAACGCCACTATTGCCACCCATTTCGATTCCATTCGCCGCATCGCTCGCGCTGGTGGCGAAAATCAATGCCAGTGAACCGAGCATGACCGCCTGGCCCAGGGCACCAACCATCAACAATGGTTTGCGGCCGATTCGATCCACAAGGTAGATTGCCAGGAATGTAAAGATTACATTCACGCTGCCGCCGATAACATTCGTCAGCAGCGCGTCGGCCTCGGTGAAGCCTGCTGCCTGCCATAACACCGACCCATAATAGAATACGACGTTGATGCCGGTGAACTGCTGGAGTGCCGCCACGGCGATCCCTACCCAGATGATCGGGTGAACCTTGCCGGTTCTCGAGTTGATAATGTCCGAGAGCCTTGGTTTGCGCTCGTGAATGACCGTGTCTTCGATCTCTTTTGCCACCTTCCTGGCGTTTTCGAGCGATGACAGGCTGGCAAGTACAGCGACCGCCTTTTCGGTTTTTCCGGCTGCAACAAGAAAACGTGGCGACTCGGGAATGAATAGCAGCAGGACGAAAAACAGCGATGCGGGTATGATTTCGATCCAGAACATCCATTGCCATGCATCGAATCCCCACCACAGTTCACTCGATGCGCTGCCTGCTGCCAGTGCAATGTTGTAATTGCTGAAAAAAGCGATGAACAGACCCAGCACAATGGCAAGCTGTTGAAGTGAAATCAGTCTTCCCCTGATATTGGGAGGGGCAATCTCGCCGATATAGGCTGGCGCAAGAATGCTGGCGGCTCCCACGGCCAGGCCACCCAGAATTCGATAAAAGACGAATTCTGCGGAGCTGCCGGAAATGCCGGATCCCCAGGCGCTGACAATGAACAGCGCTGCGGCGAAAATCATGACCAATCTGCGGCCGAACTTGTCGGCCAGCGTGCCCGAGAAGAATGCCCCCGCTGCACAACCCAGCAGCATGGAAGCCACATTGAATCCGGTGCCTACGTCGTCGGAGTTGAATGCTACTTTGAGGGCATCCACGGTACCGTTGATCACGCCGCTATCGAAGCCGAACAGAAAACCGCCGAGAGCGGCGACCATGGATAACATTACGATGCGCGGAATATTGTTGCGGCTGTCTTGTTGACTGGATGAATTGTTCATGACCTAACCAATTTGTGGGCTTTGACGATGCTCAACTGCTGCCGGTGCTGGCGCTCGGGCAGCACCCGGCGATGTACTGTTCGTGACTGGTGCTGTTTGCAATGACCCGGACGATGTCGGCGCGTACGCGCTTCATCATTTCCAGGATCTGCTTGTCGTCCCGCGTATCGACTGCCGGGTGGTAGCCGGCCGCTGTATGCTCTGGCCAATCATGACCGAGACCCAGGAGACTTCGCTGAACAGTTCGTTGTTGTCACGAAAGATCAGCGCATTGCGCGAGCAAAGCTCGATCTTGTGGCGCAGTGAATCAGGCACCGACATTTCGCGGCAGTCGATCCAGTAGGGCGAGTCGCCGCGGCGATTGACGTGGTAATGCAGGATGATGGAATCGCGGATGTGCTCGATTTCGTCGCGCGATTCACGATTGAACTGTTCGACATGCGCTGGCTCGATGCCATCGCGCGGAAACACCTTAATCAGGCGGATGATGCCGTTGTGGATCAGATGGATGCTGGTCGATTCCAGCGGCTCCATGAAACCGCTTGAAAGCCCCAGTGATATGCAGTTGCGATTCCATTGCAGCCGCCTTCTGCCGGTGCTGAAACGGATCGGTCGCGGATCGGTGATGGGCCGACCTTCCAGGTTGTCCAGCAGGACTTTGGCGGCCTGGTCGTCGTCCAGATAGTCGCTGCAATAGACCAGCCCGTTGCCCATGCGGTGTTGCAGCGGGATTTTCCATTGCCAGCCGCTGGCGCGCGCGGTTGCGCGGGTGAACGGCGCTGGAGGTGTGGTGGATTCAGTCTGAACGGCAATGGCGCGGTCGCTGCGCAGCCATTGCGACCAGTCTTCCCAGCCGGTGCCCAGTGCCTGTTCGATCAGCAGGCCGCGAAACTCGCTGCAGTCGATGAACAGGTCGCCCGCAATCGTGCTGCCGTCCTCCAGCCGGACCGATTCGATGAAGCCTGATTTCCTCCAGTGCATCCAGGACACCAGGAATGTCTCCGACCGGCGGGACCAGCAACAGGCCGTCGACACGGGACTGAGCGACAAATCTGGCAATATTGGGAGCCAGATCGGGTTCATCGGTCGACGAGGTCTGAAGTGAAACTCCATAGCCGGCGGCATTGCAGGCCTCCAGGACTCCGGTAATGGCCCGGAACAGATAGTTGGGGCTGGGATTGTCATAAATGAATTCCAGCATTCTTGAGTGAGTCCCGGCCAGACCGCGCGCCGAAGGATTCGGCGAATAATCAAGTTCCTTGACCGAAGCCTCGACCCGCGCTCGTGTAGATGGACGCACATTCGGTTCGTCATTGAGAACGCGCGAAACGGACTTGATCGAAACGACGCAGTGCTCGGCCACGTCATTGATTGTCACGCGACCGGTATTCGGTCGGGGTCGTTTTGAATTCATCGCTCGCAATCTCTGTCAGTTCACGACTGCGCCGGTTGCCGATCCGGCCACCCGGCCAGCCATGTTTGCACTGGTGTTCGACTTTGATGATCATCCAAGATGACAGCGCTGACAAAACCAATCCGCATTTTCATTCTTTAGAGCCTGGGCGATGTTCCTGGTCTGGAGTGGACCCGGTCGATCTTCAACCGGGTCGCGCAAACTCAAGTGCAAGCTTGATATGCAAGCCCTGAATCGGTGTACCCATCAGTTGCATAAATTTCCGAGTGCGAGAGCCCGGAGAGTAGTGTTTCCGGGGCGTGCGCGGATATTTTCCAACCGGAACATAGCTCACTCTATGTGAGGATTGGAAAATTGAGCACGCGCCCCGGAAACGCTGCTATACCGGGCAGTGCAACGGTCTCTCGCCGCAAATTTATGCAACAGATGGGTGTACTCAGCGTCGCAAGTTGCGGCGCCCGCGCCTGTCAGGCAGCCCGTGCCTGGTCCATCAGTCGCGTCAGTTGGTCCTTGATTCTCAACTTTTGGCGCTTGAGTTGATTGAGAGCGAGGTCTTCCATCGGAGCGGTATTGTTTTCGGCGGCGAGGATGCGCTTTTCCAGTTGTTGATGGTCGTTGTAGAGTGTGCGAAATTCCTCGTTTTGCTTCAACAGTTCTTCCATCTGCTCACGATGATGCTCGAACATTGGCTTCTCCTTTGAGATTTTTCTGATGACTGCCGGCGGGCAAGACTTGCCCGCCGGCGTGAATTCCAGGCGAATTGCTTGGGGGAGGTTCCGACTCGCGCCGGGGCTGTAGTGCCGGTATGCCGCTACCGAGATTGGTGGAATACTGGCGTTGATCTGGTTGCGGCTGATATCCACATCGCACCCTGGTCGACTCGTAAGTAAGTTGTATCGCATTCGGCAGCATTTGGCAAGAGGTGTTGTATTGGCGATGGTGAAATGGTGCCCGGGTCAATCGCTCAATGTCGCAGGATCAGTGGCGGGGTACGCTAGCAGGGTTGTGCGGGCTCGGGCCAGCACGCTGCCTTCGGTGAAAGCGTTTTCACGCCAGATCCCCGGCGCACTGCCGGTGTATAGCTCCAGCAGTTGAACCAGGCTGTTGACCGAGACGACCTGAAACAAATCGTTGTTGACCGCCTTGACCAGCGCCGGCCTGAGCATCAGGGCATCCACCTGCCGGCCCGGCATCGCCACGATCGCCACATGATCGCTCGCATTCCGGCGCGCGATCTGCCAGGCGTCTTCGATCTGCTCGTTGATCGCCTCGACCGGCGTCAGAATTCCTTCACCATCCAGGCCACCGATGGTGGCCAGATCCTGGCGCAAGGGGACCCCTGAAAGCTGGCTGACAAGCGCGAGCATGGCGCCGGTGATCAGGCTGCCCTGGAATTCAACCGGGCCGAGAGCATCCTCGATACGGCAATCGAATACGCCCCGAATGCAGCTTGGCCGATCGAGGTGCAGCAGTTGCGCCAGAAGCGATTCGATCCGCAGACCGGTCTGGGGGTGGAAATCATGACAGTCGCCGTCGAACCGGAATCGGGTGCGCCTTGCTCGCGCCAGCCCGGCATGAACGCGCACGATCTGCCCGCCCGGACCCTGGCCGTCATTGCGGATACAAACGACGAACGCCTTTCCGGGTTGATGGCGACGGACCGGAAACACGTCGGCGTCCCGGCGAACCCTGCTGCATTCGGGCAGCCGCGGGCGCGAGCTTTCAATCGCCGAGTCGATATAAGGGGTGGTGATGTGGTCATCTTCACTTGCGTGAGCCTCGAGTGCGGCTCGTCCAAGGATGCTTTCAAGTTCGGCCAGCCGGATCGACAGGTGCTCCGGGCCGCCCTGACGAGCGGCATGTTCGACCAGGGCCGCCAGTGCCTCGCGGCTGATTTCCGAAGGCTCCATGTGATGGGCGAATTCGCGCAGCCTTCCGGCCAGCCAGCGCGCGCCGGCTCTGTCGCGCGGGATGGTTTGCGGGATATCCACCGGAGTCGAGAAAAGCCGCAAAAAATCGGGGTATTCGCGCTGAAGGCACGACCAATGCGCGGCACTGCCGCAAACGACCAGGGCGGCGTGAATCGGCACCGGGTCCGGTCTCAGGGAAATGGCCGCGCTGGCGATGTGTTCGGCCGGCGCTTCGATATGCACTCGCCGATGAGTCAGGGCGTTGCGCAGCAAATCGATACTTCCTGGCTGGCCAAGCAGGTCAGCGGCGTCGATGATCAGCAGGCCGCTTCCGGCGCTGATCAGGCTACCGGCCCGGATGCCATGGAACGATGCTACGGAGCGGCGATTCTCCAGCCACGAAGGGTCCACGGTCCCGGCCAGGTTGCGCACGCTGGGAGCCGCTTCGCGGATGACTGGCAGCGAGTCCTGGTCGGTGAGATGAAGAAGATGAGCGCCGTAGAGCAGTTCCGGGTCGGCAAGATGGGCGGTAGGGCTGTCAACTCTTTTTTCGACGACATCGGCCAGCAGTTGGTCAAGATGACGCTTGATCGAGGACAGGTCGAATCGCTTTCTCAGCGGTTCGGTCAGGCTCATGATCATGCGATGTGTTTCCATGCGCAGCACGCGTGCACGCAACTTCTGCGAGTGGCTCCAGACCTCGTTGACCTGCCTGTGAACTGAACGCAGTTGCGGCTGCACCCTGCGAATGTGATCGCGCAACTGTTCATATTCTTTCGAGCTGACCTGACCGGAGGCGACCAGATTGGCAAGATCATCCTGGGTGACGATTCGACCGGTCTGCCGGACATGGATGCTGAGCCGAATCAACTGGCCCACTTCCTCGCGCACGAGTGCCAGGCCACTGGAAGCGAGGTCCTTTTCCAGCGGCTCGATGTGGCGTCGCATCTCGGCCTCGGCGCGGTTGACCAGCGCTTTAAGGCGCGCCTGGACCGGCCTTGCCTTGATCGCCTGCTCCAGGCGATCACGAATGAAATGGCTGATCTCGCGAAGCTCTGTGCGCAGCAGCTTTGCACTGCCGGCGGGGAGTTCGATCAATCTCGGACGATCAGGTTGCTCGAAATTGTGTACATAGCAGAAATCCCGCCCGGGCGTATTGTCGGACTTGAGCGACTGAATTGCCGTATTCAGCAGGCAGTCATGCTCGCATTCGGGTTCGCCGCGAATGAAAACGTGCCGTCGATAGGAGTTGTGGCTGGACAATGCCAGTTCCAGCGCCCGAGAGATTTCGGCGATCGTTTGTGCGGGTGCCGGTTGCGCGTCCGCGGACTGGGTCAACCACTCCGGATCGACGCGCCAACGCAGTCGGGCCGGTGAAATGCGAGAAACAGACACTTCTGATTCTCCGCTTTGTGAATATCCGGGATGATAGCGCAGGCTGGAGGGTGTGAATACCGGTTCAGTGTTCGTTGCCGCGGGCAATCCGCTCGGTGTAGGCAATCCAGGATTCGGCGACGGTGCGAGGATTCTCCAGCATTGGCAAATGGCCGGTGTCGGGAAGCATCAGTGTTTCCGAATCCCGGGCGAGGTCGGCCAGAACCTGGGCGCCGGCCGGATTGAGGACCTGATCGGAACGGCCCCAGACGATCAGCATTGGTGTTTTCAGATTGGCCGCGACCTGTTCCAGCGGCAGCGAATCGAAGCGGATCGCGTCGAAAGCCCGCTGATGGTCGACCGCACGCGATGCGGCGCGGCGCGCCAAAAAGCGCGCCAGCGGTTTCGGAATCCACGGCGGGTGGACAAAGCAGAAATCGATCAGCCTGAGGAAGTCCTGGAGGTTGCGCACGACAAGCGGGTTGTGTCGCTCTTCGGCGATTTCCTGAAATAACGGTGACATCGGTACACTTTCCACGCCGCCGGGGGCCAGAAGCCAGAGTGCGCGCACCCGTTCCGGAAAGCGGGCGGCAATGGTGCAGGCAATGTAGCCGCCCATGGAACTGCCGCCCAGATAACAATGCCGGATGCCGGCGGCATCCATCCATGCCACAATCGCCTCGGCCTGCGCTTCGATGCGGTAATCGACCGATCCGCTGGTTTCGGTGTCGCCGAAGCCTGGCAGGTCGGGGGCCAGAATCCGGAACTGCCGGGTCAGCAGGCGTGCGACGCGGTTGAAATGATCGGCATCGGCGTTGAAGCCATGCAGCAGCACCAGAGTCTCGCCGTGCCCGCCTTCCAGGACATGCCAGCGCGTGCCGTTGAGCTCGACATGACACGAACGCAGTCTTGCCGCACGCCGGTCCAGGGCCCGGAATGCATGCGCAATCGGGTCGGGCCACAACCACCAGAGCAGCACGGCGACGAGAGCGATGGCGAGGACAAGGATTGATAGTGGCATTGTGGCCCGGTGATAAACTTCTGATCCGTTAGTTTAGTGATAAATGCAGTGATGTTCACCCACTTTTTGCGTCAGTCCGCGCGTCAATGATTGCCTCGTCCTTCAGCCCCCGCTCATCTGTGCGCGATTTTCGCAGGGATGGATTCGTAATTATGCGCAGTTGCTGCGCGCACGAACGGATCGAGGCGATGCGCAGAATCGTCGAGCGCGATCTGCAAGATCACCGGCCACCGATCGAGTATGAGGCCGATGTCGCCTATGCTGGCGCTCCCGGCAGCCGAAGCGCGCCGGGCGGAACGACTGTCAGACGGCTGCTCGATGCGCTGGGCCGCGATTCGGTATTCGTCGCATGGGCACTTTCATCCGCGTTGCTTGAGCCGGTTCGCAGTCTGCTCGGGACTCGCCAGGTGCGCGTGGTACGCGCTCACCATAACTGCATCATGACCAAACAGCCCGAGTTCTCCAGCGCGACCGGATGGCATCAGGACACCCGTTATTGGGCTTTCGAACGCGCCGAACTGGTCAATGCCTGGACCGCGCTGGATTTCGAGGGCCATGAAAACGGCGGTATGCGCGTGATTCCGAGTTCGCACCGGGTGGTGCTGGATGCCGCGCGCTTTGACGCCGACCGGTTCTTTCGCCACGATCTGCGGTCCAACCGGGACTGGATCGCGCGCGCCGTTGAGGTCGAGCTCTCGCCCGGTGATGTGCTGTTGTTCCACGCCGCTTTGCTGCATGCCGCCGGCCGCAACGAAACCGACAGGCCCAAACGGGCCGTGGTGTTTTCCTATCGTGCCGCATCCAACCGGCCGCTGCCCGAGACCCGTTCTTCCGCGCGCCCGGATCTCGACCCGGGCAATCCCGATGTGTCCTGAACTGCGGGCGGGGCAGTCTCGGGCATGATCTGGATCGAGACCGCAATGGTGCTGGCGATGATGCTGATCGTCGCCAGCGCCAACTGGCTGGTGCAGTTTCCGGTCAATGACTGGTTGACCTGGGGCGCGCTGACTTATCCGATCAGCTACTTTGTGACCGATCTGACCAACCGCATGCGGGGTCCGGCGGCGGCAAGGCGCGTGGTCTGGGTCGGTTTTGCGCTGGCGGTGATGCTATCGATCTGGCTGGCGGGAGCGCGGATCGCGCTGGCCTCGGGAAGTGCGTTTCTGGTATCGCAGATGCTTGATATCCGGGTATTCGATCGCTTGCGCAGGCGCGGCTGGTGGCGCCCGCCACTGTTTTCATCGGTGATTGGCTCGGCGGTCGATACGGCGCTGTTCTTTGCGCTCGCCTTTTACGCCACGGATATGCCCTGGGTTACCCTTGCCATCGGCGATTACGGCGTCAAGGTGGCGATTGCCGTGTTGATGCTGGCGCCGTGGTGGTGGCTGGGTCGTGCGACTGCCGGCGCGGACCGCAGGTCAGCGTTTCGCCGGCCCGGGCGGTGAATCCTACCGCATGTCCTGACGCCTGCGTCCGCGGCGGCGGGCCCACATGGGCAGTCCGAGAAGTTCGTAGAGGAACACCGCGCAGATGATGCCGATTGCGGTCCACAGCAGCGAGGCCGGATCCAGCGGGATGGCCGGCGTGAAATCCTCGCCGGCGCGGCGTGCGATCGACCAGTCGGCATGGCGCAGCATCATCGCCGGACGCACCAGGCTCGGGGCCTCGACGATGGATTGGCGCATTTGTTCAAGCTGGGCCAGCCGGACTTCGAGTTCGGTCACCGCCAGTTCGCGCCCGGCCGTTCCCAGCCACGGCAGGAGTTCGCCCCCGGACATGCGCTGGATGGTGATTGTCGCCTCGTCGATATGCCCGCCCAGGCGCTGCAGGTAGGCTTGGGTAAATGCCGGCGCCTGGGAGAATCCGATTCCACCGGCACCGCCGAATCCGGCACTGCCAAGATGGTCCAGCCGGCGCGTGATCCAGCTCATTCGCGAGAATTTCCGGTCGTGGGCGAATGCGCGTCTTCATTGCCCGGCACCGGGTCGAGTCCGCCGTCACACAGCGGGTGGCAACGACCGATACGCCGGATTGCCATCCAGCTACCTCGCCACGGGCCGTACAATTCAATCGCCTGTTCTGCATAATGGGAGCAACTGGGTGTGAACCGGCACTGCTGCCCGATGAATGGCGACAGCGTATTGCGATATAAATGGATGAGCGCAATCAGAATCGATTTCATCGGGCTTGATTTTGACAGAGATCCCGCATATATAATGGCAGATTTTCCGAACTACCCGGTAGGGTATAACGAGGGCAAACTCGCATGAGCCGCAAAGAAGTCAAGCTGCCAAGAAACTACAAGCCTTCAGAAAACGAAGACTACATGAATCCGAAACAGCTGGAATTTTTCCGGCGCAAGCTTCTGGACTGGCGACAGGAGTTGATCGACGAGTCCCAGGAAACCATCAATAACCTGCGCGGGGAAGTGCGAGATGTCGGCGATGAGGCCGAACGCGCCTCGCGTGAAACCGAGAACAGTCTTGAATTGCGCACACGCGACCGATATCGCAAGTTGCTCAACAAGATCGATCAAGCGCTGGCGCGGGTCGATGACGGCAGTTACGGCTATTGTGAGGAAACCGGAGAAGAAATCGGCCTGGCGCGTCTGCAGGCTCGGCCCATCGCCACATTGTGTCTGGATGCCCAGGAGCGCTGGGAACTCAAGCAGAAACAGATGAAGGACAGCCGCTGAGTCCACGGGCGCCGGCATTCAGTCGTTCCGGTGCCTGTGTACCTTGGTAGGTGATTCAGGTATGATTTCATCAATTTCGAACCGGATGATCGATATGAGGCATGCATTGTTGTTGGCAGCTTTGCTGGTGGTATCCCCGCTGGTGGCACAGGAGCGCGAATGGGTCGGCTATGATGATCGCTGGTATGGTGGCCTGATGGGCGGGGTCGCCAGGCCGGGCAGTGACCGGCTGGCGGACTCGACGGCCGCTTACTACGGTCTTTACGTGGGTCGTTTTTTCAGTCCCAACGTCAGCCTGGATGTGCAGATTGATACCTATTCCAGCGACTTCAGGGCAGATCGCGTCCAGCGCGCCGGCCTGCCCCCGCTGGCGCCGAATGTCAGCGATGATTTCGATATCTATGGCTATGGCCTGACCGGGCGATATCACTTCGGCGAAGAGGGCAACAAGCATCGGCCTTATGCGCTGGTCGGTCTCGGCATTCAGGAGCATGACAATTTCCTGGACGAGGACGGCCGTGACATGTATGTGTCCTGGGGTGCCGGGCTGCAGTCGAAATTTGGCGATCGCATGCGCACGCGCGTGCAACTGGAAGGCCGTTACGACAATGATCGGGATACGCGCGGGTCGAGCAAGGGCTTTGTCGACATGATTCTGTCGGTGGGGTTGGGTATTTCGTTCGGCCAGCCACCTCGTCCGCCGCGTCCAGCTGAACCCCGGCCGACGTCGCCACCGGCCGCGCCGCGTCCCGCGCCACCACCACCAGCGCCGGCTCCGGAACCTGCACCGGCACCTGAGCCTGAACCGGAGGTGATGTTTGAATTCGATGCCACGGTTCTGTTCAACTTTGATTCAGCCGCCCTGCGTCCGGCCGCCAATGCCGAGTTGAATGATACCGTACGCATTCTCCAACAGCGGCGGGAAATCATCCTGATCGAGGTGGCCGGTCATACCGACAGCATCGGCGCCCAAGACTACAACCAGCGGCTGTCCGAACGCCGCGCGCGTGCAGTTGCCGACTATCTGGCCGACAACGGGATTGCGCGCGAGCGCATGCGTATGGTCGGTTATGGAGAAACCCGGCCCAAGGCTCCCAATGACACGCCGGCCAACCGCCAGCTCAACCGCAGGGTGGTGATCTCCGTCCTGGACCGTCGCGACTGAAAACCCGGCTTCGAAGACCGAACGAAAGAACCCGGCGCCGGCGTCGGGTTCTTTCGTTTCTGATTATGCATATGCCCCAACCATCGGCCAGCAGGGCTGGTTGCCATGGCGCGCGGCTGCCGGGGCCGGTTGCGGGGGCAGGCGGGGAGTGGCGTTGCCTGCTGGCGAGTCGTGGGTCGATCGGTATTGCGGCTGAGGCGGCGTTCAAGGGAGCCGAGGTGCCGCTGGAACAGGCACGGGGCGTCCGGAGTTGAATGCCTTTCTTTAAAGACAACAGATGCGGATGGATGCTGAAAGATTGACCTGTGATCCCGCGACGCACGAATCACCACCAGGCAACACCACTCCCGCTGAGAGTTTGGTGCAACGCGCCGGCTTGGCCCGCAGCAGCCGGTATCAGCGGATGCTCCAAGCTATCTACTGGCATAAATAATTCGGTTTGAAATCCTGGACTGGAATTCCGGTGTGTGATCGCAGGGCCAGTGGCTGAGTTATCTACGCAATCAGGTTTTCGTCTGGCCGTACCAATCAGTGGAGCCAGGTTCAGCGCAGTTCGTTGATGAATCCGACCATGGTTTGTCGCAGCGCCTCGATGCTCTCCAGCAATTGCTCGGCGGCCTGCTGTCGCCGCTGTCGGTCATCGGCCTCGAGATTTGCGGCCTCGAGCTGCCAGGTGTCGAACAGGACCTGACCGCGTTCCGGCAGCGGATCGGGCATGATCGAAGTCAGGTCGCGGATCATCAGGACTTTCCCCCATCCGTTCACCCAGCTTTGCGAATCCTGCAGGTTTAAAATTGCGTGGCGCTCGGCCCGCCCGGCTTGGCCGACCCCGTCCTGAGTGGCGGTGTCGAGAAAGTAGCGCCGGTAGAGCACGATCTGGTTGAGCTCTCCGACTTCGATCAGCACCTGAAACGAGGCCTGCCGCCAGTTTCGTTGCAGCTCGGTGGTCTCGTTGCGCCAGGTGTTGTAGCCAAGTGAGGTTGCAGCCAGAAACAGGCTGATCAGGGCCACGCTGTGATTGTTGACCTGGCGCCAGAACCGGCGTCGCGGCGGCAGCGCCGTGGCCGGTCGCCGCGAAAGCACGCCTCGGGAACGACGCGGGGACGATTCAGGCATGTGCCTGTTGCTGTTCGAGTGCCTGCTGCGCATGACCGCGGATTGCTCGCAGCATGGCGTCAAGGCCGTTGGCGCGGGTCGGCGAAAGGTGTTCGGACAATCCCAGCTCGTGAATGAAGCGCGGGTCGGCGCCGAGAATCTCGCGCGCCCTGTGTCCGGAATAGACCTTGAGTAGCAACCAGATCAGCCCCGAGACAATCGCCGCGTCGCTGTTGGCGCGAAACTCCAGGCGTTCGGCGTTGCCGTGTGCATGCAGCCAGACCTGTGACTGACAGCCTTCCAGCAAGGCATCATCGGTCATTTCATCGGCTTCCAGCGGCTCGAGCTGACGCCCCAGATCGATGATGTACTGATATTTGTCGAGCCAGTCGTCGAGAAAGGCGAAGTCGTCAATGATTTCCTGCTGTACCTGATCAAGATCGTTCATGAATGCACCTCCGGTTCTCCGCGCGCCCTGACCCGCCAGCGTGTGCCGTCGGCGGTGTCCTCTAGCTCGATGCCCCGTTCGGCCAACTGATCCCGAATCCGGTCGGCGGCCGAGAAGTCGCGCGCCGTGCGGGCCTGTCGGCGTTGTTCGATCAGCGCCTCGATCTGCTCGTCGGCCAGGTCCGCCTCGCTGTGGCGCTGCCGGGCCCATTGTTCCGGCTGCTGCAGCAGGCCCAGAAGTTCACCGGAGGCACGCAAAGTCGCAGCCAGTACATCCCGTTCCCTCGCATCCTGATTCTGGCCAAGTTTTCGTGCCAGGCGATTGAGCACCGCCAGGGCTGTTGGCGTGTTCAGGTCGTCTTCCAGCGCGTCAACCAGTTCGGGGTCAGGCTTGGCCGACGGCAGATCGCTGAAATCCTCAAGTGTCCGGTACAGTCGATCCAGCGTCGCCACGGCCTGTCTGAGCGCGCTTTCCGACCAGTCCAGCGGTTGCCTGTAGTGCGCCGAGAGCAGCAGGTAACGCATCGCTTCACCCGGCCAGTGTTTCAGCAGTTCGTGCACCACCAGCGTGTTGCCCAGGCTTTTCGACATCTTGCGCTTTTCGACCGTGACGAAGCCGTTGTGCAGCCAGTAGTGGGCGAAAGTTCCGGTGCCGTGCGCGCAGCGGCTTTGCGCGATTTCGTTTTCGTGGTGGGGAAATACCAGGTCCTGGCCGCCGGCGTGAATATCGATGACCTCGCCCAAGTGGGCGGCACTCATCGCCGAGCATTCGATATGCCAGCCGGGCCGGCCGCGGCCCCAAGGGCTGTCCCAGCCGGGCAAGGTATCGTCGGAAGGTTTCCACAACACGAAATCGCCGGGACTTCTCTTGTAGGGCGCGACTTCGACCCGGGCGCCGGCCAGCATCTCGCGCCGATCGCGTTTTGAAAGCCTGCCGTAGTCGGAAAATGTCCCGACATCAAACAGCACGTGGCCTCCGGCGACATAGGCATGCCCGGACTCGATCAGCCGCCGGATCATCGCGATGATTTCGGCGATGTGATCGGTGGCACGTGGCTCTATGGTCGGCGGACCGACGCCAAGCGCGGCCATGTCCTCATGGTAGGCATCGGCGAACTTGCGGGTGATGACTTCGATGCCGATGCCCTGGTCGGTGGCGGCCTGGTTGATCTTGTCGTCGACATCGGTGATGTTGCGCGCGTAGACGACTTCCGGGTATCGGGTTTTGAGCACGCGGTAGAGCAGGTCAAAGATCACCGCCGGGCGGGCATTTCCAATATGGGCGTAGTTATATACCGTCGGTCCGCACGCATACATCGTGACCCGCGCGGGATCCAGCGGCTCGAACACCTGCTTGCTGCGGGCCAATGTGTTGTAAAGCTTCAGCGGCATACTTTCTCGGTCATGCAGTGGTGGGTTAAATTGCTACAATTCCGAGAGTCTAACGGATCGGAGATGATTCAATCATGCAAACCGGGCAGCAAGAGCGGCGATATGCCAGTCATGTGAAAATCCTTCACGACGCGGTTGGACACCTGCTTGCCGAGCATGGCTATGACCGGCTGTTGTTGCACTCCGGTGCTTCACATGCGCGTTTTCAGGATGATTACCATCCGACATTCCGCGCCCACCCGCACTTCGTGGCCTGGTTGCCGTTGCCGCGCAACCCCGATTGTCTGCTGGAAATCCGCCCCGGTAGCACGCCGCGCCTGTGGCTGGAGCAGCCAGAGGATTTCTGGCATGCGCCGCCCGCGGCGCCGGAGCAATGGTGGGCGCGGCATTTCGAGATCGCGATCGTGGATTCACCGCAACGCTGGCAGCCGATGCTGGCGGAGACCCAGGCCACCGCATTGATTGGCGATCCGCGCGATTTTCCCAATCTCGGGGGCCATGCAGATCTGAATCCGGATGGCCTGCTGGCTGGACTGGATGAGCGTCGTACGGTCAAGACCGAGTGGCAGATTGAATGCATCGCAGAGGCCAATCGAATCGCCGTGGCCGGTCATCGCGCCGCGGCCGAGGCGTTCGAGGCCGGAGCTTCGGAGCTGGAAATTCACCTGGCTTATCTGCAAGTGGCCGGGCATGATCCGGATACGCTGCCGTACAACAGCATCGTCGCGCTGAACGAGCACGCCGCGATCCTCCACTATCAATACCGCGATTCGCGGGTGCCGTCGGAGTTGCGCAGTTTTCTGATTGATGCCGGCGCGGATTGTCATGGCCTGGCGGCCGACATCACCCGCACCTGGGTGCGTCATGGCGGCGAAGCGCATCGCCGGTTCGCCGAACTGGTCGAGGCGGTCGAGGAGATGCAGCAGCGGCTTTGCGCCCGGATGCAGGTCGGTCGCGACTATATCGATCTGAATGGTGAAGCGCACCGTGGCGTGGCCGAAATCCTGCAGCGTTCCGGGTTGTGCTTGATGTCGGTCGAAGCGATGCTTGAAGCGGGCCTCACAACCACCTTCCTGCCGCACGGACTCGGACATTTCCTCGGCGTGCAGGTGCACGATGTTGCCGGTCGGACGGCGTCGGATGGCACGGACCTGCCAGCGCCGGAAACGCATCCTTTCCTGCGCCTGACCCGGTCGCTGGAAGCCGGAAACGTGGTGACGGTCGAACCCGGGCTGTATTTCATTCCGTCGCTGCTGGACCGTCTGCGGCAATCGCCGCTGTCGAAACAGATGGACTGGAACGCCATCGCTGAACTGGTGCCGTTCGGCGGCGTCCGGATCGAGGATGACGTGGTGGTTGCGCTGGAGACCCCGCGCAACCTGACCCGCGAGGCCTGGACGCAGTGAAGCGCCGCGGGGCCGGTTGGTGTTGCATACGCGTTGCTATACTCGCTTCTGGAGATTTCAATCGATTCGCCGCCGGGAGATTTTTTTGTCCAAGGATTTGCACCAGCCGATCCCCGAACAGGAAGTGACCCGACTGCTGGACCAGGTGCGTCGCTCGCAGGCGGATTTCGGCGAGGTCGTGCGTCTGGTCTATGATGATCTTCGCCGGATCGGGCGCATGCAGCGCCTGAGGCTGAACGCAGGCCCGACCGTGCAGACCACGGCGCTGGTCAATGAGGCGTTCGTCAAGCTGCGCGAGAAGTCCCGTAAACCGATCATGAATCGCAAGCATTTCAAGCGGCTTGCGGCGCTGGTAATGCGTCAACTGATTCTGGATTATGCCCGGCGTGACTTGGCGGAGAAACGCGGCGGCGGTGTTGTGCTGGAAGAGTTTGATGAACAGCGGATCGGCGAGTCCGACAACGATACTCGGTTCGTGCTCGAGATCGAACAGGCGCTCAATCAACTCGAGGAATTTTCTCCGCGCCTGGCCGAGGTTGTCAGCGCGCGTTTTTTCGCCGGTTATACCCTTGTGGAAGTTGCCGAGATTCTGGACGTTTCCCCGCGCACCGTAAGTCGTGACCTGAATCGGGCGCTGGCCTGGCTCAGAGTAGGACTGGAACAGGATGCCAGGGTCTGATTCCCGACCACGGTTGACGGCAGCCCGCCGGCGCGTGCTTGATCGCCTGCTCGCGGAGCTGCTGGATTGTTCGCCCGCGGCGCGTGCCCGGCGCTGTAACGAGCTTGAGACCTCACACCCCCGACTATCGCGCTGGCTGCGACCGCTGCTCGAAGCTTCCATTGAGGCGACTATGGAAACCCCTGCGGTTTTCGAGCGCCTGGGAAGTCGCGCGCTGGACTCCCTCGAAGTCGAGCGTGATCGCCTTGCGCCCGGAACGCGTCTCGGTCCCTGGCGAATCGTTGAGCTGAGCGGCCTGGGCGGTATGGGTCTGGTCTACAAGGGCAAACGTGACGATGGCCTGTTTGAGCTGGATGTCGCAATCAAGGTCATGCGCACCCGCGATCCCGGTTTTCGCGAGCGTATTGCAAGCGAAACCCGGATGCTGGCGCGGCTGGATCACCCCGGAATCGCCCGCGTTCTCGATGGCGGGGAAACCGCCGAGGGGCTTCCGTACCTGGTCATGGACTGGGTGCCGGGAGAAAATCTGGATACGCGCGTGCAGCGGGATCGGCCTTCGTGCATCACCTGCCTGGACTTGTTCGAACAAGTCGCTGATGCGGTGGCGCATGCACACAAACGACTGATCGTGCACGCCGACATCAAACCGGCCAACGTGCGGGTGCTGCCCGACGGACGGACCAGGCTGCTTGATTTCGGTGTCGCGCGCCTGATTGCGGAAGGAGACTCATCGGCTCGCGGCGCGCTCGCGCTGACGCCTTCGTTCGCGGCACCAGAGCAGCTTGACGGTGAGCCGGCGACCACCCAGACTGATGTCTGGGCGCTGGGCGCCTTGTTGCGCTGGATGATGAGCGCCGACCCGGGTTGGCAGCAGCAACCGTTGCGGCCGGAACAAGTGGAATTGCCGCGCGCTCGTGAATTCTGCACGATCGTCGACAAGGCCATGGCGCCGGATCCCGAGCAACGGTATAGCGGGGTGCCGGCGCTGCTGGAGGATTTATTCGCCTGGCGCACCGGCTTCCCGGTTTCGGTCCGCCGGATCGGGGTGGCCGGTCGACTGATGCTCTGGGCCAGGCGTCACGGCGTTGCCGCAACGCTGGGTGGGCTGGGATTGGTCAGCACGATTGCCGGTGTCGCCGGCCTGGCGTGGCAGAGTCGCATCGTTACTGCCGAGCGGGACGTTGCGCGCTATGAAGCGCAGCGTTCGGCGATGCTGCGTGAGCAGTTTGTCATGTTGTTCCGGGATGCAGCCCGAGATGCAGAAGATGCCGCGCAGATCAGTGCGCGGGAATTACTGGCCGAAAGCGTCGACCGGGTCGATGAGCAGCTTGCCGGGGATCCGGTCGCCCGGGCGGCGGTCAAGGCCATGTTCGGCGAGTTGTATATTGCCATGGACGATTTTGCCGCGGCCGAACCACTGTTGCGCGAGTTTGCCGAAAGCGGAGATGTGGAGACCTCGCCGCTGCTGCGGGCGATGGCGCTGTCGGATCTGGCACAGATCGAACTGCGCCGGGGCGCCTCGGCCGAGGCGCTGGACCTGACCGCCAAGTCGCTGGCCATTCTGGATTCGTTGCCTGGCGAGCACGCCGCGCGCCACGCCGACGTGCTTCAGATTCGCGGCCAGGCCATGCGTGGTGCCGGGCGCTGGGAAGAAGCTGTTGGAACGCTGGAAAAAGCCTTGACTCTGGCGGCCCAAGACGTCCCTGGGCGTGTGCTGGCCCGGGTTGCCAACAATCTGGCGACAACCATGATCTACTCCGGTCGTTCGGCCGAAGCCATGCCGCACCTCGAGACCGCGCTTGAGAACTGGCGGGCACTCGACATGGCTGATTCATCGGACGCGTTGACGGTGATGGCAAATCTGGCTGGTTTACTCCACCAGCAGGGCCGCATTGATGAGGCAGAGTTGTTGTACCGGGAGGCGATACAAACGAGGGCCGGGAGATTCGGCGATTCAGGAGCGCTGGCGGCAGCCTATCTCAACCTGGCCAATCTGCTTTCGATGCGCAACCAGGTTGATCAAGCGCGCGGCTTTGCCACCCGCGGCCGGGAAATGATCGTTCGTTTCGAGGGCGAGGATTCGATCAATCACGCCCGCGCGCTCACCACCCAGGGACGGGTGCTGAAAATCGCCGGCGAGCAGCAGCGGGCCGCGGAGATGTTTCAGCAGGCCCTGCAGGTTTTCGAATCCCGGGTCGGCAGCGACCACCTTTTCACCTTGATCACGCGCCTGCATCAGGCGGAATTGCTGCGTGAGACCTCTCCGGAACAGGCGGTGGCATCGTTATCTGAAATCATTGAGAAAATGAATCAACTCGGTACGGTTTCCGATTCGCATCTGGCGCCTGCCTGGTGCGAACTTGCGCGAGCCGAGCTGGAGCGCGGCCGCGGCGAGGCCGCACTTGCCGCGGCACGGCAGTGCACCGATCGAAGACAAGCGGCGTTTCCGCCGGATTCCTGGTATCTGGCCGAAGCCGACGCACTGCGGGCGGCCTCCGAACTGCTGCTCGGTGACGAGATTGGCGCGGAAAAGCTGCATGCGGCGCGCGCAAGACTGGCCGAGACTTTTGGCGCCGGCCACCCCAAGCTTCGCTGGTGTGATCGCTGGATTGCATCGCTGCAGCCGGAGTCCCGGCAGGCGGCGGTTTCAACCGAATCGCGGCCCGGTTAGGAGCCTGTCGCATTTGACCGATCGTAGCGAAGGAAAGTCCGGTTGGAGTCGGATCCGACAGGCTCCTGGCCGGGGTCGGAAAGTCATCCATCCAGGCCTGCGTCCAGCCAGTCGACCTGTTCGCCGATTACAGCGACCGGGATGTCTCCGGCCAGTTTCTGCAGGACGCTCCGGCGACGCTCGTCCCGCTCCAGCGGCTGGCGCTCATCGAGACAGCCCTGATCGGTCAGGTAGTCGCTCAATCCCGCCAGTTGCGGCTTTGCAAGGCGTCTTCTGTTCCCGCTGGCCATGGTAATCGGCTCGTCCTGCAAGCGCTTGAGCAGTTGCTCCGCGTCTCCTTGCGCCTGGTTAGCAATCTCGGCTACGCCGTCGATCGTGGCCTCGGTCAGACCGCCCGCGCCGATGGCATTTTCCAGTACGCCGCGGTCCACCGGCTTGCCGCGGCCGAATCGCCAAGCCTCGACCCAGGCCCGCGCGATCCGGCAGCTTTGAGCAAGCTGCATGCGTGTTTGTTCATCGCCAATCGCATGGCTGGCCGAGCTGGACTGAAGCAGATTTTCCAGTGAACCCAGGGCCTCGATGCGCCAGTCCTGCATCAGGCGATGGACCAGCGACGGATGCTCCGGCATCATATAAAAAACGTGCAGGCTTTCAGCCGGTTCGCGCGGGTCGGGTGCCGGTACGCCCAGGCGCCTTGCATATTCGGTCGGATCGGCGTCGCCGGGTTCCGGGACCGGTTCGCGCCGAGGCAGTTCGAAACGCGGCCGGCGATCGGACGGCAGTTGTCGGCGAATCCGGGCCAGGTCGATGAGGTGCGGCGCCCTTCCGGTCGCCTGCTGCCACAACTGGTATTCATGATCTCCGGTGGCCAGATAAATCACCTGACGGCCCTGATCGGCCAGTTCGTTGAGGTTGCCAAGGATGACGCCGGCGCGTTCGAAGTCGCTGGTGGTCAGGGCTTCGTCGATGATCAGCGGCACGGCAGCGCCAACGCGGTTGCCGGCGGCATCCGTCTCGGTGGCTTCCGCATGTGCCAGGCGCAGCGCCAGCAACATTTGCATGCGCGTGGCAGTCGACAGCTCCCCGGGGCGTCGCCAGGCCTGCTGCACGGTATCGCGGGCGCGGAAACTGCCGTCGTCGCTTTCATCCAGATCCAGTTCCCACTGGTAGTGGGTGAAGCTGGCGAAATGCCGCCGTGCTGACTTGAGAAGCGGTGGTTGACGCTCGCTGCGGTACTCGGCTTCGATCTCATCGAGCAGGAACTGTGCGGCTTCCGCGGCCAACTGTTCATCGCGTCGATGGGCCAGGGCGGTTTCCCTGGCCTGGACTGCGGCCATGGCGGCCTCGCGGTCATGGCGTTTTTGAGCGTTGCGGATCTCGGTTTCGATCCGGGTCTTGCGGGTCTTGTGATCGTCGAGGTCCTCATGTTGTTTGCGAGCGCGCTGCAGTTGGCTCGCGATCTTGTCGGCATCGCCTGCTTCCGCCAGTTCGATCAGGTCCGGTCGGCGCTGCAGTGCGGTCTTTCGGTCCTCGACCCGTCTGCGCGCCTGGACCAGGTCCTGGTGCAAATCTCGCCACTCGTCAAGCCATGCCAGGCGCTGTTCCAGTTCACGCTTCTGCCCATCGGCCAGGCCGGCAGTGTGATAGAGGCGCTCGCGGGAAGAGGTGGCCAGGGCTATCTCTTCCTTGAGCCGCCGCAGTGCCGTTCCGGATTCACTGATGGTGCCGACAGCTTCCCTGGCCTGCTGGCTGCGCTTGCGAAGTTCACGGAAGATCGCGGCCAGTTCGTCCAGTCGTTCCGGCAGGGGCTGGGATGTCATGCCCGGGGGCTCGCCCGGGAACTTTTCCAGAAACTCCCCAATTGCCTTGCGCAGCCCGGCGGTCCTGTTCCCGAGCCCGGCCAGACGCGTGCGAGCCGCGGCGACCTCGTCACGGTATTGCTGCCACTCGCGGACCCGTTGCAGAAAATCGTCCAGGCGTCGGGTCAGCGCGGGGTCGAACCCCAGTTCTTCGCCCAGCGCCTGACATTGTTGTTTCAATTCGTCCAGTTCGTTTTCGGCGTGCTCGATCTGTCGTCGCCACTCGATGGCCTGCCGCTGTTGCTGCTGCTCGCGTCCGAGTTCGAGCAGCCTGTCATCGAGTTCTCGCAAGTGCTCCAGCACCGGCCGCCGTGTCCACGAAACGGGCTCGGGAAGGCGCAGGCTGCGGTAGTTTTCGCGAATGCCTTCGGCCGGGTCGGAATCGATCTCGCTGGATGTGCGCATCAAGCGCGGCATGACCACGGCGATCAGCATCAGCACTCCACCGAGGATGGCCAGCCAGCCCCGGCCGACCAGGCCGCCAGCCATTGCCGCGACTGCGCCGATGCCGCCGAGTGCAGCTGCGGGTTTCCAGTGGCTGGGCGCTGCCCGCGGTGCCGGAGCTGCCAGCCAATCGCGCAGCAGGTCGGCGCCGCGGCGCAGCCGCTCCGGGTCCTCTTGCGACTGATTTTCCGGTTGCGCTTCGAGCAGTCGGGCGCACTCGTTGCGCACGCGTTCGGCCTTGTCCAGGCCCCGGGCGAGCTCACGTGCCCGGTCCAGCGCCGGGTCGTCGATCTTTGGCATGGACTCGGTGTTGCCGCCAAGCCGGGCCCGGGCGCTGTCCCGACGGCTCTCGAGCCTTGCAATGGTCTCGCGCTGCCCGGCGATTTGGTTTTCCAGGGTTTCGAGTCTGGACAGTCGGTCCCGGGCCAGCTCCAGGTCCTGCTCACCGGGGCACTTTTCTGTCAGGCCGGACTCGGTCAGGGCCTGGCGGGCGTCGCGCAGCCGGCGCTCAAGTTGGCGGCGTTGCTTGTCCTGTCGCTTCAGGCGTTGCTCGATGTCATCAAGTTGACTGGCTTCGCGCCCTCCAAGCTTTTCCATGTCCTCGGGAAACCGTTTCAGCTCGCGTTCGAGAATTGTTTGCTCGCGCGTTGCCTCGAGCAGGTCCAGGGCGGCCTTGAAGTACTCGGCCTCGCGGCCGGCCGCTTCGGCCTGATTGATCTTCTCGGCCAGATCGGGCAGGGATTCCTGTTGCCGGTGAAGCTCGGCATGTTCGCGCTCGACTTCGGCCAGACTGCTTCTGGCCTCGTTCAGTTCACGTCGCTCGCCGTGACCGATGCGCGGCTGGCGCTTGAAGGTCTCGTCATTCCTGATGGTAGGCAGGTCGAATCCACCGTGCAGCTCACGGCGCAGCACAGTGGCCAGGCCTTTCTCGTCGTCGCCCTGGATACTTATCAGGTCCTCGACCGTGACCAGGTGGCTGGCAATGGCATCTGCCGGCGGCAGTGTCGGCGGCTTGGAAGGCCGGCCATCGCGTTCCCAGACCGACTCGCCGCTACCCTCCCGGTGCACGGTCCAGGTGCTGTCGTGGTCCCTGAACTCGGCGCTGAGCGACAGGCCGCGCGGATCATCGCTGCGCGGCTCGCGCAGCAGGTAGCGCAAGGCACGCACCAGGCTGCTCTTGCCAATGGCATTCGGGCCGGTGACGAAGTTGGTGCCAGGGTCGAAATCGTCGACGCTGAAGCCCGGGCGAATGCCTGGCAGGCTGCGGATATTGATGCGGGAGAGTTTCATTGCCGACCCTCCCTTTGCTCGATCAGTTTCTCCATTATGCGCGCGCCGGTTTCGCGCAGATGGTCGGCCACGGCCTCGTGATCCAGGGCAGGACGTTTGATCCCCGCCCAGCGCGGTTCGTCAACGACACCCTGAAGACACTGTCGGGCACCTTCCAGCAACCTGCGACGTGCCGGGTCATCGGCGGGTCGGTCGAGCACAATCAGGCGCCGTGCCAGCAGGCCGATAGGGTCACCGGAGCCGGCCAGTTGCCTGAGGTCCTGTTCCGGCCGTGTGTGAACCTCGAATTTCTCGATGAAGACATGACGACGGATGCTTGGATTTCCACTGGCGCGCTGTTCGAGTTGCCGCAGCATTTCAGCGGCCCGGTTGGTACGACCGACAAGGCGCAGGCGGATGCCGAGCGCCTCTGGAGGTTGTTCGTGTCTGTCGAGTCGCTCGTCCAGTGCCTCGATCTGTCGGATCAGGACTGATTCGGCTATGTCGACCTGTTCAATTTTGGTCAGATCGAGGTGCATGCGTTCCCAGTGCAGCGGCGCCAGCCGAACCTGCCGGATGTGTTCGATCCGCCCGCCGGCGATCTCCATCAGCCATGGCCCGCGAATGCCATGCTCGCCGGGATGGAGGCCGGTGACGGAACCCAGGTAGCCAGCGGGATTGTGCAGCGTGAGTTCATCGGGCTTGTGGATGTGGCCGAGCAACCAGCCGTCAAGGCCGACAGCCTGCAGTTCGGCCGAAGACACCGGCGCGTAGCTGGAATCGCGTGCGTCCCGGTCGCAGTGCAGCAGACCCAGGTTCAGACCCGGACCGCGTTTGAGCTGCTGTCCGGCCAGCGGACTGATGCTGTAATGGCGCGCGGGAAATGACCAGCCGTGAAGGGTGATGGAGTCTTCACCGCTGCCGTAGCGCTTGGCCTGCCATTGCCCGCCGGCGCCCAGGAGGTCGAAATTCGGCAACTCTTCGGCCAGGCGCGGGAGGACCTGCACGTCGTGGTTGCCGGCCACCCCGACAACGGCAATGCCCGCGCCGGTCAGGTCTTTCACGCCCTGTTTCAGTAACGGATAGGCCTCGAAGAAATCATCGTTCCCTTCGACCAGGTCACCGGCCATTGCGACCACATCGATGCCCTGGTCGATGGCATACCGAATGATCCGGCGCCAGGCCTCGGACGGTCCGAAGCGGTTGCCGTCAATGGCCAGTTCATCCGGTAAACGCGACGATCGTCTGCCCAGGTGCAGATCGCCTACGGCAAGCAGTCTGATGGACATCTCTTGTTGCGCTCAGGGATCATGACTGCAGATTGTGCACGCAACCGGGCAGGGTTTGCGCGCGCTTCGACGGGAGAATGAATGGAAATCGCCGACGACAAGGCGTCGCCGGCGTTAGGGACCTGGTCGGGGTGAGAGGATTCGAACCTCCGGCCCCTGCCTCCCGAAGACAGTGCTCTACCAGGCTGAGCTACACCCCGAACTAGCCCCTCAGTATACGCGAGCTTCGTGTTTGTGCGCAATGGATGAAAAGGATTTTTCCCCGGTCCGAAAAATTATCGGGAATTTGATGCCCGCCGCGTTTCATGAAAAAATTCCCGGTGTTAAACTTTTGTAACGCGCATGTAAAAAGAGCCCCGTATCCTTCGTCGTGCTGGCCTCTCCGACGGAGTGTCAGGGCACGTGGTTCAATCGCCGCGTCTGGGCAGAAGCTGTTTTCAATGTTCAAAATCCTCTAAGGAGTAAATACGATGATGAGTGGGTTTCAGAAGACCCCGGGCCGATACGCTGTCTGGCTCGTGGTCGCAATGCTTGCGTTTGCGCTGCCGCTTTCGGTGTCGGCGCAGCAGACCGCATCCGACTTGCGTGGCCAGGTCACCGACCAGGCCGGCAATCCGATTGCCAATGCCACGGTCCGGATCCTGCATGTGCCGTCCGGTACCACACGCTCGACCACGACCGGTGGTTCCGGTCAGTTCTTCCAGAGCGGCTTGCGTATCGGTGGCCCGTACGACTTGCAGATCTCGGCCGAAAATTTCGAGGGCGTGACGGTCGAGGGCGTATTTCTTCAGCCGGGAACGCAACCGCCGATTGGTGTCCAGATGGTTTCAACCGCCGCAGATCTGGACCGGATCCGGGTGGTGGGCGCACGGCTGGTGCGGGCCGAGGAACTCAACCTCGGGGTCGGCTCGACCTTCTCATCGCAGGATATCCAGAACCAGCCGTCGATCGATCGTGACGTGATCTCCACGCTGATTCGCGATCCACTGGCACAGTCCGGTGGGCCGAACAACCTGTCGGTGGCCGGGGTCAACCCGCGTTTCAACGGGCTGGCGATTGATGGCGCGCTGCAGCAGGACAACTTCGGCCTCGGCTCGAACACCTACGCCACCGATCGCTCGCCGATCAACATCGATGTTGTCGAATCGGCCACCCTGGTGGCCTCGGACTACTCGCTGACCGCGTCCAACTTCACCGGTGGCCTGGTCAACATCACGACCAAGTCCGGTACCAACGAGTTCGACGGCAATATCTACTATGCTTACCGTGACGACGACTTTGTCGGCAATGACCTCGGCGGTGGCCGCAGCTTCAATCCGGCCGCGTTCGAGGAGGAAGAGTATGGTTTCTTCCTCAGCGGTCCGATCATCAAGGACAAGCTGTTCTTCCTGGTCTCCTACGACGAGTTCGATGCCACCGAGCCGGTGGATTTTGCCCGCTTCGACGACCAGGACGGCATTGATCCGCGTATTTTCCCGGAGCTGAATTCCATCATCCAGAACAGCTTCGGCTTCGACGCGCTGGGCCGCCCGGCCTCGGCTTCGATTCCGGAGACCTCCGAGCGCCTGCTTGCCAAGCTGGACTGGAACATCAATGAAGACCACCGCCTGTCGCTGACCTTTCAGGACAATCAGGAAACCAGCACGAGGGGCATCAGCAACAATAATTTCGAGTCGGCGTTTTACGATACGCCGCGCGACGTGACGGCCTATACGGCGCAAATGTTTTCTGACTGGACCTCGAACTTCTCGACCAGCTTCCGCTTCAATCTGGTCGAATTCGACCCCAACCAGATCTGCCGTGCCGGCCCCAATATCGGTGAACTGCGCATCCGGTTGCGTCCGGAGCAACTGGTGGGCACCAGCCTGGAAGGATTTCTCGACGACGATACCGGCCAGACCACCTTCACCGCCGGTTGCGACCGTTTCCGCCATGCCAACGAGTTTTCCGACGAGCGGCTGCAGTTGTTCCTGTCTGGAGACTATGTTGCCGGCGACCACATCATCACCGCCGGTGTCGAATGGGAGAATCTGGAGACCAACAACCTGTTCGTCGAGCGCTCGCGCGGCCGATTCACTTTCAACAGCCTGGACGATCTGATCAACGGCAATGCCCAGATCGGTTTCCGCAACCTGCCGTCGCTGAACGTGGAAGATGGTCGTGCGTTGTGGGAATTTGACAAGCTGAGCCTGTTTATCGGCGACAAGTGGGCTCTCACGCCGGATTTCGAGCTCTCCTACGGTTTGCGCTATGAGCGCTTCATCCAGGATGACGAGCCGCAGTTCAGCCAGGATATCTTCGATCGCTTCGGCGTCGATACCACGGCCAACCTGGACGGCAACGACCTGCTCATGCCGCGTGTCGGCTTCCTCTGGACCCCGCTCGACCGCACCACGATTTCCGGCGGATTCGGTCTGTTTGCAGGCGGCAATCCGCAGGTGTGGATCTCCAATGCGTTCCAGCCGCCCACCACGCTGGAATTCGGATTTTTCGAAGGCGTGAATCCGACTCAGATTCCACAGGAGTTGCTGGACACGGTTGCCGCAAGTCAGACCACGGTCATCGACGTGATCGATGAAAACTTCGATACGCCGTCGGACTGGAAAGCCTCGATCCGCTGGGAGCAGCGCTTCAATGCGAGCATCGGCAATTTCGACCTGGGTGAGGATTACCGCTTCACCGCCCAGTACCTCTACAGCAAGACTAAGGATGCATTCCTGTGGCGCAATCTGGCCCAGACCGATCTGGCCGATGCGCTCCCCACCGGGGTCGCGCCGGACGGCCGGCCGATCTTTGCCGATCTGCAGGATCTGGGCATCAGCAACCTGATCCAGTTGACCAATTCCGACGAGGGCCGCAGCCACATCTTCAGCCTGGGCCTGGCCAAGGCCTATGACTGGGGCGGCAACTTCGATCTCAGCTATGCCTTCCAGGATGTCGAGGCCGCAAGCGAGGGCACTTCCTCGCGCGGGATTTCGTCGTTCCGGGGCATCTCCGATATCAATCCCAATGACCCGAGCTCGCGCACCTCTCCGTTCGAGCAGCGCCATGCGTTCAATTTCAGCTTTGGCTTCGAGCGGCGCTTGATCGCCGACCTTGTCACCCGCGTCGACGTGTTCGGACAGGTGCTTAGCGGCGATCTGTTTACGACCACGTTCGATATCGACAGCGACAATGCGCTGTTTGGTCGTCCGGGCGATTTCGAAAGCCCGTTTGACAACCGGCCGCTCTATATTCCGCTGCCGGGCAACGATCCGCTGGTGGTGTTCGGTTCCGGCTTTGACCAGGCCGGCTTCTTCGATTTCGTTGCGCGCGAGAATCTGGCCATCGGCGAAATCGTCGATCCGCGCGGCAAGCGCTCGAAGTGGAACAGCCTGTGGGATCTTCGCTTCCAGCAGGAACTGCCGGGGATTCCGGGCCTGAGCCGGTTTGTCGGCGAAAACCGGTTCAAGGTGGTGTTCGACATCGAGAACCTGCCCAACCTGCTCAAGAACTCCTGGGGCACATTCAAGGAAGGCCCGAGCTTCGGAGACGCGCCGATCGTTCGCGCCGACCTGGTCAGCGCGGCCGATGTCGCGGCCAACGGTATCGATGGGGCCACGGCCCTGACCGGCGACGCGCCGCGTCTGGCCTGTCAGAGCCAGGATGACTGCCTGTTCCGCTACAACAGCTTCCGCAACCGCGACACCAGCTTTGTCGTGCCGGAGCGTTCGGTCTATCGTCTGCGTCTGACCTTGCGTTACGACTTCTGATCGCAAGATGAAACTGCACCGGCCACAGGTTGGCCGGTGAGCCAGTCAAAGGGCCAGCCGCAACGGCTGGCCCTTTTCCTTGTGCGCCCGGCACGGGCGCACTCCTGGAGGTGCAAGTCCTCCCGTAAGCTGG
>CAYVPB010000015.1:0-44199 GCA_964453565.1 uncultured Halomonas sp.
GCGGTTCCAGGGTTTTCTTTCTTGGCATGGCTGAGTCAACTACGTAATCAGGAAAATGTTTACCTGATTAGGTGCGTGTTTCAGCCATCCTTAAAAGCGCCCCGCAGATTACGAAGATTTACGCAACCTATTGAATTTAAATCTTTTTATGCGTCCATGAAGAACTACGCTCGTGGTGTCCAGCCACTGCGCTATATGCTGAACGCAAATTCTGGCAAATGGCTTATCCAACGCATTGCACCGCTTCGATGCGTTAATTTTTCCATCCGTTGCCGTGCCGATATTCCCAAATTCAATCAATAATCTGTGCAAATCTTTGTAATCCGTGGCCTAAGGTTTTCGTTTTGGCGTGGGGAGTCATCTGCCTAATCAGGAAAATGTTTATCCTAAAATGGTGGCTGAAAAACATACGTAAACAGGAAAATCCAACAGGAGGAATCACATCATGTCCAGTGAAGGACTGCACGCGCCGCGCGAACGGCTGAGCGAGAAAACACTTTCCATGCACCAGGCGATCGTGTCGCTGATGGAAGAACTGGAAGCGGCAGACTGGTACCGTCAGCGTGCCGATGATTGCGAGGACGATGATCTGCGCGAAATCTTGCTGCACAACATGCGCGAGGAAATCGAACATGCCGCAATGGTGCTCGAGTGGCTGCGCCGCAACGACGATGATTTCGGCAAGCAGCTCAAGACCTTCCTGTTCCAGGATGGCAAAATCACGGATCATCACTGACCGGCATTCTGGCAGCGAATATCATGGACGCAGCATGCGCATCCACCACATGAAATTGACCAGTCCCATCATCGAGGCGGCGACATAGGTGAATGCCGCCGCGGTCAGAATGCGGCGCGCCGGGCGACGGTCCTCGTGCTTGAGGTAGCCGCCGCGCTCCAGCATCGGCAGGGCGCGGCGAAAGCTTGCGTCCAGCTCGGTCGGCAGCGTGACCAGATGCACGATGATGCCCGAGGCCAATGCCGCCAGACCGAAGACCAGCAGCATCAGGCCGGCGCGCGGCAACCGCAGGGCGGCAAGTGCAACCGGCGTCAGGGCGATCAATACCATGCCGAATTTCTGGAACCGCTGTATGGATTGCACCATCTGGGTGCGCCACACCAGCGGCTTGTAGCCGTCGGCATGCTGGATGGCGTGACCGACTTCATGCGCGGCCACGGTGATCGCGGTCAGTGATTTGCCTGAGTGATTGCCGGCGCTCAAGCGCACGGTGCGGGCTTCGGGGTCGTAATGGTCGCCATGTTCTGTCTTTTCCACCGCCACCGCTTCCAGTCCGGCATGGTCGAGCAAATGTCGGGCCAGTTCAGCGCCGCTGCCGGGATATCGATCGACCGGCTGTGAATAGCGTTTCATGACTCGCTGCACCCACCAGCCCGGCAATACCACCACGCATAGCAGCAATGCGATTCCGAGGATCAGATGCATCAGGTTTCCTTGAGTTTCTCGATTGCGGCGAACGCGTCTCGGCGATCCATCCCGGTGGCTTTCGCCAGCACTTTGGCTGCGCGCGCCGACGGCAGTTCCGCAATCAGCGCGCGTGCCAGCAGCCCGGTATCCGGCTGCGTCGGCTTTGCCGCCGGATCCGCAGCGATCAGGACGACCGCCTCTCCGCGCAACTGATCCGGGTCGGCCCCCACCCAGTCGCTCAGATCCGACAGCGGCGCGCGCCGGATGGTTTCGAATTGTTTGGTCATCTCGCGCGCGATGCAGGCCAGGCGCTGATCGCCGAATTCGTGCCGTGCTTCTTCCAGCAGCTTGTCCAGGTCGCGCGCCGGGGCGTAGACGATCACAGTGGCCTCGAAGGTTGACAACTCTGCCAGTCGTCGGCGACGCGGACCGGCGCGCGCCGGCAGAAAGCCTTCGAAGCAGAAACGATCCGAAGGCAAGCCTGCGGCTGACAGCGCCGCGATCGCGGCGCATGGGCCGGGTACCGGCGAGACTTTCACGCCCCCGGCATGCGCAAGGTCGACCAGCCGGTATCCCGGGTCCGAGACCAGTGGCGTTCCGGCATCAGAGAGCAGGGCCACGTCGGTGCCGGATTGCAGCGTCGTGATCAGCCTGGAGGCCGTCTGTCTTTCGTTGTGTTCATGCAGCGAAACCCAGCGTGCCGGCTGCTGCCGGGCCGGCAGTAGCCTGCGGCTGGTTCGAGTGTCCTCGGCGGCAATCACCGGAACGTCGGCCAAAATGGTTCGGGCGCGCGGCGAGAGGTCGTCGAGATTGCCCAGCGGCGTGGCCACAACCCACAGCGTGCCGCTCCCCGGTTCCGGAGTCTTCATCTGGTTTTGGTCGCGCATGCGCGCACTCCGGTTCTTGATGCTTGCAGGCAGTATCATGACGCAATGCGCGTGACAATTCCCCGGATTTTTCCTGTTTTTGCGGCGATGTGCCTGCTGGCTGCCTGTGCGCCCTCCGGGCCGACCCGACCCGTGCAGGAGGCTCCGGAACCGATCACCGAATCCGAACTGACTGATGACTCCGGCGCTTCCCTGGCCGAGTTGCGCGAACGGGAGTTGCGTGGCCGGATCGAGGTGCTGGCAAGCACCGTCGAGGAGCCGGATTTCGAGCCCGATATGGTTCTGGCGCTGCTGATTGATTTGCCGCTGGATGATCTTGAGCGGCTTCAGCTCGACTATGCCAACCGCCCGGCGCTGGCGCCGTGGCTGGATCTTGCGGTCACTGCGCGCGCGGTTTTGCTGGATGACGTGGCGCTGGCACGCGATCTCGATGCCTGGCGGCAGCGATATCGGCTTCCATCCGGGCTGGCGGCCGACTTGCAGGAGTGGATCCTGGCCTGGCGTCTCGATCGTCCCATGCCGGAACGGATTTCAATGCTGCTGCCCGGCGAACCCCCGCTGCTCCGGGCCGGAGAGGCGTTGCGAGACGGTTTGCTTGCGCAGTGGCTGCAGTTGCCGCCCGACCGACGGCCCCGTATCGATTTCATCTACGTCGACAGCGAGCCAGAAGCCGCGCTCGGTGCGCACTTCGAAGCGCTGGATCGCGGCAGCGACTTTCTCATCGGCCCGCTGAACCGCGATCAGATCGAGCCGCTGCTGCGCCTACCCGGCTCCGGACTGCCGATGCTGCTGCTGAATCGGCCGCACGAGCGGGCGATGCTGCCGGATTCTTCATTGCCGGTCGCGATGCTGGCGCTGCCGGCCGAAGAGGAGGCCGAGCTGGCCGGGGTACGCGCGCTGGTGGATGAAGCCGAGCGTGCGTTGGTCATCCGGCAGAACAGCGATTTCGGCCGGCGGGTGGCCTCGCGATTCATCGAGACGTTCGAGTTGGGCGGCGGACGGATATTGCAGCAGGTCGAATATGCGCCGGGCGAATTCGATCACACCGAACAGCTTTCTTCATTGCTGGAAATCGACCGCTCGGAGGCGCGAATACAGCGCATCGCTCGTCTGCTGGGCGAGTCGCTGGAGTCGCAACCGCAACGTCGCACCGATTTTGACCTGGTGTTTCTGGCCGCGCGCGGCGGCGATGCGCGTCAGCTCATGCCGCAACTGCGGTTTCTCGATCTTGAAGACGCGCCGGTGTTTGCGACTTCCGACGCGTGGCCCGGGGGAGATGCGGGCACCGATCTGGACGGGATCCGGTTGCCGATCGCGCCGTGGCTGCTGGACGAACATCCGGTCGCCGAAGAGCGACTTGAAGCGGAAGCGCTGGTGCCGGAACTGAAAGCCCGGCCCAACCTCAGCCTGCTCAATGCGCTGGGACGCGATGCGCTGGAACTGGCGCCGTGGATGCAGGAAATGAAGCACGATGCCCGGCTCTATCTGCCGGCTCGGGCCGGGCGGCTGCGGCTGGCTAACGGCATTCACTTTCAGCGCGAGCTGCCGTGGGCGCGCGTCGAAGGCGGCCGTCTGATGCTGGACGACAGCGGCCGCTGAAGGTGTTCAAGCGGCGCGTCGGTGATGCCGGGGAGCAGCGCGCGGAAGCATTTCTCAGGCAGCGCGGACTCAAGCCGCTGGAGCGCAACTGGAAGTGCCGGCATGGCGAAATCGATCTCATCATGCTCGATCGTCAAACCCTGGTGTTTGTTGAAGTTCGCCTGCGCACGCCGCTGGGGTTTGCCGATAGTGCCGAAAGCGTGGACTACCACAAACAGCGCAAGCTCATTCAGGCCGCCTCGATGTTCCTCGCGCGCCATCCCGCCCGCGCCGAGCAGCCTTGCCGGTTCGACGTGGTCGGACTGGAAGGGCGCGACGGTGAGCTGAGCTGGATCCGGGATGCCTTCGAGGCCTGATCTTGGGTCTTGTCAAAGGTTTTCCTCACAACATATATTGTTCGCCCGCTGGCCGGCGGGGGCAGTTGCGGGGGCCGGCGCCGAGAGGCGTTGCCTGCTGGCGAGTCGCGGGTCGATCGGCCTTGCGGGAAGGGCGGGTTCAAGAGAGCTCTGGCGCGTCTAGATTAGGTACGGGGCATCCGAAGATGAATGCCTTCCTTAAACCCAACAGATGCGGATGGATGCTGAAGGTTCGCCCTGTAATCCCGCGACCCGCGTCTCACCACCAGGCAACACCGCTCCCCGCTGAGAGTTTCGTGGAACGCGCCGGCCTCGCCGGATGCTCGAAGCCGTCTAAATGGCATGAATGATCCGGCTTGAAATCCTGGACTGGAATTACGGTGTGATCACGGGGCTGATGGCTGCTGAGTCATCTGCGTAATCGGAAAAGCTCCAGGACTGAATCGCTAATGAATGACTATGGATTCTTCTCGACAAGAGGTTGCCGGCGCGGTATACTGCCCGGCTTGACAAAACAAGCCAGACCGTAGCCCGCTTCATGGGCTGGAGCCACAAGTGCGGGCCGGGATTTCCGGTTGGCCGCTGCGGAGACGGCAGAGACGGAAAGGAGACCACCATGCCCAAGATGAAATCCAACCGTGGCGCCGCCAAGCGGTTCCGCGCCACAGGCAGTGGGCGCATCAAGCGCAAGCACGCCTACCACAGCCATATCCTGACCAAGAAAGATCCCAAGCGCAAGCGGCGCCTGCGGTCGACCACGCTGGTCGCCAAGCCCGACGAGAAGGCCATCCGCAAGATGCTGCCCAAGCTGTAACAGCGCTTTCAGGATTGATTTCAGGAGTTCAAGAACATGGCAAGAGTAAAACGTGGAGTGATTGCCCGCCGTCGTCACCGCAAGGTGCTGAGCCGGGCCAAGGGATATTACGGCGCGCGCCGCAAGGTGTTTCGCGTCGCCAAGCAGGCAGTCATCAAGGCCGGCCAGTACGCCTATCGTGACCGGCGCCAGCGCAAGCGCGATTTTCGCTCACTGTGGATCCAGCGCATCAACGCCGCCGCGCGCGAGCACGGGCTGTCCTACAGCCGTTTCATCAACGGCCTGAAGAAAGCCGATATCGAGATCGATCGCAAGATGCTCGCCGAGCTGGCGGTCAATGACAAGGTGGCCTTCAAGGCGCTGGCCGACAAGGCTCAGGCGCAGTTGAACTGATCGGCCCGCTGGCGTGGGCGGTCCGGAATCATCTTCGATGCGTGATGCCGCGCTGGCCGAGCTGGCCGGCGCGGGGGATTTGCGCGCGCTCGATCAAGTACGCGTCGCCTGGCTGGGCAAAAAAGGCCGGCTGACGGCTCAATTGAAGAATCTCGGCCAGTTACCGCCCGAGCAGCGCCGTGAAGCCGGCCAGGCGGTCAACCGGCTCAAGCGCGAACTGGCCGCGGCGATCGAGGCGCGCAAGGCCGAGCTTGAGCGCGTCGAGCTGGATCGTCGCCTGGCCACCGAGACTATCGACGTGACCTTGCCGGGCCGTGTCGTCGATCCGGGCGGGCCGCACCCGGTCACGCGGGCCATGGAACGCATCCTCGAAATCTTCCGTGGGTTCGGGTTTGCCGTTGCCGATGGCCCCGAGGTCGAGGATGATTACCATAACTTCGAGGCGCTGAACTTTCCGCCGCATCATCCGGCGCGTGCGATGCACGACACCTTCTACCTGCCCGATGGCCGGCTTTTGCGCACCCACACCTCGCCGGTGCAGATCCGGGTCATGAAGCAGCAGCCGCCGCCGGTTCGCATCGTCGCACCTGGTCGGGTGTTCCGTTCCGACTCCGACCAGACCCACACGCCGCAATTTCACCAGGTCGAGGGGCTGCTGGTCGACGAAGGCGTCAGTTTCGCCGATCTCAAGGGCATGCTCTCGGCGTTCGTCAATGCCTACTTCGAAGATGAACTGGAAATGCGGCTGAGGCCGTCGTACTTCCCCTTCACCGAGCCCTCGGCCGAGGTCGACATCCGCTGGCGCAACGCCGACGGCTCCCCCGGCCGCTGGCTTGAAGTGCTGGGCTGCGGCATGGTCCACCCCAACGTGCTGGAAAACTGCGGCGTGGATTCCGAGCACTACACGGGCTATGCCTGGGGCCTGGGCGTGGAGCGGTTCGCGATGCTGCGCTATCGGGTCGATGACTTGCGCCTGTTCTTTGAAAATGATCTGCGCTTTCTCGGCCAGTTTCGCTGAAAAGGGAGATTCGATGCGATTCAGTCTGAACTGGCTTCGGCAATGGGTGCCGACTGAACTGGATGCCGAAGCGGTCGCCGACCGGCTGACCGCGGTCGGGCTTGAAGTCGATTGCCTGGAAGCCCTGGGCGAGGGGCTTGCCGGGGTGGTTGCCGCCCGGATTATCGAATGCAGCGCGCATCCGGATGCCGACCGGCTCACGGTGTGCACGGTCGATGATGGCAGTGGCGATTCGCTGACCATTGTCTGTGGCGCGCCCAATGCCCGCGCCGGTCTGACAGCACCGCTGGCACGCATCGGGACGGTGTTGCCGGGCGGGCTGAAGATCAAGGCGGCGAAGCTGCGCGGGGTGCAGTCCTCGGGCATGTTGTGTTCGGCGCCCGAGCTGGGGCTGGGCGACGATGCCTCGGGACTGATGGAGCTGGACGGGAAGATTGTGCCCGGCACCCCGCTGGCTGATGCGCTGGGGCTGCCGGATCATGTCATTGAAGTCGACCTGACGCCCAATCGGGCCGACTGCCTGTCGATTCGCGGCATTGCCCGCGAGCTGGCCGCGATCGAGTCGCTGGAATGCCGCGAGCCGAACGTTCCGGAAGTTGCGCCGGTGATCGATGCCGTGATCCAGATCGAGCTGCTTTCACCCGTCGACTGTCCTCGCTATGTCGGCCGCTACATTGAGGGAATCGACCCGGCGGCGAAAACTCCGGCGTGGATGGTCGAGCGACTGGAGCGCTCCGGATTGCGCAGTCGGGGCCCGGGGATCGATGTCACGAACTATGTCCTGCTGGAACTCGGTCAACCCCTGCATGCTTTCGATGCCGACAAGCTCGACGGAGGCATTCGCGTGCGCCGGGCCCGGGCCGGTGATCGCATCACATTGCTCGACGGCCAGGAAGTCGAACCGGACCCGGATATCCTGCTGATCTGTGATCACGCCGGTCCGGTGGCCATGGCCGGTATCATGGGCGGCGCCGACTCCGCGGTCGGCGACAATACCCGCCGCATCCTGCTGGAGTCGGCCTGGTTCAATCCCGCCAGCATCATCGGCCGGTCCCGGCGCTACGGTCTGGCGACTGACTCGGCGCACCGGTTCGAGCGCGGTGTCGATCCCGAATTGCAGCGCATAGCCATCGAGCGTGCCACGGCACTGATCACCGAGATTGTCGGCGGGCGTCCTGGCCCGGTTGTGGAGCGGATCGTGGCCGGGCATCTTCCGCAACGTCCCGAGATCGAACTGCGTGCCGCGCGCGTCAATCTGTTACTGGGAACGTCGCTGGACGATGAAAGTATCGCCGACCGGTTGCGCCGGCTCGGCATGGAAGTCACACCGCAAGCGGGTTTGTTCAAGGTGCGACCGCCGTCGGCGCGCCGCGATCTGGAACAGGAAGTCGACCTGGTCGAGGAAGTCGCGCGCCTGAGCGGATACGATGCGTTGCCCTCGCACGCGCCGGGAGGACGCTTGCGCGCGGTGGTCGAAAGTGAGCGCAGCGTGGCCATGCGCCAGATTCGACATACCTTGCAGGCAAGGGGTTTTCAGGAAATCATGACCTGGAGCTTCGTATCGGCCGAGGAACTGCATCGGCTGGGCCAGTCCGGGCCCGCTCAGCCGCTGGCCAACCCGTTGAGCCAGGATTTGGGGGTGTTGCGCACCTGTCTGCTGCCCGGATTGTTGCGCACGGCGGCGAGCAACCTGCGCCATCAGCAGGCGCGGGTGCGATTGTACGAGACCGGGCACATTTTTGAGGCTGAAGCGCAGTGGAGCGAGCGACAGCGAGTTGGACTGCTGCTTGCCGGTGCTGCGCGACCCGAAAGCTGGCATGAAACAGCGCGCCAGGTTGATTTTTACGACCTCAAGGGAGAGATCGATCATCTTGCGTGCTGCCTCGGACATCCGGAGCGCAGCCTTGAATACTCGGCCTGCACGAAAACGTGGCTGCATCCGGGCCAGAGTGCTGAAATCAGGCTCGGCGGAGAGGTTATCGGTGAATGCGGTCAGCTTCATCCGGAACTGTCTGCATCGCTGGAGTTTTCAGGCCCGGTCTTTGTCGCCGAACTGGATCTGGAGTCGCTGCGCATGCGCGCGCTGCCACAATTCGCGGGAACAGTGCGTTTCCCTTCGATCAGGCGCGATCTTGCGCTGCTGGTCCCGGAACAGGTGCCGGGAGGCAGAATCCGCCGGGTCGCCGCCAAAAGTGCCGGAGAATTGCTCGAAAAATGCATTATTTTCGACATTTATCAGGGCGAAGGGATAGACTTGGGGTATAAAAGCATCGCTATAGGGTTGATTTTGCGTGACCTTTCGCGCACCCTTACCGATGAACATGTCGATCAGGTCGTCTCGCGCGTTGTCACGGCGCTGCAAAACGACTGCAACATCAAGCAAAGAGGGTGGACCGATGGCACTGACCAAAGCTGATCTGGCCAACGCGCTGTTCGATGAAGTCGGGCTGAACAAGCGCGAGGCCAAGGAATTCGTCGACGCCTGGTTTGCCGCCATCGGTGAAGCACTGGAAGCAGGTGAACAGGTCAAACTGTCCGGCTTCGGCAATTTTCAGTTGCGTGACAAGAATCAGCGCCCGGGGCGCAACCCCAAAACCGGTGAGGAGATCCCGATCAGTGCACGCAGGGTCGTGACCTTCAAGCCGGGACAGAAGCTGCGCGGAAAAGTGGAGGCTTATGCTGGATCCAGGAAGTAATCGTGAATTGCCGCCCATCCCGGCCAAGCGTTACTTCACCATTGGTGAGGTGAGCGAGCTGTGTGGGGTCAAGCCCCATGTGCTGCGTTACTGGGAGCAGGAATTTCCGCAGCTCAAACCGGTCAAGCGTCGTGGCAATCGCCGCTACTATCAGCGCCATGACGTGCTGATGGTGCGCCAGATCCGGGCGCTGTTGCACGAGCAGGGCTTTACCATTCTTGGTGCGCGTCAGCAGCTTGAGGGAGAGAACGCGCGCGATGATGTGTCCATGAGTCAGCAGCTTGTGCGCCAGATGCGATCGGAACTGGAAGAAATTCTGCAGGTGCTGCGGCGCTGAACCGGAGGCATTGCATCCTGTTTATAATGATGTTGTCGGAGCGTAGCGCAGCCTGGTAGCGCACCACAATGGGGTTGTGGGGGTCGGGAGTTCGAATCTCCCCGCTCCGACCATTTTTTACCCGGCCATCCTGATCCCATTGAATCCCCGCGGTCCCGGGATCACATTCTGTTGATGCACGCCCGTCGATACTTCAAGCCTGTCGTTGACGCTGCAGCGTGACATCTTTCCAAGGAGCCTGATGACTCATGAAAAAACCCAGCAGAATCATGCCTGATATTGCCTCCCAGCCCCAGTCCCTACTGGCGGGAAAGTTGGACTGGGTCGGCATGAACCGGATCGAGATTCCTGTTCGCATCCCGAAACAGGATGGCTCGATTATCGAATCCCCCGCGCATGTGACTGCCTTCGTCAATCTCGACAGTGCCGAAGCCCGCGGTATCCACATGTCGCGGCTGTACCTCCTGCTCGACCAGGCTCTGGCTGAACATACACTTACGCCGATGGCATTGCGTCACCTGTTGCGAGACTTTCTGCAGTCGCACGAGGATCTGAGCAGTCGGGCGCTGCTGCGCATCGACTTCGAATACCAGACCCGGCGCAAGGCACTGAGAAGTGACAACTCCGGTTGGCGTAATTACCCATTCAGCGTGATCGCCTCTCTCGAAGGGCGCGAATTTGCTCTGGAACTTTCATATGAAGTCACCTATTCAAGCACCTGCCCGTGTTCGGCTGCATTGGCGCGGCAACTGATTCAGAATCAGTTCAGGCAGGACTTCGGTGATGATCGAGAGGTCGACCGGCAGGCCGTGCTTGACTGGCTGGGGACGGAGCAGGGGATCATGGCGACCCCCCACAGTCAACGTTCCACTGCCGATGTAAGGCTTCGACTGGCAACGACGTTCGAAGCGTTTCCGTTCGAACAACTGATTGATTTGATCGAAAATGCGTTGAGCACGCCGGTCCAGACCGCGGTCAAGCGCGAAGATGAGCAGGAATTTGCACGCCTCAATGGCCAGAACCTGATGTTCTGTGAAGACGCCGGTCGACGCGTCAAGCGGGCTCTTGAAAGCGATGAACGGATTCTGGATTACTGGGCGCGCTGCAGCCATTTCGAAAGTCTTCACCCGCACGACGCCGTATCGATCGTGACCAAGGGGGTTGAAGGCGGCTACGCCCCGATCGACAGCCATCGGTAAAGAATTACCTGCTGTTGGCGACGAGACCCGGCCTGACAACGCGGTGGTCAAGTTGGCTGTTTGTGTAATTCAAACCGCAAATGAACGCAAATTTTTGATGCGCCGAGAGATCGATCTGATCAGTCTCGGTCTTGCGCGTTGGTGTCACCAACCCGGAACTGATTCGATTTTCAAGCATTAGTTTGCGTTTACCCATCTGTTGCATAAATTTGCGGCGAGAGACCGTTGCACTGCCCGGTATAGCAGCGTTTCCGGGGCGCGTGCTCAATTTTCCAATCCTCACATAGAGTGAGCTATGTTCCGGTTGGAAAATATCCGCGCACGCCCCGGAAACACTACTCTCCGGGCTCTCGCACTCGGAAATTTATGCAACTGATGGGTTTATTTGTGGTTCGATACAGTTTTTGGACTGCTCGGCACTTATTCGGTCAAGGTGCCCTGGGCCCTTGTGAAAAGCATTCGGCGGTGCGGCGGCATCCTGTCAGGAAAATTCCTCCCAGATCCTTTGCCAATTCTGGCAAAATCCCTTAATATCGACGTATCGATCCGTTATCGCCGGATCATCATGATTTGGATCAGGAGAGGGAATGTCGCGCATGATCAAGCTGTTGATTGTCGATGATCATCATCTGGTTCGGACCGGATTACGCAATATCGTCGACGAAGCCGGGGGAATCGAGGTCGTTGGGGAAGCCGCGAGCGGAGAGCGCGCCATTCAACTCAATCGGGAAAAAACTCCGGATGTGATCCTGATGGACATTGGCTTGCCCGGTTTGTCGGGGTTTGAAACCAGTGAGCGGATCATGCAGGCCACGCCCGCGGTCAAGATCATCGCGCTGACCGCTCACAGCAAGCCGCCGTTTCCGACCCGCTTGCTGGATATGGGCGCAGCCGGTTTTCTGACCAAGGCATGCGACGCCAGCGAACTGATCACGGCGATTCGCAAGGTATTCGACGGAGAACGCTATATTGGTTCTGAAGTTGCCCAGCAACTGGCGATGTCACTGTTGCCCGGTACGCCTCAATCGCCATTCCAGAAGCTGACCTCGCGTGAGTTGGAAGTCGCCTTGATGATGGCCCAGGGGATGAAGGTAACGCTGATTGCCGAGCGAATGAACATCAGCCCCAAGACCATTTCAACCTACAAATACAGAATCTACGCCAAGATCGGGGTCGACAGCGAGGTTGCCCTGCTGCGCGAGGCCATCCGCCACGAGTTGGTCGAGGCGGAGAACCGCTGAGTACGGGTTTGTTCCGCCTTATTTCTTATTCGTCCTTCCGATCTTTTTTCTCCGGGTTTTCCTGCTTTTCCTTGCCTGTATCGGACTCCGGAACCTCGAACAGTCCGGCCTGCCTGCCGATTGGCCTGGCTCGCGGAGCTGAATCCGACGACTCTCTGTCGCTTTTTACCGGTTTGCGTTCCCGGGTGGGCGGCGTTGGGCCAGCTTGGCCAACTCGATCTGCGGAGTCGTCTCCGTCGCTACCGGAATCACCATGTGCACTTCGCTTTTCAGACCGGCTTTGCTTCCGTTCGCCGGATTCCTGCCCGCCGGGCTTGTCGTTTCCGGGCTTTTGCCGGTGATCACGGGGCTCCCATTCTGCTTTCGCGGAAGTCTGAAGTTTTTCTCCGGCATTGTCCGAATCCGTGCTTTCGCCTGATTTAAGGGGCTGCTTGGCGGAACTTTGGTTTACCGAAGCCTGATTTTCCTTTGCAGGCACGCCGGCAGGCGCTTGCTGCTCATTCTTCTCCGAGCCCACTTCCGTGCCGGCCGACTTCGATTCGCCTGTATCGCGTGAGTCACCGGTGGAGTGCTTGCCGCGCCGCTTCTTGCCGCCGCGCCGCCGCCGCTTCTTCTTTTTCTTTGCGCCGCCATCATCGTCCGGGGTCGGACGCTGCTCCGCCCGGCCTTCCCCGGCAGCGCCTTTTTCAGGTCCGTCAGCACGATCCTGGCGATCGTCGGGCTTGCTGGAGCCGGCTTTTTTGGTTTTCCTGCCAGCCGGCTTTTCGCTGTTCGCCTCCGGCTTTGGTCCCGATTCCTTGCGTTCGTCGTCCCTGGCGCGTCGCTGACGTTCCGCGGAATGACGATTGCCCCGGGCGGAGGATGACTTGCGCGTGCGCTTCTTTCCGCCGCCGCTGCCCGGTTTGCGCTTGTTGCCGCCGGACTTGCCGCTCGCGGCGGTTCGTTTTTGATCCGGGCTGGCGCCGAAAAGGCTTGCGAGCCAGCGTGACAGCTTCTGCCACAGGCCGGGCTCGGCTCGCGTGGGCGCCGGCTGGGCCGGTCGCATGATGCTGACCGCTGGCGCTTCCTTGTGGGTCACGCCGGTCTGAACTTCCTGATCGGTAGTGACCGTTTCCAGTTCCTGTTCGTGGACCAGGGAGTAGCTGGGTTCGTCGATATCCTCGCTCCGGCGCAGGCGCTGGATCTGGTAGCGCGGCGTTTCCAGCAGGTGATTGGCCACCACCATCAACGGCGTGCGGGTGCGCGATTCAATGTTCGAGACCAACTCGCGTTTTTCATTGAGAAGGAAATTCGCCACCGTGGTTGGAACCTGAACCACCACCCTGGCGGTGTTTTCCTTCATCGCTTCTTCCTCGGCCAGACGAATTACCGCAAGCGCCAGTGATTCCACCGACCGGATCGAGCCGTAACCGTCACAACGCGGGCAGGTGATGTGGCTGGATTCGCCCAGCGAGGGGCGCAGGCGCTGGCGCGAAAGTTCCAGCAGGCCGAAGCGCGAGATCCGGCCCAACTGAACGCGTGCCTTGTCCACGCGCATGGCCTCGCGCAGCTTGTCTTCGACCTGGCGCTGTGCTTCGCGACCAGTCATGTCGATGAAATCAATCACCACCAGCCCGCCGAGATCGCGCAGCCGAAGCTGGCGCGCGATTTCCTCGGCGGCCTCGAGGTTGGTCTGAAGCGCGGTTTCCTCGATATCGGCACCCTTGGTGGCACGCGCGGAGTTGATATCAATCGAAAGCAGCGCCTCGGTATGGTCAAATACCACGGCGCCGCCCGATGGCAGTCGCACTTCCCGCGCAAAAGCCGATTCGATCTTGCTTTCGATCTGGAAGCGAGAGAACAGCGGTGTTGCATCGCTGTAGTGCTTGAGCTTGCGCAGGTTGTGCGGCATGACCTGTTGCAGGAATTCGCGCGCGTCCTCGAATATCTGTTGCGAATCGACCAGAATCTCGCCGATATCGTCGCGCATGTGGTCTCGAAGCGCGCGGATGATGACGTTGGATTCCTGATAGATCAGGAACGGTGCCGGCCTTGATTTTGCCGCCGCCTGGATGGCTTCCCAAAGCTGCACCAGGTAATTCAGGTCCCACTGCAGGTCTTCGAGTTCGCGCCCGACACCGGCCGTGCGCACGATCAGGCCGGCGTTGTCCGGGGTTTGGAGCTGGCGCAGCGACTCGATGATGAGCTTGCGATCCTCGCCGGTGACCTGGCGCGAGACGCCGCCAGCGCGCGGGTTGTTTGGCATCAGGACCAGATAGCGGCCGGCCAGGCTGATGAAGGTGGTCAGCGCCGCGCCTTTGGTGCCGCGTTCTTCCTTCTCGACCTGAACGATGATCTCCTGGCCGCCGGAGACCGCGTCCTTGATATCCACGCGCTCTCCGGATTCGAGGGTCTTGACCGCTTCGGCGGAAAAATATTCTCGTGAAATTTCCTTGAGCGGCAAAAAGCCGTGGCGCTCGGATCCGAACTCGACGAAACAGGATTCGAGGCTGGGTTCGACGCGGGTGATGCGTCCCTTGTAGATATTGGATTTCTTCTGTTCCTGGGCGGGAACCTCAATATCCAGATCGAGCAGATTCTGGCCATCTGCGATGGCAACACGCAACTCCTCGGGTTGAGTTGCGTTGATCAACATGCGTTTCATTGTCAAAAATCCTGGCAAATGGCTCCCGGACGGGCACGGCCCGGCAGGGATTGGCCGCGCTTTCGGTTGCCTGTTCAGTGGTACGACAAACCCGTACCGGCAACTGCGCATGGCCGTCATCCCCGGCATTTCTGCTTGGCATTATTCGCCGGGAACCATGTTTGTTCATCACATCCCGCGCAATGTTTCAGGCATTGGCGGGGCATTCATTCGTCCTTTCCCGGACAATTCCGTCCGGATTGTCATGTCCGGATCGTCTTTTCCGGAGTGTCGCGCGTGCGGTCCGGCAAGCCTGCCTGTCCGTTGCGCGCCACCGATGTCGGGTTTCAATCCCGAGCAAGCGGTATGCTGACTGGGACCCTGCGGATCGTTTCTCGTTCGAACCGGCCGCAACGGCTTGCCCTGTCAGCGCTCAAGCGGATCTCTTCGGATTCATGTTCCAGCTGATTTTGCGAGCCCGTATTGATGCGCCGCGCTCAGTAAGCCGGCTGACGAAGCTTCGCCCACTCAACCCTGCAAGTATACTTCGTTATTGTGTTTTCGGCAATTTTCCATCCATTGACTGTGTGCCTTGCAGATCGTCTTTCAAGTCGCCTTGCAAGTCGGATTGCCCGGCCATGAAGGCCGCGGTTCGGGAAACCGTGGTCGATGCCGATCGCGGCGGCCAGCGGCTGGACAATTTTCTGTCGCGGGAACTGGGCCCGGTGCCACGCAGTCTGGTTTATCGGTTGATTCGCACCGGTCAGGTCCGAGTCAACGGCGGCCGGGTCAAGCCGATGCACAAACTGGCCGTGGGGGATCGGGTGAGAATCCCGCCGCTGCGGCAGGAATCCGGTCCGGTCACAATTCCGGCCGCTCGGGTTGCCGAGATCGAGCAGCGTATCTTGCATCGGCAGGCACAATTTCTGGTTGTCGACAAACCCTCGGGCATGGCCTCCCAGCCCGGCTCGGGCCTGGCCTGGGGGATCAATGACGTGGTCGCGAGGATCGAGCCGCGCGCGCTGCCGGCGCACAGGCTGGATCGAGAAACCAGCGGGCTGATGCTGTTTGCTCTTGGCGCGGCCAATGCGCGTCAGTTGCAGCGGTTGTTCCGGCAGGGCTTGATCGGCAAGCGGTATCTGGCGTTGCTGGACGGTCACCTGATTGATCAGCGCATGTACGTGGATCAGCCCCTGAAAAAGATTCGCGACGGCAGCGGCCAGCACCGGATGATCGCAGCCGACGACGGCCGGCCAGCCCGATCAGTGTTCCATGTCCTGCAGCGCTACGTGAATCACGATTTTGTCGAAGTGACGCTGGAAACCGGCCGCACCCACCAGATCCGGGCCCACGCGGCCTGCCTGGGCGCGCCGTTGGTCGGGGATGACCGCTACAATGCCGAGGGCCGCGCAAGCCCTGGCCGGATGTTTCTTCACGCCGCGGTGCTGGAGCTGCCCTGGCCGACCGAACAGGTGTTTTCCGCGCCCCTGCCGGAAGAGCTGAGTACATTCATGGAGCATGCGATGAACCCCAGGAGCGTGAATTGATCTTCCAGCCGCTGTCGGTCGCCATCGGTCTGCGCTATCTGCGGGCCAAGCGTCGAAACCACTTCATTTCGTTCATCTCTCTGATCTCCACGGCCGGCATAGCCGTGGGCGTAGCCATTCTGATTACCGTGATATCGGTCATGAACGGATTCGAGAAGGAACTGCGCGAGCGCATCCTGGGAATGGTTTCGCATGCCACCGTTTCGACCTGGGATCCGCCGTTCGGGGACTGGCGATCATTGATCGACAGTGCCCGTGCCCATCCCGACGTTGTGGGTGCCGCGCCATTCATCGAGCAGCAGACCCTGCTCAAGGGCCGCGACGTCGCCGGCGCTCAGGTCCGCGGCATCGATCCGCAACTGGAGCCTTCGGTATCCAATGTCGGCGATCACTTGCTGGTCGGGGATCTGGAGTCACTCGAGCGCGAGCGCTGGCAGATCGTGCTGGGGGTGGAACTGGCCGGTCGGCTGGGGGTGGGCCCCGGTGATCCGGTAACCGTGTTCGCACCGGAAATCCGTGCCACGGCGGCGGGTGTGGTGCCGCAGGTGCGCCGCTTTACCGTGGCCGGCGTGTTCGAGGCCGGCGTGCACGAATTCGACAGCGCGCTGGCGCTGATTCACTGGCGCGATGCCCAGGCGCTGTTTCGCACCGGCGAAGGCGTGACCGGGGTGCGGCTGGAATTCACAGATCTTTTCCGCGCCCGCTCGATCGCGCTGGAACTGGCCGATGCGCTGCCCGGGTTCTACCGGGTGCGCGACTGGACTCAGCAGCATGCCAACTGGTTTCGCGCCGTGCAGCTTGAAAAGACCATGATGTTCATCATCCTGTCGCTGATCATTGTGGTTGCGGCCTTCAACATCATTTCGACCCTGGTCATGCTGGTGACCGACAAGCAGGCCGACATCGCCATCCTCAAGACCATGGGCCTGAGCCCGGCCCGGGTGATGCAGGTGTTCGTGGTCCAGGGGATGTCGATCGGATTCATCGGAACCGTGCTTGGAACCATCGGCGGCATCGTGCTGGCGCTGAATGTCGAGACCATAGTCGGCGTGCTGGAGCAGATGCTCAATACCGAGTTTCTGTCGGCCGACATCTATTACATCTCGGATCTGCCCTCGGACCTGCAATGGGGCGACGTGGTGCGTTTCTCGGGCCTGGCGTTGGTGCTTTCGCTGCTGTCCACCCTGTATCCGGCCTGGCGCGCCGGACGAACCCGGCCGGCAGAGGCGCTGCGCTATGAATGACGTCCTCGACAACAACGTGATCCGCGCGCGCGGCATTGCGCGCCGGTTTGTCCAGGGACGGGTGACCCTGGAGGTATTGCGCGGGATGGACCTGGATGTAGGTAGCGGTGAACAGATCGCGATTCTGGGGGCTTCCGGGGTCGGCAAGAGCACGCTGCTGCAGATTCTCGGCGGGCTTGACGATGCCAGTGAAGGTCGCCTGGAAGTGGCCGGCCACGACATGTTTTCCGCCGGCGAGGCTGAACGTGGACGAATCCGCAACCGGCATCTGGGGTTCATCTACCAGTTTCACCACCTGTTGCCGGAATTCAGCGCGCTCGAGAATGTCGCCCTGCCGTTGCTGATATCGGGCATGTCGGCGCACAAGGCCCGAGCCGAGGCGGCCGAGCTGCTGGCACGAGTCGGCCTGGCCGAACGTCTGGAGCACAAGCCGGGCGAACTTTCCGGCGGGGAAAGGCAGCGCACGGCTGTCGCGCGGGCCCTGATTTACCGGCCCGATTGCGTGCTGGCCGACGAACCGACCGGCAACCTGGATGAATCCACGGCCGAATCGGTGTATGGGTTGATGTTGTCGCTGAATCGTGAATTCGGCACCGCTTTCGTTGTCGTGACCCACGACCGTGGTCTGGCCGCGCGCATGGATCGACGGTTGGAAATGAGCCACGGCGAGTTGCATCCGATCGACTGATGCCCACCCCGGCAGAGCACCCTGGCCGCATGGCCATGCTGTTCAGCGTCGGCTGTCTGGGTGCCGCCGCGTTTCCGCTGCTGGTGGGATTGGCAGGGGTTTTCCTACTCGTCCTGGTCGTTCTGGTCTGGCTGATCATCGCGGCAATCTCCGGCGACGCATGGATTCGCCGGCACTGGTACTGGATAGTCGTGCCAATCGGCATGCTGTGGTTCAGCGCACATGCATTGCTGTTTGAGCATCAGGCATGGCCCGACACGCGCGCCGGTGAGACGGTTGAATTTGCCGCCACCGTGATCGGACTGCCAGAGCAGCGCGGAGGCCGGGCCCGGATCGAGGTCCGGCCTGATGCCGCGGGACATGCCGCCGGCGTCCCGGAGCGCGTTCTGCTGGGGTGGTTCCGACCGCTGGAGTGGTTTCAGCCGGGTGAGACCTGGCGCTTCAGCGCAAGGCTGGAACCGCCTTCCGGTCGCTACAACCCCGGGCTGTTTGATTATCACCGTTACCTGGTGGCCCGTGGCATCGGTGCCGAAGGCCGGATTGTCGACGCCCGGCCGGTTGGCGCGGCCGGCAGGTTGTCATTTGTCGGCCGTTTTCGCCAGCGATTCGCCGACTGGTTGCAGGCCGAATCGGTCTCGCTGGAGGTTGCGGCATTGAATCGGGCACTGACCGTGGCCGACCGCAGCGCAATGACGCCGGAACTGTCCGGGCAACTTCGGCGCACCGGCACGGCGCATCTGCTGGCAATCTCCGGTCTGCATGTCGGCATGGTCGCCGCGATCGCGGGCTTGCTCGCCGGTGCGCTGGCCACACCGTTGCTTTCGACCGGCCTGGTGACCGACCGGCGCCGCGTGATGCTTTGGGCCGGATTGCTGGCCGCGCTCGGCTATGCCCTGCTGGCCGGATTCACGTTGCCGACCCGGCGCGCGCTGGTGATGCTTGTCGTGGGTTTCGGCGCGCTGTTGTGGCGTCGCCCGATCCGGCCCGGACATGCTCTGGTGCTGGCGCTCGCGGTGGTCGTGCTGCTTGATCCGATGGCGCCGCTGGCGACCGGTTTCTGGCTCTCTTTCGGCGCGGTTGCAGTGCTGATCTGGGCCTTTGCGGGTCGCTCCGGTGGCCGGGGCTGGCTGCGCGGCCTGTTGCGGGCGCAACTGTTCATCGCCATCGGCATGTTGCCGCTCAATATCGGCATCTTTCAGCAGTGGGCGCCGACCGCGCTGGGTGCGAATCTGGTCGCCATTCCGCTAATCGGTTTCTGGGTTCTGCCGCTGTTGTTGCTGGCGCTGATTCTGTTCGCCCTGGGCCTGCCGGCGGGCTGGGCGGTCGCACTTTCCGAGTCGGGGATGCAATGGTTGCTGAACCTGCTGGAGCTGCTGGCTTCAGTCGACAGCCGGATGTTCGATATTGGGCTGGCCGCGGGCCCGCCGGCGGGCCTGTTTGCGATATTGCTTGCGGCATTGGGTGGTTTGTGGTTGCTGGCCCCGCGTGGCTGGCCGCTGCGGTCTTTAGGTGCACTACTGCTGCTGCCGCTGCTGTGGCCGGCTCAGCAGCGGCCTGAAGACGGCGAATTCGATATCATGCTGCCGGATCTGGGCAATGGCCGTGCGGTTGTCGTATCCACCCGCAACCACCGCCTGCTCTACGGCACCGGCCCTGGAGACGGCCGGAACTGGAGTCTGGTGGACTCGACCCTGGAGCCGCTGGTGCGACAGACCGGCAGGCGCATGGTCGATTTCGTGATCATTCCCGACGATCACATGGACTGGGCCGGCGGCCGCGCGGCGGTGGCCGGGTTATGGCCCGGGGCCGAGCTTCTTGATCCGCACGATGGCCGCGCCGGTGCCTGCGTGGCCGGTCGTGAATGGCGGCTGGACGGCGTCGAATTCCGTGTGCTGCATCCTTCTTTGGCGCTGCCGGACCTGGGCCGGGATTCCGGTTGCGTGGTTGAAATCCGCTCGCCGGCCGGTAGCGTCCTGTTGACCGCCGAAGTCGGCGCCCTGGTGCTGCGGCGGCTGGTCATCGAAGACCGTTTGCGGCCGGTCGACCTGCTGTTGTTGCCGCGTGCCGGTCATCGTGCCTCGATTGTGCCGGATGCCTACGACAGGCTGAAGCCCGGGCATGCGGTTGTGATCGGTGACGGAGGTGAAGACCGACCGCACCCCGAAACCCGCGCCGCACTGGAATCGCAACAAAGTCGAATCTACAGCACCGGCCGCTGTGGCGCGCTGACCTTCCGCTTTCGCCGCGACAGCGCGCCGGAGATTCGCGCCGAGTTGCTCGATGCCCGCCGCTTCTGGAACCGGGGAGAGTCCTGCCGGCATTGAAACCCCGCCCGTATGCCGGCCGAAGACTCCGTTATCATGCAGCGACATGAAGCCCAAGGGAAACGCCCTCTATGCTTGAAATCGTGATAGCCGGCGGCTGGCTGATGGTGCCGATACTGCTGTGCTCTGTGCTGGCGGTGACGATCATTATCAACCGTGCCTGGATGCTGCGCCAGCAACGGGTGCTGCCGTCCGGGTTGACCGAAAAGGTCTCGGCCTGGGCGCGCCAGCGCGAGCTTGACCGCAAGCACATCGAGACGCTGCGTCGCAGCTCCCCCCTGGGTCGGGTTTTGGCCGCGGCGCTGGACAACCGCGACCGGGCCCGCGACGTGGTTAAGGAAGCGGTCGAGGACACCGGACGTCATGTGGTGCACGAGCTGGAGCGTTTTCTCAACACCCTGGGCACGATCGCCGGCATCACCCCGCTGCTGGGGCTGCTGGGTACGGTGATCGGAATGATCAAGGTGTTCAGTGCCATCATGGAGGCTGGCGTGGGCGATCCGGCGCCGCTGGCTGGCGGCATCTCCGAAGCCTTGATCACCACCGCAGCCGGACTGACCGTGGCCATTCCGACGTTTTTCTTCTACCGCTATTTCCGCGGCAAGGTGCGCTCCTCGGTGGTGGGCATGGAAGAGCAGGCGCTGGAATTGATCAACACCATCGAGCACGGCAATCGTGAATTGCGCCGGGCCGAGATGGGCTGGGGCTGATCGCGATGCAATTGCAGGACCAACAGACCGAAGAACCGGAAATCAACCTGACATCGTTGATCGACGTGGTTTTTCTGCTGCTGATCTTTTTCATGGTTTCGGCCACCTTTGAACGCCAGGCCTTGCTGCGCGTGCAATTGCCTGAAGCCGCGACCGCCGAGCGCGAGCAGTTGCCCGAAAAAGTCGAATTGGTGATCACCGACAGTGGTGATTACTTTGTCGGCGACAACCTCCTGGCCGACCAGCGCCGGGCCACCATCCAACTGGCGTTGTCCCGGGCATTCGCCGGACGTGACGATCCCGTGCTGGTGATCCGCGCCGATGCCGCGGCTCAGCATCGATTGGTGGTGCGGGCGATGGATGCCGCCGCGGCCGAAGGCATCACCCGACTGACTATCGCCACGACCAGCTCCATGGTGGACGAGGACGGAGCCGGGCGGTGACCGACCAGCGTCCGGCGGCCCAGGTGTATCGCCGCCTGCTGGGCTATTTGAAGGGCCGGCGGCTGGTATTCGCCCTGGCGCTGCTGGCAGTCTCGCTGGATGCGGCCGGCCAGGCGATGTTCGTGTATCTGTTGCGCCCGCTGATAGACGACACTCTGGTTGCCGAGGCGCCTCGCCTCGACCTTTATCTCCCGGCCCTGGTGATGGTGGCGGTGATTCTGCGCGTGGCCGGCAATTACGGCGGCATGTACGGAATGGAGTGGATCGGCCGGCATTTGATTGCCGACTTGCGCAATCAGCTTTTCGACCGTTACATGAAGTTGCCGCTGACCGACTTCGATCGCGATGGCAGCGGCTCGATGATCTCACGTTTGACCTACAACACCGAACAGGTGGCCCAGGCCGCGACCACGGCACTGATCGGGGTTGCGCGCGATACCCTGATCGTGGCCGGGCTATTGACGGTCATGTTGATCCAGTCGTGGCGGTTGACCCTGACCATGCTGCTGTTGTTGCCGGTCGTGGCGTTCGTAGTGTTCGTGGTCAGTCGCCGTTTTCGTCGCATCGCCACCCGCATTCAGGACTCCATGGCTGATGTGACGCGCATGACAGAGCAGGTGGTTCACGCCCAGGAGGTCATCCGGGTTTACGACGGCCAGCAGCAGGAGGCGGGTGAGTTCGATCGCGTCAACACGAGCAACAGGAAACTGCATCTCAAGCTGCGTTCGACCCAGTTGCTTTCCTCGTCACTGATCCAGATCGCGGCCGGGCTGGCGGTGGTACTGCTGCTGTTGATCGCCGCCACCCAGTTGATGCGTGCCGAGGTCACGGCCGGGATCTTCATGTCGGTGCTTGGCGCCATGGTCGCGACCATCCCCCCGCTCAAGCGTCTGACCAACGTCCATGTGCTGATCCAGAAAGGCGTGGCCGCGGCCGAAAGCATCTTTGATGTCATGGACCGTGAATCGGAACAGGATGACGGGGATCACAGCCCGGAAATCATCCGCGGGCGCCTGACCTTCCGCCAGGTCTGCTTCGGTTATCCCGGATCGCAAAAGCCGGCCCTGAACGACATCGATCTTGAACTGCTTCCCGGGACCGTGACGGCGCTGGTCGGCCGTTCCGGTTCGGGCAAGACCACGCTGGCGCGCCTGTTGCCGCGCTTCTATCAGCCGACCTCAGGCCGGATCGAGCTGGACGGCGTGGAACTGGGCCGATTTCGTTTACGGGCGCTCAGGCGCGCCATTGCGATGGTCGGCCAGCAGGTGGTGCTGTTCGACGGTACGGTCGAGGAAAACATTCGCTACGGCATGCTCTCGGCAGCCAGTCGAGACGAAATCGAACAGGCCGCGCGCGATGCCTGGGCGATGGAGTTCATCGAGCAGTTGCCCGACGGGCTGGACACACCTCTGGGCCGCAACGGCGTGCAACTTTCGGGCGGCCAGCGCCAGCGCATCGCGATTGCCCGCGCCCTGCTCAAGAACGCCCCGATCCTGATTCTGGATGAAGCCACCTCGGCCCTGGACGCCGAATCCGAAAAACTGGTACAGCGCGGCATGACGCGCCTGATGAAGGATCGCACCACACTGGTCATTGCGCACCGATTGACCACGGTCGAGCGCGCCGACCAGGTGCTCGTGCTGGATCGCGGTCGCATTGTCGAATGCGGAACGCACCGCGAGCTGCTGACACGACCCGGCAGCCTTTACAACCACCTGTATCAGGCCCAGTTTCGCGATTCGGACATCACGCTGAAGGACCACTAGCGCATGCGAGCCGGACAAGCTCTGAGTACCTGGCTGCAACGAGTCTGGTATCGGCAGCAAAAGCCGCCGTTGCCGCTCAGGCTGATGTCACGGGCGTATCGGCGGCTGAGCCGCGACCGCCTGCAGCGGCCGCCCGGATCGGACTGTGCCGTGATTGTCGTCGGCAACCTGGTCGTTGGCGGCAGCGGCAAGACCCCGGTGGTGGCGGAACTGGCTCGAACAATCTCGGCCACCGGTCGTCGCGTTGCGATCATCTCGCGCGGCTATGGCGGCAAGCCGGGTGTCGTGCCGAAGCGGGTCGATCAGGATGCCGAATTTACCCAGGTCGGCGACGAGCCGATCGAGCTTTATCAGAGCACCGGCTTGCCGGTCTGGGTATGCCCGGATCGCGCCGCTGCCCTTGCAGCCGCGCGCGAGGGGGGCGCCGAAGTGGTCATTGCCGACGATGGCCTGCAACACCCTGCGCTGCCGCGCAGTTTCGAGATCTGTCTGTTCGATGCAACAAAAGGCCTCGGCAATGGCTGGCTGTTGCCGGCGGGCCCGCTGCGCCAACCAACCTCGCGTCTCGCCAGCGTCGATCTGGTCCTGCGCAAGCGTTCAACCGGCGCGCCTGCCGAGGATTTGCCCGCCGGCGTCGATTTCGAACTCAAGCCCGGTCCGCTGCGCCCGCTGGGGCCGGAATCCCATCCTCCACCCCAGCCCCCGGTGGCCATTGACGCGCTGGCCGGTATCGCCGATCCACAGCCTTTCTTCGACACCTTGCAAAGCAGGGGCTATGAAGTCCGCATCCCTCGCCTGGCCGACCACGAGCCCATCCGGTCGAGTGTGCTGGAATCGTTGCCGGGCCCGGTCGTCATGACGGCCAAGGATGCCGCCCGTCTCGATGCCGCTACCATTGCCAAGCGCCGCGATCTGTTCGTGTTGCCGGTGCGCGCGTTGCTGCCTGAATCGGTGCTCGATCGGGTGCTGGCGCATGTGCGAGAATTCCGGCCATGACCGCTTTTCATATCCTGATCCCGGCACGCCTGGAATCGACCCGTCTGCCGGAAAAAGCCCTGGCCGACCTGGCCGGCCGGCCGATGATCGTGCGCGTGGTCGAACAGGCCCGGCGCGCCGAGGCATGCAGTGTCCATGTGGCGACCGACAGCGAGCGCATCGCTGTTGCTGTCAAGTCCGCCGGCGGAAAAGCCATCATGACCGCAACCGACCATGTCTCGGGAACCTCCCGGCTGGCCGAGGCGGTCGCAAGCCTGGGATTGGGGCCCGAAGACATCGTCGTCAATGTCCAGGGAGATGAGCCATTGCTGCCGCCGGCCTGCATGCGCCAGGTGGCCGAACTGCTGGAGCTCGATCCTGACGCACGCATTGCCACGCTGTGGATGCCGTTGCAGGATGAAGCGCAATGGCGTGATCCGAGCGTGGTCAAGCTGGTCGCCGCCAACAAGGGCAGGGCACTGTACTTCAGTCGCGCCCCGATCCCGGTTTGCCGTGACGGCGGCTGGCCGCACGCAGCCGCCTGCCGCCACGTTGGCCTGTATGCCTACCGTGTGCGCGCCCTGACCGAATGGTCCTCGCTGCCTGAAAGTCCGCTGGAACAGCACGAAGCCCTGGAACAACTCAGAGCCCTGCAAGCCGGCTGGCCGATCACCTGCGCCCGCGCCCTTGAGCCCATTCCGCCCGGTGTCGATACCACCGAGGATCTCGAAGCCGTGCGCGAAATGATTCGATAATGTCGATCATTTCGATCTTGCGGCAGACCAAAACCACGTTTCCCTTTAGGGGGCATTGCCCTGTCTGCACGAAAGCGACATTGTTTGTTGCTTGCGGCAATTGGCTGCGTGAGGATCTCAAGTGTGTTCGCTGCAAAAGCCCGACGCGGGAGCGGGCCGTGATTGACTATATCGCCCGGAATTTTATTCCGCTGTCACGGAGGTCTGTCTACGAGCCTTCACCAACTGACCGGAGCAGGCGGTTTTTCGAGCACCACGTCGCCAGCTACGACTGGTCTTTCCATCCGTCCGCCCAACCTGCCGATAAACTGAAAAACGGCGGTTCGTGCCAGGATCTGGAATCATTGACATTCGCTGACAAGGCATTTGACCTCGTTATAACCCAGGACGTATTCGAGCACATCGCGAACCCGGCTGCGGCATTTGCCGAAGTCTCGCGCATCCTGGCGCCGGGAGGCTCGCATGTGTTCACCATTCCCTGGTATCCGCATCAGACCACCCAATGCCAGGCGGAGATCGTTGATGGTCAAATCGTGCATCTCGCACCACCGGAATATCATGGTGATCCATTCGACAGTGGCGGGGCGCTGGTATTCAACAGATTCGGCTACGACATCGCTGATCTGGTTGCCGCGGCCGGCGACATGAGCACCACCATCACCGAAGCGGGCGAGAAAAGCAAGGGAATCCTCGGAGACGCCCTGTTTATCTTTCATTCGGTCAAGCAGCAGTCGCGATAGTTTTTGAACGATAGCTTTCGCTTTTCCGCTGCTCCTGCTTTCGCCTGAGCCATGTGCTGATCGATTACTAGCGGTCCTTCAACTTGATAATTTAGGATTCAGCGTTCCTGTGGCGCTTCGCTGCAAGGCGCGACCCGCAGTGAATGGCAAGCCCTTTACAAGGGGCGGAACGCAGCAATGTCGACTCAGACGCACTCCCGAGGGGCGATCCGGAAAGCGCTCATCTGTGGCGTTAGGGCTCTTGGAAAGTCAATAAGTACTCCCGGCGGGTCCTGCCTTGCAGCTAAGCGCTTTCCGACTCGCTGAATGTTACCTAATTAGCCGCATGGCCCACTAGTGCAAGCGGAATGAGGCAGGATTTATGAATGTATTAGAAGTATCCCGCGTTGTCTTGCCGGACGGCCTTGGCCAGGGCAGAATCATCGGTTGACGTGTCGGCCGGGAGTGTTCGGTTTTTCGCTGGAGGTGAGTCGGGCGATGAGGCCATGCTGGCGGCCAGGGCCTGCATATCTTCCTGCGCAGTCACGATGTTTTCAATCGGCAGTTGCGCCCAGCGCCGGAGTTGTTCTCGACGCGAGCCCTCGAATGTTGTCAGGTTCCAGTCAATTTCTGCCGGTAGCTTGTCTTTGCTTTTCACCTTATTCTCCATCAGCCTGGTCTTCCATCCTCATGCGCAGGTGCTCAATATCGATGCGGTCCTGTTCGCGTCCCGCCGTTTCTTTCATTTCGATCAGCGTGGCAATCCTGGGGAATCGGACGTCCATGTGGCCGTACAGCGTTTTGATGAGCGCTTGAGTGTACTCGCGATCGAAATCGAACGGCTCACTGACAAAAATGTCGATTGGCGTCTCACGGTGGGCGTCACTCCAGAGATTGAGCACTTGCATACCCTTTTCTCGAATCCAGGCGTTACGGGTTGCCGGGTCGGAGAATTGCCGGGCGTTTACCGATACGGCCGGCTTGTATCCAAGTGACTCCAGCGCTTCGAAAGCGTTCAGAATGTTATCCGGGACCAGTTGGATCACAAGATCGAGATCCTTGGTGAACCGAAGATAACCATGAGCATTCACCGCCAGCCCGCCTACGACCAGATAGCGCACGCCAGCAGCATCGAGCGCGCGGACAATGGCTTCGAAACTCGTCAATGTCATGTCTCAGGCCCGATTTGGTATTACCCGAAGTTATGCAACGTTCGGGTGTAGGCTTGCGTACCTGGTTCCGGCCGTGTACCGGACCGTCGGAATCCACGTACATGCGTCACGAATGCTTACCTAGTGTACCCCGCCTCATATTCGAGGGCATGCAGTCTTGGAACCACTGTCTCAAGCATTGCATGGTGACGGTGCTACCATTTCGTCGATGATTAATGTGACCGGCTGTGACCGATGGATGGATGGATGAGCGAAAAACTGCTGTTTGTCTGCATGGGCAATATCTGCCGCAGCCCGACCGCCAAGGGGGTGTTTGACCGGACCCTGAGCCGGGCCGGGATCGAGTTTGTCAGCGAGTCGGCCGGGACGCATGGCTATCATGTCGGCAATCCACCGGACCCGCGCGCGATCGACGCGGCGGCCAGGCTCGGGCTGGACATCTCCGGCGATATCTCACGTCGTTTTGTGGCCGAGGACTATAATCGCTTCAGCCGTATTTTCGTCATGGACCGGGCCAACCTTGAGGCGGTCGAGCCATTGCGCCCGCCCGATAGTCAGGTGCGCGCGCAACTGGTGATGTCACTGGCGCCCGATTACGGTCTCGAAGAGGTTCCGGACCCGTATTACGGCGGTTATTCTGGATTTGTCCGGGTGATCGACATGCTGGAGGCGGCCGCCGAGGCGCTGGTGCGGGATCTGGGTCGCTGATGATGATTTTTCTAGTGAGCAATCTTTTGCCTCCTCCCCAGCCCTCCCCCGCAAGCGGGGAAGGGAGGCACGAGGTGCCGAGATTCCGCGCGAGAGTGGCAGGGGTATGGCAGGTGCGGGGCGCCGCCGTGGGTCCGAATGAGGGGTGGAAATTCCGGTGCTGTGCCGTGGGCAGTGGAGGAGGGCGGGGGACTCGGTGAAAGAGGAGAGCCGGGCCGGGACGTTCGACGGCTGCGCGTTTGCGCGCAAACTGGCCGATTCGCCGGGTGTATATCTGATGCGCGATGCCGATGGCAGGGCGCTGTATGTCGGCAAGGCACGTAATCTGAGAAAGCGCGTTTCGAGTTATTTCGACAAGCGTGACAAGGGCGCGCGCATCGGCTTGATGGTGTCGAAGATTCGCTCCATCGAAGTATCGCTGACGCGCACCGAGGCCGAGGCGCTGTTGCTGGAGAACGAGTGGATCAAGGCACTCAGGCCGCGCTACAACATCAATCTGAGAGACGATAAATCCTATCCATGGATTCGGCTGACCAGCCACCAGGAAACTCCGCGGGTCGGTTTTTATCGCGGTGGCCGATCAAAACCCGGCGAATATTTCGGCCCGTATTCCAGCGCCGGCGCAGTGCGTGAGGCGCTCAACCAGGTCTACCGGTTGTTCGGCATTCGTCAGTGCACCGACAGCGTGTTTGCCAACCGGTCCCGGCCGTGTCTGCAATACCAGATCAAGCGCTGCACCGCCCCGTGTGTCGGCTACATTTCGGACGTGGACTATGCCCGCGACGTCGCGGCCGCACGCGCATTTCTCAAGGGCGAAAGCGAAACTGTGGTCGAGCATTTGCACGAACGCATGGACCAGGCCAGCCAGGCGCTTGATTTCGAGAGTGCGGCCCTGTATCGCGATCGCATCCAGGCCATACGCGGCGTCCAGTCGTCGCAGTTTGTCACCGACGGAGCCGAGGAACTGGATGTCATCGCGCTTGCGCGGGAAGGACAGGCGGCGGCGTTGCAGGTGGTGGAGTTCAGGGCCGGGCGCAATGTGGGCGCGCGTTGCTTCTTTCCGTCCAACGTGGATCCCTGCGATGATGAGGATGAGGTCATGCGGGCGTTCATCGGCCAGTATTACGCCGAGCGGTTGCCGCCGGTCGAGATCATCGCATGGCCGCTGCCCGCCGACGCCGGGTTGCTGGCCCAGGCGCTGTCTTCACGACGTGGTCGCAACGTAAGGATTTCCGGGCGTGTGCGCGGCGAGCGCAGACAATGGCGCGAACTGGCGGCGACCAATGCACGTGATGCGCTCCGGCGCAGACAGCAGGAACGCGACCAGATCGGGCGCGAACTGGCGGCGTTGCAGGAACTGTTGCGGCTGCCCGAGCCCGCGCGGCGCATCGAATGCTTCGACATCAGCCACATCTCGGGAACCGAGACGGTGGCTTCGTGTGTGGTTTTCGATGCTGGAGGAATGCAGCGCAAGCAGTATCGTCATTTCAATATAAAAGGCATCACGCCCGGGGATGACTATGCCGCGATGGAACAGGCGCTGACCCGACGCTACCGGCGTGTGCTGGACGAAGCTCCAGAATCGCTGCCGGATCTGGTACTGATCGATGGTGGTCGCGGTCAATCGGATCGCGCACGAAAGGCGCTGGCCGGCCTGGGGCTGGATCAGTTGCCGGTCGTCGGCATTGCCAAGGGGCCGGCACGCAGGTCCGGCCACGAGACCTGGGTGATGAATGATCGCGAGGCTGTACCGGGGCCGAATCATCCGGCTTCGCTTCTGGCCCAGCGAATTCGTAACGAGGCCCACCGTTTTGCCGTGTCCGGTCATCGCAAGCGCCGCGGCAAGCGCGCCATCAGTTCGCCGCTGGAGGCCATTGCCGGGGTTGGCCCGCGTCGGCGCCAGCGACTGCTGGCACATTTCGGCGGTTTAAAAGGCGTGCGTGCAGCCGGGATCGAGGAATTGAGCCGGGTTGAGGGCATCAATCGCCAATTGGCCGAGGCGATCTATAAACACTTGAGAGCATAATCCGCATGCTTCACGGATCTCCCACGCCCTCGCGCACGGTCGTCGCGCGAATTTATGAAACATGCAGGATAAAACCCTTACTATTACGGGACTGAATTCAATCCCGGCCACCCCAGTTGTCGATTACTTTCCCGACATTGCTGACATTTCTGCGCATCGTACTGATTCCGGTACTGGTGCTGGCGTTTTATCTCCCCTACGGCTGGTCGAATGAGCTTGCCGTGGGCATTTTCATTGCCGCCGCCGTGACCGACTGGGCCGACGGCTGGGTCGCCCGCAGATACAACCTGACCAGCCCGTTCGGCGCGTTTCTGGATCCGGTGGCCGACAAGCTGATTGTCGCCGTGGCATTGATCCTGATCGTGCAGCGGCATCCGGAAATTCTGCTGGCATTGTCCGCGGCCATCATTCTCGGTCGTGAGATCACGATCTCGGCACTTCGCGAGTGGATGGCCGAGATCGGCCAGCGCGCGCGCGTCAAGGTCTCCACGGTTGGCAAGTCCAAAACCATCCTGCAGATGGTGGCGATCGGCTTCCTGCTTTACGGCGAGCCATTGTTCGGCCTGCCGGTATTGATGATCGGGCGGGGGTTACTTGTGGTTGCGGCGGTTCTGACGATCTGGTCGATGGTGATCTATCTGCGTTCAGCCTGGCCCGCGATTTCAGGGGGCCAGGCCTCCTGAGAGCGCGCGTGGCGGCGCTCGGCGGTACTCGGAATCCTCATGTATTGGCATATACACTCCGGTTCCTCCGTTCGGGCAGGGTGGATGCTCTACACTGCACGGCTGGCATTTAATTGAACGGGAAATACACATAGCATGGCAACGAAGAAAAGCAAACGTGCGGCAATGGCCAAGGGCGCTGATCGGCACAAGCTCTACGAGGCCAGCGTTCAGGACACCGAGTCGGAGCTGGAATTCGTCGCCGAGACTTTCGAGGAGTTGACGGGTCGCGCCTTGAAGAGCATACGCGAGGATTTCTGCGGAACCGGCAACACTTCGTGCGCCTGGGTTCGGTCGGGTCGCGAACATCGTGCCGTGGGCGTGGATCTGGATGCCGAGGTGCTGGCCTGGGGGCAGGCGCATCATGTTGCCAGTCTGGGCAAGAGTGCGCGGGCGCGCGTCAAGCTGGTGCAGGGCGATGTGCTCGATACCCGCAGCGAGCCGGTGGATGCGTTGCTGGCGATGAACTTCAGTTATTACCTGTTCACCACCCGGCCGCTGCTGCGCGATTATTTTCGCGCCGCGCGCGCTTCACTCAAATCGGACGGCGTTCTGTTTCTCGACGCCTTTGGGGGTTACGAGGCGCACCAGGAGCTTGAAGAGCGGACCGAGTACGACGATTTCACCTATGTCTGGGATCAGGCCGAGTTCAATCCGATCAACCAGCACATGACCTGCCGGATTCATTTCGAGTTTGACGACGGCTCGGAGATGCCCAATGCGTTTGAATATCACTGGCGTTTGTGGACGCTTCCGGAAATCCGCGAACTGTTGCTGGAGGCCGGTTTTTCATCGGCGACGGTGTACTGGGAAGGCACCGATGAGGAGACCGGCGAGGGCGACGGGATCTACACTCCGGCTGAAGTCGGTGATGCCGATGCCGGCTGGATCTGCTACATCGTCGCGCGACCGTGATCGCGTGAAAATCATGCAATATAAAGGGCTTACATGCCGAAGATGCCGGAAAACCATTCTTCCAGGCCATCGTAATCGGCCGGATCGGCCGCGACAAAGCGGTCGATGTCCATCTCGAACAACGCCGCATGATGCTCGCTGTTGTCGTGCAGAACGGTGAGTGCATCAATCAGGGCCTGGCGAATGTCTTCTGGAACTTCCGGCGATGCCGACAGCGTCAGTCCGGGGAATTCCGCCGAGGTCTGGATCGGAACCAGATTCGGGTAGCGCTCGACCAGCGGGCGTGGCGCGATGGCTGCGTCCGCTTCGACTGAAAACACCATCTCCACCGCATCCAGCCAGGAAGTCGCCGTCGACTGGATCCGGGGCTGCTGCATGGGGTTGGGGAAGAAGCGTGACAGCACCAGATAGCCCAGACTGGGGGAAGGCAGGCTGGAGATTGTGCGGCCGTAGAAATCCTCCAGCGACTCGCCGTCCATTCCGGTTGTCAGCAACGAAAAGCTCAATGGCTCGCTGCTTGTCACCAGCGGCTGGTAATCGAAGTTGTTCATTCGCCAGGCCGTCATGTGTGCATCTTCCAGCGTCAACATCGGCATCTTTCCGCTTTTGGCGTTGATCCAGTAGCGATGGAAGTTGCTTTCGACAATCAACTCGATTTCAAGGTCGGTGCTGTCGGTGAGGTAATCCATCAGCGGCTGGAACACCAGGCGCGCCCGGTCTGGCGGATGGACGGGATGTGCCAGGAGTTGCAGCGTCCCGACCAGGGATTGCAACGGCACCTCCTGCTGTTCCGATTGCGTGACCGCTTCCTGTTGCAGCCGGGTTTCGGCTTCACTGTCCTGTGCCGCAAGCGCGCTGCTGGTCACGCCGCTTGCCATGACGCTTGCCATGACAATCGACAGCAATGCAGCCGGAAACATGCCGAGAGCGCTACGCAGAGTCCCTTGCTGAGACATGGTCTTACCCCGTAATTGTAATGATGGCCGCCGGCAGGCTGTTGTCGCGGAACCTGATTCAGCGGATATTAGCACAAGCCTTTCAGTCGGCAAATGCCCGGGCGGGAGCGTCGTTGAGAGCAATCGGGCAGGGCAACTGCAGTTCGGACGGCACCACGGCCAGGCCCGTGACATGGCGGCTCCCAATCGGATCGAAGGCGGCATACATCACCGTACCCTTGCCCGGGTCCAGATCAAAATTCTGTCCGGGGTCGGGCGCGTTTTCGCCCTGGCTTTCAAAATGACAGATGCGGCGCGTGACTCGTCCGCGGTAATGCACCCGGGCGATGACTTCCTGGCCCGGATAGCATCCTTTCCTGTAGCTCAGACCCCGAAGCGTTTCCAGCCCCAGCATCTGCGGGAGGAAAAGACCCGAGGTGGCCGGCAACAACCAGGGCATGCCGGCGTGTGCATCGGAAATCAGCCCTGCCAGAGACAGCGCCGGGGCGCTGGCCTCGTGACCGGCCGGGCCAAGATACAGGTTGCGATCATGGTCATGCGCCAGGGAAAACTCCGGCCCCTGCTTCCGGCCGCCAGGTTGTTCGTCGACGGCCAGCGCCTCGGCGAAGTGAACCTCGCGACCAATACTGAACATCCGCAGTTTTTTCTGCATCTGTTGCAGCAGCGCTTTTGGCAACACAAGCAAGAACCCGTTGCCGTGCCGGGCGACCAGCAGCACGATCTCGGCCCGGCCGTCGGGTTTGCACCAGGCCGCGGCCTGCAGCAGGCGTTGGTCTTCGAGCCGGTCGAGATCTATGGTCAACTGCGACTGAAGAAACTCGTCGGCCTGTCGCCCCCCGACCGGGATGGCGCTCAATTGAAGAAAACTTCGGGTTATCGGGTCGGAGTCGAGATTTGCTGACATACAATCACGCACGATCGCTAGAATACAGGCATGGATGATACAGGCCCAATTGAAACTGCGGAAAGCGTCGAGGCCGGTGAGAGGCAAGGCTCATCGGATTCCAGGGATGACTCGACCCGCCACCCTTCCCGTCCGCTCGAGATCGGCGGCCGCAATGGTCCCGATCCGGTGCGCTACGGTGATTGGGAAAAGAATGGGCGCTGCATCGATTTTTGAGCTCTGACAACATGACACGGGCACTATTTCCCCGGCGCCGGCCGAACGCTCCTGTCGCCAGGCCGGCGGGGTTGCCCGGGTCATCTTTTTTGCCAATCGACCGATATCCGGATCTGATATGACGACCAATACCAATTCGCGACCCCTGTCCCCCCATCTGCAGGTCTACAAACCGCAGTGGACTTCGGTTCTATCGATTCTGCATCGAATTACCGGCGTGTTTCTCAGTTTCGGCACTGTGGTGGTGCTGGTCTGGAGCCTGGCGCTGGCTGGAGGGGCCGAACAATATCAAGGCATGCGTGAGTTCATGAGTCATCCGCTCATTTTGCTGATGCTGATGGGCTGGACTCTGGCGTTGTTCTATCACCTGTTCAACGGCATTCGCCATTTGCTGTGGGATGCCGGCATGCTGCTGGATCTGGGGCCGGCCAGGGCAAGCGGCTGGACGGTAGTGGTGCTGTCATTGCTGCTGACCGCGCTGGTCTGGGGAGGTTTGCTGTGAACCTGTTTCGCAATCCGCTGGCGGTGGCACGCAATCATGGTTCGTCCGGGAGTGGCGTCGAGCACTGGTGGGCGCAGCGCTTCAGCGCAATCCTGCTGGTGCCGCTGACCCTGTGGCTGGTCTGGTCGCTGTTCGTCCTTGTCACGGCCGAGCATGCAGCAGCGGTGCAATGGATTTCGGCGCCATGGAACGCGACCCTGGCGGTACTGCTGATCATAATGACATTCTGGCATGCCCGACTCGGGTTGCAGGTGGTAATTGAGGATTACGTCCATCACCGGCCGTTGGAAATCAGCCTGCGGTTGCTGGTGTCGAGCGCGGCCCTGCTTGGCGCTCTGGTTTCGATCATCGCGGTGCTGACAGTCGTTTTCGGCGGCTGAAGGCCTTCGCCGGCTCCTCACGGAGCGCAAAGGATTTCCCATCTGATGTCTCAATCTTATCAACCTGAAAAACACGAATACGATGTGGTCGTGATCGGAGCCGGTGGCGCCGGTCTGCGCGCGACCATGGGGCTGGCCGCGACCGGTCTGAACACCGCCTGCGTGACCAAGGTGTTTCCGACCCGTTCGCATACCGTTGCGGCCCAGGGCGGAATGAGTGCCGCGCTTGGAAACATGGGCGAAGACGACTGGCGCTGGCACATGTACGACACTATCAAGGGTTCCGACTGGCTCGGCGATCAGGATGCGATCGAGTACATGTGCCGCGAGGCAATTCCGTCGGTGATCGAGCTCGAGCACTTCGGCGTGCCGTTTTCGCGCACCGAGGAAGGCAAGATCTACCAGCGACCATTCGGTGGCATGACCACGCATTTCGGCGAGGGCACGGCGCAGCGGACCTGTGCCGCGGCCGACCGCACCGGACACGCGATTCTGCATACCCTGTATCAGCAGTCGCTCAAGCACGATGCGCAGTTTTTCATCGAATACTTCGCCATCGATCTGATCATGGACGATGACGGCGTGTGTCGCGGAGTGCTGGCCTGGGATCTGGCCTCGGGCAAGCTGCATATCTTTCGCGCCCACGCGGTGGTGCTGGCGACCGGGGGTTACGGGCGCTCCTATTTGTCGGCGACCTCGGCCCATACCTGCACCGGCGACGGCAACGGCATGCTGTTGCGCGCCGGATTGCCGCTGCAGGACATGGAATTCGTCCAGTTTCATCCCACCGGTGTTTTCGGTGCCGGCTGCCTGATCACCGAAGGAGTTCGGGGTGAAGGAGGCTATCTCACCAATTCCGAGGGCGAGCGTTTCATGGAACGCTATGCGCCCAATGCCAAGGACCTCGCCTCTCGGGATGTGGTCTCGCGCTCCATGACGATCGAAATTCGCGAAGGTCGGGGCGTCGGTGAAAACGGTGACCACATTCACCTCAACCTGCAACACCTGGGCCCGGACGTCATCCACGAGCGGCTTCCGGGGATTGCCGAAACGGCGCGTATCTTTGCCGGCGTGAATGTGACCAAAGAGCCGATTCCGGTGCTGCCGACCGTGCACTACAACATGGGCGGAATCCCGACCAATTATCACGGCGAGGTAGTGACCCTGGCCGACGGCGATCCCGATAATGTGGTGAAAGGACTGTACGCGATCGGCGAAGCGGCCTGTGTCTCGGTGCACGGCGCCAACCGGCTGGGCTCGAATTCGTTGCTCGACCTGATCGTGTTCGGGCGTGCCGTGGCCAAACAGCTTGGCGCTACGCTCAAGCCCAATCAGTCCCACCCGGGCCTGCCGGACAGTGTGATTAATGACATGATTGGAGAGTTCGACCGGCTTCGGCATGCCGACGGAGAACATCCGACCGCGCAGATTCGCGATCAGATGCAGCGAACCATGCAGAATCATGCCGCGGTGTTCAGGACCAGCGAAACACTGGCCGAAGGTAAGCACAAGATCACCGAAATCAACGCCATGTTCGACCAGGTCAGGGTTTCTGATCGCTCGATGGTCTGGAATTCCGACCTGGTCGAGACGCTGGAGCTCAGAAACCTGCTGGGCAACTCGGTCACCACCATGGTCGCGGCCGAAAACCGCAAGGAGAGTCGCGGCGCTCATGCACACGAGGACTTTTCCGAGCGTGACGACCGGACCTGGATGAAGCACTCGCTGATCTGGATGGACAGCAACGGCGACACGCGCATTGACTATCGACCGGTGCACATGCACACCCTGAGCGACGATGTCGAGGTCGTGCCGCCGAAGAAACGGACTTACTGAGCCGGGATCGGCAGGGCATCACTATCAAAGCCAAGGATTGAAAATGGCAGAGTTCAGACTTCCCAGGAATTCACGAATCTCGAAGGGCAAGTACTTTGCGGCGCCCGATGGCGCCGTTAACGTCAGAACCTTCCGCATTTACCGCTGGGATCCCGACAGCGGCGAAAATCCGCGCGTCGACAGTTACGACATCGATCTCGATGATTGCGGTCCGATGGTGCTGGACGCGATCGTCAAGATCAAGAATGAGGTTGATCCGACGCTCACCTTTCGCCGTTCCTGCCGCGAGGGGATCTGCGGTTCGTGTGCGTTCAATATCGACGGCACCAACACCCTGGCGTGCACCAGGGGCATCGACGAAATCAAGGGGGATGTCAAAATCTACCCGCTGCCGCACTTGCCGGTGATCAAGGATCTGGTGCCGGACCTGACCCACTTCTATGCCCAGTACGCGTCGATCAAGCCGTGGATCCAGACCCAGAGCCCGGCGCCACCGGACAAGGAACGGTTGCAGTCGCCGGCCGATCGTGAGCGAATCGACGGCCTTTACGAGTGCATTCTGTGCGCTTGCTGTTCGACTTCCTGCCCCAGCTACTGGTGGAACGGCGATCGCTACCTCGGCCCGGCCATTCTGCTGCAGGCGCACCGCTGGCTGGTCGATTCAAGAGACGAGGCCACCGGTGAAAGGCTGGATGACCTTGAGGACCCGTTCAAGCTGTATCGCTGCCACACCATCATGAATTGCGCCCAGACCTGTCCAAAGGGGCTGAATCCGGCCAGGGCGATTGCCGAGATCAAGCAGATGATGCTGGCGCGCAAGGGTCTTTGAAGCGCGTTTTTCTGCCGTCGTGATTGATTCGCCGGAAGATCTCTCGCGCCTGCGCTGGCGATGTAGGCGCGGCATGCGCGAACTCGATGTGATGCTTGAAGGTTGGCTTGGGGATCACTGGTCCGAAGCTTCCAGCGAACAGCGCGCCGCCTTCCGTTGTCTGCTGGATTTCGAGGATGATTGTCTGTGGTCATGGTTAAGCGGCCGCGAATTGCCCGAAGACGAGCAGTTGCGTTGTCTGGTCAGGCACATTGCCCGCTGAGTTGCTGACTCGTCCGGGCCGTCTGCGTCGGGCCTTGATCAGCGCGGTGTGTGCCGCGGCTGTGGTCTCGATCTGGCTCTCTGCGCTGCCCGCCTGGGCCTCCGGGTTGCTGACCCTGAGCGTGTTGATTATGTCGGGTCGAGCCCGGAAAACCATGCGCCGATACCGCATCCGCCTGGGCACGCGCGAGGCCAGTGCACTGGACGGACATGTCGGTGTGTTGCGCGCCGAAGCAGTATCGGTATTATGGGCAGCACTGCTGCTGGAAACGCCGGATGGTGAGCGTTATCGGGCGCTGGTCTTTCACGATGAACTTGATCGGGAAGATTTCCGGAGTTTGCTCGCGCGGTTGCGGCATGGCCCGGAATTCTGATCAATGACCGCGCCGGTGAGTGGCTGAAAGGACGGGTTAGAATCCCGACCATGGATTCACAAGGTCAAATCGAAACAGGCGGATCGTGCACCGGCGCATGGAACCACTGGCTGGTTGCGCTGTATCCGCTGTGGCAATGGCTGGTGCTGGTGCCGTTCACGCTTTTGGTGACGGTGGTGGCGGCCATGATCACAATCGCCATCAGCTTCGCCGGCTATCCCAGCTTCGCCAATTTGCAGGTGGCGGCGCGCTGGGCGCGCGCGATTGCCTGGTTGACCCCGATGCGGGTCGATGTCGAAGGCTCCGGGCACATTGTTCCCGGTCGATCCTATGTGGTCGTGGCCAATCATCAGAGCCAGTACGACATCCCGCTGATCTACGGCTTTTCCGGGCTTGATCTGCGCTGGGTCATGAAAGCTGAACTGGGGCGTGTCCCGTTTGTCGCCCAAGGCTGTCAGGCAATCGGCCATATCTTCATCGACCGTGCCAATCCGGAACAGGCGCGCGAGTCCATCAACACCGCGGTCGCCAGTCTTCCCGCAGGTGCGGGTGTCCTGTTCTTTGCCGAAGGCACCCGCAGTCGCGGCGGTAAACTGCTTCCCTTTCGCAAGGGCGCGTTTCGGGTCGCGGTCGATCGCGGCATGGAAGTGCTGCCGGTGACCGTGGTCGGAACTCGCGAGCTGATGCCATCGGATTCGATCGTGATCCGGCCCGGACGCGTCCGGCTGGTGATTCATCCGCCGATTCGGCCGTCGGCGGCGGAGCCGGACCGGGCGGTCGAGCAGTTGCTGCGCCGCACCCGGGCGGCGATCGCCTCGGCCTTGCCGGCCCGGTCGGATGGGGCATCCTGATGCGCGTAGAGATGCCCGATCCGGAATATTCGGCTTCACCGCGCGCGGCGCGCAATTTCGTGTTCGCATTCAGACTCGCGTTTGCCTGTCTGGCGATCATGTGGACGGTCTTTGCGGTTGACCAGTTGTTCGGTCTGGGGTTGATCCGTTTCGGCCTGGTGCCGCGCGAGGGTCTGGGGCTGATCGGCCTGGTCACCACGCCGTTATTGCACTTCAATCTGTCTCATCTCGGTTCCAACAGTCTGCCGCTGCTGGTAGGCGGCACCATGATGCTGTTTCTGTATCCGAACTCGTCGGTGCGTGCGTTGCCGGTGATCTGGGTGGGTTCGGGGTTGCTGGCCTGGATCTTCGCGCGTTCAAGTGTGCACATCGGTGCCAGCGGCCTGATTTACGGCCTCCTGGCATTCGTCTTCCTCTCCGGTGTTCTCAGACGTGATCTGCGTTCCATCGGCGCGGCCCTGGTGATCTGGTTCATGTACGGATCGATGATCTGGGGCGTGTTGCCGGCCGGGCGGGGCATGAGCTGGGAGTTGCACTCCAGCGGCATGCTTCTGGGGGCAATCATGGCCTGGCGTTTCCGGGGCTGGGATCGGCCGCCGATGAAACGATATCAATGGGAAGATGAAGACACGCATGAGCGCGATGAGCCCGATCTTCACGATCGTCCCCGGAGCGAGGCCGACCGGTCGTGAGTTCCGGATCCCCGCCGACTCTGCACATTTTCGGTTGCGGTCGCGCCGGCCGTGTGCTGGCCCGGCTGTGGTCGGTTTCCAATTGCTTGCAGATCGGTTGTATCGTCAATCGTTCCCGGATCAGCGCGCGCCGGGCCGTGGACTTCATCGGTGCCGGGCAGCCGGCCGGGGAATTGGTTGACCCCGCGGCGTCCGACTGGCTGATGCTGGCCTTGCCCGACAGCGAGATCGAAGCCCAGGTGCGGGTCCTGGCGGATCGGTTGCCGTCTGCGCCGGCGCTGGCATTTCACATTTCAGGCGCAGTGCCGGCACAGACCCTGCGCCCGCTGGGGTGCCCCGTGGCGGCAGTGCATCCGGTGTTTCCGTTTGCGGATCCGGATACCGCGCCGGAACGGTTTGCCGGCAGTCATGCGCTGGGAGAAGGGGATGAGGCTGCGCTGGATCGCCTGCTGCCGATGTTTGAGGCAATCGGTGCCATAACCCAGCGGTTCAGACCGCGTGACAAGCGCCTGTACCATGCTGCGACCATCGCCGCGAGCAATTTTCTTGCCGTGCTCGATGCAATGGCGCTGGACCTGGCGGCCGCCAGCGGTGTTGAACCGGAGGCGATCGGGCCGGTCCTGGTCTCATTGCAGCGCGCGGCGCTGTCCGGCATCGAACATTCCGGGCCGGTGCAGGCGCTGACCGGTCCGATCGAGCGTGGCGACCTGCGCACCTGTCAAGGCTTGTTGGCGGCGCTCGATCAGGTCCAATCGAGCGATCGTGAGCTGTTTCTTGCGATGGCGCGAGGCACCTTGACCCTGGCCCGGCGCAAGCGCGGTCGGCATGCGGCGCTTGATGCGCTCGAATCGGTGCTGAATGAGCGTGGAGCAGCCAATGGCGGCATTTGACTACCACGCCCTGGATAACGACCGCGAAATGCAAGGCGTGATCCAGGCCGATACCGCTCGCGCGGCGCGCGCCGCACTGCGCGAACGCGGGCTGGTGCCGTTGTCGGTGGAGCCGGTAACATCGCCGCGCCGCGCCGGCGGCGGCGCGAGACATGCTCGCGAGAGAGCGCTGATTTTGCGGCAGATGGCCGCGCTGTTGCGTGCCGGTCTGCCGCTGGAAGAAGTGCTGGAACTGGGGGGTGCCAGGACTGGTTCTTCGCGTGCCGAACGACCGCTGGCTGCAATGCGCGCAAGGGTGCTCGAAGGCCGTTCGCTGTCCGATGCCATGGCCGAGCATCCGGCGTTGTTTCCGGCCATGTACAGTCGCTCGATCGCCGCTGCGGAGCAGTCCGGGCGACTGCATCAGGTCGTGCAGCGGCTGGCTGGACATGCCGAGCGTCAACTGGAACTGGCCCGCAATCTGAGCGTGGCGCTGATCTATCCGGTGCTGCTGGTGCTGATCTCGATCGCGGTGGTCTGGGGCCTGGTGGCATTTATCGTGCCGCGAGTGGTCGGAGTGTTCGAGCATTCGCGCCAGGAACTGCCGCTGATGACGCGCAGTCTGCTCGAGATTTCCGGCTTCATTTCCCAGTACGGAGTCGCAGTGCTGATCGCCCTGGCAGTGCTGCTGCCGGCACTGGCCTGGCTGTTGCGCCAGACCGGACCGCGACGCTGGCGCGACCGCATGCTGCTGCGACTGCCGCTGGCCGGCCGACTGGTTCGTGCGCATGCCGCGGCACTGTTTGCGCGGACCTTGTCGATTCTGGTCGGAAGCGCGGTACCGGCGGTCGAGGCGCTGCGCGCTGCGGCCGGCGTTTCGGCCAATCTGCAGGTCAGGCACGACCTTGAAACCGCCGCTGATCGCGTTCGTGAGGGCGCCTCCATCAGTGATGCGCTGGCGCCGGTGGAATGGCTGCCGCTCCTGACCCAGCGACTGATCCGGGGCGGGGAACAGGCTGGGGAACTGGGGGACATGCTCGATCACGCCGCCGATCTGCAGGAAGCCGATCTGGCGGATGCCGCGAAGATCCTGTTGGCGGTACTTCAGCCAGTCCTGATCCTGCTGGTCGGGTTGATGGTGCTGTATATAGTTCTGGCGATCCTGCTGCCAATCATGAACCTGAGCCAGTTGCTGAGTTGAGCATGAAGCCGGACGCGAGCACCTCGATGATCGTATTTGATCATGTTGCAAAACGATATCCGGGCGGCGTCCAGGCGCTTTCGGACGTCAATTTCGAGCTGGCGCGCGGCGAAATGGCCTTTCTCACCGGCCATTCGGGTGCCGGCAAGAGTACGCTGTTGCGTCTGATCGCGCTGCTGGAAAGGCCGAGTCGCGGCCAGGTGCTGTTCGAGGGGCGCAATATCGGCCGGCTGGCGCGGCGGCATATTCCAAAACTGCGTCGGAGCGTCGGCGTGATATTTCAGGATCACAAGCTTCTGACCGACCGCAAGGTGCTGGACAACGTCGCGTTGCCGCTGTTGATCGCAGGGTATCCCTGGTCCGAGATTCGTCGCCGGGTGCGCGCGGTACTCGATCTGGTCGGCCTTCTGGACAAGGAAAACACCCCGATTCCGGCGCTCTCTGGCGGGGAGCAGCAGCGCGTCGGTATCGCCCGCGCGATGGTTGGCAAGCCGCCGGTGCTGCTGGCCGACGAGCCCACCGGCAACCTGGATCCCGAGTTGTCGGCTGAATTGATGCAACTGCTGTGTACCCTCAGCGAGTTGGGAACGACTGTATTGATCGCAACCCATGATCTCGATCTGGTCAGTCGCCTGGGCCGACGGCAACTCGTGCTCAAGGCCGGCACCATGATCGATGACCGACAGGCGGCGGCATGAAGCCGGCCGGTCGCTTTGCAAGTGCCGACCTGCGTGCCTGGATTCGGCGCCACGGCTACAGCCTGATGTCATCGGTGGGCGATCTGGTGCGTGCGCCGGTTGCCAGTGCCATGACCATTTCGGTGTTGGCCATTGCGCTCAGTCTGCCGCTGGGTCTGCATACCGCGCTGACCAACCTTGAGCACCTGAGCCGCGGTCTGGAGAGGCTCGACAGCATCAGCGTATTTTTGAGGCTGGAAGCCGATGAAACCCAGGCGCGCAGGGTTGCCTCCGGCATCTCGGCGTGGTCCGGTGTAGTCGCGGTCGATCCGGTCAGTCCTGCTCAAGGCATGCGCGAACTGGCCACCGCCACCGGTCTGGAAGGGCTGGAATCCGACCAGGTGCCGCTGCCGTGGCTGCTCGAAGTTGCGGTCGGCGTTGATGTTGCGACTGCCGAGCTGGCCGAGCGGCTGCTAGCGCTCGAAGAGGTCGATACAGTGGTCGTGGATCTCGAGTGGTTGCGGCGTCTGGAGGCCATTCTTGCGGTTCTCTCGCGCCTGGTCGTGATGCTGGCCGTGCTGTTCGGATTGAGCATCCTGTTTGTCATCTCGAACAACATCCGCAGCGAAATCGAGCGCCGGCGCGAGGAGATCGAAGTCATGGCGCTGGTGGGCGCAACCCCCGGCTACATTCGGCGCCCGTTTCTGTATGCCGGCTTGTGGATGGGGCTGGGAGGCGCCATGCTGGGCTGGCTGCTGGTGCAGGGCGGATTGCTGACCCTGGCAGGGCCGGTTCGGGACCTGGCCGGCAGCTATGCCGCCGATCTGGCACTGATCGGTCCGTCGCCGCGTCTGGTCATCGTCATGCTTGCCTTGAGCAGCTTCCTGGGAATTGCCGGCGCCTGGATCGCGGTATCGCGCCAACTGGCAAGAATCAATCCCTGATTCCCGAGTCCCGGAACTTTCACCCGTCTGGCGATTCCAACCAGACAGGCAAGGCAATACAGGACCAGACCCTTCCTGATTTGAGAAAGACGGGCGGGTTTGATATACTTTGACGGTTAACGAACAGGAGCAAAATCGCATGGCAAAGGATCTTGTCCCAAGTCATCTGCTCGCCCCGGCCGGTACTGGCTCGCTGGATTCCTACATCCAGGAAGTCAACCGTTTGCCGGTACTGAGCCTCGACGAGGAACAGAGCCTGGCGCGGCGATTCCGCGACGATCAGGATCTGGACGCGGCGCGCATGCTGGTCATGTCGCATCTGCGTTTCGTGGTGCACGTGGCGCGTGGCTATTCCGGCTACGGACTGGCGCTGGGAGACCTGATTCAGGAAGGCAATATCGGCCTGATGAAGGCGGTCAAGCGCTTCGACCCCGAACAGGGTGTGCGATTGGTTTCGTTCGCGGTGCACTGGATCCGCGCCGAGATTCATGAATTCGTACTGCGCAACTGGCGCATCGTGAAAGTTGCCACGACCAAGGCTCAGCGCAAGCTGTTTTTCAATCTGCGCAAGGCCAAGAAGCGCCTGGGATGGTTGAACCTGGACGAAGTCAACGCTGTGGCCGAGGACCTCAACGTCAAACCGGAAGTCGTGATGGAAATGGAATCGCGCCTGTCCGGTCAGGATGTGGGTTTCGATCTGACCTCCGATGATGATGACGACAAACCTTATCTGGCGCCGGCTGCGTTCCTCGAAAGCCATCAGAACGCCCCCGACGTGGCGACCGAAACCGAGGATCTGGAAGATCACTATCACGGCATGCTGATCGACGGTATCGAAGAACTCGATGAGCGCTCGCGCGACATCATTCAGTCGCGCTGGTTGCTGGAACCGAAGATCACCTTGCAGGAACTGGCCAACAAGTACGAAGTCTCGGCCGAGCGCATTCGCCAGCTTGAGGCGGCGGCGATGAAGAAGCTGAAGGCCCACTTCGCCGCCTGAGCCGCCCGAGCGCTACTGCGCGGCCTTCTGACGGCGCTCGGTGGTGCTCGGAATCCTCATGTACTCATATGTACACTGCGGTTCCTGCGCTCCAGCGATCACCGTCAGAAGCCCGCTCGCGACGCGCTTGGACGACTCAGGAACCTGAAGCCTCGTAAAACTGCTGCGCGCGTGTCTGACGGCGCTCGGTGGTGCGTACTCGTCCCATCCCCGGCTGGAGCGCCAGGAGAAGAAAAAGATGACTGGAAACGGTCACTGATTTCTTTGCGCTCCCGGCGTCCTGGCGAGAAAATATTGTCTTTTCGCCCCCGCCCGTTGCTGGTAACACTTCTGGTTGCATGAGTAATTGCACGCCATTTGTGACCCATGCTCGCAAATCCTTCGCTCAAGGTATCCGGGCCGCGGCC
>CAYVPB010000015.1:44299-45750 GCA_964453565.1 uncultured Halomonas sp.
GCCATTTGTGACCCATGCTCGCAAATCCTTCGCTCAAGGTATCCGGGCCGCGGCCTGCTATCCTTTCACGTCAGTGATCGGCCCACCCGGAATCCGCTTGATGAACCCGTATGTTTCGCATCTTGAGTGCAGTCTTGAAGGCACGTGCTACGAAGCCGGCAAGGTGTATCGGCTTTCCGAGGCCGGGCGGCCTCTGCTGGTGCGTTATCGGCTGGGAGATGTGGCTGCGGCCGTGGACCGCGATGAGGTGGCCGCGCGCGGCGGCGGCTTTTGGAAGTGGCGGGAGCTGTTGCCGCCGGGCGAGCCGGACCGGGTGCCGGTGCTGGGAGAGCTGGATACGCCGTTGATTCGGTTGGCCAGATCGCCCGGGCTGGTGGTCAAGGACGAGGGCCGCCTGCCAACCGGGTCGTTCAAGGCCCGGGGACTGGCGCTGGCGGTCGCGCTGGCGCGCGAGTTCGGGCTGGAAAAATTGTGCATGCCTTCCAACGGCAATGCCGGTGCGGCGCTGGCGGCTTACGCGACCCGTGCGGGCATGCAGTCGCTGGTTTACTGTCCGGCCGACACGCCCCGCATGAACATCGACGAGACCCGTCTGTGCGGCGCCGAGGTGGTCGAGGTCGACGGCTATATCGACGACTGCGGCAAGCTGCTGGCCAAACGCGCGAAAGAGGAAGGCTGGTTCGATGTCTCGACGCTGAAGGAACCGTATCGTCTAGAAGGCAAGAAGACCATGGGCCTGGAACTGGCCGCGCAATGGGGCTGGAAGCTGCCCGAGGCGATTTTCTACCCCACCGGCGGCGGCACCGGCCTGATCGGGATGTGGAAGGCGTTTGCCGAGTTGCGCGAGCTGGGCTGGCTGGAAGGCCCGCTGCCGAAGATGTTCGCCGTCCAGGCCGAGGGTTGTGCGCCGATGGTGCGGGCGTTTGACAACGGCGATGAGTTCGCCGAGCGCTGGGAAAATGCAGCCACGATCGCGGCCGGGATTCGTGTCCCGCAGGCGGTCGGTGATTTCCTGATCCTGCGAGCGGTGCGCGAGTCCGGCGGCCGGGCGGTGGCGGTCAGTGAGCAGGCCATCAGTCAATCCTGGGTCGAGCTGGCAAGGGAAGAAGGGGTGTTGATGTGTCCGGAGGGTGCGGCCACGCATGCTGCATGGAAGCGCATGGTCGAGGCCGGCGAGCTGGCCGCCGATGCCGATACGGTGCTTTTCAATTGCGCGACCGGCCTGAAATACCTCTTGCCGGGGGTGTGACGGAAAGGAGTTTGCGGGTCCGGGTATATTGCCGCATGTTCATTTCGGAATTTCGATGGTGCGCGGGCCGGGGCGGCGAGCCTGCCGGTGAAGTATTCAAATCGGTCAATGCAGATAACCAGTACCGATTTGATCAGTCTTGCAGGGTCAACCCATCTGTTGCATAAATTTGCGGCGAGAGACCGTTGCACTGCCCGGTATA
>CAYVPB010000016.1:0-24288 GCA_964453565.1 uncultured Halomonas sp.
GCCTGGCGCATGAACAAGCTCGATCGCGAACACGACGTGCACGAAGAATAAGGAGCAGCATCCATGGATCTTCAAACCCTTACCTATATTGTCGTCGGCTTTACCTTTGTCATCTACATTGGTATTGCAGTGTGGTCGCGGGCGCATACGACCGGAGATTTCTATGTCGCTGGCAAGGGCGTGCATCCGATCGCTAACGGCATGGCCACGGCCGCCGACTGGATGTCGGCCGCTTCTTTCATCTCGATGGCCGGCCTGATTGCTTTCCTGGGTTACGACGGCTCGGTCTACCTGATGGGCTGGACCGGCGGATATGTATTGCTGGCGCTGCTGCTGGCGCCCTACCTGCGCAAGTACGGCAAGTTCACGGTACCCTCATTCATTGCCGATCGCTATTACTCCAAATCGGCACGGGTGGTCGCGGTGATCTGCCTGATCTTCATCTCGTTCACCTACGTCGCCGGCCAGATGCGCGGCGTCGGGATTGTCTTCTCCCGATTCCTGGAAGTCGATATCCTCACCGGACTGCTGGTGGGCATGGGTATCGTATTCATCTATGCCGTGCTCGGCGGCATGAAGGGCATTACCTACACCCAGGTCGCGCAGTACTGCGTGCTGATCTTTGCCTATACGGTGCCCGCGGTATTCATCTCGATCCAACTCACCGGCAATCCGCTGCCACAGCTCGGGCTCGGTTCCACGGTCAGCGGCGGCGATTCATTGTACCTGCTGCAAAAACTTGACCTGGTCATCCAGGATCTCGGCTTCGGCGCCTATACTGACGGCAGCAAGGCCATGATCGATGTCGCTGCAATCACGCTGGCGCTGATGGTGGGTACGGCCGGGTTGCCGCATGTGATCGTGCGCTTCTTCACCGTGCCCAAGGTATCGGATGCACGCAAATCGGCCGGCTGGGCGTTGCTGTTCATTGCCCTGCTCTACACCACCGCCCCGGCGGTCGGCGCCATGGCCCGGCTGAACCTGATCGAAACGCTCTGGCCCGGCGAAGTCGCACAAAGCCAGCCGCTGGCCTACGAGGACCGGCCTGAGTGGTTCCGGACCTGGGAGACCACCGGACTGCTGAACTTCACCGACAACAACGGCGACGGACGAATCCAGTATTACAACGATGCCAATCCCGAGTTCGCGCCGATCGCGGAGGCGAAAGGCTGGAAAGGCAACGAATTGATAGTCGACCGCGACATCATGGTGCTGGCCAATCCGGAAATCGCCGGGCTGCCGGACTGGGTCATCGCGCTGGTTGCCGCCGGCGGGATCGCGGCGGCGCTATCGACCGCGGCCGGTTTGCTGCTGGTGATCTCGTCGGCAATATCCCATGATCTGGTCAAGAATATATTTGCACCGAACATGAGCGATCGGGGCGAGCTGTTGACAGGACGCATCGCGGCCGCGGCCGCCATCTGCGTGGCCGGGTACCTTGGCTACGATCCGCCCGGCTTCGTCGCACAGGTGGTCGCGTTCGCGTTCGGCTTGGCCGCGGCCTCGCTGTTTCCAGCGATCATCATGGGCATCTTCTCGACCCGGATCAATCGAGAAGGCGCGATCGCCGGCATGCTGACCGGGCTGATCTTCACCTTTGGCTACATCGTGTTTTTCAAGTCGTCCAGTCCCGCTGCCATGCCAGAGAACTGGCTGTTCGGCATCTCGCCCGAAGGCATCGGCGTGGTCGGCATGCTCTTGAACTTCGGTGTGGCCTTTACGATAAGCCGGTTCACGGCCGCCCCGCCGGTAAATATCCGCGAGCTGATTGAGGACATACGCGTGCCGCGCGGCGCCGGCGGCGCCCATGCCCATTGATTGGACTGCTTGCGAGCAGACCGGATCCCACCGGCGGTGCCCAGCGCCGCCGGATTCTCGCTCACCGCACATGAGAATATAGGACGATGAGCCGCCTGCCCCCGGACATCGTCGAATTTTTAAGCGGCGTGACGCCATTCTCCAGCCTACCCGCGGACGGGCTGGAGGAAATTGCCGCCTCGCTTTCGGTCCGCTACGAGCGCGAAGGAGCGAAAATCGGCGACTTCGGCGACGGCGATGAACACTCTGTATTCATCATTCGCAAGGGCGCAGTCGAACTGAGCGATGACCATGGGATTCTGGAACAGCGCGGCGAAACCGACCTGTTCGGACACCAGATCGACTTCAGCCCGCCGCGCGAACGCTATCGCGTAAAAGCTGCCGAGGACTGTCTGCTTTGGGAAATCGAGGCCCAGGCATTGCGACGCATCGGCAATCGCTACCCGGAACTGAACCGATTCTGGAACGCCGGGCATGGCCAGAGACTGCGCGACGAACGGGGGCAACGCACGACCATCAGGACCATCGGTGCACTCGACCTTCGTCGCCCGGTCACGACCCATCCGGATGCAACGATTGCCGAGTGCGCGCAATGCATGGCCAAGCACCAGGTCAGTTGTCTGCCGATTGTTGATCGCGAACGGCTGGTCGGAATCGTGACCGACCGCGACCTGAGGAATCGGGTGCTGGCCCGGCACCTCGATCCACAAACGCCGGTAGCGCGGGTCATGACACCCGAACCGGCGACAGTCACAACCAACAGCCCGGTCGACGGCGCGGTAGTCGAGATGATGCGCCTGGGCATCCATCACCTGCCCGTTGTCGATGAAAACCGCAAGCTGGCCGGCGTGCTCAGCGCCGGCGATCTGATGCGCGTGCACGCCCCGCATCCGCTTCGGCTGGTGCGCGATATCCAGCGCGCCGAAAACGCCGGTGCGGTCGCGACCCTGGCCCGCCGTGGTCCGGCGATGCTGGCCGGCATGGTGCGCGCTGGTAGCGGTGCCAGCGAAGTCGGGCGCATTGCCGGTCGCATCACCGATGCCTGTACTCAACGTCTGCTTGGTCTTGCCGTCAATGAACTGGGACAAGCGCCGATGCAATGGACCTGGCTGGCCTTCGGCTCGCAGGCGCGGCTGGAACAGGGACTGATAAGCGACCAGGACAATGGCCTGTTGCTGGAGCGCGAGCCGGATGCGGCTGGCGAGGCCGCCTGGTTCAAGCACCTGGCTGAAACCGTATGCACCGGCCTGGACGCCTGCGGCTATGAATTCTGCAAGGGCGGGGTCATGGCCAGTGGTGAATGGCGCATGAGTCGGGAGCACTGGGAGAAGCGATTTGCAGGTTGGATCGACGAGCCGGAACCCAAATCGGTGATGCAGACCAGCATCTTCTTCGACCTGCGGGCCGTGGCCGGCAATACCGACATGGCGATGGAACTGCAACGCAGGGTGCTGAAAAAAGTGCAGGATCGTGAAATCTTTTTGCGCTTTCTGGCTGCCGAATCGATTCGCCACAAGCCGCCGATCGGGCTGTTCCGGCAATTCGTGCAGGAACACGGCGGCGGAACCAGCCAGGGTCTGAATCTGAAAAAGCGCGGCGTGATTCCGATCGTCGACCTGGCCCGGGTGCGCGCGCTGGAAAGCGGCCTCGAGGTCATCCACACCGAAGAACGTTTGCTCGAAGCCGCCCGCATTGGCAAGATGGCCCAAAGCGATGCCGACGATCTGGTGCACGCGCTCAAGTTCATCGGCGATATACGCCTGGCCCACCAGGTCCGGCAACTGGATGCCGGCCGGACCCCGGACCATCTGGTTGAACCGGGCGAGCTGTCCGGGCTGCACCGGCGCTATCTGCGCTCGGCTTTCGGCATTGTCAGCGAAGCGCAGAAAGCGCTGGCGCAACGCTACATGGTCTGACCCGATGAAACCGCTGCAACGCTGGCGATGGTGGCGGCTGAGCCGTCGACGCAACGGCCTGAACCTCAAGCCCAATCCGCTGGCCATGCCACTGCCCTCGCCCGGCACCCGCGTCGATCAGGCGCCGCTGCTGGCCATCGACCTGGAAATGACCGGTCTGTCTGCGCGTCAAGATGAAATCATCAGCCTCGGCTGGGTGCCTGTGGATGCCGGCAGGATTCGCTTGCACCAGGCGTGCGAAATACCGGTCCTGCAAAAGGATTCGGCTTCGGTGGGCGAATCCGCGACCATCCACGGCATTCGCGATTGCGACCGCCACTCCGGGCTGTCGCTGCAACAGGCTTTGCTGCAACTGCTGACTGCACTGGGCGGGCGCATCGCGGTCTTTCATCATGCACCGCTGGACGTGGCATTTCTGCAGCGCGCGCTCGGACGCGAACTCGACCTTGGCTGGCCGACTCCGGCGCTGGATACCCTGCAATGGCATCGCCGCCGCCGGCTGCGGCGCGGCGACGAATCAGCGGCAATTGTCACCGGGCTGGACCCGGTGCGGCAGCATTACGGGCTCGATGCACGCAGCGCCCACTCGGCGCTGGCCGACGCGATTTCATGCGCCGAGATTGCAATCATCCTGGCCCTTCGCTCGGGCGCCAGACTGGAAGATGTGTGCCGGGTTCCGTCGGTTTCAGTGCCGGCTCAGGGCTCGAACCGCTCCGGCTGATCCTGCCCGTCTCCGCGATCATCCGTCTCCGGCCCAGCCGGAAAGACCTGGAAAAACGCGCGCCACTGGGCCGCGGCCGCCAGAAACTGAACAAACAGCGACACCATGATCATCAGCAGTTGCGCCAGGAAGTTCCCGGCCCCGCCCAGTGCGAGCCCGAGCAGCCCCGAAACCAGACCGAACATCAGGCCGATCAGCACCAGCACGCCGAACAGCACCAGGCCGAAAGCAACAAAAGCCGCCCAGTTCACCAGCACTGCGCGCAGGCTGAACAGCAATGCTGCGACCGCCGGCCAACGCCAGAAAAACACCAGCGGCACGGCAAAGTACAGCGCAGCCAGGACCAGTGCAAAAACAACTGCCGACAACAACATCCCGGGGATCATCGAAACCCCCTGGAACATGGCAAACAACTGCTCGGGATTGCGTTCCATCGCCTCCGGATTGCCCAGATATTCCAACAATGCCGCGATGTCCATCTGCGCTGACAGCCAGCCGACCAGGATCATCACAGAGCCGAACGAGCCAAGCAGAAAAAATACGCCCAGGCCGATCAACCTGCCCCGCGTCTCGGAATTGACCAGTCCGGCCAAAAGGTGGTCCGGCCGCGGCGTCTCGGACTGCTGTACCGCCCTGAATGCATTGATCAGACCGGCGCTCAATGCCGGGGATATCAGCAACAGCAGCAGCGGTCCGATCATCGGCACGATCTGGATCAGGCTGATTAGCAGGAACACCACCGCCACGCGCGATAACGACGCGCCGCCACGGGCAAGCAGGTTTGCTCCATCGGTCAGCCAGCTCACGCCATCGCCGAAAGCGGCACGCTTGATGATCGGTTGATTATTCATGAACTTTCCTCGCCTACTGTCTCGTTTGTTGAAATCGCCGGTTTATTCATCAGCCGCGGAAGCTAAACCGGCATAGTGAAGCGCGCCGGCGCTCCACGGCTCGACCGTTTGCAAAGCCTCCGCTACCTGATCCGGATCGGTCACCGTGTGCCACAGATCCAGATGGACCTGCCCCATGAACCGCTCGTTGACACTGTGGCGCAGAAAATCCAGCAACAGATCATAATAACCGTGCGCATTGACCAGGATGATCGGGCCGAAGTACTGCCCCAGGCGCTTGAGCGTCATGGCCTCGAAAACCTCCTCAAAAGTTCCGCAGCCTCCGGGCAACGTAACCACCGCGCAACTGTCCTGAAGCATCTGATACTTGCGTTCGCGCATGTCCGGAACAACCTCGAGTGAGCTCAGATTTTGATGTCCCTTTTCGAGATTCATGAGAAACTCGGGGATGACACCATGAACTTCGCCTCCGACTTCGAGAGCGGCATCGGCCAACGCGCCCATCAGACCGGAACCACCGCCGCCATATACGATCGGATGTCCGGAAATCGCCAGTGCACGCCCCAGACGGGCGGCGGTATCGAAGTACTTGCGCTCCAGCGCCTGGCTGGAGGCGGCATATACGGTCACACGTTGCTTGGACAAGAGAGAACCCGGTGATTTGGTCGAAGATTTCAGACAACTATTGTAGAGAGGCGCGCCTGTCTCGTGCGCGTCAGTGGCGGATTGACTGGCAGCATTACCTGCTGTTGCTTGTGACCGCCAAGATTCTGGTCCTGACCGGCTGTTCCGAGCCCGGTCGGGAAGCCGGAATTTCCGGTCATGCCGAATATCACCGGGCATGCTCGACCTGCCACGCCCGCGACGGCAAGGGCCGCCCCCCGACCTTTCCGCCGCTGGCCGGCTCGGAATGGCTGGACATGGGGCCTGAATCGGTGGCATTGGTGATCCTTGTGGGTCTCAAAGGAGAAATCGAAGTCGCCGGCCAGCGTTACCGCGGCTACATGCCGCACATGCGCCAGATCCAGGATGCCGAACTTGCATCCATTCTGGGCTACATCAGCGAACGCTGGGCCGGTTGGGAAGAACTACCCGATCTGCCGAAAATCGCTGAAATCCGTGCCTTTGCCGGCGATCGACCGATGCTGCAAAGTCGCGAACAACTGGAACAACTGCTGCAACAACGACGGGAACAACCGCAACCATGAGATCCTTGCGCCGGGTATCCTCTCCACCGGCCTCACTGCTGATTCTCGGCGTGACGGTGCTGGCATTCCTGATTCAGTCGGGCAATCCACTTGAGACCATCCGTCTGCTGGCACTGTGGCCGATCGACACTCCCGAACAGACCACGTTTCGCGGCATCGGCACCATCGACACCGGCTTTGCAATCTGGCAGCTCGTCACCTACGCGCTGCTGCACGGCGGCATCGGCCATCTGTTTTTCAACATGTTCGCGCTGTACATGTTCGGCCTGCCGATCGAACACACCTGGGGCACGCGCCGTTTCGTGATCTATTACGTCGTCTGCGTCATCGGCGCGGGCATCCTGCAGTTGATCACCGCGGCGGTCACCGGCGGCATGTATCCGACCATCGGCGCATCCGGCGGGGTGTTCGGTTTGCTGCTGGCTTTCGGCGTCATGTATCCCAACCAACGCATCATGCTGCTGATCCCGCCGATACCGATCCGGGCGAAGTATTTCGTTATCGGCTACGGCCTGCTGACGCTGTTCTTCGGCGTCACCGGCACCATGGGCGGCATCGCCCATTTCGCCCATCTGGGCGGCATGCTGTTCGGACTGGCAATGATCCTGTACTGGGGCTACAGCGATTTCCGGCGACGGGAGCGGTTGTAAGCTTATTCCTGTTCAGGCAGATGACTCAGCCACGCCGAGACAGGAAGACCACGAAGATTATTGCACCCCTGATCAGGTGTATCGCCTGGCGATCGGCCAAAGGGCCGGGGTAGGCGGGGAGCGACGTTGCCTGCTGAAAGTTTGGTGCAACGATCCAGACTCGCCCACCGCTGGACTCGAACATTGGCGCAGCGGGAGTGTCGGATGCTTCGGGCCGGCCGGGGCGACGGAAGTTGCCCGGGGACCATCAGCATCTTCGTCAACCCGTGAAGTCTCGGGAAAACCCGCGCTGCGACCAGTTTCCCCCGCCGATATTTGCAGGGAGCAGGCTCCTGGAAACCGGAAGATTGCAACCAGGCCGTTCGCCTCGGCCGGCCCGAAGCAGCCGGCATCACCCGATGCTCGAAGCGGTCTATCGGCATGAAAACCTGAACTCGACTTACGGGATTGTGATTGGAAATCGTGATTGGAAATGGTGATCAGGAATCCGCTTCAGTCCATTTTCACATCCAGCCAGTCGTGCGGCTGGAGGTAGTCCGACAGCACCGCTTCGGCGGAAGCCGCATCGGGATGCCAGTCGTAGCGCCAGTGCGCGACCGGAGGCAGTGACATCAGGATCGACTCGGTCCGCCCGCCCGACTGCAATCCGAACAGGGTGCCGCGATCGTAGACCAGGTTGAACTCGACGTAGCGGCCTCTGCGGTAGCGCTGAAAATCGACCTCGCGCCGGCCATAGACGGTATCCCTGCGCTTTTCCACGATCGGCGCGTAGGCCGCGAGATAGCCGTTGCCGACCGCGCGCATGTAGTCAAAACAGCGATCAAAGCCCCAGTCATTGAGATCATCGAAAAAAAGCCCGCCGATTCCGCGCGTCTCATCGCGATGCTTGAGATAGAAATACTCGTCGCACCAGCGCTTGTACTCGGCATAGACGTTTCCGCCGAACGGATGGCAAAGATCGTATGCCACGCGATGCCAGGCGCGACAGTCTTCCTCGAACGGGTAACAAGGCGTCAGATCAAACCCGCCGCCGAACCACCACACCGGCTCCGTGCCCGGCTTCTCGGCAATGAAAAAACGCACATTGGCGTGGCTGGTCGGCACATAGGGGTTGACCGGATGCATCACGACCGACACGCCCAGCGCCTGGAAACTTCGACCGGCCAGTTCCGGGCGCCGGGCAGTGGCCGCGGCCGGCAGCGCGCCGCCATGTACATGAGAGAAATTCACCCCACCCTTTTCAAATACGGCACCGTCCTCCAGCACCCGGCTTCGACCTCCACCGCCTTCGGGCCGGTCCCACGCGTCTTCGCGGAAACTTGCTCGCCTGTCCAGACGCTCGAACTCGCCGCAGATCCGGTCCTGGAGATCGAGGAGGAAGAATTGGACTTGCTGGATCATGACTTTCGGGGGCGATGGGGGTTTGGGGCGTTACCAGGGTTTGGGGCTTCGATGGTTTTTTCGTGAATCGTGAATCGGAAATCGTAAATGGAAAAAGCAAAAAAAGCGTTGATCATAGCGAGTTCAAGCTACGGGAGCTTTTTGGGTTGCGCTTGGCAGTCATTGCTCCAACAATGTCAGGGCAGGTTTCAGTATTCGGCAGCGCAGTTCCATTTTCGATTCACGATTTACGATTTACGAAAAAGCGCAAGGGGCATCAGCCTTTCTTCCTAGCACCTTTCTTCTTCGACGCCCGCTTCTTCGAACTCTTCTTTGAGCTCTTCTTTTTGCCGGCCTTCTTCTTTGCCGCACCCTTCTTGCCGGCCTTTTTCTTGCCGAAACGGCCGCGTCCGCGCGGCGGGGCTTCGTCAAGCATCTTGATGCATTGCTCAAGGGTCAGTGATTCGGCCTCGGCGTCCTTCGGGACGCTGGCGTTGCGCTTGCCGTCGGTGACGTAGGGGCCATAGCGTCCCTTGAGGACTTCTATGCCTTGTTCGTCGAAAGTCTTGATGATGCGCTCGGCCAGCATCTGCTTGTGCTCGGCGATCCGTTCCAGCGCCTGCTCGAGCGTGACGTCATGCGGATCGATATCCTTGAGCGAGACGAAATTGCGCTTGCCATAGCGGATATACGGGCCAAAACGGCCGATGTTGGCCTGGACCGGCTCGCCTTCGGGCGTCTCGCCCAGGTCACGCGGCAGCTTGAACAGCTCCAGCGCCTCGTCCAGGGTGATGGTCTCCATCTTCTGGCCCGACCTCAGGCCGGCAAATTCCGGCTTCTCTTCGTCCTCGGCCGAACCGATCTGGGCAAACGGCCCATAGCGGCCCAGGCGGACGATGACCGGCTTTCCGGACTTCGGATCGATCCCCAGTTCACGGGCCTGCTGGGCCTCCTGGCGGCTGACCGTTTCGTCCTTTTCCCGGACCCGTTCGATGAACGGTTTCCAGAATTCGCGCAGCAGCGGGACCCAGTCATGCTCGCCGCGCGAAATGGCGTCCAGTTCGTCTTCCAGCCGCGCGGTGAAGTCGTAGTCGACGTAACGCTCGAAGTGCTGGGACAGGAATCTGGAAACCACCCGGCCGGTAGCGGTCGGGGTAAATCGGCGGTTTTCGAGCTCCACGTATTCTCGACTCTTGAGGGTCTGGATGATCGAGGCGTAAGTCGACGGGCGGCCGATACCGCACTCTTCCAGCGCCTTGACCAGACTGGCCTCGGAATAACGTGGAGGCGGCTCGGTAAAATGCTGCTCCGGCCGGATCTGCTGCAATTCCACCCGATCGCCTTCATTCAGTTCGGGCAGGCGGTTGTCCTTTTCCGCGTTGTTTTCGGCATAGACCTTGAGGAAACCCGGCTCGACCAGGGTCGATCCGGTCGCACGGAAAGTCGCCTCGCCTACATCGAATTCGGCGCTGACGGTGTCGTAGACCGCCGCAATCATCTGGCTGGCCACAGCCCGGTTCCAGATCAACTGATACAGACGGTACTGGTCATCGGTGAGATGCGACTTCAGGCGGATTGGCGTCAGTTCCGCCGATGTAGGACGAATCGCCTCATGCGCTTCCTGGGCGTTTTTCGATTTCGACTGGTAGAAATTCGGCTTTTCAGGAACCAGGCCCTCACCATATTCACGTGTGATGACCTTGCGAATGTCGTTGATCGCATCGGCAGCGAGTGCCACCGAGTCGGTACGCATGTAGGTGATCAGCCCCTGATTGCCGTTGCCGATATCGACCCCTTCGTAGAGCTGCTGCGCCAGGCGCATGGTCCGCTGGGTAGTTAAACGCAGCCGGCGGGCAGCATCTTGCTGCAGGGTCGAGGTAATGAAAGGCGGCTGCGGACGGCGCCGGCGCTGCCGCTTGTTGATGCGCGCGACCGTGAATTCTCCACCGGCAGCCTGCTCGGCTGCGCGCGTGACCTCGCGCGCCCGATTCTCGCCGATGATATCGAACTGCTCGAATTTCTCGCCGTTCAGACGCACCAGATTGGCCTGGAACGGCGCTTCGGGATCCGGACCCAGGTCGGCTTCGATGGTCCAGTACTCGCGCGGCTGGAATTTCTCGATTTCCTCCTCGCGCTCGACGATCATGCGCAACGCCGGCGACTGCACGCGACCGGCCGAAAGGCCTCGTCGCACCTTCTTCCACAACAGCGGCGAGAGGTTGAAGCCGACCAGATAATCCAGCGCCCGCCGGGCCTGCTGAGCATCGACCAGTGAATTGGCAAGGCCGCGCGGATTTTCGATCGCATGCCGGACCGCGCGCGGCGTGATCTCGCTGAAGACCACGCGATGGATCGGCATGCCACTGTTGACGCCTCGATCTTTCAGGATTTCGGCGATGTGCCAGGAGATGGCTTCTCCTTCCCGATCGAGGTCGGTCGCCAGATAAACCGCATCGGCTTTCTTCGCCGCCTTGACGATGCGATCGACATGCTTCCTGTTGCGATCGATGATGTCGTAGTGCATGGCAAAGCCATCATCTGGATCGACCGCTCCCTCCCGCGGCACCAGGTCGCGAACATGGCCATAGGAGGCCAGAACTTCGTAGTCCGGCCCCAGGTACTTGTTGATGGTGGTCGCCTTGGCAGGCGACTCGACGACGAGCAGATTCTTTGCCATGAGGTTAATGCTGGAATTCGCCCTCTTCGTCGAACATCAGATCTTCCATCCACGCATAGTTGGCCTCCTGGCCCGGCTGATTGAACAGCACCATGAGGACCACCCACTTGAGATCTTCCAGGCCGATTTCGTCGGCATCCAGCGCCAGCAGGCGATCCAGTATCAATTCTCGCCGGGCGCCGTCAACCACCCCGGAATTTTCAAGATAAAGCAAGAACCCGCGAGCCTCGACGTCGATTCGTCGAGTCTCGTCGCCACTGTAAAGCCGGATTGGATCTCCGGAGTGGGAACTGAGTTCAGGCAATTGCCGCTGCACGGCCAGGCCATCCAGCCAGGCGAAGGCGCGCTGAATCTCTCCGCGCGAGAATCCGGCCTGTTCGAGACTTTCAGTCAGCGATTCACGATCCGGTTCGGCTTCCGGTTCATCGTAGATATAGTTCTCGAACAGATACATCAGAAGGTCAAGCACGTTTTCTTTCATGAGTCTCCTGGCTCTCCGGTTGGGTTTTGCGGATTCCTGGCGATTGTGCTGGTCTGGAGACAGGATCGGTGCGCAGCTTGTCGGGGCGCATTCAAGCGCGTGCCCGACTGTAGCGGCCGCCGCCGTGAGATTCCACCGAACCGGCAAGCTCGAGCTCCAGCAGTGCCGAGGATACCTCATGGGTCGCAAGACCGCTGCGCTCGATCAGCCGGTCGACTGGCACCGGATCGAATCCCATCGCATCCAGCACTCGATTCTGGCGATCATCCAGTCCGGCCCGCGATGCGGCCTGCGTGGGAGCCGCCGCACCGGATTGCGTTGCCTCGTCCAGCCGTGACCTCAGGTCCTCTGCCTGCTCCAGCAAGATGGCGCGCAACTCTTCGATCACCTCGGACGATTCCTCGACCAGCTTTGCGCCCTGACGGATCAGTCTGTGACAGCCGCGCGTCAGCGGGTTGCGAATCGAGCCGGGCACGGCAAACACTTCCCGCCCCTGCTCGCCGGCCAGGCGCGCGGTAATCAGCGAGCCCGATCGAATGCCGGCCTCAATCACGACCACCCCGGCGCTCATGCCGCTGATGATCCGATTGCGTGCCGGAAAATTTCCCTTTCGGGGACCCGTGCCGGGGGCGAAACTGCTCACGACAGCACCCTGACCCACGATCCGGCGGGCCAGATCCCGGTTGCGGGCCGGATAGACCTGATCCGGACCGGTGCCGAACACCGCCACCGTCTCGCCACCGGCATCCAGCGTGGCGGCATGCGACACGGCGTCGATCCCGTGGGCAAGCCCACTGGCGATGACCAGCCCGGCACGACTCAACTCGGAGGCGAACTGCGCCGCGATCTCGCGGCCACCCGCGGTGGCATTGCGTGAGCCGACAATGGCGATCTGCGGTCGCACCAGCACTTCGGGATTGCCGTGCACGAACAGCGCCGCCGGCGCGCCATCGATGCGGGCCAGCAACGGCGGATAACAGGGGTCTGCCCGGCTGATCAGATGGTGGCCAGGGGAATCGAGCCAGGCCCGGGCCGTTTCCAGCATGTCGCGATCGGGAGATTTCAGGGCATCGGCAAATTGATCGCGAAACCCGGCTGCCCGCAGATCGGCGCGCGGCCATCCGGCGAGTTCCGTCCAGCGCTCCGGCGCCAGGCCCAGATGCCGCTCGATATCGACTCCCGGCCGCGGCGCCAGCGCCAGCGCCAGCCATTCCACCGTGGGTGCTTCCGTGCTCATCGAGCCGGAATTATGCATCCATCAGATCCGGCGCGGCCACCGCCGACGGATCCGCATTCAGAAGCGCCGATCGGGCTGATCGATCCGGTCGCCCGTGCGCACTCCCCGCTTTCCGGTCATGACCAGGCCGTAACTGACTTGATCAAAAACACGAAACACCATCACCTGGCCAATATATTGTGGGGGAAGCTGCACCCGCCCTCCCGAAACACCCGTCGGCGCCGGTCGGCCACGCAAGCCATGCACGAATTCATCCCGAACTTCCCGATTCGGGTTGAAGACCGAAAACACATGCCCGGATTCGATGCCCTGGTTACGTCCGACATCGACCGTGACCACCTGGAAATGACTGATCGCAACCTCACCGCCTTCGATGCCGATTACGCTGGCGCCGTCCGGAATCGGGCCGTCGGGAGCGCGCGGAACAAAAGTCAGGTCATAAATGTGCGGGTCCAGGGGCAGTACGTAATCTCCGGGCTGGACTTCCAGCCTTCCGTCCAGGACTTCGAGCTGGGCCGGTTCACCTTCTCCGCCAGTCGTGAGCACTTCGGCAACGGCCACCTGCCAAAGCTGGTAACCGGCAATCCGGCCCTTGGGGGCGAACAGATTAAGCCGGCGATTGGTCTCGATCGGGCGTTCATCGGAACGTACCGCGCCCAGATTGCGGCGCATCCGGTTCTGGCGCACGGTGGTGCGACCCTCGACTTCGACCTCTTCCAACTGGAAGCTCAATCGCGCGAGCGCAACCTGATCGCCGGGTCGGTAGCCTTCAAGCCCGCGCACAAAGCTTCGATACGGCTGCGCGGAGACAAAGCGAGTGTCCTCGTTGGCGACCACGTAGGGCAGATTCGGCAATTCCTCGGCGCTGACCAGCCGCGGGTGCAGCAGAAACGGCTCGACCACGCTCAGCGGCACGGTCGTGACCGGCTCGGTCAGGGCCGTGCGCCGGATGTCGGGTGAGAGTCGCCTGACTCCGTCGCGCACCAGCCGCGGCTGGCCATCCACATAGATCAGCGACAGGCGATCGCCCGGATAGATCAGGTGCGGGTTCTCGATCTCCGGATTGGCCTGCCAGATTGCCGGCCATTGCCAGGGGCGGGTCAGAAACCGACCGGCGATGTCCCACAGCGTATCGCCTTCCTGGACCACGTATTCATCGGGATGATCGTCCCGCAGTTCAACATCCTGGGCGACCAGCGAGGTCGACACCAGCGCCGCGACAATCATCAGCCAGAACTTGCTCATTTCGCTTCTCCCGGGTACACCAGCACCATTTATCCCCCACCGGACAGCGACGCGCGCTGATCCTTCGTGCGCTATGATACCTGTATCGCCACGATTTTCCACCCTTGAAGCTGTGACGAGTATTGTATTGATTTCTGCAGTTTACACCGCATTTCTCAAATCATGCCCCAGTTGACCATTCTCCAGTTCCCCGATTCGAGACTCAGACGTGTCGCCAGGCCGGTGGAAACGGTCGACGACAGCGTCCGGCAACTGGCCGACGATATGCTCGAAACCATGTATGCGGCACGCGGCATCGGTCTGGCCGCAACCCAGGTCAACCGTGACCTGCGCCTGCTGGTACTCGATCTGAGCGAACAGCGCGATCAGCCCGAGATCCTGATCAATCCCGAAATTCTGGATCGCCAGGGCCGCCAGATCTGTGAGGAAGGCTGTCTGTCGGTTCCCGGCGAATATGCCGAGGTCGAGCGGGCCGAAAAAATTCGCGTCACGTCGCTGGATCACGATGGCAACTGCCTGGAATTCGAGGCCGACGGCTTGCTGGCAGTCTGCATTCAGCACGAGATCGACCATCTCGACGGCAAGGTATTCGTCGACTACCTGTCACCCCTCAAGCGCCGCATGATCGAAAAACGGCTGAAAAAAACCCGCCAGCAAAAGCGCGAAGCGCTGCAGCAGCCTGCCTGAATCCGGTGCAACCGCATCGAATCGTATTTGCCGGCACCCCGGAATTTGCCTGTCCGGCACTGCGCGCACTGATCCGGTTTCAGCCTCCCGTTGCCGTGCTGACCCAGCCCGATCGTCCCTCCGGGCGCGGTCGCAAAATGAGTTCGAGTCCGGTCAAGCAACTTGCGGGGCAACATGGCATCAAGGTGCTGCAGCCAGCTTCGCTCAAGTCCGATGCCGGCGTCAATGCCACGGCCGAGCTGGAACCAGACCTGCTGGTCACGGCCGCCTATGGGCTGCTGCTGCCTGCGCGCGTGCTGGCGTTGCCGCGACTGGGTTGCTGGAACCTGCACGCCTCGCTGCTTCCACGCTGGCGCGGCGCCAGCCCGATCCAGCAAGCGATTCTGGCCGGCGACGAGCGCACCGGCATCACCCTGATGCAAATGGATTCCGGTCTCGACACCGGCGACATCCTGCTTGCCAACGAGACCCCGATCAATCCCCTGGATACCGCCGCGGATTTGCATGACCGGCTGGCCGGGATGGCCGCACGGCTTCTGATCGAAGGGCTGGAATTGCTTGCCTGCGACCGCCTGCCCGAACCCGTTGCCCAGGAACCGGCGCTTGCGACCCGCGCGCCACTGATCAAAAAGAGCGATGCGCTCATCGACTGGCGCGAGGATGCTGCACTAATCGCGCGCAAGGTGCGCGCATACAACCCGTGGCCGATTGCCAACGGAGAAATTCGCAGACTGAATGTGCGCATATTGCGTGCGACTGCCGAAACGAGCACCGACGGCCGGGAACCGGGCCGGTTGTTGCCTTCGACCCCGCGACCGGACCGCATTCGAGTCGCCTGCGGCCGGGGGGTGCTGGCGATCGAGCGTCTCCAGGCGGCCGGACGCAAGCCGGTCTCGGCCCGGGAATGGCTGAATTCGCATCCCGACTGGGCTCGCTGACCCCCCGCACGTGAACTCGCCCGAGCCCCGCAACAACCCAGGCGCACGCGCACGAAGCGTGGCTGCCGGTGGACTGCTTGCCGTGCTCGACCGCGGCCGCAACCTGACCACGGCCCTGGAAGGCATCGATCAGCAACTTCAATCGGCGCGGGACCGGGCGCTGGTCCGGCGGCTGTGCAATCGGGTGCTGCGTGACCTGCCGGCGCTGCAATGGCGGCTGCAACAACTGCTGAAAAAACCACTCAAAGACCGCGATCGGGAAGTCTATTTTTTGCTCCTGCTGGCGCTGGATCAGTTGTTGGAGGGGCGCGAGCCGTCTGCCGCGGTCATTCACGCTTCGGTCGCGGCCACCCGTACCCTGGCCAAACCGCACCTTGCAGGACTGTCCAACGCGGTGCTGCGCAATTTTCTGCGCCGGCGCGAATGGCTTGAAACCAGGCTGCCGGACCAACCCGAGCTGCGCTACGGCATGCCCGCCTGGCTGATCGAACGCGTGCGCCACGACTGGCCCGGGAACTGGCGCGACATCCTCGATCAGTCCAACTCCAGCCCGCCGCTGTGGCTGCGCGTGAACCGTCGCCGCTGCGAAAAATCCACATTGTCCGAGCGCTTGCTCGACACCGGCATCGACAGCCATCCGGTCGCGGGCCTGCCGGATGCCCTCAGACTGGATCAGCCGGCCCGCATCAGCGCGCTGCCGGGCTATGCCGAAGGCGCGTTTTCGGTTCAGGACGGTGGCGCCCAGGCCACGGTGGAACTGTTGCAACCCGCCGATGGCATGCGTATTCTGGATGCCTGCGCGGCACCGGGGGGCAAGGCCGCGCATATTCTGGAGCGTGCCGATGTCGAACTGACCGCGCTGGAACTGGACCCGGAGCGGGCGCACCGCATCGGCGAAAATTTTCAGCGCCTGGGCCTGGCCGGAAAAATCATTATCGGCGACGCCTCAAGCCCTGGGCGGTGGGCCCGGGGCGGCAAATTCGACCGGATCCTGATCGACGTGCCCTGCTCCGGCTCCGGGGTCATGCGCCGTCATCCGGAAATCCGCTGGCTGAAGCGGCCCGAAGACATCAGCGCCAATGCGATACTGCAGCGGGCCATACTCGAAGCACTGTGGCCGTTGCTTGCACCCGGCGGATTGCTTGTCTATGCCAGTTGTTCGATACTGCACGCGGAAAATCGTGACCCGGTCAGGAACTTCATTGCCAGCCACGCCGACGCGCAATTGGTGGAACATGCCCCGATCCAGGCGGTCGCGACCGATCCGGGATTCCAGATTCTGCCGGGCAGCCTGGGTCGCGATGGTTTTTTTTACGCTTGTCTGCGCCGGCTGCAAACTGCAAGGGAATGCTTCCGGGACGCTGGACCTGCAACCGGAGCCGGTCTGGCAGGGTGACCGCTTGATGCTGGAATCCGGCATTCGGTTCCAGCCTTCGGTGGAAATGGCCGAAGCGCTGGCTCGCGGCGTCGATCTCGCCCTGAAGCTTGAAATCCGCGCCCGGCGGCGTTTCGGCCCGCTGCACCTGACGCTGCGACGCAGCGACCACCCGATCACGATGTCATTCCTGCCGCTGACCGAGCAGTGGCAGCTCAGCATTGACGACGAAACCGAACAGTTTCCGCGCAATTGGCTGATGCTCGATGCACTGACCGAGCCCAGACGCTGGAGCACTCCGCTGGAAAAGTCCGATCTGCGGCACGACCAATGGCAACTGCACGCCAGGATCCGGCTCGACCTCGATTCACTTCCGCCGGCGATGCTGCTGCCGGCACTGTTGTCGGCCCAATGGCGCCTGAAGAGCCGGGAATACTCATGGCAAATCCAGGATTCCTGAGACGCGCCCGGCATCTGTTGCCGCTGGTCGCAGTTGCCGGCCTGCTGCTGATTGCGCTGTTTCTGGTCGCAGGTATGGACGAGGAAAGGGTCGGGCTGGCAAGACTGAATCTGCTGATTCTGGTGACCACTACCTGCGCCCTGCTGGCGCTGCTGCTGGTCATCGGAGTGCGAATCATCGGCCTTGTGCGCGAGCTGCGTCAACGCCGGGCCGGGGCACGCATGCGCGCACGTCTGGTCGCGGTATTCGTGGCACTGGCGCTGCCGCCGGTCCTCATTGTCTACCTGTTTTCGCTCCAATTCCTCGACCGGACCATCAGCGGTTGGCTGGATACCGGCGCCGAGCCGGCGCTGGCCGACTCGATCGAGCTGGGTCAGCTATTTCTCGATCTGCGCACCCGCCAGGCACGCAACGAAATGCAGCGCATCGTCGGTCGGATGCCTCCCGCCGGCGATGAAAACCGGCTGCTGGATTATCTGTTTTCGAACGTCTCGCGCGCCGGGCCGACCGGCCTGACCGTACTCCAGCCTTCCGGCCGCGTCGAAGCTCTGGTTCACATCGATCCGCAGCGCATGGTCGCCGACCTGCCGTCGGCATTTGCTCTCGGCCAGGCCGGCCAGGGGCAACGCTACAGCGCCGCCGAAGCTACCGGAGAAGGCCTGCAGATCCGGGTACTGATGCCGTTGAATGAGGAAGCGGGTGAATCACCGCAGCAGCTTCTGCAGGGAATTTTCCCCCTGCCGGCCGATTTTTCCGACCTTGCGACCGGAATCGAGCAGGCCTATTTCCGCTATGAAAACGTCGCATTCCTGCGTCAGCGACTGCAGCAGAGTCTGGTGCTGATCCTGTCGCTGGTACTGGGGATTACCGCGTTGCTGGCAATCCTGCTGGCGTTTAACGCCGCCGGCCGTCTGGTGCGGCCGATCCGGGAACTTGCCGAGGCGACCGAGACCTTGCGTGCAGGTCAGTTTCCGGCGACCATCGACGTGCCGGTGCGCGACGAAATCGGCTTTCTGGTCGAGTCCTTCAACCACATGGCCACCGCACTGCAAGACAGTCAGCGCAAACTGGAGTCACAGCGCCGATATCTGCAAACCCTGCTCGGCAGGATGTCGGCAGGGGTGATCGCGTTTGATACCCAGGGCCGCCTGGAGACTGCGAACCTGAGCGCAGCGGCGATTCTGGAAATCGATCTGGAAGCCTATATCGGCCACGACGCAGGAACACTTGCATCCGAACTGCCGCAAATCGCGCCGCTGTTCGAACTTGTCGCGCAACATGCTGCCCGCGGCAGCCAGACCTGGCATCAGGAGATCCGGCTGGAACAACCGGAACGGACCCGCGCCCTGGTCTGCCGCGGCTCCTTGCTGCCATCGGTCGATGACGAAAATGATGGCGGCCACGTCGTTGTATTCGACGACGTGACCATGCTCGACCAGGCCCAGCGTCAGGCGGCCTGGGCCGAACTCGCGCGCAGGCTGGCGCACGAGGTCAAGAACCCGCTCACGCCGATCCGGCTGGCCGCCGAACGGTTACAGTTGCGGCTCGCCGACCATCTGGATGAAGATCAGGGCCGGTTGCTGGAACGTGCCACCGGCACCATCATCAACCAGGTCGACGCCCTGCGGCGCCTGGTCGACGCGTTTGGCGATTACACCGGACCCGGCGGCGGAAAACGCGAACCGTTTGCGCTCAAGCCGCTGATTCAAAGCGTGGTCGACCTGTGGTCGGCAGGCAATACCGGAGTGCGCTTCCGGCTCGATCTGCAACATGGACGAATCAGTCCGGTCGGCGATGAAGGGCAATTCCAGCAAATTCTCAACAACCTGGTACGCAATGCGCGCGAGGCACACCCTCGGGCCAGTCCGCTGATCACCATCCGGTCAGGAGTCGAACAGAAAACCACTGGCCCGCGCATAGTGATCACGGTCGATGATGACGGCCCGGGGTTCGATTCGACCATTCTGGAGCGGGCTTTCGAACCCTACGCCACGACCAAGCCGCGCGGGACCGGGCTGGGGCTGGCCATCGTGCGCCGAAGCATCAATCAGATGGGCGGTGAAATCGAAGCCCGAAACATTGATGAGGGCGGCGCCCGATTGAAGATGGAGCTGCCCGCGCAACAATCCGGGGGCCATGGCCCGGAGGCTTGACGAATCATTCCCGATTAGCTGATTGAGTGAGCCAGGCAAAAGTAATATTTGTCCACGGATGAACACAGATGAACACGGATAAATACAACACCCTGATTTTTAATTGAATTGTTCAAGCTGTTGGGGAATCGCCGTAACCGGATCACAGCCATTTGATCACTCCCCGATCTGGCGCATGGGCAATCCCTGCATCATCTGTGTTTATCTGTGGATAAAAGATTTCCTGATTACGCAGATAGCTCAGCCATTGGCCCGAGCGGCCGGCTGCCGGGGCAAGCGGGATCATGCCGCGGGCCGGGATTCGAGATTTCACATGCGCTATGCTTGCGCCAACACCTTCGGCAAGGAGCCACACCGGGCATGCCCGCGACAATCCTGATCGTCGACGACGAACCGGACATCCGGGAACTCATCGGAGAAATTCTCGGCGACGAAGGTTATCGTCCGCTGCTGGCCGCCGATGCCGGCGAGGCACGTCGATTGCGCCGCCAGCACACGCCCGATCTGGTCCTGCTGGATGTCTGGATGCCCGATTGCGACGGCATCAGCCTGTTGCGAGAATGGAGCGAAGACGACTTGCCCGCCTGCCCGGTCATCATGATCTCGGGCCATGCCTCGGTCGAGGCCGCGGTCGAGGCAACGCGTTTCGGCGCCAGCGATTTCATCGAGAAACCGGTCACCATGGCGCGCCTGATCAATACCGTGCGCAAGACCCTGGCCGGAGACCACGATCCGGCCAGGACAGCGGGTTCCCGTCATGCGCAGAATTCGATCCCCGAGCCGATCGGCCGCAGCGAAGCAATGCTGCGACTGCGCGAGCGGCTGGAGCAGGCGTCACAGTCCGCGGCCAACGTGCTGATTGTGGGAGAGCCGGGCAGCGGGCGATCCACGCTGGCCCGCTGGCTGCATGCACACGCCGGCGGCAAGCCGGGAGAGCTGGTCGAACTGGTCGGCGGCCATGCCTGCGATGCACTCGCAAGATTAAGTCAACGTTCGGGCGACAACGAATCGCTGCCGAACGTACTGGTCGTTGATCGGCTGGAATCGCTACGCAAGGAAGAAGGCCGCAAGCTTGCGACCCTGATGGCGCTGCCGGGGCAACCGGTGCGTGTATTCGCCATTGGCGCTACCGGCATCGAGCAAATGGCTCACAACGGTGCGGTTGGAGCCGTCTTCCACCGGATTGCGGAAATCCGTCTGGAGACGCCGGCACTGCGCGACCGACGCGAGGACATTCCGGAATTGATCCGGTTCATCGCCGAGCAGCTTCCGGTTCGTGAATCACTCGAATACCGGGCGTTTCCAGTCGCGGTGCAGAATCTGATGCGCCAGCATGATTGGCCGGGCAATCTGCAAGAGCTCACCAACGTGGTGCGGGCGCTGCTGCAGGAACCAGCCGAGGGCGAAGTAACCACGCAAGAAGCCGAACACCTGCTCAATCGTGCCACTGAAGTCGCCCGGGTGGCACATTCGCAGCTGTTCGAGCTGCCCCTGCGCGAAGCGCGCGAAGCATTCGAACGGCAGTATCTGATTGCCCGGCTCAAACGTTGCCAGGGCAGCGTGGGACAATTGGCCGAAGCGGTCGAAATGGAACGCACCCACCTGTATCGCAAGCTCAAGCAGCTCGGCATCGACCCCAGACAGGTTGTGGAAGGGAGCGAGTAAAAAATGCGCATCATCATTCTCGGTGCCGGCCAGGTCGGCTCCGGCATGGCCCACTCGCTGTCGCGCGAGGAAAACGACATCTCGGTGGTCGATACCGACCCGCAGCGCCTGCGCGAACTGCAGGAAAAGCTGGACCTGCGCACGGTACTCGGCCACGCCGCGCATCCACAAACGCTGATTCGCGCTGGAATCGAGGACGCGGACCTGCTGATCGCCCTGACCAACTCCGACGAAACCAACATGATCGCCTGCCAGGTCGCCTACTCGCTGTTCAATACCCCGACCAAAGTCGCGCGGGTGCGTGCCGCCGACTACCTCGCTCATCCGGAGTTGTTCACCCGCGAACACACCCCTATCGATGTGCTGATCAGCCCGGAAAAACTGGTGACCGACCACGTCCAGCGCCTGATCGAGTACCCGGGCGCCCTGCAGGTGCTGGATTTCGCCGACGGTCGGGCCCAGATGGTCGCGGTGCGTGCGGTGCGTGAAGGCAAGCTGATCGGACGCGAGCTCAAGAGCTTGCCCGAGGAACTGGCGCCCGGCGCCGATGCGCGCGTGGCCGCCGTATTCCGACAGGATGAAGCCATCATCCCGGAAGGCGATACCGTCATCGAGGTCGATGATCTGGTGTTCTTCCTCGCCCCGACCCACGAAATTCATGACGTAATGGCCACCTTCGCCTCGACTTCCGGCCCGGTGCGAAGGGTTCTGCTGGCAGGAGGCGGCAACATCGGTGCAGCGCTAGCGCGACGGCTGGAACGAAGCATGCACGTCAAACTGGTCGAGCGTGATCCGGCGCGCGCCGAACATATCGCAGAGCATCTCGACACCACCATCGTGCTGGTCGGTGACTGCGCCAACGAGGAATTGCTGCGCGAGGAAGGCATCGACGAGATGGACGTATTCTGCGCCCTGACCAACGACGACGAGGCCAACATCCTATCGTCCATGCTGGCCAAGAGAATGGGCGCGAACAAGGTCATCACGCTGATCAATCGCGCCGCCTACGTCGATCTGGTCGAATCCGACCGTATCGACGTCGCCGTCAGTCCGCAACAGATCACCATTGGCGCGCTGCTGGCACTGATTCGCAAGGGCCACATGGTGCGGGTTCATTCGCTCCGGCAGGGCGCGGCCGAAGCGATCGAAGTTGTTGCTCACGGCGATCCGGGCAGATCGAAGATCGTCGGGCGCGAGATCGGTAATATCCCGCTGCCGGAAGCGACCACCATAGGCGCGATCGTACGCGGTGAGGAGGTCATCATCGCCCATCGCCACGTAATGATCGAGCCGGAAGACCATGTCATCCTGTTTGTCGCAGACAAGCGCCGCATCGCGGAAGTCGAAAAACTGTTCTCGGTCGAAGCGATGTTCTTCTGATGCGCGCCTATGCTCCGGTCATCCGAGTGGTCGGCCTGTTGCTGATGTTCATGAGCATCGGCTTCGTGCCGCCGCTGCTATTTGCCGGCATCAACGATGACGGTGCATTGGCTGCATTTGTCGCCAGCCTGCTGATCATTGCCGCGGCCGGTTTTGCGCTGTACTTTCCGGTCCGCCGCAACCGCCGCGAACTGCGCGTGGCCGATGGCTTCCTGGTCGTGGTCGCGTGCTGGGGCGCGGTCGCGCTGGCCGGCGCCCTGCCACTGTTTCTGGTACTCGACATCGGCCTGGCCGATGCGGTATTCGAGTCCACCTCCGGCATCACCACCACCGGCGCCACGGTGCTTTCCGGCATCGAGCAAACGCCGATCTCGATTCGCTGGTATCGCCAGCAACTGCAATGGATGGGCGGGCTGGGCATTATCGTGCTGGCAGTCGCGATCCTGCCCATGCTCAAGATCGGCGGCATGGAAATCTACAAGGCCGAGGTCACCGGGCCGATCAAGGAAAACCGGCTCACCCCGCGCATCGCCGAAACCGCCAAGGCATTGTGGGCGATCTACATCGCCCTGACCATCATCTGTGCGCTGGCGCTGTGGGCCGCCGGCATGAGCCTGTTCGATGCCGTCACGCACAGTTTTTCGACCATTGCCACGGCCGGCTTCTCGACCTGGGATGCATCGGTCGGTCATTTCGACAATGCCGTCATCGAGTGGCTGATCGTGTTCTTCATGTTCATCGCGGCAATGAATTTCGCGCTTCACTTCCTGGCCCTGCGGCGCGGCTCGGCCCAGGTCTACCTGCACAACCCGGAACTGCGGCTGTTCGCGATCCTGCTTGTGGTGATCAGCACGCTGATCACGCTGCTGCTGTGGAGTCACAGCCTGTATGACAGCTTCTGGCAGTCACTTCGCTACGCCGTGTTCCAGGCAGTGTCGTATACCACCACGACCGGTTTCGGCACTGCCGAAGTCTATCGATGGCCCGGCACGCTGCCATTGTTGCTGATCCTGGTCTCGGCCCTGGGCGGCTGTGCCGGCTCGACCACCGGCGGCTTCAAGATCGTGCGTATCTACCTGGTGTCGAAACAGGGTCTGCGCGAACTGCTGCGTCTGATTCACCCACGCTCGATCGTGCCGCTCAAGCTCGGCGGGCGCACTCTCAATCCCGAGGTAGCCAATGCGGTATGGGGGTTTGTATCGCTCTATATCGCCTGCATCGTGATGCTGACCCTGATCGTCTCAAGCTTCGAGGACGATCTGGTGACCTCGGTATCAGTGGTTTTTTCAGCCATGAACAACCTCGGCCCGGCGCTGGGTGAAGCCGGCCCCAACTGGGGCGGCCTGAGCACCACCACCAAGTGGCTGATGAGTTTCGCCATGCTGCTGGGCCGACTGGAAATCTTTACCGTGCTGGTGCTGCTGACGCCGACCTATTGGAAGCATT
>CAYVPB010000016.1:24388-44898 GCA_964453565.1 uncultured Halomonas sp.
CGACTGGAAATCTTTACCGTGCTGGTGCTGCTGACGCCGACCTATTGGAAGCATTGAGGTCGCGGTCTGGAAACCACTCCTAGCGCCAGGATCGCCGTCTGGAGAACGATCCTACGGCAAGCGGCGCAGCCAGACGGTCATGACTTTTTCGGCCTGCTTGTCGCCGTGATCGCGCGCAATCGCCACTCCCTGCTGCCAAGCCTGGCGGGCGCCCGCGTGGTCTCCGGTCTTCAGATGCGCCTTGCCGATCAGTTGCCACAGCATGCTGCGGTCAGGATTAAATTCACGCGCCTTGTCCAGATGTGCCAGTGCTTTCTGGGCGTCGCCCGCGGACAGCCAGGCCTGGGCCGCAGCCAGGCGTGACTCGTAGCTGTCACGGCCGGCTTTGATCAGTTTTTCAAGCTTCTCGGGATCCATTCACTTACCAGACTATGTGGAGGACTCTGGTACGCCAAGACCAAAACCTTGAGTCCACAGATTACACAGATTTACGCAGATTCTGGATGCTTGTAAAGGAAACCTGATTGCACATGTTCATCAGCCACCGGCCCACGATCACACACCGCAACTCCAGTCCCGGATTTCAAGCCAGTAGATGGCTTCGAGCATCCGGTGATGCCGGGTGGCAAGTCGTGGGTCGCGGGATCAGAGAGCGATCCTTCAGCATCCGTCCGCATCCGTTGCGCTGCAGAAACGCATTCAGGTGCGGATGCTCCTGTACCAATTCAACTGGCACCAGAGCTCCCTCGAACCCCACCGTTCCGGCAAGGCCGATCGACCCGGGACTTGCCAGCAGGCAACGCCGCTCGCCGCCCGCCCCGCAACCTGCCCCGCTGGCCAGTGGCTGAGGAATATACATGGTCAGGAGAAACAATGCGAATTCAATGAATCTGATTGAATCTGTGTAATCTATGGAAAGCCTTCCAGTGGGCCAAGCGACGTTTCAGGTTCTCAGGCCCGTTCCCCGGCTGAGCAGGGTCACGCAGATCGTGCCCAGCGCCAGCATGAATACCAGGATGATGCCGAAAGCAATCAAAAGTGGTACGTCGGTCACACCCAGCATGCCGTAACGAAAGGCGTTGACCATGTAAAGGATGGGATTGACCAGTGCGACCTTGTCCCAGATTCCGGGAAGCAGGTCGACCGAGAAGAACACGCCGCCGAGATAAGTCAACGGCTGCAGCACGAAAGTCGGAATGATGGCGATGTCGTCGAATTTCTGTGCGAAAGTGGCGTTGATGAATCCTCCCAGGGCGAACACAATTGAGGTCAACAGCACGATGGTGATAGTGACAGGCCAGTCGTGGATGGAGATGTCGGCAAACAACGAGGCGACCAGCAATACCATCGCGCCGACGACCATGGCCCGGAATACCGCGCCGGTGACATAACCGGCCAGAATCAGGATCGGTGGCAGCGGCGAGATCAGCAGTTCCTCGACATGGCGACCGAACTTGGCGCCGAAGAACGAGCTGGTGATGTTGCCGTAGGAGTTGGTGATCACCGACAGCATGATCAGTCCGGGCACGATGAAATCCATGTAATCCATGCCGCCCATCTCGCCGATGCGCCGGCCGATGAGCTGACCGAAGATGACAAAGTACAGGCTCATCGTGATTGCCGGTGGAATCAGGGTCTGCGGCCAGATGCGCAGAATGCGCGTGACCTCCTTGATCACGATGGTCTGGTAGCCGATCCAGTAGCTTTTGCCCGAGACAGCAGTGGTCACGCCGCGTTCTCCCGCTTACTGGCCTGTGCTTCGACCAGCCTCAGGAAAAGCTCCTCCAGCCGGTTGACCTTGTTGCGCATGGACTTGACCTCGATGCCGCTGTCTTCCAGGGTCAAAAAAAGCGCATTCAGGCTGCGCGACTTGGGTAGACTGGCCAGCAGCGTGGTCGAATCGCGCATCTGGATCTGCATGCCTTCCACATCGGGGGCATGTTCAATCGGTTTACCGAGGTCGAGCACGAATGTCTCAATGTCGAGCTTGCCGAGCAGATCCTTGACGGTTGTGTTTTCAACAATCCGGCCCTGATCGATGATGGCGATATTGCGGCACAGGTTTTCGGCTTCTTCCAGGTAATGCGTGGTCAGAATCACTGTAGTCCCGTCACGGTTGATATGTTCAATGAAACGCCACATCGAGCGTCGAATCTCGATGTCGACACCAGCGGTGGGCTCGTCCAGGATCAGCAGCCTGGGCTCGTGGACCATGGCACGCGCAATCATCAACCTGCGCTTCATGCCACCAGACAAGGTGCGCGACGGTTTGAACGCCTTGTCCCACAAGTGCAACTGGTTCAGATATTTCTCCGCACGCTGACGGGCGATTCGACGCGCGACGCCATAGTAACCGGCCTGATTGACAATAATGTCGAAAGGCTTTTCGAACTGGTTGAAGTTGATCTCCTGGGGCACCAGGCCGATCTCGGCCATGGCCCTGGAACGCTGCTTCTGCACGCTGATGTCAAACACCCGGGTTTCCCCGGCACTGGCGTTGACCAGCGACGACACGATGCCGATCAGGGTCGACTTGCCGGCGCCGTTGGGCCCGAGCAGAGCGAAGAAATCGCCTTCCTCGACCGTCAGGTCGATGCCGCGCAAGGCCACGACGCCATTGTTATAGACCTTTTCCAGATTACGAACTTCAAGCGCGTGCATGACCAATGGCCTGTTGATTGCTTCGGGAGAATCCATTATTGTCCCTGACTTTACCCCAACGCTGCATAAATCTTCGGGGTTGGAAGCTCGGGGAATGGTATTCCCGGGACGAGCACGCAGTGTTGCCAACCGGAGCGTAGCTTCGCCCCGCGTGAGCATTGGCAACGCGTGTACAGACCCGGGAAGTGCCGCTATACCGGGCAACGCAGCGATTTCAGCCCAACGATTTATGCGGCGTTGGGGTTTCCGTCAATGCCTATCTGTCTGGGGGCGCGAGGGCCAAAGCTCAAATGAAAACCCTGTCTTTTCTCTGCGCATTGCTGCTGATGCCGCTCATGGCGCCCGCCCAGGAAGACCGCGAGCGCTGGCCGGACACCGAACGATGCGAACTGACAGCCGCCGGCGGCAGAATCAGCGTCAGTGCGTTGTGCGGAACGCTTGAAGTGCCGGAAGACCCGGAACGGCCCGAAGGGCATCAGCTCGAACTGGCCTGGGCCGTGGTCGAGTCCCGCGCCGCGAAGGGACAACCCGATCCGGTCGTTTTCCTTGCCGGCGGGCCGGGCCAGTCGGCACGCGATATCGCACCGGTGATGAGTCGCGCGCTGCGCGATATCAACCGCACCCGCGACCTGATCTTTCTCGACCAGCGTGGCACCGGCGGCTCCAATCCGCTCAACTGCGAGTTCGACGAGGATTTTCTGCTTGCCGACCCGGATCTGGAGAATCTCGAGCGCGAACTGCGTCGCTGCCAGGAGCAACTCGGGGCCGACGTGCGCTTCTACACCACCGGCCACGGCACGCGTGATCTGGAAACGCTGCGCCGGCATCTCGGGCTGGAGCGTATCAACCTTATCGGCGGCTCCTACGGCACTCGCATGGCCCAGATTTACCTGCGCCACTACCCGGATTCGGTCCGCTCGGTGGTCATTGACAGCGTAGTGCCGACCCGGCTCCGACTGGGCGCCGAGCATGCCGAAATGCTCGACCGCTCGATCGAAAAATTGCTGGAGCGCTGTGCTTCGGATACGCAATGCAACGAGCGTTTTCCCGACATCCAGCAGTCATTCGAAGAGCTCAAGGCCCGCTACCGCGAGAAAAAACAACCGATCCGGGTCACGCATCCGCGCACCGGGGTTGCCGAATCACTGGATTTTGATCAGGCGCTGCTGGCCTCGAGCCTTCGCTTCATCGCCTATTCTCCAACCACCCAGATGATGATCCCCTACCTGGTTCACGAAGCGGTCAGAACCGAAAATCCGGAGCGCCTGGCCGCCCAGGCGTTGATGACCTCGGAACAGATGGGCGAGCAGATCGCGATCGGGCTGAATTTCTCGGTCGGATGCAGCGAGGATTGGCCGTACTGGCCGGAAAACAGCGATGCCTCGGGAACACTGCTGGGCAACTCGTTTACCGACCTCTACCGGCGAGTGTGCGACTGGTGGCCAACGCAGCCGGTGGGGCCGGAATTTCACCAGCCGTTCGACAGTAAGGCGCCGATCCTGATCCTGTCAGGCGAGTTCGATCCGGTCACGCCACCGGCATATGGCGATGAAGCCCAACAACAGTTCTCCAACAGCCGCCACCTAGTGGCCGAAGGCCGGGGCCATATCGTGATAACGCTGCCTTGCATGGCCGCAATCGTCTCCGAATTCGTCGAGCACGCAAGCGTCGAGGATCTCGACACCGAATGCCTGCAGCGAATCGGCCCCGAGCCTTTCTTCCTCGACCTGCTGGGACCCTCACCATGATCGAAGCAAGCAATCTGCGCAAGACCTTCAACAAGGGCGAGGTCGTGGCGGTCGACGATGTCAGCTTCAGCGCCCGCGATGGCCAGATTACCGGCCTGCTGGGGCCGAACGGGGCCGGCAAGACCACCACCATGCGCATGCTCTACACGCTGTTGCGGCCCGACAGCGGCAGCATGCGTGTCGATGATGTCGACCCGCAGGCCGAGCCGCTGGAAATCAAGCGCAAACTGGGCGTCGTTCCGGACTCGCGCGGCCTGTATGACCGGCTCAGCGCGCGCGAGAACATCCGCTATTACGGTCGCCTGCAGGGTCTTGACAAGGCCCGGCTGTTGCGGCGCATCGACGAGCTGGTCGAATTGCTGGACATGGCTGAGTTCATAGACCGCCGCACCGACGGCTTCTCGCAGGGTCAGCGGGTCAAGGTCGCGATTGCACGCGCGCTGGTGCATGATCCGCGCACCATTCTGCTCGACGAACCCACCAACGGCCTGGACGTGATGACCACCCGGTCATTGCGGGGATTTCTGCTGCGGCTGAAACAACAGGGTCGATGTGTGGTGCTTTCCACCCACATCATGCAGGAAGTGGCCGCCTTATGCGATCGCATCGTGATCATCGCCCACGGTCGCATCGCGGCTGAAGGCTCGGCCCGCCAATTGCTCGAACGTTCTGGCCAGGACAGCCTGGAGGACGCGTTCGTCAAACTGATCGGAAGTGACGAGGGGCTGCTGGCATGATCACCGTATTTGCCAAGGAAGTACTGGACAATTTTCGCGATCGCAGGGTCATCATCAATACCCTGATTCTGGGCCCGCTGCTGGGTCCGGTGCTGTTCGGCGCGATGCTGACCTTCATGACCAAGCAGGTTGCCGAGCGCATGGAATCGGCGCTGGAACTGCCGGTGGTCGGAGCCGAGCACGCGCCCAACCTGGTCGGCTGGCTGGAACGCCAGGACGTCCTGATCCAGGATCCGCCAGATGACCCGGAACAGGCCGTGCGCGATGAAACCGAGGAAGTCGTACTGCGCATCCCCGAAGCATTCGGCGAGGCCTGGCGCGCCGGTCGGCCGGCGCCGGTGGAAATCATCGCCGACCGGTCGCTGCGCTACACCGGCACGACCATCTCGCGGGTCAACACTTACCTGGACGCATACAGCCGCGAGATCGGTAACCTGAGGCTGCAACTGCGCGGCGTTCACCCCGAACTGACCCGACCCATCGACCGCCAAGTGGTCGACCTGTCGACACCGACTTCACGCGGCGGCCAGTTGCTGTCCTTTCTGCCCTATTTCATCCTGATCACGGTGTTCATGGGCTCGATGCACATGGCCATCGACACCACCGCCGGCGAACGCGAGCGAAAATCGCTGGAACCGCTGCTGATCAATCCGCTGCCGCGCTGGCAGATCATGGCCGGCAAACTGGCCGCGACCACATTCTTTGCCCTGGCCACGCTGGCGCTGGGGCTGGTTGCGTTCGTATTCGCCATGGGCATGCTGCCGACCGCCGAAATGGATATGGAACTGAATCTCGACTTCTCGGTGGCCGCGCGCGCATTTATCCTGGTCGCGCCGGCGGCATTGATGGCCGCGGCACTGCTGATCATCCTGAGCGCGTTTGCCAAGAGTTTTCGTGAAGCGCAGAGTTATGTCGGCATGGTCATCCTGGTGCCGATGATTCCCAGCATCTGGCTGGTGGTTGATCCGGCCAAGGCCGAGAGCTGGATGACCTGGGTGCCGCTTCTAAACCAGAACATCATGATTGTGGAACTGGTGCGCGGCAGCGAAATCCCGCTGGCCTGGTACGGCAGCACGCTGCTTTCAACCACCTTGTTCGCATTGCTGTTGGCCACCATCGCCGGCAGCCTCTACAACCGGCCCCGGCTGATCTTTGCCTCAGGTTAAGGCCCGCTTGCACGTCATTGCGGTGGTGGATTTACTTTTACCTGATTATTTACGGTACTCGGCCATCCCTAAAAAGCGATCCTTCGTCTCAGCGTGGCTGAATCCGCGATCGGAAATGGTGTCTGCCAGTGTACGGGGATACACTAATCACTCATCCAGTCCTGGCGTCCCACCTGCAGCCGATTGAACAGGGTCACCGCTTGGGTGCGATTGTGAACACCGAGCTTGCGCATGATCGCGGTCATGTGCGCCTTGACCGTAGCTTCGGTGATGTCGAGTTCCCAGGCCATCTGCTTGTTCAAAAGGCCCTCGCCCAGCATGTTGAGGATACGAAACTGCTGTGGCGTGAGTTCACCGACCCGGCGCGCCAGTTCGGATTCGTCGCTCAAAGCGGAGGCATCGCCCGGCTCGGCCGCAGTCCAGATTTCTCCGGCCATGACCCGGCCGATGGCTTCAAGGATGGTCCCGGATTCGGCCGATTTGGACAGGAATCCGGCCGCGCCGTCGGCCATTGCGCGGCGGATCACCTCGGCATCATCGTGGGCCGAGATCACAATCACCGGCACCGCCGGATAATGCCCGCGCAACCATGCCAGCCCGGACAGACCGTGGTTGCCGGGCAGATGCAGATCCAGCAACACCAGATCGACATCGTCGTTGGCCTCGAGAATCTCCTGCAACTGGCCGAATCCGGGTGCGGTCAGAACCCGGCATTCGGGAAGCCGGGTCCGGATCGTCCCCGTCAGCGCCTCCCGAAATAGCGGGTGATCGTCGACCACCACCAGCTTGTCCACGCGTGGCGCAGCCAGTTCGCTGCGCGGGTCCGGTTCAGGCACCACGCCGGTTGGCCACCAGATGCTCGACCACTTCAGGGTCGGCCAGGGTCGAGGTGTCACCAAGCTGGTCATGCTCCTCGGCCGCGATCTTGCGCAGGATCCGGCGCATGATCTTGCCTGAGCGGGTCTTGGGCAGGCCCGGCGCCCATTGCAGGTGATCAATGGTCGCGATCGGCCCGATTTCAGTGCGCACCCAGGCCACCAGTTCCTTGCGCAAATCATCATCGCCGTCGCGACCCTCCATCAACGTGACATAGGCATATACACCCTGGCCCTTGATGTCGTGCGGAAAGCCGACCACGGCGGCCTCGGCCACGGCCGCGTGCCCGACCAGCGCTGATTCGACCTCGGCAGTCCCCAGGCGATGGCCGGAAACGTTGATCACGTCATCGACACGACCGGTGATCCAGTAATCACTATCCTGGTCGCGTCGCGCCCCGTCACCGGTGAAGTAATAACCGGGATAGGCGGAGAAATAAGTCTCGCCAAAGCGCTTGTGATCACCATACAGGGTGCGCATCTGGCCCGGCCAGCTATCGGTGATGACCAGATTGCCCGAGGTCGTGCCGTCGAGGATTTCGCCTTCCGACCCGAGCAAAGCCGGCATCACGCCAGGCAACGGCCGGGTTGCCGACCCGGGCTTGAGCTCGGTCGCACCGGGCAGTGGACTGATCAGAATGCCGCCGGTTTCAGTTTGCCACCAGGTATCAACGATCGGGCAGCGGCCTTCGCCAACGACATCGAAATACCAGTGCCAGGCTTCCGGATTGATCGGCTCGCCAACACTGCCGAGGATGCGCAGGGATTGACGCGAGGTTTTTCGGACCGGCTCATCACCCTCGCGCATCAGTGCCCGGATCGCGGTCGGGGCGGTATAGAAAATGTTCACCTGATGCTTGTCACAGACCTGCCAGAAGCGGCTGTGGTCGGGATAATTCGGCACCCCCTCGAACATCAGGGTGGTGGCGCCGTTGGCCAGCGGACCGTAGACGATATAGCTGTGGCCGGTCACCCAGCCGACATCGGCGGTACACCAGTAGATTTCGCCATCCTGATAATCAAACACCGCCTCATGCGTGAAACTGGCCCACACCAGGTAACCGCCGGAGGTATGCAGCACGCCCTTGGGCTTGCCGGTGGACCCGGAGGTATACAGGATGAACAGCGGATCCTCGGCGTTCATTTCCTCCGGCGGGCAGTCGGCATCGACATCTTCCAGCTGCTCGTGCAACCAGCGATCACGATCGGGGGACCAGTTGATCTCGTCACCGGTATTGCGGATCACCAGCACGCTCTTGACACGCGAGCCGGCCTCGGGGTTGTCCAGCGCCTTGTCAACATTCTTCTTCAGGCCAGTGCTGCGGCCGCCGCGCAGCCCGGCGTCGGCGGTAATGACGATTTTCGAGTCACAATCGATGATGCGCCCGGCCAGTGCATCGGGCGAAAAGCCACCGAACACCACCGAGTGAACCGCGCCGATGCGCGCGCAGGCCAGCATCGCCACCGCAGTATCGGGAATCATCGGCAGATACAGCGTGACCCGATCTCCCTTGATAACCCCGAGGCGCTTGAGCACGTTGGCAAATCGACACACCCTCTGGTGCAGATCGCGATAGGTGATTTTCTCGTCCCTGGCCGGATCATCGCCTTCCCACAGAATCGCAATCTGGTCGGCGCGCGTTTCAAGATGCCGGTCGACGCAGTTGGCGCACACGTTCAACGTACCGTCGTGGTACCAGCGGATATGCAGGTCGTCAAGCGAAAACGAGACATCCTTGACCTCACTGAACGGCTTGATCCAGTCCACGCGCCGGCCAAGATCGCGCCAGAACTGTTCCGGGTCCTGTTCGACCTGCCGGACCATTTCGGCATAGCGATCGGCATCGACGTGCGCGTGCCGCCGAATTTCCTCGAAAACCGGATAATGATCCTTCAGGGGGGTTGCGCTCGACATTTTCACTTCTCCCGATGATTTCACGACAATGATTTCATGACGATTCCCAAGTTTCCCCGAAGCCACCCATGCTTGTAAAGCAGCGGCTGTAATACTTTGGTCGAAACGTCGCTTCCCGGGCATTCGACCAAAGGCGAATTGCCATGCCGACACTTCCCGCAGAACATGGCTGTGCGGCGGCTCGGCGCAACACGCCCGCACCACCGTCTGCAAAACATGCACTTGGGAGAAAACAATGCTGGCATATCATCACTCCAACCGCGCCTCGGGAAAACGGCTTTCTGCATGGCCGGCGTTACTGGCACTGGCCTGCGCCCTGTGGCAGCCGGCGCTGGTCCTGGCCGACGGTGACCGCATCGCGGAACTGGAAAACCGCGTGGCCGAACTCGAGGCCATGGTCCAGACATTGCTGGCACGCGCCGATGGCGACTCCTCTCAGGCTGTCAGGACGGCGCAACGTGCAGCAGCGGATGCCGCGGCGGCAAGGGCCGAAGCGGATGCGGTCAGCCAGCGAATCGCCGAACTGAGCGAACGCAGCGAGCCGGTGCTGGCCGAAGCCGCCGCGCGGGTCGGCAAGGCACAGTTTTCCTTCGGCGGCTACGTCAAGGCCGACTTCATCACCTCGGTGTTCGATGACGGTGAAGTGGCCGGCAACAGCATCGGCCGCGATTTCTTCGTGCCTTCCATTGTCCCGATCGGCGCGGACAGCTCGACCAACTTCGACGCCCATGTCCGCCAGACGCGCTTCAACTTCGGCATGCAGCAGCAGATCGACGACAACACCCTGCGTGCCTTTATCGAACTGGACTTCCTGACCACGCCCGGCGGCACCGAGCGCACCACTAACAACTTTCAGCCCCGGCTGCGCCATGCTTTCGTAAGCTGGAACAACTGGCTGGTGGGGCAGACCTGGAACACCTTCATGGATGTCGCCACACTGCCGGAAAGCGCCGACTTCATCGGCCCCACGTCCGGCACCTCGTTTGGGCGAAGCCCGATGATTCGCTATAGTCGCGGCGGCTTCGCGATTGCACTGGAAAATCCCGAATCGTCGATCACCCCGCTGGGCGGGGGGCGCATCGAAACCGACCACAACAAGCTTCCGGAACTGGCCGCGCGCTATACCTGGCGCGGCGACTGGGGCCACGTGCAACTCGGCGGCATGCTGCGCCAGCTTGCAATCGACGACAACGCGTCCGGACTGGATGCGACCGAAGCCGGCTGGGGTGCGAGTCTTTCGGGCAAGCTGAACGTCGGTCGCGACGACCTTCGCTGGATGGTCCACTACGGCGACGGCATGGGCCGACACCTGGCGCTGAACTTTGTCAACGGCGCGGCGCTGACCGATCGCGGCACGCTGACCACAATCGAGACCGTGGGCGGCTTCCTGGCCTACCGCCACTGGTGGAACGAGCAATGGCGCTCAACCGTCTCGCTGGCCTGGATCCAAGCCGACAACCCAGTTCAATTCACCGGCGAGGGTGCGAACAAGTCAAGTTTCAACAGCCAGGTCAATCTGTTCTACAGCCCGACCCCGCCGCTGAGCTTCGGCATCGAATACCTGTTCGCCGAGCGCGAGCTGGAAAGCGGCGCCGAGGGTCGGTTGAACCGCTTTCAGTTCACCAGCCGCTACGCCTTCTGAGCTCTGAAGCCGGCTGCAGCATCACACAGCAAGCACTGCACGCGGCCCACCCGTGCGGTCGTCAGGCCCCGGAACCGGAGTCCAGATCACCGGCGGGATCACGCAGTTCCAGGCGCCGGAAGGCAACCCCGGCCTGAGTCCGATTGCGCACACCAAGACGCGCGAAGATCTCGCTCATGTGCGCTTTGACCGTGCGCTCCTGAATACCGAGCCGATCGGCAATCTGCTTGTTGAGCTGGCCTTCGGCCACCATTTCCAGCACCCGGAACTGCTGCGGGGTCAGATTGGCGAAGCGTTGTGCCAGATCGCGATCGGGATCAGGCATGGTGGCCACGCTGGAGCGAAGATGCGGCGGTACCCAGCGCTGGCAGTCCAGTACTGCGTTCAGGGCTTCGGTCAGAAGATCCAGGCCGGCACTCTTGGGGATGAATCCGACGGCGCCATGATCCAGCACGCGCCGGATCACCGCCGCATCCTCATTGGCCGAGATCACGACCACGGCCAGGTCCGGATACTCGCAGCGGATCCCGGCCAATCCGGTCAGACCACCACTTCCAGGCATGTGCAGATCGAGCAGCACCAGGTCGATATCGGCACCCGCGGCGAGATGCGCGCGTGTCGCGGGCAAATCCTCGGCTTCAACAATCTGCACCCCCTCCACGCAGGCCCGCAGCGCCATGGTCAGCGCATTTCGAAACAGCGGATGGTCGTCGGCAATCAAAACCTGCATGGTGATTGTGCAAGCAGCACGATGGTCATGATTCGCATGGTACGACGATCGGCCGGCTGGTACCAAAGTCCAACGCCGTGGCGTCGGCGCGGGTGCTACATTCGGATCGATGCAAATCATCCCGAATATTCCATTCCCGGAGGCATGCCCGTGTTGCAATCCCGTTGGCAAACCCGTTGGTCATCCCCACTCGCGCGGCTTGCGCTGCTGGCTGCCGCATTCCAGCTCGGCGGCTGTGGCGTGAACGAACCCGCCCAGGATCCCGTCCCGGCACTCGGCGAGGTGTTGGCCAGCGAGCATCGCGGTGCGGATGATCTGCTCACCGCCGGTCTTGGCTTGACCGGCCTGCGCGGTGCGGCGCCAGCGACCGATCCCGCTTCAGCCGGCGATCTGCGCCGGCTCTCGATCTATCACGACTGGCGCGGGCTGACCGATCTGACTGCCACCGGCGGCTTCGATGCTCAGGCCGCACTGCCTGTTATTCCGGGCCGGGAATTTCAGACCTTCGTCCGGCTGCCACGTGCCCGTCAACCATTCCGGGTGCTGTTGCAACTGCCCGATCAGTTCGATCCCGGCCAACCCTGCCTGGTGGTTGCGCCGGCTTCGGGCTCGCGCGGCATCTATGGCGCACTGCCGGTCGCCGGGCCATGGGCGCTGCCGCGCGGCTGTGCACTGGTGTTGACCGACAAGGGCGCCGGAACCGATCTTTTTGACCATGCCTCCAGCACCGGCGTCGCGCTCGAGGGCACCCGTGCGGACCGTGGCCGGGCGGTTTTGGGTCTGGAGCCACCTCCCGCCGACTCACCCCTGGTCTCGATCCCGCATGCCCATTCCGGCGACCATCCGGAAGCCGACTGGGGCCGGCATACCGTGGAAGCCGCGCGCGTGGCCCTGCATCTTCTCGGGCAAGCGTTTCCAGACCGACAATTCACCGCCGCTGGCGTGCGCGTGATTGCCGCCGGCATCTCCAACGGCGGTGGCGCCGTGCTGCGCGCACTGGAACTCGACGATGAAAGCCTGTTCGACGCAGCCGTGGTGGCCGCCCCGAACATCACTTCAGCCGATGCGCGTCCGCTTTATGATTACGCTACCGAAGCGGCGCTGTTGCAGCCCTGCCTGCTGGCGGATCCGGAGTTCCTGATGCAGTTGCCGATGGCCAATCCTGCCCTGCTGCCGGCCGCGCAGCAGCGCTGCCGGTCGCTGCATGAGGCTGGATGGATCGACGAGCCTGACCCGGCCGCTGCGCGCGCCGTACTTCTGGAATCGGGATTTACGCCCGAGGCGCTGGAACAGGCCGCGGTCAATACCGGGCTGGATCTTTGGCGCTCGGTTGCAGCCATCTACGCCTCGGCTTACCTGCGTCGACCCGTTGATGGAATGCCGTGCGGATACCGCGCGGCCGCTCAGGATGCGCAAGGCAATCCGTCGCCCGCGGATACCGAAGTGCGCGGTCTGTGGTGGGCCAACTCGTCCGGGGTGGTTCCGGGGGAGCGTCTGGGCTGGATCGATTCTCTGGCCGATCAGGATTCCGCCGATCCGGCGCTGCCCGGCCTGCTGTGTCTGCGTCAGCTCTGGACCGGCCAGGGCGAGGATGCAGTGGACTTGCGCGCGGCGGTCAATCGAACCCGGGCCACGGCCCGCTTACCGGAAATTCCACTGATCATCCTGCACGGACTGCAGGACGGCCTGGTGCCGATCGAATTCAGTACGCGACCTTACGTCCAGGCGGCTCGCGCCAATGGCGCAAACTGGTTGAGCCTGATTGAAATCGACGGTGCCCAGCATTTCGACGTATTGGTCCCCTTCCCCGGTTTCTTCAACCGCTACCGGCCGCTGCTGCCGCATCTCTGGGAAGCGCTGGATCGCATCGAGGCGGTCCTGGACGACGATTCCACGCTGCCTGGAGACCGGACCATCCGGGCGCTCAGTCGATGAACCGTCCACCTCAGACCTTGCCGGAAAGTTTGGCTACGGAGGCACGCGGGTAGCGGCGAGACTCGAACATTGGTGCAGCGGGGGATGTCGGGGGCTTCGGCCGGCCGGGCGGCGGAAGTCACCCAGGAATCATCAGCATCTTGGCCAACCCGTGAAGTTTTGGGAAAACCCGCACCACTACCCTTTTCACCAGCGGGTATTCACCGGTTCCCCAGCTCCCGCAAACCAGATGATTGCGACCAGGCCGATCGCCCCGGCCGGCCCGTAGCCGCCGGCATCACCGGATGCTCGAAGCCATCTAATGGCATCAATCATCCGGCTTGAAATCCTGGACTGGAATTACGGTGTGATCACGAGGCCAATGGCTGAGTCTCATACCCGAGCAGGACAGGTCATGAATCATCGGGGTGGAACAATCTGGCGCGCGCGCCGCGGTGGAAGATGTTCTTGAACTCGGCCCGGCTGACCGGGATGTAGCGCTCGTTGCCGCCGATCTGGACCTGCTCGCCCTCGGTCATCGCGTGGCCTTTTTCGTCCACACGCACGACCATGGTGGCTTTCTTGCCGGTATGGCAGATGGTCTTGAGTTCCTTGAGCTCATCGGCCCAGGCCATCAGGTAGCGGCTGCCGTCGAACAGCTCGCCGCGAAAATCGGTTCGCAGTCCGAATGCCAGCACAGGAATGCCGAGTTCATCGACGACTTCGCTTGCCTGGAACACCTGATCGCGGGTCAGGAACTGGGCCTCATCGATCAGCACGCAGGCAATGGGGCCGGATTGCAGTTCGGACTGGGTCAGGGCCAGCAGATTCTGATCCGGTTCGAAAGCGATTGCCTCGGCCTCCAGACCCACGCGCGAACGAATTACGCCGCGGCCGGCCCGGTCATCCAGCGCCGGCGTCATCAACAGCGGCCGCATGCCGCGCTCGCGGTAGTTGTGCGCCGATTGCAGCAACAGCGTGGTCTTGCCCGCGTTCATGGTCGAATAATAGAAATACAGCTTGGCCATACCGGATTGCGTATCTTACTTAGCCAGTACTAAGGAGGACAGAAGCTGGAACCGAAATTGAACGCAAATGATGCCTGATCACTGAATCAGATCCGGTTTGGCGGCAAAAAAAGCGCACGATCAGGACTGATCAAATCGCTCTCTTGGGTCATCAAAAATTTGCGTCCATTTGCGTTCATTTGCGGCTCTTTTCTCAGGATGGCTCAATCACGGACGTGATCACGGCAGGTGGACACGCAGCAACATCGCCTCCGGCCCGGTGCGGGCTTCAAACCAGTCGGTCAACTGCGTCTCCAGCAAATCACAGTCGCCGCAGTCGTCTCTGCGATACAGCACCACGACCACCCGGCGAAGCGGCAGATCGGCCGGCTCCAGACGATTGCCACCTTCGGTGGTGGCACGCTCCAGTAGCATGTCCAGCGGCGCCATGGAGCGCTGTACGCGGAAGTCGTCGAGCACCATCGCGAGCTGGCGTTCAAAACCGCGCCTGAACCCGGTCATGAAGAAAGCCGGCGACCGGGCTGCATCCGGATGATAGACAAACAGGTGCGGCACCGAGCGCACCGCACCCCTGCGCTCGGCCTGGGCCCGGGCATTGCCGGGCATGCGCTGGTGCTCCAGAGCGATGTCGGGATCCTGCCTGAGCTCGATGACATCCAGCGCACTGGCATCGAAAGCTGCGAAAAAAAAGCCGACCAAAAACAGGATTCGAAAAAACGTCATGCCCCGAAGTATATCGGCAACAACTCAGGATGCTGTCATCCCTCCTCAGCGATCCTGTTGTCGGCACATCGCCAGGAACAGAACACCAGATCAAACGGGTTTTTGCCATCGGCCGGGCTGACCTGCATGGCCTCAAGCCGCCAGGCATGCCGGTCCCAATTCGGGAACACGGTGTCACCTTCAGGCTCGGCATCGACCCAGGTCAGTTCCATCCGTGCCGCGCGTGGCAGCAACGCGGCATAGAGTTCGCCTCCGCCGATGATCATGACCCGCGCTTCGGAGGCGATCGCCAGCGCCTGGTCCGGCGAACGGGCCAGCTCGTATTTTTCGGGCGGCGCGGATAATTTTCGACTGACCACGATGTTGCGCCGCCCCGGCAAGGCCTTGCCAATCGATTCGAAGGTGCGCCGGCCCATGATCACAGGGTGGCCCAGGGTCACTGCCTTGAAGTGCTTGAGATCAGCCGGTAGATGCCACGGCATGCGACCATTCCGGCCGATCACGCGATTGCGGCCCATCGCGGCAACCAGCACGATTTCGGGATCATGTTCCATGTCACGATTATGGTGGATTACGGCGTGGATCGCAGCGCAACGAAACTCCGTTTTTCGGTGAACCTATGGAAACTGACGTGCCGGAACATGGATCGGGAATCAGCGCTATTCTTGCTCCCATGGTCGCAAAAAAAAACAGTATCCCGCGCCTGGTAGTGGTCGGCCATACCAATGTCGGCAAAACCTCGTTGATGCGCACGCTGATGCGCGATCCACGCTTCGGCGAGGTCGCACCCACCGCGGCGACTACCCGCCAGGTCGAATCGGCGAACCTGCTGGTCGAAGGCCGGCCGGTGGCGGAATTGTTCGATACCCCGGGGCTGGAGGATGCCGGAGCACTGCTGGACCTCCTGGAGGGCCTGGATATCCCGCGCCATGATGGCCCGGCGCGGCTGAAGAATGTACTGGACTCGGAACATGCTCGCGACCGGTTCGAACAGGAAGCGCGCGTGCTCGAGCAAGTGCTGCACTGCGACGCAACGCTGTATGTGATCGACACGCGCGAGCCGGTGCTGGGCAAATACCAGGATGAACTGGCGGTCCTCAATCTGACGGCGCGACCGCTGCTACCGGTGCTCAATTTCACCGGATCCGGGTCTGGCCGGGTTGCCGAGTGGCGCGATGCGCTGGCGCGAATCGGGCTGCATGCCGTGGTCGAATTCGACACCGTAATCTATTCCCGCCAGGCCGAGGCACGACTGTGGCAGCGACTGGCCGTGCTGCTCGAAGCGCATGCCGAAAACCTGGCTGCGCTGGTGCAGGACCGGCAGGCACTGGCCACCAGACTGCATCGCGCCGCGCTGGTGCTGGCCGCCAGACTGATGATCGATGTTGCCGCGGCACGACGACATGCCAACCGGGGAGATGCTGACCAGGCCGCACGGCTGCTTGATGCGCTCAAACGGTCCGCCGAACAGCGCGAGCGGCGCTTCATCGACGAAGCATTGCGTCTGTATCGGTTTGAGGATCCGGATGTTGAATTGCTGCCGCTACCGATTGCCCCGGACGGATGGCGACGCTCGCTGTTCGAGCCCGGTGCACTGCAACTCTTTGGCAGGCATACCGGCACTGGCGCGGCCGCCGGGGCGGCAAGCGGCGCGGCAGTGGATGTTGCCACCGGTGGCCTGTCGCTGGGGGCCGGCACGCTGATCGGCCTCATGATCGGTTCCGGCGGCAGCGCTGCCTGGCAACTGCGTCATGCGCTGACCGATCGTCTGCGGGGCCGGCTCAGCATCATGCTCGACGATGCCGCACTGACCCATCTGGCGGCGCGCGCAAAGGCGCTCATCGAGGCCTTGGATCAGCGCGGACATGCCGCCCACGGCGCGATCAGAACCGACATCACCGCCGAGCACACCTGGCCCGAAAAACGCATCCCCGACCCGTTGCTCAAGGCGCGCAACCACCCACAAGTCTCCAGGCTGAATACCGGCACACCCGATCCGGCACTAAGCGACCAGCTCAGCGAGGAGCTGGCCGGAATCCTGGAACAGATCGGGAATTGACCCTGCCGATGGCATACGACTGGCCCAAGCTTGTAAATCCTGGCCATGTTGTCAATCGTCGTCGCTCTGGAAACTCTCGATGATGTAGCCGCCGGACTTTTCGTCGTGCTGCAATTTCACCAAGCCGGCGGATTTCATCTCCTCGAGCAACTGACCGAACGACTTGAAGCCGTGATAGCTCTCGGCAAATCCGGGCCGGCGCCGCTTGAGCGTCTGCTTGACCATGGAGCCCCAGACCTTTTCGGCCTCGTCGCGATCACGAAACAGCGCTTCGATGGTTTCCAGCACCAGGTCGAAGGCTTCCTGGCGGCGATCCTCTTCGCTCGCGGCATCGCTCCCGGACTCGTCAGAGGCATCGGCGGCTCCGATTGCCGATGAATCACCATTGACTTTGACGGCCGACTTTGCGGTCTTCTTCTTCGCTTTCCGGGTGGTCTTTTTCTTCGCCGCGCGCTGCTTGCGCTCGGATTTCTTCTCACTGTCGCGGACAAGATCGTCATAGAAAATGAACTCATCGCAACTGGCCATCAAAAGATCTGAGGTCGAGCTCTTCACGCCCACGCCGATGACCAGCTTGTTGTTTTCGCGCAGCTTACTGACCAGCGGCGAAAAGTCCGAATCGCCTGAAATGACCACGAAAGTGTCCACATGCGACTTGGTGTAGCAAAGATCCAGCGCATCGACCACCATGCGGATATCGGCAGAATTCTTGCCCGACATTCTGAGATGCGGAATCTCAATCAGTTCGAACGCCGCCTCGTGCATGGCCGGCTTGAACTCCCTATACCGGGCCCAGTCGCAGTAGGCTTTCCTGACCACGATGTTGCCCTTCAGAAGCAGCCTTTCCAGGACCTTCCTGATATCGAAGGCCGAATATTTCGCATCACGCACGCCCAGTGCGATGTTCTCGAAATCGCAGAACAGGGCAAGGTTGCGGGTGGTCTGGTTCATTGGCACTGCCTGAGTCGTGAACTGCCGCTATTGTCGCAGCACCGACGCGCAACGGGTGGCATGTTTTTGCGCTATCTGCAAAAATTATGCGATGCAAGCCGATCTTGATCCAATTCGTCCCGCCTCGATCGAGTGGCAGGACGAACACCTGTTTGCGAGCGACTTCGGCGATGGTTATTTCTCGCGCGATGGCGGCCTGGAAGAAAGCCGTGCGGTATTCCTGCAGGGCTGCCGTCTTGGCCCGCGATTCGAGTCTCTCCCGGCCAACAGCCAGTTCGTGATCGGCGAGACCGGCTTCGGCACCGGGCTCAACCTGCTGCTGGCGGCCGAGCTTTTCGGCCGTCGGGCCCCGGACTCGGCCCGTCTCGCGCTGGTGTCGGCCGAGTTGCACCCGCTCGGGCGCACCGATCTGGAGCGCGCGCTAACCGCGTTGCCGCTGCCAAAACGATGGGCGGAGACGCTGCTGGCCCAATACCCCGCTTTGACTCCGGGTTTCCATCGCCTGCGCCTGGCAGACAATATCGATCTGACCCTGATGTTCGGCGATGCCGCCGAGATGTGGCGTCGCCAGCCGACGGGTGTGGATGCCTGGTTTCTCGACGGATTTGCCCCGGATCGCAATCCGGCGATGTGGTCGCCGGACCTGTTCACGATCCTGGCCCGACGCTCGCGAACCGGTGCGGCACTCGCGACGTTCACCGTTGCCGGGCGGGTCCGGCAAGCCCTTGCCGACGCCGGCTTTACGGTACAAAGAAAACCCGGTTTTGGCCACAAGCGACATCGGCTGCAGGGCGAATTCCAGGGGATGTGGCGTGCACGAAAGATCCGGCGGGGGCGCGCCACGGTCATCGGTGCCGGCCTGGCCGGTTCCACGAACGCACGAGCACTGGCCGAACGCGGCTGGCATGTTCAGGTGCTGGAATCAACCGGCGTGGCCAGCGGCGGTTCAGGCAACCGTGCCGGCGTCGTCTACACCACGCCCTCGGGGAGCGCCACGCCACAGAACCGCTTCTACCAATCGAGCTATCTATACGCGCTGCGGCGGCTGGCCGAATTTCGCCTGGCACCTGAAACGGCCCGCTTCGACGGGGTCGTCCAGCATATCGTCAACCGGCGCCAGCAACGCCGCGCCGACTCGGCGCTCGCCAGCGGACACTGGCCGGCGAGCGAGCTGGTCCGGCAGAACGATGATTCGCTGCTGCTGGTCAGGGCCGGATTCCTGCGGCCCGGGCGATGGTGCGAAACACTGCTGGATCACCCGCGAATCTCGATCCGCCGGAAGGAGGTTGACGGCATTGGCGGGGACGCAAGCCTGTCACCGAAAAACAACGAGATGCCGGATTCCGATGCCGTTATCCAGTGCACCGCCGGCCCGCTGGCGGGTCTGCCGCCTCTGCCCTTGCGTCCGATCCGCGGGCAACTGACCGAATGCCGCGCCACGCCGCAAAGTCTGCGCTGGATACGTCCCCATTGCCACACCGGCTACCTGATCCCGGCGGTCGACGGGATCCACTGCTTCGGTTCGACCTTTGCGCCCGAACAGACCGACCTTCATGTGCGGCCGGAGGACGATCTGGAAAATCTCGCACAGCTTGAGCGCAATCTCCACCAGCATTGGCGCGAACTGGGAGGGCCGAACATCGAAATCACCGGCAGGCGGGCTGCCCTTCGCTGGCAGGCGCGAGATTTTATGCCCCTGGTCGGGCCGGTCCCGGGCTGGCAAAACCGTTTGGGGGCGATACTGATGGTCAACCTGGGACACGGCAGTCGCGGTATCAGCGGCACCCCGTTGTGCGCAGAGCTGCTTGCCGACATGCTCTCGGGTTTGCCACTTCCGACCGATTCGATCATCGTCCAGGCACTCGACCCCGGGCGCTTCGATGACAATTCTGCATCCTGACGCAGAACATGGACACGCATTCTGCGGATCAGAACACGGACACCCATTCTGTAGGAATATTCCGACACCGATTCAGGCAGTTTTCCGATTGGCACAGCATGGCTTTGTCGCTACGGTAAGAAGTTTTCTGCCGTTCATGGCGGGAAGGGCAACGCACTGCAGGCATGTTGAAAAATCCTTTTATTCAAGGGGTGCCTATGAGTATTTTTCGAGTATTTCAGGTGCGAAACCTGCGACAGCCGCCTGTCGGCCAAACCCGACAGCGCTTCGTCTTTGAACCGGTTGATGTAGCGTCGAAACGTCCGTTCATGGACGCCGAGTAATCGCGCGGCTTCTTCCTGCGTCAGCCGCCGGGCCTGCCATCCCTCGTATGCATCTTCAAATCGCATTTTCCGAATCTCCTGTAGTGAGCGTGTTCACGTGATTTGATGGTGATGTTTTCACGTTATCTGATGGTGCCT
>CAYVPB010000017.1:0-44226 GCA_964453565.1 uncultured Halomonas sp.
GCCGCCGCACTGCACCGAACAAACTGCAAGGCGCTTGCCGGCGGATCATGCAGTGGATTAGAATCAACCTGCATTTGCCGGGCCGGCAGTTCATCGCCGGGCTGAACAGAATGCTTCGCACCAAGCACTGGATCAGACCACGGAGGCATCAGCATGCGGTATTTGCCTGACGCCCACGCTCGCGCGAAAGTGAGTACAACCGAGGAACCGGATGCGGGAAAACCGCACGTCCGGGTCTGTGCGCGGGGCGCCGTGTAACCGGCGTTCCTGCCGCGAGAGAATCCGTCAGATTATTGAATTGTGGAGGTTGATATGAAACTATCAGTCGTTCTTGAACCAAGTGAGGAAGGTGGGTATACAGCGTATGTTCCCAGCCTGCCAGGGTGTATTAGCGAAGGAGATAGCAAAGACGAAGCTCTAAAAAATATCCGGGAGGCCGTCGAACTGTACTTGGAGGTCGTTGAAGACGACGCGGCTTATGGACCGGATTCCGAGACCACGGAATTGGCTGTATGAGCAAGGTTCCAAGCCTCTCGTACGAGAAGGTCATTGCTGCATTGAAACGAGATGGGTGGGTGGTAGTTCGGCAACGTGGCAGCCATATCCGGCTTCAAAAGCATACTCGTGACGAGGTGCTGAAACTTACGGTGCCCGCGCACCGCCCGATCAAGCGATCCACGCTTTCGCATATCCTGAAACAGGCGCGCCTTTCCGTTGAAGGGTTTCTGGGGCTCCTATGAAGATTCGTGGGTAAAAACCGGGACAGGCGTAATTTGAGATGGAAGCCCGGAAAGGCCAATTTCAACCATCGCCAGATGCAGCCCGATTCAGCTTCACAGCCCACCGAGGCAATTTGCGCCTGCCGGCCCCTGAAAATTGTACGCCCGAACCGCAAGAGCATGCTTCCGGTTACGATTCACCATTCCCGGTCAACTTCACCGGCTCCGGCCGTATCCGAATTCATGCCAAAGGCTTCCGAACAGAACCACACCCCGGTGATGCAGCAGTACCTGCGGCTCAAGGCCGAGGTGGAGCGCGACAATCCGGGCATTTTGCTGTTCTTCCGGATGGGCGATTTCTACGAATTGTTCTACGACGACGCCAAACGGGCAGCGGCCATGCTGGATATCACGCTGACCGCGCGCGGGCAATCGGCCGGGCAGCCGATTGCCATGGCCGGAGTGCCGTATCACGCGGTTGATTCGTATCTGGCACGGTTGCTGAAACAGGGCGAGTCGGTCGCGATCTGCGAGCAGATCGGCGATCCTGGTTCCGCCAAGGGGCCCGTGGAGCGCAAGGTGGTGCGCATCGTCACGCCGGGCACATTAACCGAGGAATCGCTGCTGGATGAGCGCGGCGACCGGCTGCTGGCCGCCTGCTGCCGGATTGGGGACAATTTCGGCCTGGCCTGGCTGGATCTGGCCGGCGGGCGAATGAGCTGTTCGGAACCCGACAGCGCCGAGGCGCTGGCCGCCGAACTCGAACGGCTGCGCCCCGCGGAGCTGCTGCTGCCGGAATCCATCCCGGACACGCTGGCTCAATCGATTCCGGCCGCCAGAAAAAAACCGGACTGGGAGTTCGACCTCGAAAGCGGTGCCCGTGCATTGTGCCGACAATTCGGCACCCAGGACCTCAGCGGCTTCGGCATTGATCATCCCGGTCCCGGCGTGGCCGCCGCAGGCGCGCTGCTGGGCTATGCGCAAGCCATGCTAACCCGCGAGCTCCCCCACATCGACGGTCTGAAAGCGGAACGTCACAGCAGCTTCCTGCTGCTGGATGCGGCCACCCGGCGACATCTGGAAATCGACCGACACCCGGAGGGCAGAACCGAGAGTACATTGCTCGGACTGCTGGATCACGCCGTCACCCCCATGGGCAGCCGCGAACTGCGGCGCTGGCTGCTGCAGCCGCTGCGCGATTGCAAGCGTCTGGCCGAGCGCCATGGCGCGGTCCAGGCGCTGCTGGATCAGCATGCCCACACCTTGCTTGCAGAGATTCTTGCCGGCGGCGGGGACCTGGAACGCATCCTGACCCGCATTGCGCTGGGCAGCGCCCGGCCGCGCGACCTCAGCACGCTGCGTACCGGACTGGAACGCGTTCCCGCGCTGCGCGAAGTCCTGGCAGGATTTGATGATGGGCTGCTGGCCCAACTACGCGAAGCGATGCCTGAGCGGAGCGACCTGGTCGACTTGCTGCGACAGGCCATTGTCGAGCAGCCGCCGATGCTGATCCGCGACGGCGGCGTGATCCGTGAAGGCTACGACCGGGAACTGGATGAATTGCGCGCACTGTCGAGCAATGCCGATGACTTCCTGCAGCACTATGAGCAGCGCGAACGCGAGCGCACCGGCATCCAGACCCTGAAAGTCGGCTACAACCGCGTGCACGGCTACTATATTGAAATTGGCAAGGCGCGCGCTGGCGATGTGCCCGACGAATACACCCGGCGCCAGACGCTGAAAAACGCCGAGCGCTACATCACCGAACAGCTCAAGACTCACGAGAACAAGGTCCTGTCGGCGCGCGAGCGGTCGCTGGCGCTGGAAAAGTCGCTGTACGAGCAACTGGTCGGTCGCCTGGCCGGGGAGCACCACGCGCTGACCGGCATCGCACACGCAGTCTCGACCCTGGACGTGCTGGCCTGCTTCGCCGGCCGGGCCGAGGCGCTGAACTGGAGTCGCCCGCTGCTGGACAATCATCCGGGGCTGGAGATCATCGAGGGTCGCCACCCGGTGGTCGAGTCGGTGCAGGACGAACCATTCGTGCCCAATGACTGCACATTAGGACCGGAGCGCTGCATGCTGATCGTGACCGGGCCCAACATGGGCGGCAAATCCACCTATATGCGCCAGACCGCGCTGATCGTGCTGTTGGCCCACGCCGGCAGCTTCGTGCCTGCAAAGTCCGTGCGCTGCGGGCCCATCGACCGCATCTTTTCGCGCATTGGCGCCGGTGATGACTTGACCCGCGGCCGCTCCACGTTCATGGTCGAAATGGTCGAAACGGCCAACATCCTGCACAATGCGACGGCTGAGTCACTGGTGCTGATGGATGAAATCGGCCGTGGCACCTCGACCTTCGACGGTCTGGCGCTGGCCTTGGCAGTGGCCGGCGAACTGGCACTCAAGGCCCGGGCCATGACCCTGTTCGCCACCCACTACTTCGAACTGACGCAATTGGCCGAAGATCATCCCGGCATCATCAACGTGCATCTGGACGCGCGCGAGCATGGAGATCGCATCATCTTTTTGCACAGTGTGCGCGACGGTCCAGCCAACCAGTCCTATGGCCTGCAGGTCGCGCGCCTGGCGGGCCTGCCCCGCGACGTGCTCGACCATGCCCGCACCCACCTGGAAAAACTCGAAGCCGAATCGCGCATCAACCAGGGGCCGCAACTCAGCCTGTTCGCCGACGCGGTGAATCAGGAGACCAGCCCCGAACCGGACCCACTGGATGAACTGCTGGCCGACCTCGATCCCGACCGGCTCACGCCGCGAGCCGCACTGGATCTGGTCTACCGCATTCTGGCAATCAAGAACGGGCGAACATCAGGCTGACGAGCGCCGCGCCTGATTTCATTTACCTCATTTACCCGGCCGGGTCTTCTATCGCCCTGGCTGATCGCCCCATAGCAGCTTGTGCAATTGGATCTGCAGGCGCACGTTGAGCCCGGATGCCATCAACCAACGGGCCAATTCATCGGCTTTGAGGGTTTCCCAGACCGGCGAGAAAAGCACTTGCCAGCGTTCCAGGGCGTGTTCGCGAACCTGACCCACCGCCCAGTCAAAGTCGGCCCGGTCGGCAAGTACGAACTTGATCTGATCATGCGGCTGCAGGTGCTCGAGACTGGACCAAAGATTGCGGCCCGACTCGCCGGAAGCGGGAGCCTTGAGATCCAGCACCTTGATTACTCTGGGATCCACCTGATCGACCGGCAGTGCACCGCTGGTCTCCAGCGACACGCAATAGCCCCGGTCACACAGTCCGGTCAGCAAGTCGAGACAGCGCTTCTGGGCCAGCGGCTCGCCGCCGGTCACGCACACTTGGCGCGTCCCGAAGCCCTCGACACGCTTGAAGATCGCGTCGATTTCCATCCACTCCCCGCCCTGAAAGGCATAGGCGGTATCGCACCAGAGGCAGCGCAGCGGACAGCCGGTCAGACGCACGAATACCGTCGGCCAACCGACCGAATCCGACTCGCCCTGGAGGGAGCGGAAGATTTCCGTGATTTTGAGGCTGGAGGACTGTGTCATCTTCGAAATCATGATCGCCAACACAATCCCGGCCTGGAGGCCGGTCCTAAAGCAGCGCCCAGGAGCCGCGCCACCACGGCGATTTAATCGCGGCGTGGACGCCGTTTCTACAGATTTCCTTCCAGCCGCATGGTCCGCAGCCGGTTCTCGGCCAGACGGGAGTAGTTGCTGGCCGGGTAGTCGCTGACGACCTGTTCCAGCGCCGCGCGCGCGCGTTGCCACTGTCCCAGCTCGTAGTGGCTGAAGCCGACCTTAAGCAACGCATCGGGCTTTTTGCTGCTGTCGGGATAGGCTTCATGCAGGCGTCTGAACTGGGCCAGGGCGGTTTCAAAATCGCGAGTCACGTAGTACACCTCGCCCAGCCAGTACATTGCGTTGGGCGCGTAGGCTGAATCCGGATGGTCCTGCAGGAATCGATCGAATGCTTCGGCTGCATCGGCATAACGGGTCTCGCGCAGCGCCTGAAATGCCTGATCATAGGCTTGGCGCTCGCCCTGGGTCGGTTCGCGCAACTGACGCACGCCGCTCTCGCCGGGGTCGGCAAGGGTGACGATTTCCGGCTCGGGGTCGACAGGAGCGCGAACTTCCGGCAGATCGATGCCGCGCGCCTCGGGCTCGGGTGCTTCAGGCCTCGGTCCGGCATCAATGCCGGGCCCGGGCTCACTTTGCCGCGCGACGGCATCGTCGCTATCGTTGCCAACCAGGTCCGGACCAAGATTGCCCAGACGACGATCCAGATCAACATATTGATCACGCTGACGCCGTTTGAGATTCTCGATCTCCTGAGCCTGGGCCTCGACCAGACCGCGCAACTCGCGCAGTTCCTCGCGCATTTGCTGCAATTCAAGAATCATCTGCGAGGCCGAACCATCAGGCACCTGGGCGGCGGCCGGAGTGGCCGTGGCCGCTCCGAGCAGCAGCGCGATCAAAAAGCCTTTGGCGGAGCTTCTGGCGGCAGCGTGTTTCATGACGATCATCAGCGCGCCGTGTAGACGATTTCCACGCGGCGGTTACGCTCCCAGCAGGCTTCGTTGGAGGCACGACACACCGGTCGTTCCTCGCCATAACTGACGACCTCGAGCTGGGCCGATGTCGCGCCTTCGGCACCCATCAGGTCGCGGACTGAATGTCCGCGGCGCTCACCCAGCCCGAGGTTGTATTCGCGCGATCCCCGTTCGTCGGTATGACCTTCCAGCATGATCCGGGCGGTGGAGTTGGCTCGGGCGTAGGCTGCATGCGCGCGGATGACCGGCAGGTATTCCGGCAGCACGTTGGAGCGATCGAATTCGAAGAAGATTTCGCGCTGGCTCAGCAGGCTGTCGGGATTCTCCAGATTGCGCGAATCCGCGAAGTCGGCGGGATCGACCCGGTCCACTTCCATCGGATCGGCAGGTTGAACAGGACGGCGATCCGGTTCCGCGGGCTCGGGCGGAACTTCGCGGGCTTCACGCGCGCAGGCTGCCAGCAACAATGCCAGCGAGGCAACGGCAATCAGTCGAATTGAGGGCTTCATAATTCCTCCGGGGAAATCGGGATTGGTTGTTGTGTAATCTGTAAAATGTTGTCTGATCAATCTGGTTGCAAATACTCGCAGCGAATCACTGGCGGATCAACGGCGACCAGGCCGGCTCGCGAACATCGCCCTCGGCCAGCGCCAGCCGTTGCCGGAACCGGCCGTCGACCGAGACCGCGGCAAGCACGCCGCGCTCACCCTCGCGTGAGGCATACAGCACCATGCGACCATTGGGTGCGAAGCTCGGCGATTCGTCCATTGATCCCGGTGATAATACACGCAAACGCCCGGAGTCGCGATCCAGAACCGCGATCCGGAATTGCGACTGCGCGCCATGCACCATGGCCAGAAGCCCGGAATAACCATCCATCGCGACCCGCGAATTGTAATCGCCTTCGGTGGTCACACGTTCGACCGCACCGCCGCGGCGCGAAACCTGATAGACCTGCGGCCGACCGGCACGATCTGACGTGAACAGGATGTTGCGGCCGTCGCGCGACCAGGCCGGTTCGGTGTTGATCGACCAGTGATTGGTGACCTGTTCCATCCGCCCTGTTTCCAGTTCACGCACCCAGATCTCGGGACTGCCGGTGCGCGAAAGGGTCATGGCCAGGAGCCGGCCGTCAGGCGAAAAGGCCGGCGCGCCATTGATGCCGCGGTCGGCCGAGATGATCTCGCGCTGACCGGTGAAGATGTTCTGGATCACGACATTGGATCGGCCGGTGGCAAACGACACATAGGCCAGGCGCTCTCCATCCGGCGCCCAGCTTGGCGACAGGATGGGCTGGCTGTGGCGCACGATGGTCTGCGGATTGTAGCCATCGGAGTCAGCCACGATCAGTTCGAACACTTCGTTTTCGCTGCCCGCATCGCTGACCTTGACATAGGCAATCCGGCTGGCGAAAGCGCCCGGCATGCCGGTCAGTTCCTCATGGATGGCGTCGGCAATCTGGTGCGCACGCAGCCGGAAGGTGCCGGGCCCCGCGGCAATCGCGCGCGAGAACAGGGTTCTTCCGGAATGCACCGCAACCAGGTGATATTCGATTTCACCATTGAGTCCGTCCGTACCGGGAATCCAGCGCCCCATGGCGACATAGTCCACTTTCAAAAGCCGCCAGGTGCCGAACTGGATCTCGGGCGGCCGATTCGGTTGGTCGACCATGTCACTCACCGGCAACGGGTCGAACAGCCCGCTGCGCTGCAGGTCCGCGGCGATCACATCATGCATCGGCGTCTCGGGGCCGACCTCGGCACGACTGAAATCGAACGGCACCACGGCCACGGGCAATGCGCCCTCGACACCATCGACGATCTCGATCTGAAGCTGGGCCCGGGCACCGCTTGCCAGCAGCAGGCTAAGGACCGTCGTAAGTAAAATTGAATTGAATCTCAGGCTCAAACACATCCTCATAACCTCGGTAAGGTAACACTGCGGTGCGCTCGACCGCCGACAGGATCGAGCGCCGGGTCACGTCATCGGCATTGCACGGATTGACGATCGCCTGATCGATGATCTCGCCACCGGGAATCTGCACCACACGCACGCTGCAGGAGATCCCGGCACGAGTGGTCACCGGTCGTATCCAGTTGCGCCGGACCAACTCGGCAATCGTCGAGACATACTCCTCTCCAAGCGTCGCACGCCGCTGCTGATTCTCGGCCTGCGCGCGCGCCAGTCTCAGCCTTTCAGCCTCGGCCGCGGCTTCGGCTTCGCGCCGTTTCTGCTCACGCCGGTCGGCCAACTCGGCCAGCCGTTGCTCCTGTTCGCGGCGTTCACGTTCGGCCTGATCGCGCTGGCGTCTCAGGTCCTCAAGCTCGCGCAAGCGCTCCTGTTCGGCCGCGCGCCGCGCGCGATCCAGCGCCCGCTGCTGCTCGACTTGCCGATTGCGTTCGGCCTCTAGCCGAAGCTGCTCCTGGCGCTGTTGTTCAAGCACCTGCTGGCGTTGCTGCTGCTCGCGGCCCTCGCGACGTTGCCGCTCGAGTTCGGCCCGCCGCAACTCTTCTTCGCGGCGGGTCTGCTCCAGTCGCTGTTCGGCTTCGCGTGCCTGCTGCTCAGCCAGTCTTTCCTGGTCTTCGCTTAGCCTCTGCTGACGCTCGGCCTCGACAAACGGTGTGGCATCCACCAGGGTGAACGACGCCACCGGCGGCGGCTTGCGCGGCTGCCAGTTCATGGCGCCAACCCACAACAGGCCGGCAACCGCCAGATGAACCAGCAACGCCAGCCCCAGCGCGACAGACAGATCTGCCAGCGATTGGCGCCAGTCCGATTGATGGACGTGCCGGGTATTCACTGTTCGGGCGGGTCACCGCGAAATCCGATTGAGCTTACGCCGGCCTGTTGCAGCAGCACCATGGCCTCATAGATATGATCATAGGCGGCCTGCCGGTCGGCACCGATCAGAACCTGAATGTCCGGATTGACCCGGACAAATGTCGCGACTCGCTCGCGCAGTGTCTCGCCATCAATCAGTTCGGCCGCATCACCGGTATTCAGATACAGATCGCCGTTCCGGTGGATCACCACCAGCAGCGGATCGCTGACCTCGCCCATCGACTCGGCCTGGCCTTGCGGCAATTCGACTTCCACGCCCAGATTCAGCAGCGGAGCGGTAATCATGAAAATGATCAGCAGCACCAGCATCACATCGATGTAGGGCACGACGTTGATTTCGGCCATCGCGCGGCGGCGACGCCGGATCTGGGCACCGGGCTGCACGCTCACTTCTCCTGCAGCCGACGTGCCTGGCGGTAAAGGATACCGGCGAACTCTTCCTTGAAATTATCCATCCGGACTTCCAGCCGATAGACCTGGTTGGAATAGCGATTGTAGAAAATGACCGCCGGAATTGCCGCGACCAGACCCATGGCAGTGGCGATCAGGGCCTCGGCAATCCCGGGTGCCACCATCGCAATTGTGGCCTGCTGCACGCCGGCCAGGGCGAAAAACGCATGCATGATACCCCACACGGTGCCGAACAGGCCGACATAGGGGCTAGTCGAGCCGACCGTGGCAAGGAAATTGAGGCCGTTTTCCAGCCGGTCGAGCTCGCGCGTCAGCGCCACGCGCATGGCTCGTTGGGCGCCCTCCCCCAGGGTGTCGGCGTTGATGCGCTGTTCTTCGCGCAGACGCCTAAATTCACTGAACCCCGCATCGAACAGGATTTCATGCCCTTCCAGCGACTTGTTCTCACCATTGATCTTTTCGTGCAATTGCCCGAGATCCACGCCGGACCAGAATCGTTCTTCGAAGTCCCTGACTTTCCCCTCGAACCGGGCCAGCTCACGCCGTTTCGAGAAGATGATCACCCACGAAACAATCGAGGCCACCAGCAACAGCGCCATGACCAGTTGCACTACCAGGGTCGCCTCGCTGATCAGGCTCCAGACATTCATGTCGACATTCATCGATACTTCACTTTTTAGATGAGGATTTATCGGTTACCCAAAGAAATAGAAAGAATTTTATCAGCAACGTGATCCGGCATGCGCGCCGCCACAAAGCGATCGGCGTCCACGCAGGCGGCGCGCACGAACGCGCTGATCAGCAACTCATCGCCGCGTTCAATGCGCTGGCGGAAATCGACCCGGGTCCTGCCGCAATGTTCGACGCAAACCGACACGCCAAGTTCATCTTCCAGCCGCGCCGGCTTGCGAAAATCGATTTCGACCCGGGTCACGACGAAGATTCGTCGCTCGTCTTCGCGCAACCGGATCTGATTGACACCAATGTCGGCCAGCCAGTCAGACCTGGCCCGCTCGAGAAAATTCAGATAGCGCGAGTGATAGACCACACCGCCGGCATCGGTATGCTCCCAGTAGACGCGATAACGAAAACCGGATTGCGGCTCCGGTTTCGGCTCGGTCACGATTCCGCTCCCCCGAACAGCTCACCAGTGGTAGCCGCTGCCGGCGCTTTCAGGCCAAGATGCTGCCAGGTGCGCCGGGTGGCCATGCGACCACGCGCGGTGCGCACCAGAAAGCCCTGCTGGATCAGGTAAGGCTCGATCACGTCCTCAATCGTGCCGCGCTCCTCGGAAAGTGCCGCGGCCAGGCTTTCCACCCCGACCGGTCCGCCGTCGAAATGCTCGATCAGGATCTGCAGAAGCCTGCGATCGAGTTGATCGAACCCTTCGGCATCGACCTGCATCATTTCCAAAGCCTGTCTGGCCACTTCGGGCTCGATTCGTCCATCGGCCCTGACCTGGGCAAAATCACGCACCCGTCGCAGCAGGCGGTTGGCAATGCGCGGCGTGCCGCGCGAACGGCGTGCGATCTCGGCGGCGCCGGCCGAATCACACCCGATTTCAAGAATTCCGGCCGATCGCTGCACGATCCTGGCCAGATCCTCCACGGCATAAAACTCCAGCCGCTCGACAATGCCGAAACGGTCGCGCAACGGCGAAGTCAGCAGGCCGGCCCGTGTGGTCGCACCCACCAGGGTAAAACGCGGCAGATCAAGCTGGATCGAGCGCGCCGCCGGGCCTTCGCCGATGATGATGTCGATCCGGTAGTCTTCCATGGCCGGATACAGCACTTCCTCGACCACCGCCGACAGACGATGGATTTCGTCGACGAACAGCACATCACCGGGTTCCAGATTGGTCAGAATCGCCGCCAGATCTCCGGCGCGCTCAAGCACCGGCCCCGAAGTCTGACGCAGCCGGGTCCCCATTTCGGCGGCAATCACGTTGGCCAGCGTGGTCTTGCCGAGACCCGGGGGACCGAAGATCAGCACATGGTCCAGCGCTTCGGCCCGGGCACGCGCCGATTCCAGGTAAATCGACAGCCGGTCCTTCATCGTCTGCTGACCGATGTATTCCCCCAGCCGCGTTGGGCGCAACGAGGCCTCGAAACGTACTTCCTCATCGACCGGACAGGCCGAAATCAGGCGGGAATCGTCTTCGGGAAGGTTGCTGTCGGTCATCTGAGGGCTCGAGCGCCGGGGACTTCCATCAACCATCAATGGTAGCGGAAATCGCCCTCCGGTACCCGGCCCGGGTACGGTTATTCAACCGGTTGCCAGTACGGCTCCACTGGCTCGGTAGTGGCGTGGCCGAATCACCTAAGCACTCAAGTATGTTTATATTGCATGGCGTTTTTATAGATGATAGATTTTGGGTATGAACCTGCGTGCCATTCATTATCTCGTCACCCTCGCCGATATGCGTCATTTCAGCAAGGCGGCAGAACGCTGTCACGTCAGCCAGCCAACGCTGAGCACACAAATCCGTAAGCTCGAAGAGGAGCTTGACGTGCAACTGGTCGAACGCTCGCCACGCAAAGTCATGCTGACCGAAGTCGGCGCGGAAATCGTTGAGCGCGCCCGGGCACTGCTGGCGGAAGTCAATTCGATCAAGGCGATCGCACGGCGATCGCACGATCCGCACTCTGGCACACTGAGGCTGGGCATTTTCCCCACCCTGGCGCCTTATTTTCTGCCGCACGTGATTCCGGAGATTCGCCGGCGTTTCCCACGCCTGACGCTTCGGCTGTTCGAGGAAAAAACCGAGGATGTCATGACGATGCTGAGCCATGGCAGACTGGATGCCGGATTGCTGGCATTGCCGATCGAGGCCGAGCAACTGGTCTCGCGAGTGCTGTTCGAGGAGCCGTTCGTGCTGGCCCTGGCCGAGTCACATCCGCTGGCGGAACGCAAGACGATCTCGATGAACGACCTGCAGGACCAGGAATTGCTGCTGCTCGAAGACGGCCATTGCCTGCGCGAACAGGCGCTGGAAGTCTGCCAGCTCACCGGGGCACACGAAAAACTCGATTTTCACGCCACCAGCATGGAAACCCTGAGACAGATGGTGGCGGCGGGAACCGGGATCACCCTGATGCCGGTGCTGTCGGTAAAACCGCCGGTCGCTCATACCGCTAACCTGCTCACCCGGCCTTTCGACGATCCGGCTCCGAAGCGCACGATCGCGCTGGTGTGGCGCAAATCCTCCGTCCTGTCGGGATTTCTGGAAGAGCTTGCCGAGGTGCTCACGGGACTGGATCCGGAATTGCTGAAAACGCAGTGAACACCGCTCATTGACGCAGCATTGCGCCGCGATGCGGGAATCCGGCCGGTTAGTCGGGTTACACGTTTGCGCTTATTCCGCGCGCGCTGCCTCGTCGGCCTCTTCGGCCGGAACCGGTTCAGGATCCGGCACGCTGTCGGGGACTTCCTCGGCGGCACGCATGGTTGAAGCGCTGTGGCCCTCGGCCAGCAGGTACTCTAGCCATTTGAGCAACGCACGGTTCATGCGCCAGCTCCGCTCGACCAGTCCGCGAACCGGAAGATCCGGTCCGGCGAATCGTTCAATTCCCTGCTCCGGCGAAAACGAAGTCGCCTCGGCCATGCGCGCATCGTGATAGACACGGATGTGTGCATTCGGGTGCTGTTCGCGCTCCGGACCCAGGAGATAGGTCAGTTGCAGAAAGGTAGTGTAATTGTGCCGCTCCAGAACGCGCATGTAGAGCTCTGGCGCATCTTTGATGCGCGATACCAGCACGTCGCTGCGGCCGAGATCTTCCGGCATCAGCACACTCAGGGCGTGGAAAACGCCTGAATGCAGGGTCGGCAGGCGCCGCGCGATCACTCGCGACAGCGAATTCGGGTTGCGTAATTGTGTCAGCATCTCAGCCATCTTTGCAGCATATCACAGCAGTTTCGAAATTCCGATTCTTGACAAACCGGAATTTTCGTGGTTGAAAAATCCGCCCGCGTCATCTCCCGCGCTCACGCCACGGAGTTCGCTGCGGCCCGGCACATCGTTTCGGTCATGGGCGGGATCAGAAGTGATCCCGCTCCAGATTCAATTCGAGCAGAATTCGGCTGGCAAGTTCCTCGACCGAAGCGCGGGTGGTATTGAGCATCGGCAAGCGTTCCGAACGCAACAGCGACTCGGCAGCCTCCACCTCGTAACGGCACTGTTTGAGTGAGGCGTAACGACTTCCGGGACGCCGGGTTTCGCGAATTGCCGCCAGCCGTTCGGCATCAATGGTCAGACCAAAAAGTTTGTGCCTGTGCATCCTGAGAAAATCGGGCAGCCGCGGCTTTTCGAGATCCTCTTCCGTCAACGGGTAGTTTGCGGCTTTCAGCCCAAAATGCAAGGCCATGTAAAGACAGGTCGGGGTTTTTCCGGAACGCGACACTCCGATCAGCACTACATCCGCGCTGTCAAGCCGTTTCGAAATGCCGTCATCATGGGTCAGGGCGTAGTTGGTCGCCTCCATCCGGTCTTCGTAACGATGGCTGTCGTTGATACCGTGGGCCCGGCCGACGGTGTGCGAGCTGCTGGTTCCGAGGATCTCTTCAAGCCGGGGCAGAAAGGTGCCGAACATGTCAAACAGTTCAGCGTTCGCAAGACCCAGCGATTCCCTGACATCCCGGTCGACGATAGTCGTGAAAATCAGCGGCCGGTTGCCGTCGGCCTGGGCGGCCCGGTTGATCAGATCGACCGCCTCGGTTGCCTTGTCCGGCGTGTCGACGAACGGCAGGCGCACCTTGCGGAATTCCTGGCCGTTGAACTGGGTCAGCAGGCTCTGACCGAAGGTTTCGGCAGTGATCGCGGTGCCATCGGAAATGAACAAAACGGTTCGGCGCATAAGCTGGCGGTTACAATTGGGAAACTGAATCAAACAAGGAATTTTCCAGACGTGACCGAGTATATCCGCTGGCTGGACCAAACCGGCATGCATGAGCTCGAACAGGTGGGCGGAAAGAATGCCTCACTGGGTGAAATGATCTCCAAGCTGGCCTCCTCCGGCGTGAATGTGCCGGGCGGTTTCGCCACTACCGCGACCGCATTTCGCGATTTTCTGGCCGAAACCGGCCTGGATCAGCGCATTCGCGATCGACTCGCGGGCCTGGATGTGGAAGACGTCGGCGCGCTGACCGAAAGCGGGCGCGAGATCCGGCAGTGGATCATCGACACGCCACTGCCCGATCGACTGGCAGACGAAGTGCAAAAAGCCTGGAATGAAATGCAGGCCCGCTTCGGGCGCGATATCGCGGTCGCGGTTCGCTCATCGGCCACGGCCGAAGACCTTCCCGATGCATCGTTTGCAGGTCAGCAGGAAACCTTCCTCAATGTACGCGGCCTCGAAGGTGTGGCGCACAGGATACACGAGGTGTTCGCCAGCCTTTACAACGACCGCGCAATCGCCTATCGCGTGCATCACGGATTCGAACATGCCGAGGTGGCCTTGTCCGCAGGGGTTCAGCTCATGGTGCGCTCCGATGTCGGAGCCTCGGGCGTGCTGTTCACCCTGGATACCGAATCAGGCTATCGCGGCGTGGTGTTCATCACTTCCAGCTACGGGCTGGGCGAAAGCGTGGTCCAGGGCGCGGTCAATCCCGACGAGTTCTACCTGTTCAAGGCCAATCTCGAGGCCGGTCGGCCGGCCATGCTGCGCCGTTCGCTGGGCACCAAGGCCACGCGCATGGTGTATGCCGAAGACAGCGGCGTTCACACCGAAGACACGCCCGAAAAATTGCGCCAGAACTTTTCGATCAGTGACGAGGATGCCGAGAAACTTGGACACATGGCACTGGCGATCGAGAAACACTATGGCCGGCCGATGGATATCGAATGGGGCAAGGACGGCCAGACCGGCGAGATCTACATCCTGCAGGCGCGCCCGGAGACGGTCAAGAGCCGTTCGGGCCAGGTCATGGAGCGCTTCCGGCTGGAGGCCACCGGTGAAGTGCTGGCCGAAGGCCGCGCCATCGGTCAGCGCATCGGCCAGGGCAAGGCGCGGGTGGTCATCGAAATCGCCGATATGCACGAAGTGCAGGCCGGCGACATCCTGGTCACCGACATGACCGATCCCGACTGGGAACCGGTGATGAAAAAGGCCGCCGCGATCGTCACCAACCGCGGCGGGCGCACCTGCCACGCGGCCATCATCGCGCGCGAACTGGGCATTCCGGCCGTGGTCGGCTGCGCCGACGCCACCGAAAAGGTGCATCACGGCGACGAAGTCACGGTGTCATGCGCCGAAGGCGATACCGGCCGGGTCTACGCCGGCAGGCTGGAATTCAGCGTTTCCGAGGACAGCATGGACGAGATGCCAGAGGCCCCGGTCAAGCTGATGATGAATGTCGCCAACCCCGATCGTGCATTCGACTTCGCCATGATCCCCAACCACGGCATCGGCCTGGCCCGTCTGGAATTCATCATCAACCGCATGATCGGCATCCATCCGCGCGCGCTGCTGGAATATGACCGGCAATCGCCCGAACTGAAGGCCGAAATCGACAAGCGCATTGCCGGCTATGGTTCACCGGTCGATTTTTATATCGAGCGCCTGGTCGAGGGCATCGCCACCATCGCGGCCCCGTTCGGACCCAACCCGGTGATCGTCAGGCTGTCGGATTTCAAGTCCAACGAATACGCCAACCTGATCGGCGGCGAGGCCTATGAGCCGGACGAGGAAAACCCGATGATCGGCTGGCGCGGCGCCTCGCGCTACGTCGACGAGCAGTTCCAGCCGGCCTTCGAGCTGGAATGCAAGGCGCTGTTGAAAGTGCGCAACGAACTCGGCCTGGACCATGTCTGGGCGATGGTGCCATTCGTGCGCACCGTCGGCGAGGCCGAAGAGGTGATCGAGGTCATGCAGCGTTTCGGTCTCAGGCGCGGCGAGCACGGGCTGAAGATCATCATGATGTGCGAACTGCCGTCCAACGCCCTGCTGGCCGGCGAATTCCTGAAGCATTTCGACGGTTTCTCGATCGGCTCCAACGACATGACCCAGTTGACCCTGGGCCTGGACCGCGACTCCGGCCTGGTCGCGCACCGCTTCGACGAGCGCGACGGCGCGGTCAAGGCACTGATGTCCATGGCGATCAAGACCTGCCTTGATGCCGGCAAATACATCGGCATCTGCGGCCAGGGCCCGTCCGACCACTCCGACCTGGCCCAGTGGCTGCTCGATCAGGGCATCCAGAGCATGTCGCTCAACCCCGACACCATCGTCGACACCTGGCGGCGCCTTGCCGGCGAGCGTTCGTGAACTTTATTTCCACTTCAGTTCGTACAGGTCCAGCCGGCGGTCGGCGAGGTTGCGGACCGAGCCGTGCGAGCGAATTTCGCGCAGGTTATCCAGATCCAGATCGGCGATCAGCATGGTTTCGGAATTGGCCGTTGCCTCGGCGGCGATGGCGTCGTGCGGAAAAGCGAAGTCCGACGGAGTGAACACGGCGGCCTGGGAATACTGCATGTCCATGTTCTCGACCTTGGGCAGGTTGCCGACCGAGCCGGAAATGACCACGTAGCACTCATTCTCGATTGCGCGCGCCTGGGCACAGCGGCGCACACGCAGGTAGGAGTTCTTGGTGTCGGTCCAGTAAGGCACGAACAGAATGTTCATGCCCGACTCAGCCATCAGGCGCGGCAGCTCCGGAAATTCCACGTCATAGCAGATCAGAATGCCGATCCTGCCGAAGTCGGTATCGAACACCTGCACCTTGTCGCCGCCTGAAAGGCCCCAATAGTTGACCTCGTCGGGCGTGACATGTACCTTGTACTGCTTGTCCCAGGTACCGTCACGGCGCAGCAGGTAACAGACGTTACGCAGTTTTTCCCCATCGTATTCAGGCATCGAGCCGGCCACGATGTTGATGTTGTAGGACACCGCGAACTTCGACATCCGGTCGCGGATCTGCTCGGTGTAGCCTGCGAGCTGGCGTACCGCTTCGGCCGGGCCCTGGTCGTTCCACGGCGCCATCATCGGGCCGTTGAAGAACTCGGGAAACAGCACCGCGTCGGCCTGATAGCCGGACACCGCATCAACAAAGTATTCGATCTGGTTGTACAGGTCTTCAAGATCTCGTGTCGGGCGCATCTGCCATTGCACGGCCCCGATGCGCACATCCGATGGCCGGCCTCCAATCAAACCGGCCTTGGGTTCTTCGAAATAGATATTGACCCATTCCAGCAGCGTCGCATAGCCCGAGGAGTCGCGGTCATCGGGCAGATAGCCGCGCACGATCTTGCGCACCTGGAAATCATTGGAGAGCTGAAAGGTCAGGATGGGGTCGACCAGCTCGCGCGCGCGCACACGCGCTACATATTGCTGCGGCGTCATTTCATCGTGACACTTCGCATACCCCGGGATCCGACCGCCGGCAACAATTCCGCGCAGATTGAGCCGCTCGCACAATTCCTTGCGCGCATCGTAGAGCCGGCGCCCCAGGCGCAGATCACGGTAGTCGGGATGCACGAATACATCGACACCGTAGAGCACATCACCCCTGGGATCGTGGGTGGTCAGGTAACCATCTCCGACAATGTCCCAGTAGCGATGGTCATGCCCCCAGCGACTGTACTTGACCATCATCGAGATCGCCGCGGCCACCACCTTGCCGTTGTCCTCGATGCATAACTGGCCTTCCGCAAAACGGCGGATCTGCGACTCGAACTGGCCCCGGGTCCAGGCCCCCTCAAGGTCGCCGGCGTAAACCCGCTCCATGATCGCGGCGATGTCCTCATAATCTTCCAGCCGCGTCTGGCGCAGAATCAGGCGGTGGGTGTCAGCATGTTCGGTCACGGGCGCAGTTGTGTTATCTATGGGAAGACTTGGCGTTGTAGACGACCTTACCGTCCAGATAGGTGGCCAATACCCGCGTTTTCGGCATGACGGCCGGTTCGACTTCGAGCAAATCCCGGTCCAGCACCACGAAATCGGCGTGCTTGCCGACTTCCAGGCTGCCGACGTGATCTTCGGCAAAGCCGGCGAACGCCGCATCCAGGGTAAAACCGGTCAACGCCACTCGCGGCGTGACGCGTTGATCGGGCAACCAGCCACCGGGCGGCTCGCCTTCGAGATCCTGGCGGGTCACCGCGGCATGCAGGCCGAGCATCGGATCAACCTTTTCTACCGGAAAATCGGAACCGAACGCCAGACGCGCGCCGGCGGCGCGAATGCGCTGCCAGGCGTAAGCGCCAAACAGGCGTTCGCTGCCGAGACGGTCCTCGGCCCAGCGCATATCGGAAGTGGCATGGGTCGGCTGCATGCTGGCGATGATTCCGGCTTCGGCCAGACGCGGGATATCGTCGCGATGAATGATCTGGACGTGCTCAATCCGGTGACGACCGGGATTGTCCGGAAACTTCTGCTGACCGTTGACGATGGCGTCGATTGCCTGCCGATTGGCGCGGTCGCCGATGGCATGGATCGCAACCTGCAATCCGCACGCCATGGCTTTGTCGACCATGCGTTGCATCGCCGTGTCGGTTTCAAACAGCAGGCCGCGGTTGCCGGGATCATCGGCATACTCGCTCAGCAATGCCGCGCCGCGCGAACCCAGGGCGCCGTCTGCGTAAAGCTTGACCCCGCGCATCGTCACCCGTTCGGTCTGGACCGGGCCGAGGCGGCAAAGCGCATCCAGTGCCGCGGCGTCGCCATCGGCCAGGGCGTAAATGCGGATCGGCAGCCGACCGGCAGCCTCGCGGTGCAGATAACGTCGGAGATCAGCCAGCGACGTCCCCGCTTCATGCACCCCGGTCAACCCCAGCGAAACCATGCGTTCCAGCGCGCGGTCCAGTGCCAGGGCACGCTCCTGTTCTCCGGGAGCAGGAATGACATCATTGAACACCCGCTCGGCGCGATCGATGAATACTCCGGTCGGTCGGCCCTCTTCATCGCGATGAATGAAGCCACCCTCGGGCTGCCAGTCACCGCTCAGATCGACTTCAACCAGAGCCATTGCCGCTGAATTGGCCCAGGCGGCGTGGCCATCGACCCGACTCAGCAGCACCGGACGATCGGGAAAGGCCTGATCCAGATCGGAGGCGGCCGGAAACCGCTCACCGGGCCAGCGCGTCTGGTCCCAGCCTCGTCCCTGCAACCAGGCACCCTCCGGCAGCTCGGCGGCATGCGCGCGCAGGCGCTGAATCACTTCCTCGATGCTGTCGGCGCCCATCAGATCGACATTCAGCAAGGCCAGACCCAGACCCATGACATGGGCATGGGCATCAATCAGCCCCGGAATGACCGTACGCCCCTCCAGATCAGTCGCCGCCAACCGCGGCCAGCGCCGGCGCAGTTGCTCTTCATTGCCGAGCGCCAGGATGCGTCCACGCCCATCCCAGGCCAGTGCCATGACCTGCGGCTGGTCGGCATCCATGGTATGGATTCGAGCGTTGACCACCATGCCGGCGGGTTCGGCGGCGTGTACCAGGCCGCTCGCAAACAGCGCAAACAGAATCAGAAATCGCATCCTTGAATCTCCCGATTTCAAACAAGACCTTCGAACGATAGCCCGAATTGTCATCGATTCGTCAAGGGCCTGTCATGCAACTGAAAGCCACGCAGCGGACGATCTTCCAAACCAACCGCGGAGCAAGACATGCAGCATGCAGACCGGCTGAAAATCAAACGTCATGTTCGCACGATCTGGATTTCCGATGTGCACCTGGGCTATCCCGGCTGCAGCGCCGAATACCTGCTCGATTTTATCCGCGACATGCGCTGCGAAACCCTGTATCTGGTCGGCGATATCATCGATTTCTGGTCGCTGAGAAAAAAACGTTACTGGCCACAGGCACACAACAACGTGGTGCGCTCGATTCTCGGCAAGGCCAAGCATGATACCCGGGTCATCTACATTCCGGGAAATCATGACGAAGTCATGCGCGAGTATGACGGGATGACACTGGGCAACGTCGAAATCCACGATCGTGTCGTGCATGAAACCGTAGATGGCCGAAGATTGCTGGTCATCCACGGGGATCAGTTTGACTCAGCCGTGATCAACTCGCGCTTCATCGGCCTGATCGGATCGGCTGCTTACGACTTCCTGCTCCGGCTCAACCGTTATGTCAACTGGTGCCGGGAAAAACTCGGTCGCGATTACTGGTCACTGGCCGCCGCGGTCAAGCACAAGGTCAAAAAAGCGGTCAAGTACATCTCCAACTTCGAGGCCGCGGTAGCGCACGAGGCCGAGCGCGAACAGGTCGACGGCCTGGTCTGCGGACATATACACCGGGCCGAACTGACACAGATCAACGGCGTGACCTACATGAACTGCGGAGACTGGGTCGAGAGCTGCACCGCGCTGGTCGAGCACCACGACGGCACTCTGGAACTGCTGAAACTGGCCGATGCGCCGGAAATCCTCAGGCGCATGCAGCCGCTTCGGCCGGAGCTGGCGGCATGAACATCCTTCTGGTCAGCGACGCCTGGGCGCCGCAGGTCAATGGCGTGGTGCGCTCTCTTGCCACCACCCGGAGTGAACTCGAAGCCATGGGGCATCGGGTCACGGTGCTGTCTCCACAACATCGCGCCACCGTGCCCTGCCCCAGTTATCCGGAAATCCGGCTGACACTTCGTCCCGGCAAGGCGGTGCGCGAGACCTTGCGCGATGAGAAAGCGGGCAATCAGAAATTCGATGCCATCCACATCGCCACCGAAGGCCCGCTGGGCTGGGCCGTGCGGCGCTGGTGCCGACGCCATGGGGTTCGCTTCACCTCTTCATACCACACCCGCTTTCCGGAATATATCCGGATGCGGGTGCCGGTCCCGCTGGCACTGGGGTATTCGATCGTGCGCCGCTTCCACTCGGCGGCTGAAAAGACCATGGTGCGCACCGAAACCCAGCGCAAACTGCTGTCCGAGCGAGGCTTTCGCAATCTCGAGATCTGGCCGGGGGCTGTCGACACCACGCTTTTCCGACCGCAAGACAAGCACGCGCTGGAGCTTCCGCGGCCGATTGCAATGTACATGGGCCGGGTCGCGCCGGAGAAGAATATCGAAGCTTTTCTGCAACTGGATCTACCGGGCAGCAAGGTGGTGATCGGAGGAGGGCCGTCGCTGGAGCGCTATCGCGCCAAATGGCCCGGGGTGCATTTTCTGGGTTATCGCCACGGCGAGGAACTGGCGCAAACACTGGCCGCGGCCGACGTGTTCGTGTTTCCAAGCCGTACCGATACGCTGGGCCTGGTGATGCTGGAGGCCATGGCCAGTGGCGTACCGGTAGCAGCGTTTCCGGTACCCGGACCGGCCGATGTGGTCATCGACGGGCGTAACGGCGCGCTGGACCAGGATCTCAGGACGGCCGTGTTCCGGGCCCTGGCGATCCCGGGCGAGGACTGTGTCGAATACGCCGCCGAATTTTCCTGGCGGCGCAGCGCCGAGCGCTTCCTGCAATTGTTGATGCCGGCCATGGCTTCGGACCGGGACAAGCCCAGGGCGCCTTATAATCCCGGACAATGTCAGTCTCCCCGCCCGGACCCGAAACACGCATCTATCAGCCCGATGAGCTGAACCGAGAAGTCCGGCTTCATCTCGAAGCCGGTTTTCCGCGACTTTGGCTGGCCGGTGAAATCTCCAACCTGGCCCGACCGGCCTCCGGTCACCTGTACTTCACACTCAAGGATTCGCGCGCCCAGATCCGCTGCGCGCTGTTTCGTGGTCAGCACGGCAATGTCGGGGCAAGACCGGAAAATGGCGACCAGGTGCTGGTGCGCGGTCGCTTGAGCCTTTATGAACCACGCGGCGACTATCAACTCATTGCCGATGCAATGTTGCCCGCCGGCAGCGGCGCCCTGCAGCAGGCGTTCGAGGCGCTCAAGAAGAAACTGGAGGCCAAAGGCCTGTTTGCAGCCGAACGCAAGCGCGCCCTGCCCCGGTACCCGGCCTGCATCGGCGTGATCACCTCAACCTCTGGTGCGGCCATACGCGACATCCAGACCACCCTGGCGCGGCGCTGGCCGGCGGCCAGGATCCGAATTCACGCCGCCCCGGTCCAGGGCGAACAGGCCGTTCCGGGCCTGCTTGCAGCACTGGACAGGGTCGAGCGCGAAGCCATGGCGGAAGTGGTCATTCTGGCACGTGGCGGTGGCTCGCTGGAGGATCTCCGGGCATTCAACGACGAACGCCTGGCACGGCGCATAGCAGCATTCACGATCCCGCTGGTCAGCGGCGTCGGCCACGAGACCGATTTCACCATCAGCGATTTTGTCGCCGACCTGCGCGCCGCGACCCCGACTGCCGCGGCCGAGGCGGTCACACCCGACGGGCCGGCACTTCTGGGCCAGATCCGCAATCTGGAACAACGCCTGACACGCGCCTGGACCCGCGTGCTGCAACGCGGCTGGCAGCAGGTCGACCAGCTCGATCGCAGACTGAACGCACATCAGCCACAGCGCCGGCTGGACGCCGCCGCGCAGGCACTGGCCGGATTCCGGCGTCGCTGCCGGCGAGCCATCGAAGCGACGCTGCAGGTTCGGCTCCAACGCCACCGGGCACTGGAACGCAGGCTGGCCACGCAAAACCCGCACAGGTTCATTACCCATCTGAGGCAGCAAAGTGAGGCGCTGCGGCAACGGCTGCTGCGTGCAAACACCTTGCAACAGGAGCGCAAGCGTCAGCGCCTTGCGACCGCAGCCCGGGCGCTGGATTCGGTCAGCCCGCTTGCCATTCTGGGCCGCGGCTATGCGCTGATCGAGGATGACCGGGGCCGATTACTGTCCCGGCGCAAGGATTTCAGCCCCGGCCAGACCATCCACACCCGGGTGCGCGATCTGCGAATTTCTTCGAAAGTCGTTGAGGTCCAGGAGCTTGAGCCCGAACGCCGGAACCCGGAATGAAGCGCTTGGTTGGAATCGGCCACTCCCAAACAAAAACCCTAGAACCGCAGATTACGCAGATTCACGCAGATTATTGATTGTTCTCGAATGATCTTCCCGACAGCCATCCGCGCCCTGGGCAAAAAACCTTCGGTTCAACGGCTGGCTCGTGGTGAAAAGATCCGAGTCTACGGTTCAAAGTGATCAAGGCAGTGAGCAGTCGTACCGGGTTTGGTCAAAAAAGAGCTTTAATTCAATAATCTGCGTACATCTGCGTAATCTGCGGTTCGCTTTTTCAAAAAACTGATACTGGTACGTAATTCTGATCACGCCTATTCTTCCTCCAGCGGCTCCAGCAGATCTTCCATACGCTTGTTCAAATCATTGAAACGCCGCTCAGGCACCCGAAACAGCCACGGCGAAAGGCGTGCATCCACGGCTACGGCGCTGGCAAGCCGGTCTTCGGCTTCGCTGCGATCGGCCTCGGGTTCCTGATCGGCCGGCGCCGCGCTTTCCTCGCCGCCGGCCGGGTTTTCGGCCGAGACAGTGAAATGAACCCAGTAGCCATCATCAATTTTGTACCACTCTGAAATGAAGTTGAGACCGTCGGCGGTGACGAACAGAGCCCGCATCACGGAATCGGCCTCGTCTGGCTCGAACCGCCTCACATCATCGAGGTTGAGTGCCCGCAGACCATTGGCGATCGCGGTCCGGCGCCAGGAGGGACCGGCCTCGCGACCTTCAGGCACCGCCAATAGCACAAATTGCGGATCGTCCTCACCGGCCCGGCGCAGTTGCACGGTCGCGCCGTCCTGATGACGGATCAGCACCGAGGCAATATCTTCGGCGGGAATGTCCATAATTCCGGGCTCCAGCCAGCCGACAGGATCGACCGGAACCTGAATGACGCGATCGATCAGCCAGCTCTGCGCTTCGCCGGCGCGGCGAGCAAAACTGCCGCTGTCGGTTGGATCGGTCTGGCCCATGATCACCGGAGAGATGTCATCACCTCCCGGAAAATCGATCCGCCGGCCGGTCGCATCCCCGGCATCCGGGTCGGATACACCGATCCGGTCATACCAATCCGGATTCGAGGTGCGCGGATCCACCGTTCGGGCCTCGGCGAGATCGCGCAGGAACTCCAGCACCTGGGCAAAATCGGCCTCAAAGTCGTCGCGCTCGCGCACCCGCCAGCGCTCGTCGTCGCGCCGCAGGGTCACGCTGGTCTGCCCGCCGGGGGCTACGATGTCGATCGCATCGAGATCGTTGACCACCGCCGCCAGATTCGGCAACAGCGCCTGACCGGCGCCCTCGGCGCGCTCGGACGGCTGATCGCGCAACACCGCGACCAGAAACACCCCAAGCACGGTCAGGCCCAGCAGCATCAGCAAACGGTTCTTGTTCATGCGCCTGCTCCCCGCTGCTGCGAAGCGTGCTGGGCGCGTCGCCGGCGCATCGCCAGGACCAGCGCAATGATGGTCACCGCCAGCGGCACCAACGCAATATTAATGAACTTGACCCTCGCGCCCAGCGCCTCGATATCCTTGTCCAGTTCGCGCCGTACCTGACGAAGCTGGCGCCGGATTTCCAGACGCTGCTCGATGAAGCGGTCGATTTCGGCCTCCTGCTCCGGGGTCAGAATGCTGAGGTCCGAATCGCCACGGCTTTGCTGCAACTGAGTCAGGCGGTTTTCGGTTTCCTGGAGTTCGGCTTCCAGGCGCTGCTCGGTCGCGCGCAGGCGCTGCTCGGCCTCGCGCCGCAAGTCCTCGACCAGCGTGAACGGCCGATTGGAAGTCGGGCGGCTGCGAATGCTGATCAGGTCGGCATTGCCGAGCAGATTCTCGACCGCATTGACCGCGAATGCACCGTTGTCGGCAAACGGATCAAGCAGCACCGATCCGAGAAAACTCTGGCGTTGCACCCACATGTTATCGGACAAAAGATCGGTGTCGGCGACCACAATCGCGTTGAGCTGACCGCGCTCCGGCGCCTGCCCCTCGTGGTCGGGAAATGCCGTCGTAGCCTGGCCGGCAAGACGCGCGGCAATAACATGACGGCGATCGTCCGGACCAGTCTCGACCTGCAGTGAAGCCGGATCGACCATCATCCGCAAGCGCTCTGTATCGAGCTTGCCCGAACGCTCGCTGGACAGGATCAGCGGCTCGAACGAAATCCCCTCGGTCTCTTGCCATTCCAGCGCCCCGGCGCTGGCGAAATTGACCAGCCCAAGCTCGCCGGTGACGATATCGGAGCCGTTGAAGTCGTCTGAAGTCAGGCCGAGAATGGCCGGATGCCGCACCGGTGGTTCACCCTGCCGAACCGTGACCTGCAATGCGCGTGCGAGATCGGCAACGAAAATCCCGGGATCGAAGTCAATCCCCCAGGCCTGAAACAACGGCTCCAGCGAAGAGCTGCGCTCGGCCATGAACCGGGCTGCCGGATCTCCGGGATTCTCTCCCTGATCGGCCTCGGCATAAGGATCGACGAACACCAGTAAGCGGCCGCCGCTGAGGGCGAAGCGGTCGATGTCGTCCAGCAATTCATCGGAAAGATCTTTCGGATGAACCAGAACCAGCGCATCCAGATCGTCCGGCAACACTTCCGCGTCGGACTCGACGGTCGCGAGATCGAACAGTTCACTCCACTGCTCATGAACCGCCCAGGCCGGATTGCGTTGACCGGTCTGAAAATTGAAGCCGCCGGAAAGCGGCAACCGGCTGAGCAGTCCCACCCGCGGCTGCTCGGGCCGCGCCAGCGCATCGATGGCGCGTGCCAGTTCATATTCCAGCGACGACTCCCGATTGGGCGACAGGAAAGGCAGCACTTCGAGCCCATCGATGCTGTTGGTGCCGACCAGGCCGAGATAAAGAACGTCGCCGGCGCGATTGAGCGGAATCGCCTCCAGCCCGTAACGGGCCGCGTCGTCCTCTTCCTCCGAGAACGGCACCGGATCAATGCGCTCGATCCGGATCATATCGCCGGAGTGGCCGGCCAGCTCCTGCAACAGTTCCCAGACCCGCCCGGCATAGCGGCGGATCTGGGGCAGATCTTCACTGGCCGAGTCACTGAAATACAGCCGCAACGTGATCGGCTCTGGCAGCGAACGGACGATTTTGATCGTTCCATCGGCAAGCGTGAACAGACGATTTTCGGTCAGGTCGATGCGAGCGCCCTTGAAAACCATGGAACTGAGCATGGTCGCAACCACGAACAGCACGGCCAGAATCGGCAGGGCGCTGGATGAATAGAACCGGTTCATGATCACTATGCCTTCTTGATTTCGATGACGATACGATTGGCGAACAGCCAGAATCCGATCACCAGCAGGAAGTAGATCAGATCACGCAGATCGAGTACGCCGCGGGCAATCGAATTGAAATGCGAAAGAAAACTCAGATTGGCGATCGCATCGACCGCGCTGGTCGGCAACCACGCGCGGAACAGATCCAGCACCATGTCGAGCCCCGACAGCAGAAAGCCGAAGCACACCACCACCGCGACTATGAACGCCACCACCTGGTTGCGGGTCACGGCCGAAAGACAGGCGCTGATGGCCAGAAATCCTCCCGCCATCAGCCAGCTTCCGAAGTAGGCCGCCAGGATCACCCCGTTATCGGGGCTGCCCAGCATGTTGACCGTAATCCAGATCGGAAACGTCAGCAGCAGCGCCAGACCGACGAACAGCCAGGCGGCAAGAAACTTTCCGAGCACCGCATCGCCGGTGGTGATCGGCAGCGTCAACAACAACTCGATAGTGCCGGCCTTGCGCTCCTCTGCCCACAATCGCATGCCGATGGCCGGAACCAGAAACAGGTACAGCCACGGATGAAACTGGAAGAAGGACTGCAGATCGGCGATTTCGCGCTCGTAGAAATTGCCCAGATAAAACGTGAACGCGCCGGCCATGAGCAGAAAGATGACGATGAACACATAAGCCACGGGGGTTGCAAAATAGCTTGCCAGTTCGCGCCGGAGAATTACCGGCAGATTGGAAAAGAGCTGCTTCATGCCGCCTCCTCCACTTCCTGCTCGCGGGTGATGGTTCTAAATACGTCTTCAAGACGTCCGGCCTCGAGCTGCATTCTCGAAACGCGCCAGCCCCGGTCGCGCGCCAGCTTCGACACTGCCTGAAACAGATCCCCGCTGCCCGACGGAAACGCGGTCACCAGGCCCCGACGAACTTCCACTTCGGCCGTCTGTTCGAGCTCGCTCAATGCCGACGCCGCGCCCTGAAGATCATCGCAGGCCAGACTTACGGCACGCGCATAACGCGAGCGGGCCAGCAGGCTGGCCGGAGTGTCATCGGCCAGCAGCCGGCCACGCGCAATGATCATCGCGCGCGAGCAAAGCGCATCGACTTCTTCCAGAATATGGGTGGAAATGATGATGATCTTGTTGGGCGCCATTTCCCGGATCAGACGCCGGACCTGCTGCTTCTGGTTCGGGTCCAGTCCATCGGTGGGCTCGTCGAGAATCAATACCGGCGGATCGGACAGAATCGCCTGGGCCAGTCCCACCCGCCGTTTGAAGCCCTTGGACAGGGTTTCGATCGTCTGGGTTGCGACCTCTTCGAGCTGCAGGCGCTCGATTGCATGCCCGGCCCTGCGCGCGGCTTCAGCGCCGCGGTAGCCGCGCGCTCCGGCAACAAAAGCCAGAAACCGCTCCACCGGGAGCTCACCGTACAACGGCGCGCCTTCGGGCAGGTATCCGATCAGGCGGCGGGCGGCCAGCGAGTCCTCGACGATATCGTGACCGTGAATTCTCGCCGTGCCCGATGTCGGGGGCAAAAACCCGGTCAGCATCTTCATTGTGGTCGACTTGCCGGCTCCATTGGGGCCGAGAAATCCGAGCACGGTACCCGGTTCGACAGTAAAACCGAGACGGTCTACCGCGGTGAAATCACCGTAGCGCCGGGTCAGTTTCTTGGCTTCGATCATCGACATTTCTCCGAAAGCTGGCGCGCGCAGGCGGGGGAGTGGGGGCTGCTGCAAATTTTTTCAAGTCCGGTGCACAGACGGCGAATGGCTTATCCTGTCATGTCTTCACGCAAAATGGTAGACGCCGAGCCCATGCAAGCGCATATTCTGGACCACCTGCCCGAGCGGCTGTTGCGGCATCCTGCTCATGCGCTTGCAAAGCATCTGCCCGGCCCCACCCTGATTCATCTGCCAGGGCGCAAACCGAAGCCGCTGTTCGTTTCGGTGCTGCAGCATGGCAACGAAATCTCGGGATGGGACGCGGTGCGTCGGCTGTTGCTGGGTCGCTACCAGCGCGACCCGCTGCCGCGCAGCCTCGCGCTCTTCATCGGCAATGTCACCGCCGCCGAAGCGGTGCGTCGCCATCTGCCCGACCAGCTCGACATGAATCGCTGCTGGCCCGCGGCGACCAACGGCGATCATGTCGCCATGGACGGCGGGTACGTTCAGTGGCAGGCGCTGCTGGCCGAAATCACCGAACATGCGCGAGCGCTCAAACCGATTGCCAGTATCGACATCCACAACAACACCGGCGAAAATCCGCATTATGCCGCGGTCAATTACATCGAGCCGCGGGCGCTGAATCTGGCCAGCCGGTTTTCGCGCACCGTGGTCTACTTCACCGAACCCAAGGGCGTGCAATCGGCGGCATTCGGGCGTTTCTGCCCGGCCGTGACACTGGAGTGCGGCCCACCGAGACAACGCGGCGGCACCGATCATGCCATGGCGTTTCTGGAAACTGCCCTGAGCGGCGATGTTCTGCCCGATCAGTGGCCGAATCCCGAGGATCTGGATCTGTTTCAAGTCACGACCGTGGTGCGAGTACCGGAGCAACAGACCTTCTCGTTCGGCTCCGCCGATGCCAGGCTGATGTTCGAGCCGCACCTGGATCGGCTCAACTTCACCGAACTGCCGCCCGGGACTCGGCTGGCGCGAATCGACTCCGACCAGGCCGCCCTGCAGGCGCTGGACACTCAGGGCCGGGATTGCACCGCGGACTGGTTCCGCATCGAAGGCGATGCGCTGGTAACCCGCCGCCCGGCCATGCCGGCCATGCTGACCACCGACCCGGAAGCCGTGCGTCAGGATTGTCTGTGCTATCTGATGGAACGCATTCGCATCCAGCATCCGGTCCCCGACCTGCGCGACCATCCGGATCTGCCCGAACCCTCGTCACGCATTTCCGGCACCAAGATCGCCAGCAAGTACAATATCCGGATTGCAAGCCGCGATTCCTCGGGTCAATCATGAATCTTTATTCTGCCATTGTCGCAATCGTCGCCCTGTGGGCCATCGTGCAGATTACCCGCCACTGGCTGGCGGCTCGTTCGGATGCCAGCCGCGATGCGGCGGGCAAGGCCGGGGAAGCCGAAATTCAGCATCTGGAAGAACGTATTCGCAATCTGGAACGTATCGTCACCGATGATCGTGAAGCGTTCAAGCGAAAATTCGACCATCTCGAATGACCACCGCCAACGACCAGCACAATACTTCCACCACGCAACGCCTGGTCCGGCTGTTCCTCAAAGGCCTGGCGACCATCATCCCGATTGCCCTGACGCTGGTGATCGTGCTGTGGCTGGCCGGTCTGGCCGAAAACGGCATCGGCTTCCTGATCAAGCTGGCACTGCCCGAGTCGCTGTACCTGACCGGCATGGGCCTGGTCGGCGGGATCGCACTGGTAATCGCGATCGGGCTGCTGAGCCAGCTGTGGCTGGTGCGCAAGCTGATCGACCTGGGCGAAGCCATTCTCGACCGGATGCCGCTGGTCAAGTCGGTTTTCCGAGCAACCAAGGAATTCGTCGACTATTTCTCCAGTGACGACGGCAGCCGCTTCGGTCAGGCGGTCATGGTACGACACCCCGAGCTTGGCTTCGGCGTAATGGGTTTTGTCACACGCGAGGATTTCTCCGACCTGCCTTTCGGCAAGGATCACGAGGTCGCGGTATATTTGCCCCTGAGTTATCAGATCGCCGGCTACACCCTGTTTGTGCCGCGCGACTGGCTCGAACCGATCGATCTGCCGTTCGAGGATTCGGTTCGCCTGATCCTGACCGCTACGATGTCGCGGCGCAAGGCCGATCGGTCCAGATAATCATTCACCCCTCTGCCCTTCAACACCACGGGTTCAAATTCCACACATGACCGATTCCGAAACGATCAAAACCGAACTTCGCCAGATTGACGATCCCAACACCGGCGCCCCGCTGGGCGATTCGATACGGGGCGTGGCACTGTCCGGCGACCAGGCCGCGGTGGAAGTGCGGCTGGGCTATCCGGCCGGCGGCTGGCGCGAGACGCTTGAAAAAATGCTGCGCGCGCGGCTGCAGGCGCTTGGCTTCGAGTCAGCCAGCATCGAGATCGACTGGCGGATTACCGAACATGTGGTTCAGGGCGGGCTCAAGCCGCTGGAGGGTGTACGCAACATCATCGCGGTCGCCTCCGGCAAGGGCGGCGTCGGCAAATCCACCATTACCACCAACCTGGCCATGGCGCTGCAGGCCGAAGGTGCTCGCGTAGGCGTACTTGATGCCGATATTTACGGCCCCAGCCAGCCACGTATGCTAGGCCTTTCAGGCCGACCCGAAACCACTCCGGACCAGAAAATCCTGCCGATGAACGCTCATGGCATTCAGGCCATGAGCATCGGGGTTCTGGTGGACACCAATCAAGCCATGATCTGGCGCGGGCCGATGGCCACCCAGGCACTTTCGCAGATGCTGTCCGAGACCCATTGGGACAATCTCGACTACCTCGTCATCGACCTGCCGCCGGGTACCGGCGATGTCCAGTTGACCCTTGCCCAGCAGATTCCGGTCGCCGGCAGCATCGTGGTGACCACGCCGCAGGACGTGGCCCTGGACGACGTCAGAAGAGCCGTCGCGATGTTCGGCAAGGTCAAGGTCCCGGTACTTGGACTGGTTGAAAACATGAGCACCCACATCTGCTCCAACTGCGGTCACGAAGAGCCCGTGTTCGGTAGCGGTGGCGGCGAGCGCATGTCCACGGAAACCGGCCTGCCACTGCTCGGCCAGCTCCCGCTGGAAGCCGCGCTGGGCCGCAGTACCGACCAGGGCAAGCCAATCGTCATCAGCGAGTCGGGTTCGACGACCGCGCTACGTTTCCGTGAAATCGCCCGCCGCACCGCCGGCCGTCTCTCGCGCCAGGCCGCCAATACCGAAATCCGGATGCCCAAGATCAAGATAACGGAGTGAGGCTGATGAGCCGTGAATCGTGGATAGGTCGTAAATCGCGCATCGGAAACCGGAAATGGAAAAAAGCAAAGGCATATTTATCCGGGTTCTGACTGGCAGATTCGATCGCGAATCAATTCTCCAATCAAACCTGCTTGCCCTATATCCCGAACATGGCAGGACGCTTGATCGAAGCCGATTTTCCCATTTCCCATTTCCGATTCACGATTTACGAAAACACTCTCACATGCACCAATCCCGGCAGAACACCTTATCCAGAACGAAAAACAGCAAGATGAAAACCCAACCATGACCATAAAATCCGACCTGTGGATCCGTCGCATGGCCGAGCAGCACGGACTGATCGAGCCCTACGAGCCGGGCCAGGTGCGCGAGGCAGCCGGGCACAAGCTGGTTTCCTACGGGACCTCCAGTTACGGCTACGACGTGCGCTGTGCCGATGAATTCAAGATCTTCACCAATATCAATTCGGCCGTTCTCGATCCCAAGCAGTTCGATGAAAACTGCTTTGTCGATTTCACCGGCGATTCCTGCATCATTCCGCCGAACTCGTTTGCGCTGGCTCGCACCGTGGAGTATTTCCGCATCCCGCGCAACGTGCTGACCATCTGTCTCGGCAAGTCCACCTACGCGCGCTGCGGCATCATCGTCAATGTCACCCCGCTGGAACCGGAGTGGGAGGGTCATGTCACTCTGGAATTTTCCAACACCACGCCGCTGCCGGCGCGCATTCATGCCAACGAGGGCGTTGCCCAGATGCTGTTCTTCGAATCCGACGAAACCTGCGCCACCAGCTATGCCGATCGCGCGGGCAAATACCAACGCCAGCAGGGCGTGACGCTCCCCAGGGCCTGACGCCGCAACCCCTGATCACCAACATCGATCCAAAAACGCCATGTCTGAACAGATCCACAACATGTTCTCGCGCATTGCGCACCGCTATGACCGGGCCAATCGCTGGATGTCCATGGGCAGCGACCAGGGCGTGCGCCGCAAGGCCGTGCGCCTGTCCGGCGCCCGGCCCGGCGACGAGATCCTGGATTGCGCCGCAGGCACGGGCGATCTGGCGCTTCTGTTTCATCAAACTCTCGAGGGTCGTGGCCGGATCGTGGGTACCGATTTCAACGCCGACATGCTGACACTGGCCGCCGACAAGTCGACCAATGCCGGCGCCGATATCGACTGGCTGGAGCAGGATGCCCAAGCGCTGGATTTCAAGGATCAGAGCTTCGATATCGTTTCGATTGCCTACGGTGTTCGCAACGTCGATGACCCGGACCGTGCGCTGGCCGAGATGCATCGGGTGCTCAAGCCCGGCGGCCGCCTGGTGGTGCTGGAATTCGGTCAGCCACCGGCCCTGCTCCGACCCGGCTACCTGTTTTTCAACCGCTTCTTCATTCCACTGATCGGCGGTCTGGTCGGCGGCGACCGCGACGCCTATCGTTATCTGCAGAAAACCTCCGACAGCTTCCCGTATGGCGACGAATTCGTCGCCATGCTGGAGCGGGCCGGCACCTGGCAGTCGATCGAGGCCCATCGGGTCATCTTCGGCGTCAACTACATTTACGTCGCCACACGCTGATCGGGAATCCCCGTGCATGCCCCATTGATCGAAGCACTCGAAAACCCGAGCTGCTACCCGCACGCGGTCGATCGGGTCGAGCGGATCGAGACCCATATTTCATGGGTGTTGCTGGCCGGTGATTTCGTCTACAAGATCAAAAAGCCTCTGGATCTGGGCTTTCTCGATTTCACCACGCTTGAAAAGCGCAAATTCTTCTGCCAGGAAGAAATTCGCCTGAACCGGCGCACCGCCCCAAAACTGTATCTGGATGCAGTGCCGATCACCGGCAAGCCCGAGGATCCGCAAGTCAACGGGCGGGGCAAGCCGTTCGAATACGCAGTTCGCATGCGCCGCTTCGATCCGGAGGCCACCTTTGACCGGCTGCTGTCGCGGCGAGAGCTGCAAGCCGACGATGTCGCCGATCTGGCGCGCAACCTGGCCGGATTGCATGCCCGTGCCGCAATCGCACCCCCCGACAGCCGTCATGGCAACCATCGGGCCGTGGCAGGGCCGATGTTCGACAACTTCACCACCCTGCGCGACCAGCTTGGCGATGATTCTCTCGCACCTGTGGAGCGTTGGACCCGCGAGCAACTGCACAAGCTCAACCCCCTGATCGAGCAGCGCCTGCAAGGCGGCCTTGTGCGAGAGTGTCATGGCGACGCCCACCTCGGCAACGTCGCGCGCATCGACGGCCGGGCAACCCTGTTCGACTGCATTGAATTCAATCCGGAGCTGCGCTGGACCGACGTCATCTGCGACCTGGCCTTCACGGTGATGGATTTGCGCCATCGTGGCGCCGATGACCTGGCCTGGCTGTTGCTGGATGAATACAGCGCCGAGACCGGCGACTTCGACGGCATGCGGCTTCTTTCGCTATACACCACCTACCGTGCGCTGGTGCGCGCCAAGGTCAATACGTTTCGACTCGAGGACGTCGAAGCCGACCGGGAACAGGTACAAGCCGGGATCGACGCGTACCTGGCGCTGGCAGCAACCCTGACCACCGAATTCCGACCCGGATTGTTTGTGACCATGGGCGTTTCCGGCAGCGGCAAATCATGGCTGGCGCGGCGCCTGCTCCAGCGGGTCGGAATGTTGCGCATCCGCTCCGATGTCGAACGCAAGCGGTTGGCCGGCCTGCGCCCCGATGCCAAAAGTGCCTCGGAACTGGGAGCACAGCTTTATTCACGCCAAGCCGGCAAGCGTACCTATGCACATCTGGTCGAAACCGCGCGCAAGTTGATCGAATCCGGCTTTCCGGTCCTGGTCGACGCATCCTGCCTGGAATCCTGGCAGCGTGAACCGTTCTCCGAGCTGGCCGGTGAGCTTGAAATTCCATTCGGCATCATCGAGTGCAGGGCCGAGGATTCCGTTTTGCGCCAGCGAATCATCGAACGTGACCGGGTCGGCAAAGACCCGTCCGAGGCAGGCCTGGAGGTGCTTGCCCACCAGCAGCGCACGGCACAAGCGCTGCACGAGAACGAGCGCCAGACGGCGTTGTGCCTGGACACCGGCGAACCGGACAGCGTCGAAAGCGCCGTGGGTTGGATAGAACAGCGCCTACCCCGTTGACTCGGCTGGATTGATCTGGCTCAACATGGCCCGCATGTGAATTCAGTTACACTCCGGGACAGGAAATTGCCGAGGAGTTCCGGGATATGTGTCTAGCGGTCCCCGCCAGAGTTGAAGCATTGCACGATTTCGATCAGGCTACAGTGGAGGTCGGGGGCGTGCGCAGTCAGGTCTCGCTTTCACTGATCGACGGCGTCGAGGTCGGCGATTTCGTCATCGTCCATGTCGGCCATGCGATTACCCGGCTCGACGTGGAAGAGGCAGAAAAATCGCTGGCGCTGTTCCGGGAGCTGGCGGAAAAACTTGGAGAGCGATCTGATGCGCTATATCCAGGGGTTTCGTGACGGCGACACGGCGCGAGCGCTCAGCGGCCTGATTGCCGAACAAGCCGACCCGCGCCGCGACTACCACCTGATGGAATTCTGTGGCGGCCACACCCATGCGGTGTTCCGGCACGGCATCCCCGATCTGTTGCCCGAAAATGTCGAACTGGTGCACGGCCCGGGCTGTCCGGTGTGTGTCCTGCCGGTTGCACGGCTGGATCTGGCAATCGAGCTGGCCGGGCGCGAAGACATGATTCTGGCCAGCTATGGCGACATGCTGCGGGTGCCGGCGTCACGCCGCGACAGTCTCCTAAATGCACGCTCGCGCGGACGCGACGTGCGCGTGGTCCAGTCCGCAGCCGAGGCACTGGAACTGGCGCAGGCCTACCCGGATCACGAAGTCGTGCTGTTCGCGATCGGTTTCGAAACCACCACGCCGCCGACCGCGCTGGCAATTCGGCAGGCGGCCGAACTTGACATGCCCAATTTCAGCGTCTACTGCAACCATGTACTGACACCCTCGGCGATTCAGGCCATTCTGGATTCGCCCGAAGTGCGCGAACTGGGTCAGGTCCGGGTTGACGGCTTTCTCGGCCCCTCGCACGTCAGCACCATCATCGGCTCGGCCCCATATGAATTCTTCGCCGAGGAATATCAGCGCCCCGTGGTCATCGCCGGGTTCGAGCCGCTGGATGTGCTGGCCTCGATCCTGATGCTGATCCGGCAATTGAACGAGGGTCGCGCCGAGGTTGAAAACCAGTTCACTCGCGGTGTCTCCAGACAGGGTAACGAAAAAGCCAAAGCGATGGTCGCCGACGTATTCGAAATGCGACCGGAGTTTGCCTGGCGCGGGCTGGGCACGGTGCCTTACAGCGGTTTGAAGATCAAGCGTGAATATGCGCGCTTCGACGCCGAGTGCCGGTTCGGCCTGGAACCAAAGCCGGTACGCGAAAACAAGGCCTGCCAGTGCCCGGCCGTCATCCGCGGGGTCAAGAAACCTGTCGACTGCGAAATCTTCGGCACCGTGTGCACGCCAAGAAACCCGATCGGCTCGTGCATGGTTTCCGACGAAGGCGCCTGCGCCGCCTACTACCGCTACCGGCGCTACGCAAAGGCAGTTTGAACCGCAGATGGACGCAGATTGAAAAGCAAATATTGCCTTTTACTGGTTCAACCCGAAGGATCCGCGTCCAGCTTTTCAAATGCTTCGGCTTTGCATCTGCGTCCACCTGCGTTCATCTGCGGTTCAATTGACAAATGCGAATCCTGATCCTCTGCCATGCGTTCAACAGCCTCAGTCAGCGGGTATTTGCCGAGCTGGCTGCGGCCGGGCACGAGGTTTCGCTGGAGCTCGATATCAGCGACGAAGTAACTGAAGACGCAGTATCGGTGTTCAGGCCCGACGTCCTCGTCGCGCCTTTCCTGAAGCGCAGGATTCCCGACCGGATCTGGCAGGCCCTGCCATGCCTGATCGTGCACCCCGGGCCGCCGGGCGATCAGGGACCGAATGCCCTGGACTGGGCCGTGCTCGATGATCGCTGCGAGTGGGGTGTGAGCATCATCCGCGCCAATGCCGAGCTCGATGGCGGTCCGGTGCTCGCGAGCCGGTCGTTTTCGATGCGCCGGACAAGAAAATCAAGCCTGTATCGATTCGAGGTCACCGAGGCCGCGATCGACGCGCTGTTCGAGGCATTGCAACAGCTCGATCATGCGCCCGCGCCGCCCGAATCCATTCGCTGGCGAGATGCCCTGCCGAAAGCCCTGCGGCGCATCGACTGGCACAAGGACGATACCAGGACCGTGCTGCGGAAGATCCGCAGCGCCGACGGCCAACCCGGTGCGAGCGCCATGCTGGCCGACCTGACGCTGAGGTTGTTCGATGCCAGAGGCGAAGACCAGCTTCACGGCCCGCCCGGAACCCTGCTGGCGAGGCGCGGCGGCGCGGTCTGCGTCGCCACTCATGATCATGCCGTGTGGATCGGAAAGTTGAGGCAGGAAGGTGAACAACGGTTCAAACGGCGCGCGGTCGATGTTCTGGGCCCGACTGCCGACAGCCTGCCGGAGCATCCCGCCGATCCGTTCGACGAATCCGAAAATGGCCCCATCCGCTATCGCCAACACGGCCCGGTCGGCATTCTAGAATTTGATTTCTACAACGGCGCCATGGCGACCCGGGATTGTCAAGACCTGCTCGCGGTCTGGCGCGAGATCCAGCGCCGTGAGGCGCAAGTGATCGTACTGGCCGGCGGCCGCGATTTCTGGTCCAACGGTATGGATCTCAACACCATTGAGGCGGCCGAGAGCGCGGCCGATGAATCCTGGGCCAATATCAACGCCATCGACGACTTCGCGCAGGCCGTGATTGAAACCACCGACAGGCTGGTGATATCGTCAATAGCGGGCAATGCCGCGGCCGGCGGCGTTTTTCTGGCGCTGGCCGCCGACCGGGTCTGGGCCCGCGACGGCGTGCTGCTGAATCCGCACTACAAGAACATGGGCAATCTGTACGGCTCGGAATTCTGGACTTATCTGTTGCCGCGACGCGTTGGCGAGGACCGAATCGAGGCGGTCATGGGCCATCGTCTGCCGATGCTGGCGCGTCAGGCCGAATCACTGGGCCTGGTCGATGCGGTCGGGCCAAAGGCCCCCGGGCAATTTCGAGACTGGACCCTGGAACGCGCCACCGGATTGGCTAACGACGGCTGGGCACTGGCAATCCAGGCCAAGCATGAACGGCGCAAACGCGACGAAACCACAAAACCGCTGCGGCAATATCGTGACGCGGAACTGGAGCGAATGCGCATGAATTTCTACGGTTTCGATCCCTCCTACCACGTCGCCCGCTATCGATTGGTCCAGCGCACCCCGCATGCCTGGACCCCGCTGCACCTGGCCCGGCATCGGCGAATGGTATCGGACGCAAACAAAAAGATTGAAACCGCAAATGAACGCGAATGAACACGAATATGCGCATGCAACAGGGGCAGAATCGAGAAGTTCGAATTCGACTCACGAGCAGAACGAAAAGGCCACGCTGGTCCTGGAAATTCTGAGAGAAAGTCTGAGGGCAGGCATCTTATTTGCGTTCATCCGCGTTCATTTGCGGTTCCCGTCATTGGCCGCGGGTTCAGCGAACCGATGAACGCCCGCCGCATCACCATTTCCGGTCGCGTTCAGGGCGTGGGGTTTCGGCCATTCGTGTACCGGCTGGCGCATGAACTGGAACTTACCGGTTGGGTGCTGAATGCGGCCGGGGTGGTCGAAGTCGAGATCCATGGCCCGCAGCAGCGGCTGGACGAGTTTGCGCGGCGGGTGATTCTCGACGCGCCGCCGCTGGCGCGGCCGGAACTGCTCAACAACGATTCGCTCGATGCGCCGCCGACCGAGCGCTTCGAGATTCGCCACAGCGAAGAAGGCGGTGAGCCGGAAATTCATGTGCCGCCGGATCAGTTTCTGTGCCACGACTGCATCGCGGAGATGAGCAACCCGGACGAGCGCCGCTATCGCTATCCGTTCATCAACTGCACCCAGTGCGGGCCGCGCTACACCATCATCCGCGCCCTGCCCTACGACCGTCCCAATACCACGTTATCCGGCTTTCCGCTGTGCCCGGACTGTGATGGCGAATACCGCAACCCGCTGGATCGGCGCTTTCACGCCCAGCCACTGGCCTGTGCAGTGTGTGGACCATCGCTGAGCTTTCGGCGTGGAGGCGAGGTCATCCAGGGCAACGAAGCCGCACTTGCCGCTGCGCTGGAGGTGATCCGATCCGGCGAAGTGATCGCGATTCGCGGCGTCGGCGGCTACCATCTGGTGTGCCTGGCCGACAACAAAAGTGCGGTCGCCAGACTGCGCAGCCGCAAGCATCGTCCGGACAAGCCGCTGGCGATCATGGTGCCGATGTCCGGCCATGACGGCCTGGATGCCGCACGCAAACTGGCCGACCTGGAAGCCGACGTTGCAGACCGCCTGGCCGATCCCGAGCGGCCGATCGTACTGGCGCCGATGAAGGCCGATGCGCCGCTGGCGCCCGCGATTGCACCCGGTTTGAACGAAGTTGGCCTGATGCTGCCTTACGCCCCGCTGCATCATCTGCTGCTGGGCGACCTGGCGCGGCCGATCGTGGCCACCTCGGGCAATCTCAGTGGTGAGCCGGTCCTGACCGACCCGGATCAGGCCGAGCAAAGGCTGGGCAATGTCGCCGATGCGTTCCTGCATCACAACCGCCCGATCCAGCGGCCGGCCGATGACCCGGTCTGGCGCAATATCGCCGGCCGGATGCGGCCGCTTCGCCTCGGTCGCGGTAACGCTCCATTAGAACTGGAGTTGCCGCTGGAACTGGATCGCCCCATGCTGGCCGTGGGTGCGTTCCTGAAAAACAACGTGGCCCTGGCATGGAAACGCCGGGTCGTGATTTCACCGCACATCGGAGAACTCGAAAGCCCGCGCGCGGTGGAAGTGTTCGCACAGGTCGTTCACGATCTGCAGTCCCTATACGGCGTCCACGCCGCGCGTCTGGCCTGTGACGCACACCCGAATTTCCCCAACAGCCGCTGGGCGCGCGACTTCGGCCGCGAGCATGGTCTGCCGCTGAAGCGGGTCTATCATCACGAAGCGCATGCCTCGGCCCTGGCCGGCGAATTCAATCGACTCGAATCCGATACCCTGGTATTGACCTGGGACGGTGTCGGCTATGGTCGCGACGGCAGCCTGTGGGGCGGCGAAACGCTTGTTGGCCGGCCCGGCCGCTGGCGCAGGATCGCCTCGTTCAGGCCGTTCCGCCTGCCCGGCGGCGACAAGGCCATCCGGCAACCATGGCGGACCGCCCGTTCGCTTGCCTGGCACGCCGAATTCGACTGGAGCGACGGACCGGAACCCGATCCACTGCTGAGACATGCCTGGCAACAGGGTCTGGCAAGCCCCTGGACCAGCGCCGCCGGCCGGCTGTTCGACGCCGCCGCAGTATTTGCCGGCCTGGGCCACAATTCCAGCTTCGAAGGCCAGGGACCGGCGCGGCTGGAAGCGCTTGCACTGCGCGGAAATCCGACTGATGCCAAAAGTGCCCCGGTACCGGCACTGATTGATGACGAAAACGGCCTGCCGCGCGCCGACTGGTCTGAATTGATGGCCTTCATGGCCGATGCTTCCTTTTCCCCAGCCGACCATGCGCTGGGCTTCCACATCGCCCTGGCCGGTTTGATCCGCGCCTCGGCCGAACGCTTTGCCGGCGGTTCCGGCATCACCCATGTGGGCCTGACTGGTGGAGTTTTCCAGAACGCGCTGCTCGCCGAACTCGCCATCGATGAACTGCGCGAGGCCGGATTCGAGCCTCTGCTGCCTGAACAGGTGCCGGTGAACGACGCCGGCATCGCCTGCGGGCAAGTGATCGAAGCGGCAGCTTGTAACCATACGGAGGAATAGGTAAAAGACTTACTTGCCCACAGATGAACACAGATAAACCCAGATAAAGCAAAGCTTGTCAGGGTGAGCGCGGAATCATTGTCGCGCAAGATTTCTGAAACCTGCAAGGCGAAATGAATCCTGGAAGGAGTGATCGATTGCCAGCGCAAACTGACTTTCCAGTGGTCCTTCAACCTGATAGTTTAGGATTCAGTTGGTCTGTCAGCGTTCAGAACAAGGCGCGGCTCGCAGTGAATGGCAAGCCCTTTACAAGGGGCGGAACGCAGCAATGTCGACTCAGAGGCACTCCCGAAGGGCGAGCCGGAAAGCGTTCATCTGTGGATTAATTCCAAAAACCTCGAAACATCACTCAAGCACTGGGCCATGCAATGACCTTCAAACCCGAAAAACATATCCGACTCGCCCACGGCAACGGCGGGCGTTACATGCGCGAGCTGATCGAGCACCTGTTTGCCGCCCGGCTGTCCGAACAAGGCCTGAACACCCGCCTCGACGCCGCGCCGATCACGGTCCCGGATCACGCCGGGCTGATGATGACCACTGATGGATTCACCGTCGATCCACTCGAATTTCCGGGCGGCAACATCGGCTCGCTGGCGATTCACGGCACCGTCAACGACCTCGCCGTGGCCGGCGCCCGGCCAATGTATCTGACACTCAACGCATTCATCGAGGAAGGCACTGAAATGGCCGTGCTGGAACGCGTTGTCGACGCCCTGGCGGCCGCCGCCCGGGACGCCGAGGTGAGGATCGTTGCCGGCGACACCAAGGTTCTGGGCAAGGGTCAGTGCGGCGGCATTTACCTCGCCACAACCGGCATCGGCACGGTCGACCCAAAATTGCAACTCGGCCAGGAATATATCCGCGCCGGCGATCGCGTACTGGTCTCGGGCAGTGTCGGCGATCACGGCACGGCCGTGCTTTTGGCACGCGAACAGTACGGGCTGCGCGGCGATCTGGAATCGGATTCGGCCAGTGTGTTCCCGGTGACCGAAGTGCTCAAGAAGTACTCCGGGCTGCGCTTCATGCGCGATCCGACCCGCGGCGGGCTGGCGACCGTCGGCCTCGATCTGGTGCGAGAAACCGGCATGGGCATTGCATTGGACGAAGCCGCCGTTCCCCTGAGCGAGCCGGTCCAGGCGGTCTGCGAACTGCTGGGCTACGACCCGCTGTATCTGGCCTGCGAAGGACGCGTGGTCGCGGTCATGGCCGCCGATCAGGCCGATCATGCCGTGGCTGAACTGCGCCAGTCCGGCGCCGCACCGGCCGCTGCCGTCATCGGCAACGTGGGAACGCAAACGCCCTGCCTGACCCTGACCACCGGCCTCGGCGGCCAGCGCCTGATCGACGAGCTGGAAGACGATCCGCTGCCGCGAATCTGCTGACATTCAGGCGGTTTCGACCGCCTGTTTGCCTGCTTTCTTCGCCTTGTACAGCGCCTCATCGGCGCGCCTCAGGATCGAAGTGCTTGTATCGCCTTTTTTGCAAGAGGTTGCGCCAAAGGTTGCCGCGAGACTCAGATAACGGATCGATTCCGTATCCGACTCCGAAGCCGAATCCGGCTTCATCTGAAAACGCGTCCGGACAATCGAATCACGCAATTTCTCGGCGATTCTTGCGGCCTGTTGAACGGAGGCCCGGGGAAACACAAGCAGAAACTCATCACCGCCATAACGGGCAAACAGATCTTCCTGCCGAATCGTTGCACGACATACCTCTACCACCGCGAGCAATGCGCGGTCACCAACATCATGACCAAATTCATCGTTGATCTCCTTGAAATCATCCAGATCCATCAAAACCACCGAAAACTTCGATCCTCGAGCATGAAATTCAGCCAGCGAGGACTCCAGCCAGCGGTCAGCCGCACGCCGATTCAGGATCCCGGTCAGACCGTCGTGGCTGGCTTCCATTTCCGCCTGTTCGAGCTTTTCCCGCAACACATGGACCTGACCTGAGAGCCTTTGCATCTGCTCGGCCTGATGCTCCTGTACATCCGAAAGCGAGGAGGACACGGAGCTGATCTCGGCATCCAGGCGACTGCGCAACTCACGCAGATCATCGAGTTGCCTGATACCCGCCAACCGCTCCAGATGAGTCGAAATCGTGAGATGGAACTCGGCGTTGCAGGTGCCGACGGCCTTGAGCCCTTCGCTAAGCACTTCGATAATGCCGCGCAGTTCATGCTCGGTGCTTTTCAGGTATTCCAGTTGCCGGGCGGCATAATCCCCGATGAAACTTAAATCCCGATTCGCAACCTTTCTTCGGGACTGTTGCTGCTGCTGTAAAAGCCGGGAACGCAGCGCCTCGATCTGCTCGACAAATTCGGCACTATTGATTTCATCGGCCGGAACCACGAAACCCCGAATCCTGTCAAGCAGTTCGATCACGGCATCCAAAGTGGATTTCTCGCGGGAGCGCAGTACAGCGATCTGGCGACGCAAGGCGAACCCCTCGGACCAGCGAGCCGCCTGATCACGCAGGCTGTTCATTCGACATCTCCTTTGCTATTCCTGACCACAACATCCTTACCTGCCGCTGACGGCTTGCGGAAACACGCTCAAGGCTCCTGGAATCTGGCCTTGATTTCGAGCACCTTTGGAAGGTTGTCTTCCAGCACCTCCACAAGCGTCGGGTCGAAATGCCTGCCACGATTTTCGCGGATCAGGCCCAAGGTGGCTTCCAACGTCCACGCTTTCTTGTAAGGCCTTTCCGAAGTCAAGGCGTCAAACACGTCGGCCAGCGCCGCGATGCGGCCGGTCATTGGAATCCGATCGCCTGAGAGGCCGTTCGGATAACCGCTTCCGTCCCACTTTTCATGATGCGAAATCGCGATTTCACGTGCCATGGTCATCAATTTGGACTCGTCCCCCTCCAGCATTTGTGCGCCGATGATGGTGTGGGTTTTCATCACTTCCCATTCATCGGCATCAAGCTTGCCCGGCTTTAACAGAATTGCGTCGGGAATACCGATCTTGCCGATGTCGTGCAACGGACTCGAGTGAAGCAGCAGTTCGCATTGATCAGGGCCCCAGCCGATTTCCGAAGCCAGTAGCTGACAGATATGACTCATGCGGAGGATGTGATTGCCGGTTTCTTCATCGCGATATTCGGCCGCCCGACCCAGGTGACGCACGACCTGCAGGTGCGAGTGACGCAGCTCTTCGGTACGTACGCGCACCATGTTCTCCAGCACCTCTTTCTGGGCATTGAGGAACTGATGCGCCAGATGCGCTTCGAGCAGGTTGCGCACCCGCATCATGAGTTCGTTTCTGTCGAACGGCTTGGTCACGAAGTCGCGCGCACCCAGCGCCAGCGCCCGAAGCAGAAAATCCTTGCCGTGCTGCGCGGTCAACACGACTACCGGTGGCAGCACGGGTAAATCCAGCTCATGCAATTGTTCCATGACCTGATAGCCGTCGAGATGCGGCATGTTGAGATCAAGCAGGATCAGGTCGAAACGTTCATTCGCAACCAACTCCGCGACTTCTCGCGGATCCTGGACCGATGTGACGAACTCGCAGCCGTGGCCGGCAAGAATCCGCTCCATGAGCTTCAGGTTGGCGGGTTCGTCGTCGACAACGAGGATTCGGGCGTTTTGAAGCACACTTTCATTCATACCGGTCACGCTTTCCAGGATTTCCGTTCCAGTATCTGGTCAATCGTCTGAAGCAACACGGGAATCGAAATCGGCTTGGTCACGTAGCCGTCGAGGCCGGCATCAAGACCCGTTTCACGATCATCGGCCATCGCATTCGCAGTGACGGCAATTACCGGAATTTCCGACAAACCCGCATCGGCCCGAATTTCGCGCAGTATCGACAAGCCGCCGCGTCCCGGCAGATTCAGATCCAGCAATACCAGATCCGGTCGTTCGTGGCGTGCCAGCTCCAGACCCGCTTCCCCGTCGACCGCCTCCAGTAAACGCAGTTCCGGCCGCGTCGCCAGAGCGCGACGAATCAGGCGCATATTCGACGGATTGTCCTCAATATACAACAGACTGCGCGTCGATTCTTTGCCTTCCAGCACACCCACAGCACTCTCTTCCGCCCGATTTTGCGCCGACCGGACCTTGCCGGCACGCGGCAGGGCGATCCAGAACCGGCTGCCTTCCCCGGCAACGCTTTCAACACCGATCGCGCCGTCCATCAACTCGGTCAGCCTTTTCGCCAGCGCCAAACCGATACCGGTGCCCTGGATGCCGTCAAGTGCGTTACCAAGCCGTTCGAAGGGCTGAAACAGCCGATCCATCTCTTCCTCGGCGATCCCCCGGCCGGTATCCACGATTTCGATGACCACTTCCCCGGAAGCGGTTTCACCGGATTTGATCGAGACCGAGCCGTCCGGCTTGTTGTACTTGATCGCATTGGAAACCAGGTTGAGAACAACCTCCTTGAGACGGGTACGGTCGGCGCGAACCGACACGGTCGATTCAACTTCCGAATCAATGGAGATCTTGCGGTCCTCGGAAATCGGCTTCATCAGTGAAAGGCATTCCTGAACCAGCGGCATGATCTGTACCGCTTCGATTCGCACATCAAGCTGCCCCTGCTCGATTCGGCTGAAATCCAGCACTTCATCGACCAGCTCCAGCAGATGCTGCCCGGCATCCGAGATTTCCGACAGGCTGTCGTACTGTTCACTGTGCTCCGAAAACAGCGGGTCGGCCTTCAAGACCTGGGAAAAACCGAGAATGGCATTCAACGGCGTTCGCAGTTCGTGGCTCATGCGCGACAGGAATTCGGTCTTGGCCAGGCTGGCCCGCTCCGCCTCGCGCTTGGCCCTGCGCAATTCCTTTTCGGCCATCTTGCGCACACTGATATC